>CALJVL010000023.1 GCA_937773775.1 uncultured Flavobacterium sp.
GCAGGCTAATAGCATTTTTATATCTAAAAACTATTTCAGAAGCAAGTTTTGACCAAAATCCAACCATAAAATTCTCTAATGCCAAAATGGAAGTAAAATCAACTAACAAAAAAAATAACCGAAACCCAGACTGTGTTTAAATTTCAAAAAAAAAAAAAAAAACATTATAAAATTCTTGAAATATGATGTTGGGGTGACTTTTTAAAACTCGCTTTTAATTCATATATCCGTTTATTCATATCAGTAACTACTTCGCAGCTTGTAAGACTAAACGAAACTAAAAACCAATAAATACCTACTCATATAAATTATTTTCTTTGATGAAATTAATATTGTCTAAAAAGCGATTATTTTCTTCTTCCAATTATTTTACCTTAAATTACTATAGTTCATTTCTCTTTTTTAAAGACTCTAATACATCATTATTAGCATTTTTATCAACATTTGACCTTTCCCAGTTAATAGCCAATTGGTATCTATATCAGGACAATTTTCTATTCATAACTCCTTCGCCTAAATCGGCGTTTCTTGCCAATTGCTTACCTAAATAACCATTTGACAAGCCATTGTAAACCAGAGGGCTTCTATTGTTAAAACCGTGTAAATTAATGTATTGCATTGATATTTCAATCGTTTATATTTTTGTAAAGAAAAAAAGTTACATTTTTTTGTTTAATTTAAACAATTGTTTAGATCTGTAAATAAAACATATAATAATCAAACAAAATACAATATCAAGCTAAGAACTTGTTTTGATATTGTATTTTCTAAATTGATCAGTTGCTTTAATCTCGATTTTATGTTCTCCTATATCAAGATTCGTTGGAATTTTTCCTCTCCAAAGATGCTTGCTCTCTATAGGATTAGAAGATCGTCTTTTCGGAATTAACTCTTCGGTTAGATCACATTCATGCACTTCTGTTGCATAGGATGGATCTATTTCTTCAATATAGTTCATTGCTTTCCATTCGTCCCTGTCTACGAAGTATTCGAGTTTGTCATTTTTACCGCCTATAAAGAAATTCCAGATCGGGTAGAAAGGTATTATTCAACTACTTCGGGAGCAAAAACTTCTATTTGGTAATTTTTGGGTTTACCTGCTACTTTATAATCCAAACTGTATTGATTTCCTTTAAAATTTATAAAGGCATATCCTTTTGGTGCACCATCGCGCATGGTTGAAACCAGAACTCCTTGTTGATTTAGTTTTCCGGAATGCCAATCTCCCGAAGTGGTTCCAACATTGTAATGATGGTTTGGCTTTTTATGTAAGCATCCTTCGTTTTTGCCAAAGTAATCCTGACGTTGAATTTGAGTATGTGCGGAAAGATAAAGGATGTTTGGTTTTTTTTTAGTAAACAGAGCATTTTTTTGTCTTATATCTACTAAACATTAAAAAATATGAAAGTTAAAGTTAAGCTGTTGGTTCATGTTAAAACTTAACATGTGTTTCAATCGATATTAAAATAGTTTCGCTTCACAAACTAAAAATATGAAAATGAAAAACTTTTTAAGTAACAAAAAACACCGACAAAAAATTAAATGTAGTATGACGTTCTTGACAATTTTCTGCGGTATGCTTGTCTCTTATGGTCAAGCTACCAATGCGTCTATTAAGGGGACTGTGAAGGATTTAAACGGTGAGCCTTTAATTGGCGCAACCATCACTGTTAAGAATAATGCTACCGGATTTACTACTGGATCTATTAGTAATGAAGAAGGAAGTTACAAAATACAGCAACTTCCTCTTGGTGGACCTTATACAGTCATAGCTCAATATTTTGTCTATCAGGAGAGAATTCAGGGAGGTTTTACCTTAAATTTAAGTGATGTTTTAACAGTAGACTTCCTTTTGCAAGAATCGGCTACTTCTCTAGATGAAGTTGTGGTATCCTCAAACAATTTGTCTAAAAGAATACAACAAATTGGTGCTTCAACAAAAATTGGTGCAGGGCAGATTAAAAACCTACCTTCAGAAGGTAGAAACTTCACAAGGTTAACTAGTTTATCTCCATTACAAGGAGGTGGAGATATTAATTTGGGTGGGCAAAGACGTACCTCTACTAATGTAACAATTGATGGGGTTAATTTTAGAAATACTCTAACAGCGGGTGAAATAGGTCGAGGCCCGTATACTATTTCTCAAGAAGCAATTAGAGAATTTGAAGTATCTACAAATGATTATGACGTTGCACAAGGTCGCCAAGGTGGGGGTTCTATAACCTCAGTAACCAAATCGGGAACCAATGAATTTAGCGGTAGTGCTTTTTTCTATCATAGAGCAGATGCACTCCAAAGTAAATTTACGATACAAGGACAAGAAAGGGAGGCAGACTTCTACAATTCGCAGTACGGCCTTAGTCTGGGAGGACCAATTGTAAAAGATAAACTACACTTTTTCATGGTATATGAACGACAAGATGCTGGTGATCCGCAATTTATAGCGAATATACAGAATGATGATGATGCCAACCGTTTAGGAATTACGCAGTCGAATACAGATCGTTTTTTACAAATAGGAAGAGACAGTTACGGCTTAAGCGATTCTCAGCAAATAGGACAATTTGATAGAGTTACTGAAGCAAACAATTTATTCTTAAAGTTGGACTGGCAGATTAATGATAAGCACCGATTAACGTTTAGAAATCTTTACAATAAATGGGACGATCCTTTTAGTGTTAGTGATAACTCAAATATTGAAGTAGCAGAATCATTTTCTAATTTTAATTCCCAAGAAAACAGTACTTTTCTATCGTTACGCTCTCTGTTTTCCCCTAGTATTACCAACGAGCTTAAAGTTCAGTATCAACGTGCAGAACGTATTTTTGGACCAAGTACAGAACTACCATCACAAAACATACCAAGAGCAATAGTGCAAGTACAATCCGTTTTGCCGAATGGAAACAATAGAAATTTAAGTGTACAATTAGGAGGTCAACGTTTTACCCCAGAAACAAATCTAGAAAAGCAATTCCAATTTGCAAACACTACCTATGTTAGTGCTGGTAAATATAATTTTACTTTCGGCACAGATAATTTAATTACCTATCTAGAAACGCAATTGTCTAACGAGCAAAATGGTCGATTTTTCTTCGATTCGTTAGATGATTTTGAAAATTTAAATCCCTCGAGATACGCTAGAGAAGTTCCGCTAAAAGGGTCCTCATTAGTAAAACAAACGGTATTAGATCTATCCCTTTTTGCTCAAGTAGAGTTTGATTTTAATCCAAACTTGAATTTTAGTGCTGGCGTTCGTTATGATGCAACCGCTTTTTTAAACTCCGCAGAATTCAACCCTCTGGTGTTTGACGAATTAGGAATACGAACGGATCAAAAACCAGAAGATTTCAATAATATTCAACCAAGGTTTCAGTTGACATGGAATGTGAAAGGTGAAAATAAAGATATTTTCAGAGTTGGTGGAGGTGTTTTTAGTGCACAACCACACTATTATGCACAAGTAAATAATATTCAAAATAGCGGTACTTTGTTAGGTGCTATAGATGTTACGGGTGCTGATGTGCCGGTGCCAGATTTTCCTTCGTATAGAAATGATCCTAGTACAGCACCAGGCGTACCAGCAGGAGTAACACCATTTTCAACCATAAATGCAGTAAGCCCGGATTTTAATGTGCCAACAATTTATAAAGGAAACATTAATTACACTCACTTTTTTGGAGATCGGTATAGCTTAGGATTAAATGCAATTGTTAGTCATACCACTAATAATTATGTTTACCAAGAAGCAAATTTAGTTCCAGAGCCATTTTTTCTGACAACTAATGAAGGAAGAGAGGTTTTTGTGCCAGCAAATACTATTCCTGCAAATGGTAGAGCGGACTGGATCAATTCTAGAATTTCAGACAAAGTAGGCCGAACTTTAGTCTTAACTTCCGATGGGGTCTTGGACAATCTAGCTTTTGTTTTAGAGGGAACTGCAAGAATTGGAAAAGATGGTTATGTAAATGCTAGCTTGACAGTAAACTCCTCTAAAGATAATTCATCCTATAATTGCTGCGTGGGTAATACCTCTACCTTTCTTCCAGTCTCTGGAGATCCAAGAGACCTAAATTATGGGTTTTCAGATAATCACTTTGATACCAAAATTGTAGTTAACGGTGCTACACCTACTTGGAAAGGGTTTACTATAGGTGCCACTATCATTGGAGATGGAGGTTCACGATATTCTTTTCAATCCGGAGGTAATAGAAGTACTAATGGCGACTTTAATTTAAGCAATGAAATTGCCTATATTTTTGATCTCAACAACCCTAATACACCACAAAACATTATAGATGGCTACAACGAAATATTAAATAATCCAGAAACTCCAGATGGATTTAAAAAGTACTTGAGAGAAAGCTTTGGTTCTTTTGCAGAGCGCAACGGCGGAAAGAACCCTTTTAGAGCCCTAGTAGATTTAAGACTTCAAAAAAGTATTAAAATTCCTAGTACCAAACAAGCTTTAGAATTATCGGTTGACGCTTTCAACTTTATGAACTTATTAAATAAAGAATGGGGACGAAATAATAATTTTGGACGAACAACAAATTTAATGAATACAACTGGTTTTGACCAGGCAACTAATAGCTACAAGTATGACGTGAACACAGGCGTGGCAGCTGAACCTATCAATGGTACGCCATGGCGTTTGCAAATAGGAGCACGATACTCTTTTAATTAAGGTTTTTTATTAAAGAACTTGGGCAAATCTTGCCCAAGTTCTTCTTAAATAAGACATCAATACAATGTAACAACTCGTTATAACTATCAATCATAAAATAAATACTTTTAAAATGAAAAATATACTTCTATTATTTATATTAACACAGCTTAATTTCGCCGTTAAAGCACAAGATAAATCACTTTCGAAACATGTAGTTTTAATTTCTATTGATGGTTTCCGACCAGAATTTTACCTAGATGAAAAGTGGCCTGCACCCAATCTTAAAAGTATGGCAAAAGAGGGAACTTATGCATTAGGGGTACGAAGTGTATTCCCCTCGGTAACCTACCCTTCCCATACAACTATAATTACAGGCGCTTATCCAGCAACTCATGGTATTTATTATAATAGCCCTTTTGAACCAGATGGTCAAACAGGACGTTGGTACTGGGAAAGCGATTTAATTAAAACCGAAACCCTTTGGGATGCCGTACGAAAATCCGGAAAAATAAGTGCAAGTCTTATTTGGCCTGTTTCCGTTGGTGCACCAATAGATTATAACATTCCAGAAGTTTGGACTTTGGATAGTAGCTATGGAAGAATAAAACCCATGGAAGATAATGAAACACCTAAAGGACTCTTAAAAGAAATGGAGCTTGCTGTTTTAGGAAAAATGGATACTATTACCTTTAATGGTGACTATTTAAACCGTGAAGATCGTACAGGGGAAATGGGTGCTTATTTACTTGAAAAGTATAAGCCCAATTTAATGACCATTCATTTGATAGCAACGGATCATTTTCAGCACGAACAAGGTAGGAATGGTGAAAAAGTCTTTACTTCAATTGCAGCAATAGATCGCGCTATTGGTAAGATTAAAGAGGCCGCTGAAAGAGCTAAAATTATTGGAGAAACTACTTTTATAATCGTTGGTGATGATGGATTTGTTGATATCCACTCTGCTTTAAGTCCAAATATATGGCTAGAAGAGGCCGGTTTATTGCAAGAAAATACGACACTCTGGAAAGCAAAATTTCATACTTCAGGCGCAGCTGCTTTTTTAATGTTAAAAGATAAAAAAGATAAAGTGAGCTTAGATAAAATTCGAAAAAAATTGAATTCCTTACCAAACTCCTACAAAAAACTATTTCGCATTGTAGAAAGACCAGAACTAGATGCCATCGGTGCAGATCCTAATGCTATTCTAGCACTTGATCCGATACCCGGTGTAACTATGTCAGCTTCTGCTAAGGGTAAAGTTATCACAGCAAGAAGCGGAGGTACACATGGTTACTTTCCTAATTTTAAACAAATAGAAACTGGTTTTGTAGCTTGGGGTGCTGGAATTTCTACCGGAAAAGAAGTGCCAAAAATGGGATTAGAAGATGTAGCTCCGTTAGTGAGTGAATTACTAGATTTAAACTTTAAAACAGAAGATGGAGTCCTATTCCCAGGAATTCTCAAAGTTTCAAATTGATTTTTTCTTAGGTATAATTGAAATAGTTTGTCGGGTGGCTCCAGAAAGGTCACCCACATCTTTTTGAGTCAATAGGTCGAAAAGTAAAAATTGCTCACCACTTGCATCATGAACTTCAATATTGAAAAACTTCCTTACAAATGAAATTCTGTCTTCAATTTTATTTCCGGTGATATTACCCATTTTCTTTTCTGAAATACACCAACGCTTTGTAAGATAGGATATAAACCAATCAGATAGATAAGGATCGTTGATTATCATTTTTTTAAAATATGAAATTTCATATTTTCTTATTTTAGTGTCTATCAAGGTTTTTGAAAATTCAAAGAACTGCCCGTTCAGGTATCTTAAATTTCCAAAAAAATCACCTTTGTGCAAAATATCATAAACAAACTCTTCACCATGTTCAGAATAACTTCCTAATTTAACCGCTCCTGAGACTATTTCGTAAATGAATCCATCGTCATTAGGTGGTTCGTAAATGTAGGTACTTTTTTTCTATTTCACTTTCAATACTTTCAATAGTTGTATCATTTTTTAGATTAGCTTTTAAATAATTATAAAAACAAAAGGATTTGTAATACTCATTATTCGGACGTTGCATTCTTTACTGATTTTTGATAATAATAGTAAAAGTAAATAAGTAAGATTATACTTAAGTTATATAAACATTATGGATTTGCAAATAAAACCAGCAAGTATTAGTTAAGCAACATTTTAAAAATTATTTTTCTTTTTCCAGAATTCTTCAATTTTTAATCTAGATCGTGTAATGATATATAACTTGTAGCTTATTATATCTTTATAAAATAGAAAGTGACTTGAGGTCAATTAAAAAAAAGATGTTTTAATTTATAATGCCTTTTGCACACAGCTTTTACTCTAAGGAAATATGTTCTAAATTTTTTTTACCAAAATATTTGTGGACTAGGAAACCTACAACACGTATTTTAGCCCGTAAAAAAAACTAAAAGTGATAAAAACCAATAAAATAGTTAGAAGGGTTCTCAAATCGGGCAACTGTGAAACTAAGATTGTTGATAATTACGTTTTTACAGAGGCTTAACAAATACAAGGCGGCTATAAAACAAATAATTACTCTGTTAATAATTTTTTTTTAAATTTACGCCATAAATTTATTAATATTAAACTTATGACCAATTTATTAGACTTTGAAAATGGTATTGGAGTCAAGGGGCGGAAAGTTGATAATATCAGGAAAATCATAAGGTATCTTTCTAGACATAAGGAACCTTTATCAATTCCTGAAATAGCCAGTTTTATAGATGTCAGCATACCTATTTGCGCCTCTTTAATAAGAGAATTGAGCAATCAAAATTATGTAATAAAACAAGGAAAAAAGTCTTCGGAAAATGGAAGAAAACCTTTTACATACTCTCTAAATAAAAAAACTTTTAATGTTATTGGTGTTGAAATTCTTTCAAAATTTATTCAGTTAAGTATTTTTAATATTGAATTAGATGATATTTATAACCTTTACAGATAGAGAATTTACGTTGTCAAATGATCAGGAATGCTTAAATGAGATTACAACTTTCATCGAGAAAGCAATAGTAGATGCTGGTATTAGTAAAAATAATGTTATTGGCATTGGTATTGGTATGCAGGAAGCTGTAAGGAATTCCAATAGTGAATTGTCTAACTATTTTTTGGAAGACCTTATTTCACTTAAAGAGCATTTAGAGTCCAATTTGAACCTTTCTGTGATTGTGGATATTGATACAAGAACTATTGCAGTAGCTGAGCAAATACTTGGTAAAGCAAAAGGTGTTGACAATGCTTTAGTAGTGAAAACAAGTAGGGCTTTAGGGCTAAGTATTATTGCTGACAGACATATAATTAAAGGGAGCCATGGGGTTGCTGGTAAGATTAATCACACTCATTTTAAAAAAGGAATTAGACTTTGTGATTGCGGAAAAACAGGGTGCTTGGGTACTGAAATTGGTGGAAACGCATTATTAGGTGATCTTAAATCAGCTATTATTGATGGTGAAGTATCTATACATTTTAGTAAATCACATTTATTTGATTATACATATCATGATATTCTTGATGCTGCTTCAAAAGGTGATGAACTCTCTATAAAATTGATTCAAGAACAAGGATTTAAGCTAGGAAAAGCTTTAGGAAATATTATTAATATTTTAGATCCAGAGTTAGTAATACTTGGAGGAGAGTTTGTCATGGTAAAAGATTTTTTTATAGATCCTGTTAAAATGGGTATAAATAAAACTAGTCAAATAAATACAGCACAGCGGTGCGAGGTTATAGCATCTACCTTGGGTAGATATCTAGGTGCAAAAGCGGGAGCATGTATGCTACTAAAAGCTTGCGATATGATTGAGTTCTAGTCTTGATAATCCTTTGGAATTCTGTCGTGGGGTTTTTTATGCATAATATATAATTTCAGTTGTTTAATGAATTCTTAGCAAGATGATTTGAGTTAAACCATTCAAATTACAGGGAACTAGGATATGTACCTCTTCTAAACTACAAGGCATAAATTGGTCAATAAACTTATCCAGAAACTACTGCCTTTGTGTTTAACTGACCGCATTCATATAATTTATTTTTCATTCTCCTTCTCCTTCTTGAACACTGTGGTTAAATAATTAGTTTTATTTATGACTTTGTAGCGGTCTCTTAGTAAAAAAATTAATCCTCCTTTCTAAACAATTAGTTATAGGGTCTTTAATAGTCTTTTTTGTTACCTAAAGTCTTAGGGAATAATGATGTTAATGATGCGAGATATATTAAAAGAGGAGAGTACAAAGTATTAGATCGCTCTTTATTCCTCTTTAATATTACTTATATTCATTCTTTTAACAAAAGGAGATAAAATCGTAATTTCTACTCTAAGCGCAACATTTTTTCTATTACCTCAGAGCTTAGCAGTAAAAGAAATATTCCTTTTTCGCTAAATGTTGATTTCATTTTCGTCATAATAATTTTATATTTTGTGTTCCGTGTGCATTGCAATATTTTCTCTTAGTTTTTATTATTATTGACATGGTGTCAATTAATATCAAGTATTGCTGGCAATATTTATTCTACAGCTGATTTGTGGTTCGTTTTGCAGTAGGATAGTGATCGTTGTTTTTCTAAAATTTTTTATAGAAGTTCTTGTTGTTTTTTAAGTCGTCTTTCTCAAGTATTAACATGTATTATTTAAGGCTCATCAAATATTTTTTAAAAAGGAAATTATTTAATGAGCCTTTTTTTTGAAAACAGCTTTTTATTTTAAAAGGCTAGTAAAACATGACCAATATTCATTTCGTAATATTAAGTTAAAAAAATAATTTACGAACTGTTAGGTACATTGTAAATTAATTTATATATTTGATTTGTTATTTAAAGTTAAGTGTGTTTATTTAAACACATAAGGCTTAAAATTAACTAACTAACCAACCAATTAATCTATTGTAAAATTATGAGTAAAATTAAAAAACCAGAAAATTTGGAGTGTTCCTTGTTCAGGAAGTACACTTTACAGTTGTGCATTTTAGTGCTTTTTCTTTTAAACACGGGATTGCAAGCTAAATCAATATTAACAGAGAAATCAATAACAGGAACTGTTATAGATAATATCACAAATCAACCAATACCCGGAGCCAATGTAATTGTCAAAGGAAGTCAAAATGGAGTTGTTACGGATTTTGACGGTAAATTTACTATCGTAGCATCAGATGACGCTACTAAATTAATTGTAAGTTATTTAGGTTATAGCACTAAAGAAGTAGCTATTGGGGGCGGTAAAAATTTAGTTATCAGATTAAGTGAAGATGCATCTAAATTAAATGAGGTTATAGTTACTGCGCTAGGAGTTACAAAGACTAAAGAAAAAATATCTTATGCAGTTCAAACATTGAAAGCTGAAACCATAAATCAATCCCGAGTTGGTGATATTGCTCAGCAGTTATCAGGTAAAGTAGCTGGTTTGTCTATAACAACTAATAATGGGTCGGCTGTATCCTCTTCAAGGATAGTTCTTAGGGGGGAAACATCTTTAAACCCAAATAAAAACCAACCTTTAATTGTCATTGATGGAGTTTTAATATCTAATACATATATAGGTATAGGTAGTAATCCTGTATCTAGCGATTTACCAGTTGATTATGGAAATAGTTTAAATGATCTTAATCCAGATGATTTTGAGTCAATAACCGTTTTAAAAGGACCAAAAGCTGCAGCCTTATATGGAGAAAGAGGTACAAATGGTGCTTTAATTATTACTACCAAATCTGGGAAAAACACGAAAGGAGTAGGGGTAACCTATACCTCAGGGGTTGCTATTGACAAAGTAAATAGATTCTGGGATGAGCAGAATGAGTATGGTGGTGGTGGTCTTTTAGGTGCTAATCTTAATCAATATAGACGAGATTGGGGTGGGAACTTTGGCCCGCTCACAAATGGACAATTAATTGCTCAGGCAACCTCAATTGATCCTAATCCAGAGCCAACACCGTTTTTACAAAAAGCTGATAGAGAAGGTTTTTTTGATACAGGTGTTTCCTATAATAATAATTTGTCGTTTTCGTTTTCTGATGATAAAACATGGGGGCGAGTTTCTTTAGGAAGAATTTCCAAAACAGGTATCGTACCAAACACAGATTATAAAAAACATACTGTTGGTATAAGACTCGGTTCTAATTTGACTGAAAAGCTTTCAATTGATTTGTCTGCAAATTTCGTTTATAGCAATTCAGATAATGTTCCTGATATAGGATACAATAGCGGAGGACTTATGTATAGTATGCTTTGGGTAATGAAAAATTTTAGTCTTGAAGATTATAAAGATTATTGGTTACCAAATCAACAATACCAGAATCAAAATTATTTTTTATCATGGGGAACAAATCCTTATCTCGTTGTAAATGAAAATTTAAACGGATTTAGGCATAATAGGATATTTGGTAATTTTAAAACAAATTATAAGTTTAACGACAATCTTTCGGCATTTATTAGAGTTGGTTTGGATAGTTATGACGACAGAAGACAGTCTAGAAGAGCTTCGGGGCAGCCTGCCTTCAGATATGGGATGTACCGCGAGCAAGATGTGCGTTTACAAGAGTTAAACTCAGATTTTTTAGCTACTTATGCTAAAGATATAACAGATAAATTTAACGTAGAAGTGAACGCAGGAGCAAGTACTTACGCACAAGTTATCTCGAATAAAATAGCGCAAACAAATAGTTTAGCAATTCCAGGTATTTTTAGTCTAGGTAATGCTGCTGATAAACCTGCACTTACTCAGGTTGATACTGAGAAAGAACTAAATAGTGTTTATGGAACGGTAGAATTGGGATATGATCAAAAAATATTTTTTGATGTTACAGGAAGAAATGATTGGTCTTCAACTTTACCTGCGGGGAATCAGAGCTTTTTCTATCCATCAGTTGGTCTTAGCGCAGTAATTTCAAAAATGGCCAAGTTGCCAGACTTTATTTCATATCTAAAATTAAGAACAAGTTATGCGCAAACAGGTAGTAGTACGGATCCAGGAGTTATAAATAATTCTTATAATTTAGGTGTAATAGCAGGTTCTGTTACAAATCCAATTGTTGTTACCGATCAAAATCTTAAAAGTGAAAGAACAGACGCTTTAGAATTTGGTATTGATTTGAGGCTACTTAATAATAGATTAAATTTCGACATCGACTTATATGATTATTCTACTACTAATCAAATACTTACTGCGCCAATTAGTCAAAGTTCAGGGGTCAGTTTTAGAAGATTTAATGCTGGTGAGATTAATAGTAAAGGTATTGAGATTTTGTTAACGGCAAAACCAATAGTTTCAGACAACATTAACTGGGTATCGACTTTTAATTTTGCAAAAAGTAAATCTGAAGTGCTTAGTCTTGCTGATGGAATTGAAACATTGATTATTGCAACAGGTCCAAATGGGTCGACAATTGAGGCAAGGCCAGGTGGGAGAATGGGTGATATTTATGGAAGAGGATACGAGAGAGATCCTCAAGGAAATATTATTTTAGAAAATATTGGAGGACTTATGAGGCCTAAAGTGGGCAGTGCAATAAAGAATTTAGGAAATTATAACCCAGATTGGACCTTAGGTGTTACAAACAATTTTCAATATAAAAATTTTAGTTTAAACATCTTTTTGGATTACAGAAATGGTGGTGATTTTTACAGCCTAACAAGTTCTCAGCTCTACAGATCAGGTTCCATTACCGAAACACTTCCATATAGAACAGAAAACTTTGTGCCAAATGGTGTTATTAATAACGGAAATGGCTCATTTACACAAAATACACAGACTACTACTGGATATGATTGGTATAGATCCAATTGGGATGCAGGAAACATTGAAGCCAATACCTATGATTCTACATTTTTAAAACTAAGAGAAATCTCATTAGGTATCGACTTGAAACCATATTTTAAAAATTCACCTTTTGAAAAAATTAGTTTTTCACTTTTTGGTAGAAACTTGGCTACTTGGACTAAAGATAATTTTGTAAGACATTTTGACCCAGAAGTATTAAGTTTTAACGGAAGTAGCTTTGTGCCTGGTTTTGAAATTGGGCAACTTCCTGGAGCAGCAACGTATGGTTTTAACTTTAACGTCTCATTTTAATCAAAAAAAACATTATGAAAAATATACATAAAATTAAATTAATAATATTGAGCTCCTTGTTGTTTGGATCTTGTACACAAGGTTTTGAAGAGATTAATATTGATAAAAATTTACCAATAGAAGCCAATTCGGGAACGCTATTGCCTAGTGCAATTTTTGGACCACTAAATTCGCATTTAAATGTTCAATTGAATTTAACAAATCAAATAATGCAGTATAAAGTCTATCGAAATGAAAATTTGTTGGATGCTTACGACTTTGCATCAGGCGCAGGATTATTTGGCAAATTTTGGGCTAATGCATATAAAGCGATGAGAGACAGTAATGAATCTATTGCGTATGGAGAGGCTAGTGGGTTAAATGCATATGTCGGTGCTGGAAAAACGTTGAACGCTTTTTATTTGGCTTCACTAACTGAGTTGTGGATTGATGTTCCTTATTCTCAAGCTGCAACAGGATTAGGCAATGTGCAGCCAGCATACGACAAACAGCAAGATGTTTACCTGCAGGTGTTAGAGCTACTAGAAGAAGCAAATACGACTTTTGCTAGCGACACAAAAGGGTTTGTCTTAGGGGGTGATATCCTATTTAAAGGCAATGTAATGAAATGGAGAAAGATGGCAAACTCTTTACAACTACGTTATTTATTAAGACTTTCAAATAAAGAGTCTATAAATGCAGCCACTCAAATAAATAGAATTGTTTCTAATCCGTCAAAATATCCACTTATTGAAAGTAACGCAGAAGCTGCTATTTATAATTTTACTGGTGTCGCACCAAATACCTCAGATTTCTCATTACTTACTGCTTTAGGAGGATTAAGTCCTTCTGAAAAATTTGTTAGCGTGTTAGACGGTGTAGATTCTAATAATGATGCAGATGACGATCCGCGACTAGCATTTTTTGCAGACAAACCAATTGCTCCGAGTGTATCTTCAGGTCCTTTTGTTGGAGTTAAGAATGGTACAACTCGAGAAGTAGCTCAAGGAACAGGAGGAAATGCAGAATTATTTGCTTCTCAATTCACATCAAAATTTCAAACGAATAAAGACTTACTAGATTTTGTATTCATAAGTTATGCAGAAGTACAATTTATTTTAGCTGAGGTAAGATTAAAAAATTGGATTACAACTTCTACAGCCCAAAGCTATTATGAAACAGGAATTGCCGCAAACCTTGCGTATTGGAATTTAGCAATGCCAGCAAGTTTTTTGACAAGGCCCGACGTTGCATGGGATAATAGTTTAGCCACCTTAATAAATCAAAAATGGATAGCTATGTTTTTTAATAATACAGTAGAAATTTGGGGCGATCAAAAAAGAACAGGTCTTCCACAAATAGTTCCAGGTCCTTTAGCAACAACAGTTACAAATGGTAAAGTACCAACAAGAGTGTTTTACCCAACTTTAGAGCAATCAGTGAATTCTAGTAATTATAGTGCAGCGTCTTCAAGTATTGGCGGTGATATTATTATTGCCAAGCATTGGTACCAGAACTAAATATTTTGAAAGTTTAATTTTTTTTTGATTTAGTTTTTTGAATTAGTTTTTTGAATTGGCCAAAGTCACTATAAATTTCTTTGGCTAATTTATTAAATACAATTAGCCGTAGTGTAGTTGTTTATAAATCAAGTTTACACCCTCAATTTAATTAGAAAATAGATTTTTTTATGAAAGAAAAATTAATCTTGATACCAGGTACTTTATGTGACCATAATCTTTTTAAATATCAAATTGAAGGATTAAGGGGTATGGTTAGTTGTCATGTGGCAAGCAATAGTAGTGCTTCTAACTTAAAACAAGTAGCTAAAAATATTCTTGATAATTATTCGGGTTCATTCACCTTACTGGGACTTTCTTACGGAGGCATTATTGCATTTGAGTTATTGAGGCAAGCACCAGAAAGAATCAGCAAATTAATTTTGATGAACACCAATTATAAAGAGCCTTCAGAACAAACCAAGATTAACCAACAACGATTTGTGGGGATGGCTTATTTGGGAGAATTTAAAGAGATTACAACTACTATTTTAATAGATGCTATGTTACATCCAAAAAATGCTCAAAAACAAGATTTGAGAGACACTATTTTAGACATGGCAAATAATATAGGTATTGAGGGTTTTTTTAATCAAGTAAAAGCACAATTAGGAAGACCAGATAGCACAAAAGATTTACAAAAAATAAAGTGTCCTACACTAATAATAACGGGTAGAGAAGACAGGATTTGTCCATTACTATTGCATGAAGAAATGGCAGAAGCCATTCCTAATTCAACGCTAAAAGTCATCGAAGAATGTGGACATTTAAGCACATTAGAACAACCTCATTTAGTTAATAAAGAAATTATTGACTGGTGGAATAAAAATTAGAATATTATGCGTCAAAATAAATTAAAACAATTATTAAAATCCAATAATACAGTAGCTTGTGGTTGGTTGCACATACCAAACTCTTGGAGTGCAGAAGTTATGGCAAATGCTGGCTGGGATTGTGTAACTGTAGACATGCAGCATGGGTTGCAGAGTATAGAAACGGCTATCCAAATGATGCAGGGGATCTCTACAACAGAAACAGTTCCTCTTGCCAGATCAAGCTGGAATACTCCTGGAGAAATCATGAGATTATTAGACGGTGGTGCATATGGTATAATCTGCCCAATGATTAACAGCAAAGAAGAATGCGAATCTTTTGTAGGGGCATGTAAATACCCTCCATTTGGCTACAGAAGTTTTGGACCAACCAGAGCGAGGGTATATGGCGGAAAAGATTACGGTGAATATGCAAATGATGAAATTTTGACCTTGGCTATGGTCGAAACCAGTCAAGCCATCGAAAATATAATTGAAATATGCGCAGTTGAAGGATTAGATGGCATTTTTATTGGTTCAGGAGATTTAGAACTATCGTTAAAAGCAACCATTCAAAATTACACTACAACTTTGTTTGATCAAGCAATAAATACTGTATTAAAAGAATGCCAGGACCGTAATTTAGTAGCAGGGGTGTGGTGCTCGACAATAGAAGATGCTAAAAAAATGATAGATAAAGGGTTTAAGTTTATAGCTCTTAAGTCTGATAGCATGATGCTGACCGAGTATGCAAAAGAGCAAAGCTCTGCTTTAAAAAACATTTATAAAAACTAAATATTTAAGATTTGAATACACAAATTATACATATAGAAACTAAACAGTTTAAAAGAGATGGTCTCCAACAAAATCTACCAGGGTTTAATAGTAAGTACCATAATATTGTTGATTATATATTGAAAATAACAGAAGATATCTGGGAAAAAAAAGACTTAGAAGTAATTAATGAAACATATGAAAAAGACATATTGATTCATACAGGAGCAAGAAAAATAAATGGTATAGAAAAAGTAATTGGCGGCACAAATGATACACTTGCTTCTTTCCCTGATAGAATGATGCAAGGAGAAGCTGTGATCTGGTCAACAGATAATAAAGGAGATTTTTACTCGTCACACCGCATTTTATCTACCGCTACAAACCAAGGTAGTACTGTTTATGGTAAGCCTACAGGAAAAAAAATCAGCTTTAGAACCGTTGCAGATTGTAAAATTGCTAATAATAAAATATATGAAGAATGGCTTGTTAGAGATAATCTTCACATATTGCAGCAACTTGGTTTTGACCCAGTAGAAATGGCGAAAAAAGATGTGACTTATAAAGAGAATCCCATTTCAATATGCGTTAATTCATCTAAAGAAGTAGAAGTACAAGACGTATCGCTTCCAGAAGGTTTAGTGAACTCTTTAATTACTAATGTTTGGAAGAATAAAGATTTTACTGACATAGAACAATATTTTTCAGAAGAGAGCACACTTCATGCAATATGTAATCAGGATGTTTATGGTGTTCATAATATAACTGAATATATACGGTCTATTTTAAAATCTTTTAAAGATCCAATCATAAACATTGATCGTATAACATCAAATAGGAAAGACAATTCAACTGAAATTGCAGCACGTTGGCACATTAGGGGAAGATCAACCAAATTAGGAGTTTTTGGGATAGAGTCAACGGTAGAGGTTTTCGTTCCAATAATAAGTCATTATAATATTGAAAACGGGAAAATTAAGGATGAATGGATGGTTTATGATGGCTTTGATGCACTATGTCAAATTTGTAATTAAAATATATAACTCATGGATATTAACTTAAAAAATAAAGAAACTATACTTGAATTCTTCAAAGAATTAAATCATAGTGATAAAGATTCCTTAGAAGAAGTTTTGTCACATTACTTAATTAAAACAAGTAGAGTCGAAATTTCAAAACCATTTAGCGAGTATATTGGTGTTCGTAAGTACAAAGAACAATTTTTTGAACCACTGTTATATGCTTTTCCTGATGTAGAAATTCAGCCATATATTGTTATGAGTGGAGCATCTGGTGACAATAACTGTGTTTGTGTTGCTGGAAATTTCATAGGTACTTTTGTAAACGATTGGCTAACTATTCCAGCCAATCAACAACCAGTAACTATAAGATTTCATGCTACTTTTTTTCTTGATAACGATAAGATTATAAGATCATGGTATTTTTTGGATATTTTAGATGTTATTAGGCAATCAGGGTATCAATTATTTCCCTTTAAGGGACTGCAACAAACGGCACCAAACCCAATGCCAGGTAATGGCATTATCACGTACCCAACAGACTTCAAAGAAAGTGAAATATCATATAACCTAACCAATGCTATGATAGCTGGTTTGTTAGAGTATGATGGTAAATCGATAGAATCAATGGGTCAAGAACGATTTTGGGATCAAAAAAACATGATGTGGTATGGTCCAGGTGGTATTGGCACGACAAGAGGACTAAAGGGTTTTCAAGATAATCATCAAATTCCATTTTTAAAAGCATTCCCAAATAGAGGTGTTTGCGAAGAAAACGAATCTACAAACTTTGTGAACATTGCAGAAGGAAATTACACCTGTCATTTTGGATATCCTATAATGTACGGTAATCACACAGGCGATGGTTGGCTAGGCTTAAAAGCATCTAATAAATCGTTTACTATAAGGGTTATGGATTTTTGGAGAAGAGAAGATAATAAATTAAAAGAAAATTGGGTCATGATAGATATGATAGATCTACTGGAACAATTTAACATTGATGTATTTCAATTACTAAAAAAAGAAATTAATGACTACAAATCTAGAACAGACAAGAATGATTAATAAAAACCTAATTACATCTTTTTTTAAGGAGATGAATCAAACAAAAATTGAGGACGTTAATAATGTTTTAGAAACATATTTTCATAAAAATGTTATTGTAAATATTACAAGTCCTTTTGAAGAATTATCAGGGATAGAAGAGTTCAATAATAGTTTCTGGACTCCTTTATTCCACTCATTTACAGCTATAGAAAACCAACCTTATATTCTTCTTGGGGGAGATTATGAAGAACGAAGCTATGTAAGTTGTACAGGAAACTTTATAGGCACTTTTACAAAAGATTGGGTAGGTATACCAGCGAATCAACAGCCAACATGGTTGCGTTATGCAGCTCATTTTATGATTGAAGATAAAAAGATTATTAAAGCATGGTTTTTCTTTGATATGCTTGATGTGATAAGACAAGCAGGATTTAATTTATTTCCTAACAAGGGTGTGGAATTGATTCCTCCCGCACCAATGACAGGAGACGGTATCATAAATTATGAAACAGATCCAATTGAAGGCAAAAAAACGATGGATTTAACCAATGCAATGTTAGATGGATTGGGAAGCTACGATGGAATTAGTTTAAATTCTATGGGGCAAGAACGGTTTTGGGATATAGAAAATATGATGTGGTATGGTCCATCTAGTATAGGTACTACAAGAGGCCTGGAGGGTTTTCAGAAAAATCATCAAATCCCTTTTATAACGGCTTTTCCAGATCGAGGGATTACAGTAAAAAAAGAAGAGGATTATTTCACACAAATTGCAGAAGGTAACTATTCCTGTGATTTTGGATTTCCTGCAATGTATGGATCGCATAATGGTGATGGTTGGCTTGGTTTAGAAGCCACTGGAAAGAAAATAACATTACGCGTAGTAGATTATTGGAGGCGAGAAGGCGACAAATTAAAGGAAAACTGGGTTTTTATTGATATACCAGATGTTTTAAAACAGTTAGGAATTGATGTATTTGAATTAGTAAAGAAAGAACAACAAAATAAATAAATTTATAAAGACATGCTCAAAAAACGACTAATTCGATATCAAGAGTTAATACCATGTAAAGCGGCGTTTATAGATGCTAAAACTCCGGGTAGTGACTTAAAAGATAATTACAGTATCATTGGTGGAGGTATTTCAGAGAGTACTCATCAAAAAGTTAATCTTTCAGATAAACATGGTTTTTGTATTGGTGCAGCAGGACAACCGCCACGAGTTAAAAATTCGCCACATTCACATTTTACAGCAGAAGTTTTTATGGTGTATAGTAGTCATTGGCGTTTTTATTGGAATAATGATGAGAAAAGTGAGATTATATTGCATCCAGGGGATATTATTTCATTACCAACAAATATGTTTAGAGGCTTTGAAAATGTAGGAGACGAATACGGAATGATATTTTCAATACTAGGGCATGATGATGCAGGAGGAGGTGTAGTTTGGCTACCTCGTGTTATTGAAGAAGCTAAAGGTCATGGCTTAGTACTTCTAGAAAACGGAAAATTAGTTGATACAACTATAGGCGAAAGTATACCAAAAGGGATAAGTCAAATGCCTGCTTTAACAAAAGATGAATTAAAGACTTTTGACCAATATACCGTAGAGCAAATGAAAGAGCACGTCGGTTTTGTTGGCACATATAAAGAGTCTAATTATAAAAATTTTCCTAATCAAACGCCTAATACATTAAGATGGTTAGATGTTTTGGGGCCACAAGATAATACTGACCATCAGTTTTCAGTTAAACCTGGAGATCCTAATGGAGACGGATTTAATGTGTACGGTTTACAAAGTGATAGTTCTGGAGCAACAGGTAGATATCTTCGCGAGGAAGTTGAAGTAATGCTAGTTCACCGTGGTGAATTCGAAATATCCTGTTCGCATAATGGGGAAGAAATAAGTGCCACCCTAAAAAATGGTGATATTTTTACTTTCCCAAAAGGAGCAACAAGAAGTATTAAGGCTACAACTTATGGATTTGCCTATTTTGTTGTAGGTGAAAATTACCCTAAAGCACCAAAATTGGTTTCGTGAAAAAACACACTAAATACAATTGTAATATAAGCAAACAATCACTATCGCTGTGTTTGCTTATAATTTCTTGTTGTGTTGTTGCTTGTAAAAAAGAAGCAAAGGTTAAAATAGAGAAAGAGATAATTAACAAAGTAGCACCTATTTCAATAAAAGGATTGCAAGAACGCTCATATATTTCAGAAATAAGCTTTGAGAAAAACCTGGAAGATACTGATAAATATAAATCTAAACTTATATCTTATTTGTCCGATAGCCTTAAAGTACATGCTTTGGTTACAATTCCAAAATCAGAAAAACCTAAAAAAGGGTTTCCCATATTAATTTTTGGTCATGGTTTTCATCCTGAACCTGAAAAATATGGTGTAAGCGCAAAAACAGGTAAAGATTGGCGACCAGGAGACTATTATCGAGGGATTCCAGAAACCTATGCTGAAAAGGGGTTTTTAGTAATTACGCCAGATTATAGAGGACATAATATTTCTGAAGGTTTTGAATACACCCAGAGAAGCTACTTGGCAAGTACTTTTTATGCAATAGATGTTTTAAATCTTATTTCTGCATTAAGCCAGTTGGAAGAAGGTAATACAGACAATGTGTTTTACTTAGGTCATTCTTTGGGAGGAGATGTAGGATTAAAAACACTACTAGTCTCAAAGCAAATTAAAGCAGCTAGTATTTGGGCAGGAGTTTCAGCATCTACGATAGAGCAGGTATTGTATTATGGCAAATATTATGATAAAAATAATAGCAAAATAACCAATGAATCCATTCAAAATTATAAAAGCAAATTAAATGAAGTGATACGCAATTTAGATTTTGAATATGATATAAACGCTGGAGATGCCATCAATTATATAGAAGACATAGAAGCCCCTTTAATTTTACATCATGCGCAATGGGACACATCGGTTCCATATCAATGGTCAGAGGCATTAGCATCGAAATTATTTACACATAATAAAAAGTTTGAGTTCTATACTTATAATAGTAAAAACCATCTTTTTAAAGATGAAAATAGAGCAATGGCAATTCAAAGAGATTTAGATTTTTTTAATAAAATAATAACAACAAAAATCAATAAAAATGGCAATTAAGTACATCAAAAAAGGAATGGCTGGGGAAGAGTCTGCAGCAAACCAATTAAAAACAAGACAGATAGTAGAAGGAATTCTGTCTGATATTGAACAAAGAGGCGATGAAGCTGTGCGTGAGTTATCATCGAAATTCGATAAATGGAGCCCAAAATCCTTTCGGCTTTCAGAAAATGAGATTGATGAAATTATTTCAACTATTTCTAAAGAAACAATAGAAGATATTAAATGGGCTCAAGCTCAAGTACGTCGTTTTGCTCAAATACAAAAATCGGCTTTAAGAGATGTGGAAATTGAGACTCTACCAGGAGTAATTTTAGGACACAAGAACGTACCTGTAAATAGCGTGGGTTGTTATGTTCCAGGAGGAAGATACCCTATGGTTGCATCTGCACATATGAGTGTACTTACTGCTAAAGTTGCTGGAGTAAAAAGGATTATTGCCTGCACACCACCTGATCCACGAACAGGTCTTCCACCAGCTGAAACAGTTGCAGCTATGCATTTAGGCGGAGCAGATGAAATTTATATTCTAGGAGGAGTACAAGCGTTGGGAGCTATGGCTTATGGCTGCATCGGTATGCAGCAAGTTGATATGATTGTAGGTCCTGGGAATCAATTTGTAGCTGAAGCAAAAAGACAATTATTTGGTCGTGTTGGTATTGATTTATTAGCAGGTCCTACGGAAACTTTAATAATTGCAGATGATACTACTGATGCAGAAATGGTAGTAACCGATCTTTTAGGACAAGCAGAGCACGGCCCAAATTCTCCTGCTATCTTATTAACAAATAGTGAAACATTGGCAATGCAGATTGAAGATGAAGTCAAAAAACAATTGGCGGTATTGTCAACAGCTGATTTGGCAAGTAAATCATGGGATGATTACGGAGAAATCATTTTAGTGGATAGCTATGAAGAAATGGTCCAAGTGGCAGATGATATCGCTGGTGAGCACGTTCAGGTCAATACAAAAGATCCTGAGTATTTCAAAGATAATATGACAAATTACGGAGCCTTATTTTTGGGGAACAGAACCAATGTTGCTTATGGAGACAAAGCTATTGGCACTAATCACACATTACCAACTAAAAAGGCAGCGCGTTTTACAGGCGGATTATGGGTAGGTAAGTTTATTAAAACATGTTCCTATCAAAAAATAACAACAGATGAAGCTAGTGTTTTAGTTGGAGGCTATTGTTCTCGTTTATGCGAAATTGAAGGTTTTGCAGGGCATAAAAAACAAGCAGATATCCGAATTGAAAGATATAGTAAGTAGATTAGTAAGTACATTTTGAAAAATCAACAATGATATTATCAATTTAAAACAATATTTATGGATAAGTTAGGAGGCCTGAATTGGTCAATTATTATTATTTATCTGATAGCAAATTTATTATTAGGTTTAGTTTTATCAAAAAAAGTTAGTACAGCAAACGATTTTTATATTGGACAAAAAACTACACCTTGGTGGGCTATAGGTATTTCTGTATTAGCTACTTATGTAAGTGCTATGACTTTTTTGGGCGCACCTGCTTGGGCTTACAAATCAGGATTGTCCGTTATTGCAATTCATCTTAATTATCCTATAGTTATTATCATAGTAATGTCTCTTTTTGTTCCATTTTTTATGCAAACGGGTGTTGTTTCAATTTATGAATATCAAGAGAAACGTTTTGGTGCAGCATCAAGAGCGGTAATTTCACTAATATTTATGGTTACTCAATTACTATCTTCTGCCGCTGTATTATATGGTGGTGCACTAGTTATTGGGTATATAACGGGTATAGATGTAATTACAAGTATAATTATTGTGTCTATTGTTACATTGATATATACTTCTTTGGGAGGTATAACCGCTGTGATTTGGACAGATGTTTTGCAATCGGCAATATTTTTAGCAGGAGGAATTATAGTGCTTGTCGTACTTTTAAATCAGCTCCCGGATTCTTTAATAGATACTCTTTCTACTCTAAAAGCGAAAGGTAAAGTTAACCCCATAAATTTGAGTACAGATCCTACGGTAGATACAACTATTTGGGCAGGTATTGTAGCCATGACGATATATCACGTAACGGTTTATGGAGCTAACCAAATGATGATGCAAAGGACTCTTGGTGCAAAGAACATTGGTGATGCAAAGAAATCTTTGGCTTTTATGGGTTTCGCAGCGTTTTTTATTTACTTTTTATTCATATTTATAGGTATTCTTTTTTACCAGTATTATCAAGGAAGAGTATTTGAAAATGACAATACAATTATGCTAGAATTTGCAGAAAAAGAAGGTTTTCCTGGTTTTTTAGGAATTATAGCTGCGGCAGTTCTATCTGCAAGTATGTCTAGTTTGTCATCTGCGTTAAATTCGTTCTCAACTATTTCAACAAATGGATTTTATGAGAAATATTATAGACCTAATGAAACGCCAGAGCACTATTTAAAGATAGCACGAATTTCAACTATTTTTTGGGCAATCATCATCATCATACCTGCTATTGGTTTTTCTAGTACCACGGGTTCAATTTTGGAATTGATAACCAAGATTGGTTCTTATTTTGTAGGTGCTAAACTAAGCATGTACGCATTAGGATTTTATTCTAAACAAACCACTGAAAAAGGACTATTGGTTGGTGTTGGTGCTGGATTTATAATGTTATATTTTGTGCATAAATTTACAGATATTGCGTGGACCTGGTATGCAATTATTGGAGCTTTAGCGAATGTTTTTGTTTCGATCATAGCAAGTATTATGATCGATGGCAAACAAAAAGAATGGTCACCATATTCAATTCCTGGACAAAGAGCCAAGTTTAAATTAGAAAACAAACCAGAAAAAGAGAATGGCTGGTATGTTATTCCTGGTAAATTAGACAGAGTAAGTTACTATTTGTTAGGATTCTTTGTGCTTACCATCGTGTTTTTACTATTAATCGAAAACCTTATTAAATAAAAAAATTAAATGAAATCAAATAAAACCGCATTAGTAACGGGAGGAAGCGGAGGAATTGGCTCCGAAATTTGCAGATATTTAGCAAAAAATGGATATCGAGTAATTATTAACGAAATTGATGCTGGAGCAACTAGCGCGAAAACCGTTTTAGAAACGTTAGAAAATGATGGTCATTCTATTTATTTAGCATCAGTAACGGACAGTGATAGGTTAAAAGAAATGGCTACTTTCGTAGAAGAAAAATATGGTCACTTAGATATTTTGGTAAACAATTGTGGTGTAACTAAGCCAGTAGTTCACGATGATTTAGATGGCTTAACCGATGAGTGGATTGATAGAATTATGCAAATAAATTTTAGAGGGTCCTTTGCAAGTATTAGAGCACTTAGACCAGCTTTGCTAAAAGCAGATAAGCCTATTGTGATTAATATTTCTTCAATAGCTGGTCGTACAGCAGTAGGCAGTAATGTAGCATATTGCGCGTCTAAGGCGGCCATTGATTCATTAACAATGTCGTTAGGTAGAGCATTGGCTCCAAAAATCAGGGTAGTTTCGTTATCACCAGGGTGGGTGAATGGCGAATATGCTAAGCATCTTCCTAAAGAATATCTAAAGGAACAAGAAGATAAAACACCCTTAGGTAGAATTGCAGAAGCAGAAGATATAGGAAGAGCTGTAATAACTATTGCAGAATCGTTCACATTCTCTACAGGCTGCATTTTTCCAGTAGATGGAGGCAGACCTTTATTTTAATTTATATGAAAAATAATTTTCAACTAGCAAAAGATGTAGTCCGTAAATATTACGAGGCTTTTGATACAGCTTCAAATAGCGATTTAATTAACGTGTTGAAGCAGTATACAACTGCGGATTATCATTGGAGAGGAATGCATCCTTTTTACGAGCAAAACGGGGCAGAAGCTGTTGCAGAAACCTTTTGGAAACCTTTAAGAGAATCGTTTTCACCTATACAAAGGAGGGAAGATATGTTTTTTGCAGGAGCTAATGATTGTGATAAAGGAAAAACACAATGGGTAGTTAGTGTAGGTAATCTATTAGGGTTATTTGATAAAGATTGGTTAGGCATACCTAATACAGGAAAAATGATTTTTTTTGCGTTACGCCGAATTTCATCGTGTTGAAGGAAATAAAATTGCTGAGACTGCACTTTTTTGCGATGTGCTAAGCGTTATGGATCAAGCAGGACATTATCCGCTTCCACAAATGACAGGAACTGCTTTTATTTACCCAGGTCCTCGCACTCATGACGGTATACTTTTAGATGAACAAGATCAAAAAGAGGGAGAAAAAACTTTAGAAGTGCTCAACAGAATGATTACTGATTTAGACGAACTTAACAGATCTAAAAATGATAAATGCCCACCAGAACTATTAGCAAGAACCTGGAATCAAGATATGATATGGTATGGACCTACAGGTATAGGAGCCTCCTATACGATAGAAAGATATCAAAAGCAACACCAATATCCATTTAGAGAGAATCTGACAGATAAAGTGTTTAATGGACACATTGCTAGGTTTTCAGAAGGTAATTATTGTGGTTTTTTTGGCTGGCCAAATTTGTCTAATAAAAATAAAGGAGGATTTCTAGGACTCCCCAAAAGTGATATTAAAGCCGAAATGAGAATTGTTGACATTTATCGTAGAGAGAATAATAAATTGGCAGAAAACTGGGTGTATATTGATATTTTGTATTATTTGTATCAGCAAGGACTTGATGTATTAGGACGAATGAAAGAAATGAAAAGTAAATAACAGCAAATTACACCAATAAAATGAAAATCAATTCACTGCTTTATCCGCTTTTTTTCACTCTTCTTAGTCAAATAAGTTTTAGTCAGCAGCAAGATAAACTCAAACTAATAGTAGGTATCGTAATAGATTAAATGCGAGCTGACTATTTGTACCGTTTTCAAGATAATTGTACGGAAAATGGATTTAAGAGGTTGTTAAGAGAAGGGTTTAACGTAAAGAATATACATTATAATTATATTCCAACTGCAACAGGGCCAGGGCATACGTATATTTATACAGGAACAACTCCTGTGAATCATGGTATAGTTTCAAACGATTGGTATAATAGAGAAGAGCTAGGGAGGTCTCTTTACTGTGCTCAAGATTCCACCGTTTTTTTGGTAGACCATTTGGAAGTTCAAAAAGATAAAAAATTTAAAAATTTCTCTAGTAACACTTTATTAACCGAATTGGTAAAAGCAACTCTTAAAGGGGAAAACCTTGGTAGAAATGGGACAACAGATTTTTTAACCATTAGTTACTCAAGAACAGATTATGTGTGACATGATTTTGGAATACGTTCTAAAGAACCGGATGATACTTATCTAAGAATGGACAGGGAGATAGCACTTTTATTAAAGGACTTAGATACTGAAGTTGGTAAAGATAATTACATTTATTTCTAGCAGCAGACCATGCAGTAAGTGATAATGCTCCTTTTTTGAAATCGAAAAGATTACCAGTGGATTCTGAGCGAATATATGTTTAACTTTAATCATATTATTTGCTTACTAAACAATCAAAAATCATGGAATTGCAAGTTATAATCGTAATAATAAGAATTTTAAATAATAACTATTAATGGAGTGCATTAGTGTTTTCGATATGTTGAAGATTGGCGTCGGGCCATCTAGCTCCCACACTTTAGGGCCTTGGCGAGCCGCAGAGCGCTTTATTGCAGAATTACGGGAGAAAAAAGTATTCGATTCCGTTACTAATATCCAAGTAGATCTGTATGGTTCTCTCTCATTAACTGGTAAGGGTCATGCCACCGATTTAGCCATTATGTTGGGACTCACCGGAGCTGACCCAGTTACCATTCCCATTCAAAATATGAGTGGTATAGTCAAATGTATTCAAGAAAGTGAAAAGCTACTTTTAAACCATTCCCGGGAAATTTCTTTTGATCCCAAATTGGACATTATATTTAAGAAGGAATTTTTGCCTTTTCATGCTAATGGAATGACTTTTCATGCCAACTTATCCAATGGTAAACAAATAAAGGAAACCTACTATTCCATTGGCGGCGGCTTTGTAGTAAAGGAAGAACTCAAAAGATCGAAAAAGAAATTGCAAGTCTTTAAATCCTTCCCCTTTGCTATAGAAAATGGGACCGAACTTTTGGCTATCTGCAAAAAAGAAAATAAATCCATTTCAGAATTAGTATTAGAAAATGAGCGTTTCTTAAGATCCGATTTAGAAATTGACCAGGGCCTGCATCATATTTGGGAGACCATGCTGGAGTGTATGTATATTGGTTGTCATACCGAAGGGAATCTACCAGGAGGATTAAACGTGCGGAGAAGGGCTTATGATACCCACCAAAAAATAAAAGGCGATCTCCTCTATTCAAACCCACAGGAATGGATGTATAGCATTAGACAGACCGAGGTTAAATTTCGCTCCATACTAAAATGGGTAAGCTGTTTTGCCTTAAGTGTCAATGAGGTAAATGCCTCCTTGGGAAGAGTGGTCACCGCCCCTACCAATGGGAGCGCAGGGGTAATCCCGGCAGTCCTAATGTATTATATGGTCATTGAAAACCATGAGGCTACTTTTAAGCACATCAAACAGTTTTTTTTGGTAGCGGGAGAAATAGGAAGTATTTTTAAAAAGGGAGCTACCATCTGTGCAGCGATGGGAGGCTGTCAGGCCGAAATTGGTGTATCTTCTGCTATGGCAGCAGCTGCTTTGGCTGAACTTATGGGCGGCAGCCCCGAACAAGTGCTCATGGCTGCAGAAATAGCCATGGAACATCATTTGGGCCTTACCTGTGATCCCATTGGCGGCTTGGTACAGATTCCGTGTATTGAACGGAACTCTATGGGGGCCATAAAGGCAATTAACGCCGCGGAATTGGCGTTGGACTCCGACCCTGCCAATGCAAAAGTATCTCTAGACAAGGTGGTAAACACTATGTGGGAAACTGCTAAGGATATGAGTACCAAATACAAAGAAACCTCGGAAGGTGGACTTGCCGTAGGTGTGTACCTCAGTGACTGCTAGTAAAAGGTAAACAGTGAACACTCTTCAGTGAGTAGTTTGTCGTTGTAGTGATCAATTGGATTTGCAACAAAAAGATGGACAATCAGAGCAGGCTACAATGTTCATATTTACTAATATCTCGGCCATTATTTTTATACATTGTTATGTGCTCCCATTTTACTTTTTTATAAAAACAATTTAGATCCAAATCATTTTTTAATATAAAACATGACACTTTTGTTTAATACAATTTCTCTCGTGTTTTAAAATTGTAAATAAACGACTTTCAAAGGAGTTTAGCTATACCTATTTTTAGTGATATTTAATAAAGTACTTCACTTCTTTTTACTATTCTAAAACCCGGATAAACCGAAGACGTATAAAGGACCATAACTAGTTTAAAGATTATTGCAATAAATGCTTATTGTCATACTGAAGTATAAATAAAAACTCCGAAGTCAGGAGACTTCGGAGGTGGTTGCCTTCTTCCCTGATCGTTAAAACAATTATATCCACACCACCGAAGATTGGATTAAGCTTTTCTTTTTTGATCTTTTTATTGAATTTGAGTTTTGACCAATAACAAGCATCAGGAATTGGGATTTCAAATTGCTTGCATACCTTTTTCAGACCTTCGATTGATAGCGCATATTGCAATGTTAGTTTGGTAATGGGTGATGACCATACTATATCGTATAATTCTTTTCTAGTTATTTCGATCGTTTCCATAAAAAACATCTCTTTAAAAATTACAATTAAAGATGCAATATGTTGATTAGAAAACAGCATCAGTTCCTTATCAGGGAGGGATTTTTTTTTACACCACCAATTGATGTACATACTTAGATGTAAATGACATGAATTATCATCCCTTCTCGTTTGGTTTAAAATGCACTTTGCCTGGATATCTTTCAGCGTAAGCAAGGATTAAATCCACACTGTATTGGTTGCTTTTGTAAGGAGTGACATGATCCTTTATCTCAGAAGGATCCGTAAAACCAATATCCGAGGCAATATATCCCATGCCATAAAAGTGACCGTTTTCAACCCAAATGCAACTGCGTTCTTCAGCAGTTCTACCTTTGTCTATGACGGCAAAGCTTGGCCTGTTTTTTACTAAAAAAGCAATGGCGTTTTCGACTTGCTCGTTGTGCTGTTCCACTGCGGGTAAATTGTCCCGATCCGGCTTTGGGATGAATTCTCCGCGGTCGTCCATGCCGTAGTTACAGAATCGGTTATCAATGCCAAATTGTTCGGTCAAGCTGCGCAATACATTGATGCCTTTATACAAACTATTGAAAGATTCAATACCCGTCTGAAATTTTCCCAGTTTTCCAATTGCTAAATACCGATATCCATTACGAGCTTCATACTTATAAAGTCCATATTTAGGGTCAAAGCGTTTGAGTGCCCTGTTGTAGGTGGGCCAGAGCTTTTTGATTTCGCTACACTCCAGTAACAGCGACATTAATTCGGTAGCACATATTTCAAAGGAAATACCGTGTATCTCTCGCAGGAAATTTTGTCTTTGTGGCGTGATATTATGTCCACTGAAATGGGAGGCCACCCGTTTTTTTACGTTGATAGCCTTTCCTACGTAAATGACTTTCCTTGTCTGATCGTAAAAATAATACACACCTGCTTTTTCAGGTAACTGCTCAAAATCAGCAGGCGGTAGGTTAGGGGGTAAGCGCTGGTCTTGTGCCGTCTTTTTTATCATTTTTGCGATTACACCTTCGACGTCCCATTCCAGCAAACGGGAAAACAACTTGGCTGTGGCATCGGCATCGCCACCGGCACGGTGTTGGTTTACCAAAGGGATATCTAGCGAGTGGCAAAGTCTTCCCAAGCTGTACGAACCCAATCCCGATATAATCTTTCTTGCGGCGCGAACGGTACACAATTTTGGCGCAGTCCATTTGAATCCGCTTGCTTCGAGTTGGTGGCGAACAAACGAATAATCAAAGTTGACATTATGTGCAACGAAAATGCGTCCGGTAAGCATTTCTAAAACCTTTTCAGAAATAGCATCAAAAATAGGTGCATTACGTACCATTTCATTGTTAATGCCCGTAAGTGAAAAAATGGCAAGCGGTATTTCCTTTTCTGGGTTGACGAGGGTTTCCCAGCGGTCGATTATGTTAGTTCCGTTATGGATTATAATGGCAATTTCTGTTATGCAACTGCCACTGGCATTCCCACCTGTGGTTTCTATATCTACTATTGCGTATTCCTGTTTTTTCATTTGTTATGTAACGTGAACTGTATTGTTATTCTTGTGCAAAATTTTAAAAAAGCGCTGCCGCCTTTCCCTAAAACAGTCAAAATATCGCAGGACACAAAAAAAGTATCCAAATCCAGGTGTACAATTGCTCTTTCCATCTTCTTTTCTGTTTTATACGTTACAAAATTAGTACAGATGACAACAAATTTTGCTGTATTTGTTGTTACAAATTATAACAAAATAGTTATGTCTTTATTTTCAGACAACATTAGGAGTCTTAGGGTGCAACATGAAATTTCGCAGGAAAAGCTGTCGGAATCTTTCGGGATAACCAGAGGCAGGTGCACCAAATACGAAGACAGATGGATCCATTATTGTTGGGTGGTATGTTGAAAAGTTAGGAGACGTCAATGATGGGAAGACCTACATACTGATAACCAAAAATGAAGGCATGGTGTAAAAGCGATCTAATAAAAACAAAAAAACTGTTCTCGTGGAGTATCTGGCAACAGTTCTTATCCTCCTTATGGAGTCAAAGTTTCCGCTATACCAGAGATATGGCAATATGTGTGTAACATTGGATTCACAGATAAAAAACAGCTGTTAAAGCAAACGGCAAGTGTAAAAGATCTGTTTTTGGAGGTAAAAAGAGATAGTAATGATTTAATAATTAATCTTAAGATAGGCTATTCTTAAAAAGGCATACCTAATACAGGCGACTACGGAGAGCGGGAGATATTTAGTGAACCGCGTTGCAAACGCTACGACTTGTTTTTATAAAGAAAGTAGGCACTCGTTACAAACGAGCGCCAGAGAGGCAAGGTGAAATCATAAATTTATTTGTATGAATTATGTTCTTTTATATTTAATCATTGGTTTATTAATCACAATGCTTTTGGAGTACGTTTTTGGAGTAATTGATGAGGAAAATGAAGAAACAAAATTTGATAGTTATTTAAAAAGATTGCTTCTTATTGTTTTTTGGATTGTAATGATATTTCAAACTATTCTTGATAGAACAAAAAGAGATTAATTTAAATAATTTACTTTGGCTTGCAAAAAAAACTTAATATCAATCTATTTGGTGAACGATGGTATTTTAAAAAGTTTGATTTTTCTATAGAGGAATTAGAGCTTTGGACTGCTATTGGCTATAAGTTGAAGATGCAGGTAAAGTGGTTCCGAATTTAAAACAAAACAAAACCTCTGTCATAACTTAAAACGAACAGCACTATAAAAAGCCTATGTTTTATTTCTGACAGAGGCTCTGTGGACTTGCTAACTTTAAAACTATATTGTTTTTAGTTATCCTACCAGCCCTCTTTTTTATATTTATGCTCTTTCGACAAAATTAGATTGCTACGTCGCTTTTGTCGGCTCGTAATAAAGACGGCAGCTTGTTACTGTTTGGTATAATAGGCTAGTTGCTTTTTTTACTTGTACATCTTTCCAAGTGGGTTTACGTATAGATATTCTTACTTTATCAAAACCTTAACAGTAACAATTGGAGGCTTAGGCAACAAAGGGCTAACTTTGAAATAAAACATATATTATGAACATTGTAGAAACTGCCGTTAATCACGGCTCATTTAAAACTTTAGTAGCAGCCGTAACAGCTGCCGATCTTGTTGGTACTTTAACTTCTGAAGGTCCTTTCACCGTATTTGCTCCATTAGACGATGCATTTGCTGAATTACCTGAAGGAACAGTGGAAACACTTGTGAAACCTGAAAACGGGCAGCAATTGACCTCTATTTTAACATACCATGTCCTTGCGGGCAAAATTATGTCGACCGATTTATCCGATGGTATGAAAGCCACAACGGTAAACGGCGAACAAGTAACGGTTCATTTAAAAGAAGGAAAGGTCTTTATCAATGACGCGCAAGTAGTTCTTGCTGATGTAGAAACGGATAATGGAGTTATTCATGCCGTTAATAAGGTAATAATGCCAGCCTAAATAATTGGCAAAGAATTTGAAAAAAGAAACCTGTTTATCGCAGGTTTCTTTTCTTCAAATAGTAACCTCCCTTTAGATTAAGCTGAACTTGCTCAGGCAGTCCTGAAAAAGAATATATAACTTTATCGGTACTCATATCTTTATCATTACGAGCCAGTTTCTTAGCGAGTATTCACATCTTAAAAATTTTAAGTGAATCCGTTAGCGACCAGGGAATAAATTTTCCAAAAAAACTTGAATTAGTTCAGTTGTCTTTTAAAAAATAACTGAATATAAATTGAATC
>CALJVL010000024.1 GCA_937773775.1 uncultured Flavobacterium sp.
CTGGAATTGAGATTAAAGAAAAAACGGGAGCCGATGAAAATGCCATTATCGACCAGTTACAAATCATTTTCAAAAACAAAATCGAGGTAAAAAACAGGGCGCAACTTAATGATGCCCTATATAAAATGTTGAATACCGAGAATATTGCTGTGTATTTAATATTTACTTTGGTAATTGTCGTGGCGCTTTTCAACCTCATCGGAGCATTGATTATGATGATTCTCGACAAAAAAGAAAACCTGAAAACACTTTTTAATCTAGGAACCGAAATTGGAGGCTTAAGAAAAATATTTTTGCTTCAAGGAACGCTATTGAGTGTTTTTGGAGGAGTTATTGGATTGACTTTAGGAATAATTATTGTCTTGCTACAGCAACATTTCCAATTAGTTATGATCACACCAACACTGGCTTATCCCGTTGTTTTTACCTTAGAAAACGTATTGATTGTAATGGGAACAATTGTTTGTCTTGGCTTTATTGCTTCATTGATTGCAAGTAGCCGAGTGAGTAAGAAATTATTAGCCTAGCGGAAATTTATACACTACAGTATATTTTTACAAGGAATAAAAAAGTCATATAAAAACACGAAAACCACTAATTTACACGAATTAATTTGTGCAAATTAGTGGAACTTATGTTTAACTATTTTCTTCTGATTTATTTAAATCTAGCCGCTATGCAAACTCGTATGCTGCATAAGCATCTTCAATCTCGTTAAGAGCCGCAAATAATTCCTCTGGGCGATCTAATGTCACTAGGTTTTGTTTGAATGGTTTAAACGAATGGATTCCTTTGAAATAATTAGTGTAATGAGGTCTTGTTTCTACAATACCTAATCTTTCTCCTTTCCATTCCATTGCCCAAGTCAAATGGTTGCGTACCGCTTCTACTCTATCAACGACAGTAGGCTTAGCTAAATGTTCTCCTGTTTCAAAGTAATGTTTGATTTCGTTAAAAATCCAAGGATACCCAATGGCGGCGCGACCAATCATGATTCCGTCGATACCGTATTCGTTTTTATATTGTAATGCTTTCTCTGGACTACTAATATCTCCGTTCCCAAAAATAGGCATGGTGATTCTAGGGTTGTTTTTCACTCGGGCGATATGTGACCAATCAGAATGCCCTTTATACATTTGGGCACGAGTTCTGGCGTGTATGCTCAAAGCAGCTACACCAATGTCTTGTAACCGCTCCGCAACCTCATCAATGTTAATAGAATTATCATCCCATCCCAAGCGCGTTTTTACCGTTACAGGCAAATGTGTGCTATCGATAACTGCTTGTGTCAAGCGTATCATTAAATCAACATCTTTCAAAACTCCGGCGCCGGCGCCTTTACACACAACCTTTTTTACTGGACAACCAAAGTTAATATCGATGATATCTGGATTTACTGTAGAAACAATTTTAGATGACATGGCCATTGCTTCCTCGTCTCCTCCAAAAATCTGAATACCCACAGGTCGTTCGTAATCGAAGATGTCTAATTTCATTCGGCTTTTGATAGCGTCACGAATTAGCCCTTCGGAAGAAATAAATTCAGAGTACATCATATCAGCACCATGCATTTTACACAACCTGCGAAAAGGCGGGTCGCTCACATCCTCCATAGGAGCGAGAAGTAAAGGGAAATCTGGTAATTCTATGTTGCCAATCTTAATCATATGGTTAAATTTTGTGCAAAATTACGCTTTTTTGATTAAAGGATGAAATAGTAATGATGAAAGACTTATTACTTAACCCATTAGTTTGCGATTTCTGAGTTTGAAACTGTTGAATTTAAACTATATTTGCAGATTAAAATCCTTGCATGAGGGATGGCAGTGAAAAGCCCACAGTAAAGTGTAGCGATAGCGAAACTTTGCGAGGACTTGAAGCGAATAGCCCGACCTTGCTGAAACGATAGTGAAAGCAAAGTCATGCCCTAATAAAAATTGACATAAATAGAAGATGAAACATATACGTAATTTTTGCATTATTGCACATATTGACCACGGGAAAAGCACGCTTGCTGACCGTTTACTTGCCGCAACACAAACTGTTACGGCACGTGAAGAAAAAGCACAGCTGCTTGACAGCATGGACTTAGAGCGGGAACGCGGAATTACGATTAAGAGTCACGCCATACAAATGGAGTACACTTACAAAGGAGTAGAATACATCCTGAATTTGATTGACACTCCCGGACATGTCGATTTCTCCTATGAAGTTTCTCGATCAATTGCTGCCTGTGAAGGAGCGCTTTTGATTGTAGATGCAGCTCAAAGCATACAGGCACAAACCATTTCGAATTTGTATTTGGCCTTAGAGAATGATCTTGAAATTATCCCAGTTTTAAATAAAGTAGATTTACCAAGTGCTAATCCAGAAGAAGTAAGCGATGATATTGTTGATTTATTAGGTTGTAAACTGGAGGAAATCATACATGCATCTGGAAAAACAGGTTTAGGTGTCGAAAATATATTAGCAGCAATTATCGAAAGAATTCCGCCTCCAAAAGGAAATGTAGATGAGCCTCTACAAGCTTTGATTTTTGACTCCCATTACAATCCCTTCCGTGGTATTGAAGTTATTTTCCGTGTTATAAACGGGGAAATAAAAAAGGGTCAGAAGATAAAATTCATGGCTACTGGAAACGAGTATTATGCTGATGAAATTGGAACTTTAAAATTAAACCAAGTTCCTAAAAAAGTGATTTCCACTGGTGATGTTGGCTATCTGATATCTGGTATTAAAGAAGCGAAAGAAGTAAAAGTGGGAGACACAGTGACTGATGCAAAAACTCCAACAACTAATATGGTTAAAGGTTTTGAGGATGTGAAACCAATGGTTTTTGCTGGAATATATCCTGTTGATACCGAGGATTATGAAGACTTGAGAAACTCGATGGAAAAACTACAACTGAATGATGCTTCACTTGTGTTTTTACCAGAAAGTTCTGCTGCTCTAGGATTCGGTTTCCGTTGTGGATTCTTAGGAATGTTACACATGGAAATCATTCAAGAACGTTTAGAACGCGAGTTCAACATGACAGTAATTACTACAGTTCCCAACGTTTCTTATTTTGCTTACACCAAAAAAAATCCAGAAACTGCATTAGTGGTAAACAATCCGACTGATTTGCCGGAGCCTTCCAAACTGGATCACGTAGAAGAACCGTTTATAAAAGCTACCATTATCACCAAATCAGATTTTGTGGGTAATGTAATGTCATTGTGTATCGAAAAACGTGGCCAAATCACAAATCAAACCTACTTGACTACTGATCGTGTTGAATTGAATTTTGACATGCCTCTAGCAGAAATTGTATTTGATTTTTACGACCGTTTGAAAACAGTTTCAAAAGGATATGCTTCTTTCGATTATGCTCCTATCGGCATGCGTACTTCAAACTTGGTAAAAGTAGATATACTATTGAATGCGACTATCGTTGACGCACTGTCTTTATTAATTCACGTAGATAACGCCTACCACATTGGTAAAAAAATGTGTGAGAAATTGAAAGAATTAATTCCACGTCAACAATTTGATATTCCGATTCAGGCAGCGATTGGGGTGAAAGTGATTTCGCGTGAAACGATCAAAGCCTTACGTAAAGATGTTACCGCTAAATGTTATGGTGGTGATATTTCCCGTAAACGTAAACTACTTGAAAAACAGAAAAAAGGAAAGAAACGTATGAGACAAGTAGGTAATGTAGAAATTCCTCAAGAAGCCTTTATGGCCGTCTTGAAATTGAATGATTAACTTTTTTTAGAAAAATAGAAAATAGAACCCTGACGACTTAAAAATTATCAGGGTTTTTTGTTTAATATACTTTCAAAAATTCAATGCTTAAAATTTAAACTTTTTTTTTACTAAGTTTGTTCACATGGATTCTATAAAATTAAATATCGATTTAAGTGTCAATCAATTGATTGAAGCGGTGAAGCAACTTTCGTCTAAAGACAAGTTAAAAATAAATGATGCTATATGGAATGAGGATCTTGACATTCCTATGGAACATCAGAAAATTGTTTTGGAACGCATGGCTAAAGCAAAAGAAAATCCAGAGCGCCTTCTGGATTGGGATAAAGTCTCAAAAATGTTATAGCTCAATTGAATTATCATTTAAAAATAGATGTTGATGCTTTTAAAAACATTCAAGAAACTTATTGAATGGTATGAATTGCAATTAAAAGGTTTAGGTTCTCGTTATAAAAATCAAACCCAGAAGCAAATAAATGCTCTTAAAAATGACCCCTATCTCTTTTCGGTAAAATACAAAACGATTCGGTGCAAAAAAATTGAAAAGTTTCCTTTTTTAATTCATTATCAAATAGATGAAAAAACAAAGACTGTTACTGTTTTTGCCGTTTTTCATACCCTCGAAATCCTGAAATTTGGAAACAGAACCACTGACGATGCAAAATTATCATGCTATTTAAAACTCTGCAACTTTTAACCCTTAGACCTTCAAAAAACCTATTTATCCTTCAACCATTCATACAAACGTTTCGCATCTTCCAATTTAAACAATTGGGTTCCTTCGTTCATTGTTGCGGCTGATCCACAGGCCACGCCCCAACGGATTACCTCTTTCAGGTTTTTATTTTGCGATAGCGCCCAGACCATTCCTCCTACCATACTATCGCCGGCACCCACCGTGCTTTTTTTCGCAACATTGGGAGCTGGAACATAATCACAGGAATCTTTAGTTACCAAAACTGCTCCTTGGGGACCAAGAGATACGACTACAATTTCGGCTCCCCCTTTTTCAATAATTTGTTTGGCGGCATGATTTACTTCTTCCATTTCTAGTCGCTCGACACCAATTAGCTTGGCCAGTTCGCCCACATTAGGTTTAATTAGATATACTCCGGTTTCTAATACTTTCTTGAACTCTTCACCTGCTGTGTCAACAATCAATTTTGTATTTGACTTTTTTGCAATTTCAGCAATCTCTTGATAAAAATTGACCGGTAAACCTTCCCTTAAACTTCCGCTTATAACAAGAAAATCTGATTCAAGTTCTTCAACTGCTTGAGTGATCTTGTTTTTCTCAGCGTCAGTAATTGAAGTTCCTGGAAAATTGAAACGATATTGAGAATTGGTATTGTCATCAACCGCAACAAAACTTTCCCTTGTCCAATTTTTAGTTTCAATAGAATGAAACGGAATTAATTCCTTGTTTAGAATTTCTTTTATCATTTCGCCTGAGGGCCCGCCAGAAGCTATTACCGCCAATGATGTTCCTCCTAGGCGAGATACTGCCTTAGAAACATTTATCCCGCCTCCTCCCGCGTCATACAACGGAGCCTGACACCTAATCTTATGTTCAGGCACGAGTCCAGAAAAATGAGCACTTTTATCTAGTGCAGGGTTTACAGTTAGGGTTACGATTTTGTATTTTTTCATATTATAAATTTAATGATAAATGAAATAAGTTCTCCTACTTGCATCTGATATTTAAAAATTCTAAAAAATAAAAAGGCGAAGATCTTAATCTTCGCCTTTTGTTAATTTAATAAATTACAGTTTCTTTCTGTTGTCATCTGAATTCGTATCAATTAATTTATTGTACGGGTCAACTCCTACTTCTGTGGGTTTTTGATCTACAATTATTGTTATTTTATTATCAATTTTCTCAATTTTATATTTCTTTAAATGTAATTCTTTTTCGGTTTTTTTGCCTTTGAGATTTTCTTCATTAAAAACACCAATCTCTATATAATCTTTTAGAGGAAAGGAGTTCGTTGCTATAGCATCTCCCTTTTTCTTGTATGACAGGGTTTGGCCTTTAACATCTTTAAAGATTCGTTTCCCTTGATCATCAGCACGATATTTTGCAACTTCAAACTCAATATCCACTTGGTATTTTCCATTGGCTAACTTTTTCGACGTCACTTTTTTGATTCTGTTATCATATAAAGTAATCGTTTCAAACATATCATTGATTACATATTTTAAAGAATCTGGAGAAGCTTCTTTTAAAAGCCCAACAAGTTCGACAGAAGTAGTATAAGGAGCATTTTGATAACCTACCTTTTGAATGTATGATTTCAAAACTCCGTTTAGTTTTTCTTCTCCTATATAATCACTTAATGCATAGAAAACTAGAGAGCCTTTGTTATAATGAATGTACTGTTGATTTTCATTATACATCAATGGTTTCTCCTTTTTCTTCTCCAACGTTCTTCCCCTTAAATAATTGTCTAGAGATACTTTCAAGAATTTACGCATTTGTGACTTACCATATTCATGTTCCAAAACCTTTAAAGAGCTATATTCCGAAAGGCTTTCAGATAACATTGTCGCACCCTGAACATTTGCCCCAATAACTTGGTGTCCCCACCATTGATGTGCCATCTCATGGGATGTTACTGAAAAAGGATAATCTACCGCATCTTTATCTTCATCATCAACAGAGGCAATAAAACCTATCGCCTCAGAAAAAGGAATTGTATTAGCGTAAGACTGCGCAAACTCACCCAAGGTTCTGGGATATTCCATAACTCGGACTTGCTTGTGCTGGTATGGACTAAAATTAGCAGCATAATAATCTAAGGATTTTTTTACCCCTGAAATCATTCTTTCCACATTGTATTCATGTCCTTTATGGTGATAAATTTCAATATTTACATTTTTCCACTTATCACGTTTGATTTCATATTTAGCCGAATTATAAGCATAAAAATTAATCATTTTTTGATCCATTTTATAATGAAAATAATTCCTTCCGCACTTTTTCCATTGCTTTTGCAAATAACCCGGAGCAATTGCCGTCTGGTCGCCAGAAGTACTTACGGTAGTTTCAAAAGTAACCCAATCAGCATCACTACTGATATAGTTATTCTTCCTTGCAATTGAATCCATAGGACTAGCCATTCTTTCTTTTGCCTTCAAACCGTGTTTCTTTCTAATATCATCGTCACTCAATTCTCCGTTTTCACTATAACCGATAGACGGAAAAGAACTGTTGTTAATAAAGGTTCCGTTATTAATCACCGGGGAATTATTCTTAAACAAATTATTTTCTTTGTTTTTCACTTCAAAAGACATCTGAATAGAATCTCCCGGAGCTAAAGCTTTAGCTAATTTATAAATATTGAAATTAAAAATGGTGTCTTTAGAAACCAGGTTTGCGGCTTTTGAAAACGAAATCTGCGTTTCATAGTTGTTATAATTTACAAAAACGGAATCAATACTTTCGCTACTTTTATTCTTTAAAACATAAGTTCCTCTAGCTATAAAATTTCGCTCTTCTGGAAACAAATCCAGATCAACTTTTATATCAGTGATTCTTGGCTGCGCCTGTTTTTGATACTTTTTATACTTCTTTTCCCAAGCTACCGCCAGATTTTCAGATTCTTGGTTTGTCCTGTATTCGTTTACAATGTTGTCCTGATAGTAAATCGTACTACCAAGAGCCAAAAACCCAATTAATGGGAGAACTACTAAAATTGCGGTATTTCTATTCCATCTTGCTTTAGCATCGGAAAATCGCGCCATTGCCGACTGTCCTAATCCTCTTGTCCAGAACAGAAGTGTCATCCCAAAAAGAACAAGCCCCAGAAGGAACCAATATCCTTTGTACAAATAATACAATGCTAACCCATTTCCGTATCCATTCATATCAGAATATTGAAAACCCGTGTCGCTATTGAATCCATAAATTCTTTGTTCTACTCCAATTTTTGGAAGAAAAACCAAACCTATGGAAAGAATAAGCAGCACAAAAAACCCAAGCAGGTAATTTTTGAACAATGTTTGAATAAAAAGCGCCAAAAAGGCCCAAATCACAAAGTCTACAAGTTTCACCGCATACAGTTCAAATAGATAGTGTCCGATTTCAAAATTAAAATACCCCTTATAACATTGAATTGCTATTCCGCCAATCATTATGACCGCCAAAAGCAGCATTTGCATTTTAAATAATGCCAAAAATTTAGAAAACAACAAAACCCAGTTGGGAACTGGAGTAACGTCAATCAAATGATTCATTCTTGTACTTACACCGCGATGGATTAAAATTCCAGCAAAAAGAAAGGTCAAAACATTTATAAAAAGACTAAATGTACTTCCAGGAATCAATAGCATTTGCCAGGTTACAGGATAGGTTTGTGTCCCGAAAATTTCACCCGCAGTCAATGATACAATTAAAATAAACATTAATCCAACTAGTACAATGCTAATAAAAATCCAGTTTTTCACAATGAATTTAAAATCGACTTTGGATAAATTCCAGGCAGTTTTTAAATTTTGTTTAGTCGAAAAATTGAGCTTTACCTCTGGCAAATTGACCCTTGTAATTCCGCCAAAATTATTTTTTGTAATTCGCTCTTCTTTTTTACTTCTTCCAATGGTTAAGGCATTTTGGGTAAACGAAAAATAACGATACAAAAAAACAAAAATCAGAAGTGAAACCCCCAGCCAAATCATTCTATTATATATGACTAATCCTTCAAAAGGAAGCAAGTTTACGTTTTTTTCTGAAACGGTCCAATACTGAGTATAGTATCGCAATGCATCACCTCCAAAAGGATTTAGAAGTCCTGCAATAAAGCGATTGTCAGCATCATTCGTAAAACTACTAACCATACTTTGAACAAACAATAATAAAATCACAGTTATAAACCCAACGGAAATATTTCTGGTGATAGTTACAACGGCAAAGACAATTACACCGTAAAAAAACAAGTTGGGAATTACGAAAATAAAATAAATCTGCAAATAAGCCATAATATTAACTGGCCCTAACAAATCTTGATTTACATATGGTAGAAAACTTGCAAAAAAAGCCCCCAAACCAATAGCCAAAACGATTAATATTACTACTGACAACGAACTCAAAAACTTACCTAATAAATAATCCATTTTTGTAAATGGATAAGAAAACAGAATCGTATGCATATTATACTTAAAATCCCTATATACCGATGCCCCGATTATCGAAGGCAACAGGAAATAAGTAAACACAGAGAGTACGTTGATAATTTCGTTTAATGCTATTGGCGAATTCGCTAAAGCATTTGAGGACGTTGTGACGGTAAAATTGTCAAAAACACCCAAACTACTCGCCATCATCAACATCGAAAGAATAAAGAAAATGACAATATATATGTAGAAAGATGGGTTTTTGAACCACCTTTTTAACTCAAAAGTAAATATAGTTCCTAACATCATATTGAATCATTTTTTAGTGCAACAAAATATACATCTTCAAGCTGTGGAGCAGAAGAGACAAAACTTTCATTTGGCTTCTCTGAGCTGTGAACTCTAATATTCAAAGTGTTATCTTGGTTGTAATTAGAAGAAATAATATTGAACTCTTTTTCATTTTCTTCTAATGCCTCACGCTCTATAACTTTGGTCCAAATTGTTCCACTTAGCGAATCTGTAACCGCTTTTGGCGTTCCCTGAGTTAAAATTTTCCCTCCATTTAAAATGGCCATTTCATTACAAAGTTCTTTTACATCATCTACAATATGAGTAGAAAAAATCACAGTATGGTTCGTTCCTATTTCACGTAAAACATTCAAAAAACGATGCCTTTCAGCAGGGTCTAAACCGGCCGTTGGTTCGTCAACAATGATTAGCTTCGGATTATTTAACAACAACTGCGCAATTCCAAAACGTTGCTTCATACCTCCGGAATAACCATTTACATCTTTCAACCTAACTTCATATAAATTAGTGACTTCCAGAACTTGCTTTACAATTGCAGCTCTGTCCCCTTTTGAAGCAATTCCTTTTAACTGAGCGAAATAATCCAACAGTTTCTCGGCAGACATATTAGGATACACACCGAATTCCTGAGGCAAATAGCCTAAAATTTTGCGCAAAGCCATCTGATCCTCCAATATATTAATGCCATCAAATTCAATTGTTCCAGAATCTGGCTTTTGTAATGTAGCGATGGTACGCATTAAGGATGATTTTCCGGCTCCATTTGGACCCAAAAGACCAAACATCCCAGTTCCGATTTCAAGATTGAAATTATCCAAGGCTTTCACACCATTTTTGTAGGTCTTATTAAGGTTGTTTATTTTAAGCTTCATTCTATCTGGTTTAAATGGTTTCTTGATAAGTAGTTATTTAAATACAATTGTTACATAAATTTTAACGAAATCTTAATCGAAATCTTACAAAAGACAAGTTTCCGAAAATTAGCTTTTTACAAATTTCAGTAATTTCATTACACTCAAATTTGACAACCTAATTATCTTCGTACCTTTGGCACTTTAAAATAAACATAATGATTGAAGATAAAAACCCACAACGTACCAGTATTGCGCAATTAGGCGAATTTGGATTGATTGACCATTTGACAAAAAACTTCGAAATTAATCAAGCTTCGACCATAAAAGGAATTGGAGACGATGCTGCCGTTCTTGACTTCAAGGATAAAAAAGTAGTTGTTTCCACAGATTTATTGATTGAAGGGGTGCATTTTGATTTGGCCTATATGCCTTTGAAGCACTTGGGTTACAAAGCAGTAACAACTAACATTTCTGATATTTGCGCAATGAATGCCAAAGCAACTCAGATTACGGTTTCCATCGCTGTTTCAAATCGTTTCCCATTAGAAGCACTAGATGAATTATTTGCTGGAATTAACCATGCTGCTAAGGAATATAACGTTGATGTAATTGGCGGTGACACAACATCTTCTCAAAAAGGTTTAATCATAAGTATTACTGCAATTGGTGAAGCTGACGAAAACGAAATTGTATACAGAAATGGCGCAAAACAAACCGATTTATTAGTAGTGACTGGTGATATAGGTGCAGCATACATGGGCTTACAAGTTTTAGAGCGCGAAAAACAGGTGTTTCAGGTAAACCCGAATTCGCAACCAGATTTAGATGCTTATACCTACTTAATCGAACGCCAACTCAAACCCGAAGCAAGAAAAGATGTTCGTACTTTATTTCATGCATTAGAAATAAAACCAACTTCAATGATTGACATTTCTGATGGACTCTCTTCTGAAATTATGCATTTGTGTAAGCAATCAAATGTAGGCTGTAATCTATATGAAGATAAATTACCATTAGATCCTCAATTAATAAGTGTGTGTGAAGAATTTGATATCGATAGCACTACAGTTGCCATAAACGGAGGGGAAGATTATGAATTACTTTTCACCATAGCCATGGATGATTTTGAAAAGATAAAAGCAAACCCAAATTTCTCCATAATTGGTCATATGACACAAGAAAGCGAGGGCATTCATTTGGTTACTAGAGCAAACACTAAAATTCCTTTAAAAGCACGAGGCTGGGATTCTATAACTGAATAAAATAAAAAACGGCATTTAGTAAAATGCCGTTTTTTGTTCTTTGTTTTTTTAAAATAACAATCCGATGTTTCGGGCTTCTCGTACCAACTCTATGTCACTCGCTTCAGGTACTTTTAATAAAACCTTAAGGTTTAACTTTCGAACTTCGATTACGTTTAATGATATTGGAATATATTGAGGAATGTCTTTAGTTTTTGTTCCTTTAGATAAGTGGAACAAAATTTGTTTGTCAAATAAGTCAATTTCTACAGTCTGCTCTTGGGAATCCAACATTTTCAGAACAGATTCACTATAATATCGCTCATTTTTAATCACTTTATCAAAAGCGAATAATAATTCATCGAATGTTAAGTCATTTTTGATCACTAAACCATGAGGATTAATGGTATTTAGAATGGTTTTTATTTTTAAAAACTCAGTGAACATGGTGAGCAGAATAATTTTGCAGTTCGGCATCTTCTCCAAAATCACTTTTGCCAAATCTTCACCAGAATAAATCGCCTTCTCTTCATAAGGCGGCATACTGATATCTAAAAAAGCGATGTCAAAAGCCACGGTATCCGGATCTGTAACAACATTATATGCTGACTCGCAATCCTTAGCTTCAGATATTGAGAACTCATACTTACTAGGACTGTATCTAGTGATTGCATTCTTATATCCTTGTATAATAAAAGGATGGTCGTCTACAATTAGTATATTATTCTTTATTATTGTTAGGCCAGCTGAGTCCATTGTCATTTTATATTAGTATTTGTAACTGTTTTTGTTCTATTGGCAAAGTAACCATGATAACTGTACCTTCGCCTTTTTTAGATTTAATGCTAAATATACCGTTGCATTCTTTAGTTCTCGAGAGCATGTTTTGTATCCCTATCCCTTTTCTTTTCAAATTAGAATTAAATCCAACACCATTATCACTAATCACTAACAACAAATCGTCTCCTTGTCTTTTTAATTCAACAATAATACAATCTGCATTGGCATACTTGTTAATGTTCTGAAACGACTCCTGAATGATTCGAAATAAATTAATCTTTACAGAGTTGGCCATTAACTCCCATTTTATCCTACTGTCTATGGTTGAGACTAATTTAGATTGAAATGTTTTTCTTTGCTCTTCAAACAGGTTATCAACGATGGCAACGAAGTTATTAATTAATTCTGATTTTTCTCTATTCAGATCATGAGAAATTTCGCGAATATCTTGTTCGATATTCTTTAATTCGGACAAATAATTAACTCTTTGATTGACAGCCATTTCATCCTTGAGCCCGTTTAAACCATCGAGATTCATCCTAACACCAAACATCCTGCCCAAGACACCATCGTGTAACTCTTGCGCCACTCTTTTTTTCTCCTTTACCCTACTTGTTTCAATTGTATTTTGCTGGGAGATCATTAAGTTATAAATATCCTCATTGGCTTTTTGTTGCTGTTGTTTGTACAATAGTTCCCTGTTTTTGGTCTTCTGGGATTTTAGTATATATAAAAATAGCCCCAAGATAGCTAATGCACTAAAAAGATATACTAGATTTCTGTTTTGAACCTCAAGGCTCGAGTTTTCAGTCTTAATTTTGTCCGTTTCATATTCAATACGGGAAAATTTATCTCCCATAGTACGCTCTGCTTTTTGTAGCTTTTCGTTAATTTGAATATATTCTTTTGTGTAAACAGCAGCGTTTTCGGGTTGAATTACCGCCTGATTCTTAAGTCCCAGCAATATATCTCGCGAACTATTAGTGCTTCGCGCAAGTAACAAAGCTTCTTTAGAATACTGTAACGCTTTGATCGAGTCTCCTTTTGAAGCAAAATACTCTGATAAATGGACCTTGCTGATAAACATTCCATCTGCCAATTGTAGACTATCTCGTAGCTTCAAAGATTGGTAAAATAGTTTTGGGAGTCCCTCAGTCTCTTTTAACTTAAATTTGGAATACGCCAAGTTATCCAACAACATTGCATAAAGATGTGGTTTTTGAATAAGTAAATTTTTCTGCTGTAATCCTTTTTGATAATACTCCTTTGCAAGCAAATACTTTTTTGAATTGAGATAGAGAAATCCAATATTATTATAAGAAGTAGCCGTTGACTGAAACACCTCCGGTATTGCTTTATCATCACTAATTAGTAATGCTTTATTATGGTATGTAATTGCATTTTCATATTCCCCAAACTCCACATATATTACTCCCAAAAGGTTATAAGCATCGTACGAGATATTATTTGATTGCTTTTCTCCTTTAATTGTTCGCAACACACTGAAAACTGACTTTTCAGCACCAAAATAATCTCCAGCCTTAAACTGCAGATTTGCTTTATTCATGAGTATTTTGCTTAAACTAAAGTTATCCCCTAAATTCTCAGCCATTTTTTCCGCTTTATAATAAAACTGGAAAGAACTGTCCATAACTGATTGTGAATCATAATAATCCCCCAAGTAGGTATAAGCTTTTATAATATTTAAAGTATCCTGAGCATCCTCTGAGTTGGATAAGACGAGATTGACGGTATTATTAAATTCCTTATAGTTGTTAATATTATAATATCTATTAGCAACTTTGAATAGATTTACTCGGTTTAGCGAATCATTCTCCTGATCCATTACGATATTAAATGCTTTTTGAGTAAATAATAGCCTTTTACCACTATCCAAACTAAAATCATTTGCTAATGAAAAATAAGTCGACAAACTATCTGACGATGAAGTAACAGGCACAGTTTCTATGTTTTTTTTGTTGCATCCAACAAAAACAAAAATTAGAAATGACAAGAGAAGTATGTAGTGTTTATTTTTCAATACTTGATATGAATTTTATCAAAAATAGTAAAATAAAACTACTGACAAAAAAAAGGCTATCAAATAATTGATAGCCTTACTATATTTAATAAGAAAGAATTATGTTTCAATCAACTTTCTTGTTCCCACCTGTACATTGGGATCCTCTAACATCAACTTTCATGTTTCCCCCAACCGACTGGGATCCTCTAACGTCAACTTTCATGTTTCCGCCAACTGACTGGGATCCTCTAACATCAACTTTTAAATTATCTCCAGTAGACTGAGATGCTGTACTGTTCGTGATATTGATATCATTGTTACTTGTTTCTGGCGTAGTGAATGAAGTTAAGATCATTACTAAGGAGAATAAACTGATTGTTAAAATTGCTTTTTTCATAATTGGGTGTTTTTATATGATTATATGAATGTACATTACTAGGTGACCTTTTAGTTATTGAAGTATCACGGTGTAAAACTACATAGCATCTCTGTTTTTTTCTTACAAAAAAAAGCATAAATGGTAGAATACGTCCATCTGGTAGTAGTTAGATGCCAAATTAATGTGAATGGCTGGATTTTAGATTTCTAGGTAATTTTCGTTTGAAAACTCACTAATGATAAGGTCAATATTTGCCTTATATGATTTAGAAAAGGGAAGTTTTGTTGTAGTGTTTTTAATATAACACACGGTATTGCCGCTGTGAATTCTAGAAATATAAGTCCGGTTTACAATATAGCTGTTGTGAATTCTAATAAATGGATAGGTCAATACACTCTCAAAATGTTTCAATGTCTTGAACGCCGTGATCATCTCGCCATTACTTAGGTGTATATCAGTGGAGTTATTATCCGCTTGCAGGTAAGCAATATCATTGGCATCAATATATCTATAGTCACCATAAGACTTTATACATAATATTAAAGGCTTTTCCTTATTGCTTATTTCCTGGTGTTCATCAGTTTTTGGGGGCTCATTCGCAATAACTAAAGGCTTCACAGAAGGGGTTCCAGACTCCTGATTTGATTTATTCAATTTTAAAATCAATTTAACGAAAGTAATTCGCTCTAGCGGCTTCAATATATAATCCGTAACCTCATATTGTATCGCTTCAAAAGCGAAATCACTTTTTTTCGTAGTAATAATAATCTTTGGAACAGTTTTTAAATAACGGTAGAGTTCATTGACTAGTGTTAATGATAAATTACTTTTTTTATCGGCAGGATCGATCTCAAGAAAAACCAATTGAGGAGTATGCTCTAATATAAGGTTTAGGCCGTCTTGATAGCTGTTGGCCGAAGCTATAAAATCCAGCTCCGAAAAACTATCAGCCATGGCTTTTGTTTTCAAAACACTTTCTTGATCGTCGTCAATAATAATGTACGAATAGTTCATTAATGGCTTTTCCTAATTGTTAGGCATATTATCGGGTGCTTGAAGTGGGTATACGTCAAAGCATTAAAAATTGATGGTAGTTTTGGGAAACTAATTGCATAAGAATAGCCAATTATCAATTTAATGACGCATCGTTTATCCTTATTTAACAAATTAAAAATACAGGTTTAGACTATTCTTTATGCAAGATGTTAATATGTTCTTTACAAATGTTAACACATTAAGATGAAGTGCAAATAAGTCCGATAAAATGCATGAACAGCTGTTTTAAAACAAGTCAAAACTCACATTTATTTATTAATCGTACATTAAAAAACGTTGTGTTGCGTAACAAAAGACATTTAACATCGCACTTATTTAAAATAGAAGAGAAAATTATATTACTAAAACTTTCCCCGAATTAACAAATATCAATTAGCTGTTAAAAGCATTATTCTTTTGCAAAAAATCTTACTTTTATAGAAAAAACTAATTCTATGAAAAAATTATTTATTGTGTTGTGCTTAACTTCCTCTTTATTTGGCTTTAGCCAAGAAAAAGAAACAATTGATTTCAAGAGAAACGAGATCAAACTAAATGTTGCGTTTTTAGTTGCGGGTGCTTTCGAAGGCACGTTTGAAAGAATAATAAACGAAGAATCCGCTTTTGGTGTTTCGGTATTTGTTCCAATAATTGAAGACATTGAACCAAGCTTTCAGCTAACACCTTACTACCGCTATTTTTTTGGTAAAAAACCCGCTGCAGGATTTTTTGCGGAAGGATTTGGTATGTTAAACTCCTATGAAAGCTACATTTATAGCAATACTAATAATTCAAATATAGAAAGCAGAACTGATTTTGCTCTTGGTTTTGGTTTAGGCTCTAAATGGATTACAAGTAAAGGTTTTGTTTTTGAAATAAATGCAGGCGTTGGAAGAAATTTATTCAATAGTAGTGATACCGATTATGAGATCGTTGGTCGTGGTGGAATAACTTTCGGCTATAGATTCTAAACAAAAAAGCTTCTCAATCGAGAAGCTTTTTTTAAATATAAATCAAAAATAATTACATTTTCATCAACCAGTTTTTCATTGAAACCTCATTTTCTATAATGGCTTTCAATTCCGATATTTTAACACGATCTTGTTTCATCGTATCTCTATGACGAATTGTTACTGTTTGATCTTCTATAGTTTGATGATCTACAGTAATACAAAACGGAGTTCCTAACGCGTCCTGCCTTCTATAGCGACGGCCCACTGCATCTTTCTCATCATAAGCGACACTGAAATCCCATTTTAAATCCTCAATGATTTTATGCGCTATATCAGGTAAACCATCTTTTTTAACTAAAGGCAAAACTGCTGCCTTTGTAGGAGCAAGAACTGATGGTAGTTTGAGAACCGTTCTAGTTGAGCCATCTTCCAATGTTTCTTCTTTCAACGAAGTTGCGAAAACAGCCAAGAACATTCTGTCTAATCCAACAGATGTTTCCACTACATAAGGCACATAGTTCTGATTCAACTCTGCATCAAAATACTGCAATTTTCTTCCAGAGAATTTTTCGTGTGCTTTTAAATCAAAATCAGTACGAGAGTGAATCCCTTCCAATTCTTTGAATCCAAAAGGAAAATCAAACTCAATATCAGCCGCCGCATTTGCATAATGGGCTAATTTTTCGTGGTCATGAAAACGGTAGTTTTCTTTACCCAAACCTAACGACAAATGCCATTTTAGCCTTGTTTCTTTCCAGAATTCATAATGTTTGATTTCATCTCCTGGACGTACAAAAAACTGCATTTCCATTTGTTCAAACTCACGCATTCGGAATATGAACTGTCTAGCAACAATTTCATTTCTAAATGCTTTCCCAGTTTGCGCAATTCCAAAAGGAATTTTCATTCTTCCCGATTTTTGCACATTCGCGAAATTGACAAAAATACCTTGAGCAGTTTCCGGACGCAAATATAAATCCATCGCCGTATCTGCCGATGCTCCTAACTTAGTTCCGAACATTAGGTTAAATTGTCTCACTTCGGTCCAGTTTCTGGAACCTGATTCAGGACAGGCTATTTCTAACTCTTCAATTAGCGCTTTTACATCTTCCAAATCTTCATTACCTAGAGAACGCCCAAGACGCTCCAGAATTTCTCTTTCTTTGGCTTTATATTCAACAACCCTAGTATTTGTAGTTACAAACTCCTGTTCGTTAAAGGCATCACCAAAACGAATCTTCGCTTTTTCAACTTCCTTAACTGCTTTGACATTTAACTTTTCAGCATAGTCTTCAATCAGAACGTCGGCTCTATACCTTCTTTTAGAATCTTTATTGTCAATTAACGGATCATTAAAAGCATCCACGTGTCCTGACGCCTTCCAAGTAGTAGGGTGCATAAGTATCGATGCGTCTAAACCAACAATATTATCATTTAATTGAACCATTGATTTCCACCAATATTCACGTATGTTCTTTTTTAACTCCACTCCGTTTTGTGCATAATCATAAACTGCACTCAAACCATCGTATATTTCGCTTGACGGAAAAATAAATCCGTACTCTTTTGCATGCGAAATTACATTCTTAAATATATCTTCTTGTTTAGCCATACTGCAAAAATATAAAAAGGGAACTTAAAAAAAGAAGAATAGCTGAAGTTTGAAGCGTTGATTTTCATATTTTTATAAATAAATTACTAATTATATGTTCAAACACATAATAAATCTATTTTTCCCTGCCGTGTGCGCTGGCTGCAACTCTTTATTAACACCGAATGAAAAAGTGATTTGTACAATTTGCAGGCACAACATACCGCTAACTCATCAACACATCAGTCCAAATAACGAGGCCTTCAAAAAGTTTTACGGTAGAATTCCTTTAGAATACGCATCGGCGCTCCTCTATTTTCATAAAAAAGGAATAGCACAAGAACTAATTCACAAATTAAAATATAAAGGCCATCAAGAAATAGGAACGGTTCTGGGAGACTGGTATGCTCAAGATTTAAAGGATGCAGTAATCCTAAAAACAGTAGATGCTATAATTCCAGTTCCTTTACACAAAAGAAAGTATAGAGAAAGAGGCTACAATCAAGTAACTACTTTTGGAAAAGCGCTTTCGTCTGAATTGAATGTTCCTTATAATGACTCTTTATTGAAACGAAAGGTCTATTCAAAAACACAGTCCAAAAAAAGCCTTTTGGGCAGGAACGAAGGTATTAAAACCATTTTTGACGTTTCCTTTACCGAGAACGATCATGGCAAACACTTTCTACTTATTGATGATGTAATCACAACTGGCGCAACACTTGAAGCTTGCTCCCGCGCTTTGCTTACAATCCCAGGATCAAAGATTAGCATTGTGTGCATGGCAATGGCACAATCTTAAAATTGCATCATTAGTTGCACCTACTAAAATTGACCTCCGTTTTTCAGCGCTTAAAAGAAATCATTCTTCTACCTACAAACTAAGTCTTTCTCGTGACTTAAAATAGGCGAAATAGCTCGTTTTATTGTTTATTATTTAAAAACGACATGGTTTTACCTGCATGAAAAGACAATTATCAGCACAATTAATTACACTATAAATTTAATTAATAAAAATATAACGACATAGAATTTTCAATTCCAAACTTAATTGATTAAATTTGAATAAATTTTATAAATCATTAAACAAAAATATTATGGCTTTTGAATTACCTCAATTACCTTATGCGTATGACGCATTAGAACCTTATATAGATGCACGCACGATGGAAATTCATCATACAAAGCATCATAATGCATATACTACAAACCTCAATGCGGCTACCGCTGGTACTGACATGGAAGGCAAGACGATAGATAATATTCTACTTAATCTAGACATGAAAAATACCGCTGTTCGAAATAATGGCGGTGGATTTTATAATCATAATCTGTATTGGAGTGTTATGACTCCAAATGGAGGCGGACTTCCTAGCGGAGATTTGCTAACTGCAATTGAAAGTGCTTTTGGATCTTTTGAAGAGTTCAAAGCTAAATTCAGCAAAGCGGGAGCTACGCAGTTCGGTTCTGGATGGGCTTGGCTTTGTGTTCACCCAGGTGGAAAATTAGATGTTTGTGGGACGCCAAATCAAGATAATCCATTGATGCCGGGAATCGGTTGTGGTGGTACTCCAATTTTGGGTATGGATGTTTGGGAACATGCTTATTATTTGCATTACCAAAACAGAAGACCCGATTATATTGAGGCTTTTTTCAACACAATTAATTGGACGGAAGTTTCTAGAAGATATGCTTCTGAAAAATAGTTTTTTATAGAAACGTAGATTAAAGAAAAAAGAATAGACAAATTGACTGAAAAGTTGATTTGTCTATTCTTTTTTTATGCCTAATCATTTCCTGCCTTTACTTAACTGATTCCAATAAAAAAACGAATAAACTCTTATACTATTCTATATTCCTCTATTCTCTTTTTATTTGACTTTATTCCAATAAAAAAGGTGGAATTGCTTCCACCTTTTTTGCCCCAAATCTACCATAAACTTAACCTACTAATTTTATGGTTCTACAAATCTATGGCAGATGTATATTCTAACCAAATGTTTTAGGTGAATAACCCATAAAATCGTTTAATTACACAATTTCATGATTTTTAATACGCTCTTGCATCTTTTCCTTCATAAAAATTCATAAATGCACGACTCACAACCCTATTACCCCCAGGAGTTGGATAGTCTCCGGTAAAATACCAGTCACCCAAGTTTTTAGGGCAAGCGATATGCAAATCTTCAACGGTTTGAAAAATAATCTTCACTTCCGCTTTTATTTCAGGAGAGCTCAACATTTGAGCTATCTTATCAGAGACCTCTTGAGGTTTAAAAGGTTCATAAATTGCGGTAACATAATTTACCATTTCACTGTCTTTGAAGTTTTCTTGCCCTTTACAGTTAGCATAAACTTCATCAACAATATAGTACAAATTTCTTTCTTTCAACAATTCTAATGCCGCTTTGAACGCCACTAACCCTTCTAGTTTTGCCATGTCTATACCGTAGCAATCGGGGAATCGTATTTGAGGTGCCGAAGAAACAACAACTATTCTTTTTGGATTCAAGCGATCCATCATTTTGATAATACTCATCTTCAAGGTAGTCCCACGTACAATACTATCATCTATAATTACTAGATTATCTGTTGGTTTTATAACACCATAAGTTACATCATAAATATGGGCTACTAAATCATCGCGACTACTGTCCTCTGTAATAAACGTCCTAAGTTTAGCATCCTTGATAGCAACTTTTTCAGTACGTATTTTTACCTTAAGAAGCTCTTGCAATGTTTCTTTGGTCAGTGTATTCCTATTTTCTAAAATAAAATTATTTTTACGTTGGTTCAGGAAATCCTGAGCCGCTTCTACTAAACCGTAAAAAGAGGTTTCAGCAGTATTAGGAATATAAGAAAAAACAGTGTTATCAGTATCTTGATCAATAGATTCAAGAACTGCAGGCAGAATTAATCTACCCAAGTTTTTTCTTTCTTGGTATATTTCAGCGTCGCTACCTCTAGAAAAATAAATTCTTTCAAATGAGCACGCTTTTTTTTCTGTTGGCTCAAGAATTTCTTCCATTGTAACAGTTCCGTTTTTCTTAATTATCAACGCATTTCCTGGTTCAATTTCCTGCACTTTTTCGAATGGAACATTGAAAACAGTTTGAATAACGGGTCTCTCTGAAGCCACAACAACAACTTCATCATCTTGATAAAAATAAGCAGGTCGAATCCCTGCAGGGTCTCTAAACACGAATGAATCACCATGCCCCAAAAGTCCTGCCATAGCATAACCTCCATCTAAATTCTTTGACGAACGTCTCAAAATTTTAGCAATATCTAATCTTTCGGCGATAACTGGAGATGCTTCTCTTTTTGACAAGCCTTCCTGCTTACAATCTTGATACAATTGCATTACTTCTTTGTCTAGAAAATGTCCTATTTTTTCCATAACCGTAACCGTATCTGCCATCTCTTTTGGATGCTGACCCAGTTCAACTAAGTTTTCGAATAGCTCTTTTACATTGGTCATATTAAAATTTCCAGCCAATATGAGGTTTCTATGCATCCAATTACTTTGCCGTAAAAAAGGATGAACACTTTCGATACTATTTTTACCAAAAGTACCATAACGCACATGTCCTAAAAACAATTCTCCTATGTATGGAATATTTGTCTTTTGAAGAGATACATTATAAGCGTATTCAAGATGAGAACTCATTTCCTCGTTTATTCTGTCATTTATTTGCGCAAAAACATCTTGAATAGGCTGCGCGTGATTAGAACGCACTCTACTTATATACCTCTCTCCCGGTTCCATGTCTAATTTTATACTTGCAAAACCTGCACCATCTTGTCCACGATTATGTTGCTTTTCCATAAGGAGATACATTTTTTGTATCCCGTAAAAAGCAGTTCCGTATTTTTCCTTATAGAATTCAAGCGGTTTAAGCAGTCTAACTAAGGCTATTCCGCATTCATGTTGTAACGCATCGCTCATTGTGTAGTTCTTTGTTGTGTTGTTGTTTCTAATTATAAATTCTTACAAATGAAAGGGATCTTTTTTTTTCACTCCCAACTTATTATAAATCAAAAAAACCCCGTTCCCGGGGTTTCAAATTTTACGATACTATTTCAAACTGTGTCAACGACTTGAATTGCTTCAATCTTGACATCACCTCTTTCTTATCTAAATCAACCATTCTTTCAGTTCCAAATTTTTCTACACAAAATGAAGCTAAATTTGAACCATATATTACCGCATTTTTCATGTTCTCAAATGAGACGTTTTCACTTTGCGTAATGAAACCTGCAAATCCGCCTGCAAAAGTATCACCAGCCCCTGTTGGGTCAAACACTTCTTCTAATGGCAATGCAGGCGCAAAGAACACTTCTTTATCGTGGAACAAAAGTGCACCATGCTCCCCCTTTTTGATTACTACATATTCTGGTCCCATCGCCTGAATTATCGCAGCAGCTTTCACTAAAGAATATTCTCCAGAAAGTTGTCTCGCTTCTTCATCATTGATTGTTATAACGTCAACACGTTTTATTACCTCCAATAATTCTGGCAAAGCGCAATCCATCCAAAAATTCATAGTGTCTAAAACCACTAATTTTGGCTTCGTTTCCATTTGGTCCAAAACACTGCTTTGTACTAGTGGGTGCAAGTTTCCTAGCATCACCACATCAGCATCTTTAAAATCTTGAGGTACTTTAGGTTGAAAATCAGCTAAAACATTCAATTGAGTATCAAGAGTATCACGTGAATTTAAATCGTTACGGTAGCGACCGCTCCAAAAGAAGGTTTTCCCACCCTTTACCACTTCAAGTCCAGAAATATCAACATTTCTTTCGGTCAACAAATCTAAATATTCTTGTGGAAAATCATCCCCAACTACAGAAACTATGGCGGATTGTAAATTAAAAAAAGAGGCGGACAAACCAATGTACGTTCCTGCACCACCTAAAATTTTATCTGTTTTGCCAAAAGGTGTTTCTATGGCGTCGAAAGCAACTGTTCCAACAATCAATAATTTATTCATTTATTTGAGATTCTAATTAAGTCGCAAAGGTAGTTTATAAAGTATAAAATTGCAAAGACTGCTAATTGTAAAGTTTTGCTAATTTACAAACCATTAAAATCAATACCTACAGCAACTTACCGACTTCTTTTTCATAAAATAAATCGACAGAAAGTTCCTTTTGGGTGGAGGCCATAACCGCTAATTCGTCACACCTTTCATTTTGCACATGATTGTTGTGTCCTTTTATCCATTTGAAGTGTACTTTGTGCTTTCTATAAACAACTAAAAGACGTTTCCAGAGATCAGCATTTTTTCTATCAGCAAACCCCTTTTTTTCCCATCCCAAAACCCACTTCTTTTGAACTGAATCCACTACATATTTAGAATCAGAAATGACTAAAACTCTGGTATTTGAATTTTTTAGTTTTTCTAGACCGACAATTACGGCCAGTAACTCCATTCTATTGTTAGTAGTAAGTCTAAAACCTTCGTAAAATTCTTTTTTATAAGTATTACCAGCCACAACTGTTTCCATAACTACGCCATAACCTCCTTTTCCAGGATTTCCTTTTGCAGCTCCATCTGTGTATATTTGTACGTCGAAAATATCCACTATTTTGAATTATCAGTTATCAATTTTTCGATTACAACTGGAAAAAATTCCTGTTCTAGTTCATGGATCCTTTCAGCTACGTCTTCGACAGATTCGTTTCCAGTCAAAACTATTTTTTTTTGGAAAACAATGCCTCCTTCATCATAATCTTCATTAACATAATGAATAGTGATCCCGGTTTCCTTTTCATTATTATCGACAATTGCTTTATGAACGTTGCTGCCATACATGCCCCTGCCCCCATACTTAGGTAATAATGCTGGGTGAATATTTATTACTTTATTAGGGTAATCGGCAATAATATTTTCGGGAAATTTCAACAAAAACCCAGCGAGAACAATTAAATCCGGCTTGATCGCATTCAACTTTTGTGCTACTTTACCTTCAATTAATTCTATTTTAGAAAAAATTTCGATTGGGATCTGATTATTTTTAGCTCGTTCAATCACTTTGGCGTTTGAATTGTTTGTAAAAACTGACACTACCTTCACCGTTTCATTTAAAGCGAAATGCTTTATGATGTTTTCAGCATTAGTACCTGATCCGGAAGCAAAAACGACTATTTTTTTCATGATTTACCTAATTTATATTACGCAAAAAAAGGCATAAAAAATTAAAAAAAACAACATTGGGAAGTCTTTGTTTAAATTTATTTTATAATTTAGTCATCACATTTATCAACTTATTCGTTGTTTTAAAATAAAGTTTTTTATTTTTGCCAACAAATTAAATTCTAAAATTAAAGATTATGTCAGACATTGCATCAAGAGTTAAAGCGATTATCGTAGACAAATTAGGCGTTGACGAAAACGAAGTTGTAACAGAAGCAAGCTTCACTAATGACTTAGGGGCTGATTCATTGGACACAGTTGAGCTTATTATGGAATTCGAAAAAGAATTTGACATTCAAATTCCAGACGATCAAGCAGAAAACATTGCTACTGTTGGTCAAGCTATTTCTTACATCGAAGAAGCTAAAAAATAATAATTTAAACACCCGCTCGCAGCTTTGCACGCGGGTGTTATTATTATTCTAAAAAATTAAATTAAGATTGATTTTCAATCAAAAGATATTTATTGTAATACCCATGGCTCTTTTGTAATAAAAATACGGCAAAGAAAGCATGGGTTTTATTTGTTTGAAGATAACAAAATAAAATAGTTATGGTATTAAGACGAGTTGTTGTTACGGGTTTAGGTGCTCTTACTCCTATTGGAAATAATGTTCAAGAATATTGGAACGCCCTTATCAGCGGTGTAAGTGGATCCGCCCCAATAACTTACTTTGACCCTACAAAGTTCAAAACTAAATTTGCTTGCGAATTAAAAAACTTTAATGTCGAAGACTTCTTGGACAGGAAAGAAGCTAGAAAAATGGATCGTTACGCTCAATATGCCATGGTTTCATCTGAAGAAGCGATAAATGATGCAGCTTTCAACTTTGAAAAATTAGATAAAGACAGAGCCGGAGTTATTTGGGGCTCAGGAATAGGTGGTTTAGAAACCTTTCAAATAGAAATGTTGAATTATTCTGCCGGCGATGGCACTCCAAAATTCAACCCTTTCTTTATACCAAAAATGATTTCTGATATCGCTTGTGGTCATATTTCAATTAAATATGGTTTTAGAGGGCCCAACTTCGCAACCGTTTCAGCTTGTGCTTCTTCTACAAACGCAATCATCGACGCATTCAACTACATCCGATTAGGACACGCAGATGTTATGGTAACTGGCGGGTCAGAAGCTGCGGTAACAATTGCGGGAATGGGTGGCTTTAACGCTATGCATGCGCTATCCACAAGAAATGATGATCCAAAAACAGCTTCCAGACCTATGGACAAAGACAGAGATGGATTTGTATTAGGAGAAGGTGCAGGTGCCCTAGTTCTTGAAGAATACGATCATGCAGTAGCCCGTGGCGCTAATATTTACTGTGAAATTGGCGGTGGCGGTATGTCGGCTGATGCCTATCATATAACAGCTCCTCATCCTGACGGCTTAGGTGCAAAAAACGTAATGTTGAACTGTTTGAGAGATGCTGGATTAAAACCAACTGATGTTGACGGTGTAAATATGCATGGAACTTCTACTCCTCTTGGAGATTTAGCAGAGTCCAAAGCAATTGAGCATGTTTTTGGTGAGCATGCCTACACCATGAACTTGAATTCAACAAAATCAATGACAGGTCATTTGCTTGGAGCAGCTGGAGCAGTTGAAACCATCTCATCCATTCTATCTATGAAATACGGAATCGTTCCACCAACCATCAACCATTTTACAGATGATGAAAATATTGATTCAAAACTAAACTTTACATTCAATGTTGCCCAAAAAAGAGATATGAAAGTAGTAATGAGTAATACTTTTGGTTTTGGCGGCCATAATGCTTGCGTATTAGTTAAAAAATTAGAATTCTAGCTTAAATGAATAGATTAAGAAAAATATTTACAAAATCCCGTTCTCCAGAAGACGGGATTTTTTTTGATGCTATCCAAACTATTTTAGGGTTTCCCCCTAAAAACTTAGATCATTATAGAAAAGCATTTACCCACCGTTCTTCCAGTAGACTTGACCAAGCGGGCAACGTAATAAACTATGAACGCCTAGAGTTCTTAGGCGACGCCATGTTGAGCTCGGTAATTGCAGCATATCTCTTTCGCGAAGCTCCTCACGGAGACGAGGGTTATCTTACAAAAATGCGCTCCAAAATTGTAAGTAGAGAACACTTAAACGAATTAGGGAAAGACCTGAACTTAATCCAATTTATAGAAAGCAAGGTCCCCATACAACATTTTGGAGAAAACATTCATGGTAACATTTTCGAATCTTTAATAGGCGCAATTTACCTTGATAGAAGTTATGTCTATTGCGAAAAGTTTATACAAAAAAGAGTTGTCGTCCCTTATGTTGACATTTCCAGATTAGAAGGCAAGGTAATTAGCTACAAAAGTTTGATTATAGAATGGTGCCAAAAAGAAAAGAAAATATTCCATTATGATATTTTTGAAGACAACGCAATCGATGGGCAACGTCTATTTGGAGTAAAATTAAGCATCGATGGCAAAGTAATTGCAAAAGCTAGAGCGACTTCAAAAAAGAAAGCAGAAGAGAAAGCATCCCAACGTGCCTTTTTTGCTTTTCAAGATAAAATGGATAAAAAATAATATCCTTTTACTTAAAGCTACAACGTTTTCGTTAGTAAATCAACTAAAACATGCTGGTTTAGTGCATCATACCTTCATTAGATATACTATATTTACAACTTATTTTATCATGAAATGGCTATTCACAAACTGGATCTTGGCGACTTCGACGAAATAGATTACAATCTTATTGCTATTCATACTTCATTAGAAGATTTTCGATTAGCCTATTTCATCAATCAAAAACTGCCTATAAATTTAAGCAAAAGTAAGGATGAAGTTCAAATTAGTATAAAAGAAGGCGAGACAAATTTTTCCAGGTTTCATTATTATGACCTAGAAAAAGTAGTTTCTTGGAATTTGGTTCAGAATAAAAACGAAGTGTACCAACAAAAAAAAGAAACACTCCATAATTTATTTTCAAATATAACCATGGAAACTGCCACAAAAGTATTCTTGCTACCAGAATTTAAAAAAGCAGATTTTTTTTTTAAAAATTGATAACACCGAAGACACTATAGATGTGTCAAAAATAAAGATAATATTAAATACCATTGATCATATATCTGCTATATATACCGTAGATACCAATCAAATAAAATCGAAAAACAATTTAATTTTTTAATACAAATGATTACAAACAAAAAAACAAAAATTGTAGCCACACTTGGACCTGCATGTAGTACTAGAGAAATCATAAAAGACATGATTGACGCGGGTGTGAATGTGTTCAGGGTTAATTTCTCTCACGCAGATTATGCAGATGTTAAAGAAAAAATTCAAATCATCAGAGGCCTCAATGATGAATACGGCTATACGACAGCAATACTTGGAGATTTACAAGGACCAAAACTTCGCGTAGGAGTTATGGGTGAAGGGGTTGTAGTAAATGATGGAGATTTAATAACCTTCACTACCGCAGAAGACATTATTGGAACTGCCCAAAAAGTATTCATGAAATACAAGAATTTTCCAAATGATGTTAATCCGGGGGAGAGAATTTTATTGGATGACGGAAAGCTAATTTTTGAAATTGTTGAAACAGATAAGAAAACAGAAGTTGTTGCAAGAGTAATACAAGGTGGTGAACTGAAGTCTAAAAAAGGAGTTAATCTGCCCAACACAAAAATATCACTTCCTGCAATGACAGAAAAAGATATTGCCGATGCTATTTTTGCCATTGAACAACAAGTCGACTGGATTGCCCTTTCCTTTGTAAAAACACCACAAGATTTAAAAGACTTGCAAGATTTGATTGCAGAGCATTCTGAACATAAAATTCCAATTATAGCTAAAATCGAAATGCCGGAAGCCTTGGAAAACATCGACAAGATAGTTGCTTATTGTGATGCATTAATGGTTGCACGTGGAGATCTTGGTGTTGAACTTCCTGCTCACGAAGTTCCACTTGTTCAAAAAGAATTGATTCGCAAAGCCAAAATGGCTCGAATTCCTGTAATTGTGGCCACGCAAATGATGGAAACGATGATTACTAGTTTGACCCCTACAAGAGCTGAGGTAAATGATGTTGCCAACTCAGTAATGGATGGTGCTGACGCGGTAATGCTTTCCGGTGAAACAGCTACTGGTAATTATCCTGTCCAAGTAATCGAAAAAATGACACAAATCATTAAAGCGGTTGAAGACTCTCCACTAATTACTGTACCGCAAAACACCCCACAAATAAAAACAAAACGTTTTATTACTAAAACAATTTGTCGCCACGCCGCACTTATGGCAAATGCCATTAACGCAAAAGCTATTTGTACCTTGACTAATAGTGGTTACACCGCTTTCCAAATTTCAGCGTGGAGGCCATCAGCTTATATCTTAGTTTTTACGTCTAATAAAAGAATCTTGACACAATTAAGTTTATTGTGGGGAGTGAAATCATATTACTACGACAAAGTAGTCAGTACTGACGCAACCGTCATGGATATAAACGACATTGTAAAAGAAAAAGGATACGTAACTCAAGGAGACTTCCTTATTAATTTAGCGGCTATGCCTATTAAAGAAAAAGGAATGGTAAATACCATGAGAGTTTCGGAAATAGAATAAGTTCAAGATAATCAAAATACAATCCGTCTGTTTAATAACTAAACAAGACGGATTTTTTTGTACCTAATTTTTTTTTAATTTATCTTTGCGCAAAATAAATCCATCCACAATGAGTTTCAAATCGAAGAATCCTTTTTTAACTAACAGATCTTTTTCTGCGACAACTACTTCCAGAAAAGAAGAGGCACATCAAGTATCTGTTATAGATTATAACCAGGAAATGACCTTGTCTGGCACCATCAATAAAACTTTAATTCTCTTTTTATTGCTTGCCGCATCAGCCATGGTGATTTGGTGGATGACTTTTAATGGCACGAATCCTATTGTTCCAACGATCGGAGGTGCTATTGTAGGTTTAATTTTGGTAGTGATTGCTGCTTTCAAACCACAACACTCTCCTTACTTAGCACCCGGATACGCATTATTTGAGGGCTTGTTTATCGGCGGAATTTCGGCAATTTTCGAAACTATGTATCCTGGAATAGTAATACAGGCAGTTGGAGCCACTTTTGTCACTTTTGTTGTCTGTTTAGGTCTGTATAGATATAGAATTGTAAAAGTAACCGAGCAGTTCAAATCAGTGGTAGTTGCGGCCACACTTGCTATTGCAACCTACTATCTAATTTCGTGGGTGTTTTCTATGTTTACAAGCTTCCAGCCAGTTCACCAAGGTAACTCCATGATGAGTATCGGAATTAGTGTCTTTGTAATTATAATCGCCGCTTTAAATTTATTCTTAGATTTTGACAGAATAGAAAAAGGAGTTGAACAAAAAATGCCAAAATTCATGGAATGGTACGGTGCAATGGGATTGATGGTTACCTTAGTTTGGCTATACATTGAGTTTTTACGTCTACTATCAAAACTGAATAATAAAAACTAATTAAAATACTAATCTGAAACCCTAAAAAACCTTTCTCAATCGGAAAGGTTTTTTTTTATGCTGCCTTTTCAAAAGCTATATAGTGTCTGAGTCGCCCTTTTATATCAAAAACAGGATAACCCTTTATTAGACAAGCGTAAACCTCTCCGTTCTTTTTATAATTTAAAACCGTTTTTTCAAAAGATTGTTGTAATTTGATTGCAGCACTTATTTCCCTCGAAATAATGCTGTCGGTCACTTCACCTTGAAACATTTTTGGACTTTTCCCCATCACTTCAGTTGCCGAATAACCATTCATTTTCTTTATGTTCTGTGAAGCAAAAACGATAGTTAACTTAGCATCTGTGACTACTATTACATCTTCTTTTATAGGTGCTTCAATATCCCAATCTGAACAAAGTGCCCAATTATTTCTCAACGCCATACCTTTAAGGTCACGCAAATCACAAAGCGATTGCTTCAATTCATTTACAAATTGATAATGAAATTCTGAAGAAATAACTGGAAGGGATTTAATTCGTAATTCCTTGTTATATTTAACAATAGCCTCTTCATATTGTTTTAAATCACTCATTTTATTTATTGTTTGGCTCAAAAGTAATTTTTTCTATATACAAAAAAAAAGAAATCAAGCGATTTAACCATTGTTGAACGATTATTTCACCAAATTAAAAAGCGAACCTTAACTGCACAACCCGGAATTTCTTTTCTTCTGTATTTAAGTTACTTAACGAAATCCCTAGTAGCCGTACAGAATCTTTCATGCGTTCTTGATACAAGAGCTCTTTTACTATCTCTAAAATTAGACCTTTATCTGAAATAAAATACGGAACTGTCTTACTGCGAGTTTGTTGTGCGAAATTACTGTATTTTATCTTTAAGGTAATCGTTTTGCCAGCGACCTTGTGCTTACTTAATCTTTTTTCTAGTGTAATCGCAATGCTCTCTAATTTTTCTATCATAAATATTTCTGAGGAAAGATTGACATCAAAAGTATGCTCGGCAGCAACTGACTTTGTAATCCGATCTGATTTTACCTCGCTATTGTGGATTCCACGGACCACATTAAAGTAGAACTTCCCCGCCTTCCCAAAATGCTTTTCTAAAAATTCAAGCGACTTATTTTTCAACTCCACACCGGTGAAAATTCCGAGCTGGTACATTTTTTCTGTGGTAACTTTACCTACACCATAAAATTTGCGAATGGGCAACTCTTCCAGAAATGAAATAACTTCATCTGGATTAACTGTTTTTTGACCATTTGGTTTATTATAATCACTGGCTATTTTAGCAACGAATTTATTAATTGAAATCCCTGCGGAAGCCGTTAAACCAAGCTCGCTAAAAATTCGTCCCCTGATCTCTTCTGCCAATAAACTGGCACTAGGATTTCCTTTTCTATTTTGGGTAACGTCTAAATATGCCTCATCAAGCGAGAGCGGTTCAACCAAGTCCGTGTACTCATGAAAAATTTCCTGAATCTTGCTTGAAATTTCCTTATATCTATCAAACCTCGGCTTAACAAAAATAATCTCAGGGCAGTACTTTTTAGCCATCACACCACTGATAGCGCTCCTGACCCCAAACTTCCTTGCCTCATAGCTTGCCGCAGCGACGACGCCCCTGCTCTCTGACCCACCTACTGCAACGGGCTTGCCACGCAATTTTGGATTGTCCATTTGCTCCACAGAAGCATAAAAAGCATCCATATCGATGTGAATAATTTTCCTATTTTTAGTGTTATCAGGCATGACACAAATTTAACCCCCTTTTATATATAATGAGAGCTCGTCCGTTAAAATATTTGATATATTTGGAGAACTCCACCAGCACAAATGTAGACCAACGCTTTTGGAAATTCCTAATACGCCGCAAACTTAGCACCATATGATAGAAATAGAAAGAAAATTTTTGGTTAAAACCCATTCGTTCAAGACAGCTGCTTTTCGCCAAAACCGAATTGCACAAGGGTATTTGAGCTCAGTGCCGGAGCGAACAGTGCGAGTACGAATAAAGGGAGACAAAGGATATCTTACTATTAAAGGAATAACAAATAAGACCGGCATGTCCCGTTTTGAATGGGAAAAAGAAATTCCTATTGGTGAAGCCAAAAGCCTACTGCTTTTATGCGAAAAAGGAACCATCGACAAAACTCGATATGAAGTAAAAGTGGGCAAACATATCTATGAAATAGACGAATTTTACAAAGAAAATGAAGGCTTAATCATAGCAGAAATAGAACTTCAATCTGAAGGAGAAGCTTTTGAAAAACCAAGCTGGCTTGGACAAGAAGTAACGAATGACAAACGTTATTATAATTCTAACTTAAGTATGAATCCTTACACAAGCTGGCAATAACTATTTTTTAAATACCTCAATAGTTACATTCATTGCTCCTGCTCCTTTATTCTTAGCAATCTCCATAAAAGCTTTCTTTGAAAGATCAATTTCCCTTGATTTAACAAATGGCCCCCTATCAGTAACCTCTACGATTACGGATACTCCATTTGCCTCGTTGGTGATCTTTAATTTAGTTCCGAAAGCAAATTTTTTATGGGCAGCTGTATATTTATTCATGTCAAACAAAGTACCACTAGCCGTTCTTCTTCCATGGAATTTATCCGCATAATAGGAAGCGTGAACCCCTTTTTTGTAAGGAATTAGCTTCCCTATTTTTTCCTCTATAGTATCCTTTTTAACTTCCTGCTGAAGTACGATCTCTTTTGTTTTTTTTACTGTGTCTTTAGCTACCACAGCTTTTTGAGTTGGAGATTTTTGATTATTTATAATATGACTTTGACTACTTACCAATGCAACGATGGCAAATAGAAAAAGCGCTGTTATTGACTTTCTCATTATTAACTTTTTAATTATAAACCTCTTTAAGCAAAAACCATACCTAGATAAAAAAAGTCCTATTTCTAGGACTTTTAGGTATTTTTAAAGCCACATCGACCATGGAATTTTACTCAAAATAAGCACCAAACCTAACCCATAAAAAACAGAAATAGCTTTAAATTTTGATTTAGATATTATCGATTTTTTATGCTTTGACCAACCAATGGTAATCAACACTATAGCGATAATATTAATTAATGGATGTTCCAATGAAGTTAACCTTAATGCTTTGTCGGACATTTGTCCAAGAGAAGCAAAACCGAGTGGCGAAACAAAATACAATATCAATCCCACTACCAATTGGGTGTGTGTCCCTATTAGTCCGAACATCGCAATTTTTCTGTCTTTGGCAGTAAATTCCTTATTACCAACTAAGCCGACAACTGAATTTACAACCGTAACAACCAATAATAAAAGTGCTAAATAAGCCCAACCAGAATGAAATTTTTGAATGAATTCGTACATGTAAAAGTATTTTTTGTTTTAACAAATATAAGTAAAAAAGGAATAAAAAAAACGGCATTACACTTAAAGTGCATGCCGCCTTTAAGTATTTAAAACTAAGCTTTAGAAGTTAAAACGCATAGAAGCATTCCAAGTTCTACCAAAGCCAAAGTAACCATTGTTCGATACGTTTATTCCTTTATAAGTTGCATCACCTTCTGCAGCAACATCAGCACTTGATAGTTCTGACAAATAAATTTCGTCAAAAACGTTATTAACATTTATTCTAAAAACAACTGATCTGTTTTTATTTTCTCCTGTTAACATTTTGTATGAAATTCCAGCGTCAACTAAGTCATAATTAGGTAGTTCGACGTTGTCTTTAATTGCTCCAACATTGGCATACAGTTTATCATAATTTCTCCAATCAGAATCAATAGAAAAACGAGTTGAAATCTCGTATTTGAAGCCTAAACCATATATAATTTGAGCAGCATCACCAACTTTACCACCATCAACATCCTCACTAGATAAACTGATAACATTTCTGTTATCATCTCTTACAGTTTTGACAGCATCACCGACATAGTGATAGTTCCCTAAGGATGCAAAACCCGTAAGATCTAACTTTTTAGTTGGTTTAGAAGTAAAGTCTAATTCTAAACCTGAATGGAGTTGTTCAACACCTTCGTTTGTAGTAAAAAATAAATTACCAGCATCATCGGTATTTGATGTAGTAGTTACTCTATCTTTCCAAGAAGTTCTAAAAGCATTAAGACTACCACTAAAATAAGCTGACTTAAAGTTATAACCAGCCTCTAAACCTAATATTTTTTCATTTTTCGTCAAAGGGTTAACTACATTTCCATAATCTAAATAAATATTATCATGATAAGGTTGACGTGAGTAAACACCTGTATTAACATATAATGAACTGCTTTCAGTAACTTGATAGCTACCACCCAATTTTACATTATAACCGACGTTATTGACTGTTTCGGCATTTTTAAATTCTGGCAGATAATCATATCTATCCAATCTTTCGTGCTTTTGGTTAGAAACTGCTCCTTGGAAGAATACTGAAAAATCTTCATTGCTATATTCTATCTGACTAAAAACACCCCCGTATGAAATTGTTTCTGTATAGTCATAGTCAATTCTTTGATTTTCGTCAATAGTATTAAACATAGCATTCCATGGATCTGCCTTCAAGCTTCTGTTGACTGTATTAGAAACATCACTACTAACAGGAGTACCTGTATTGTCTCTTAATTTTCTTGATTCACTCCAACTATTTAAACCTAAAAAATTAGCAACTTGTCTATAATGTGTACCCTTATATGTTCTTAAGTCAAGACCTGCATTAAAAACTAAGTTTTCAGATAAATCTTTTTTCAGATTTGTAACTAAACCATACCAAGCATGATTATTCATTGATGATCTAATCAAATAATTTCCGTTAGAATCAGTCCCTTCACCATTTACTGCTTCTAAATTATTAGCAAAGATAGCGTCAAAATCAACTAGACCATCCGCAGTTCTTTTTCTAGAACCATAGTTACCAGTTCCCCCACCTTTACCTAAAGAGGCATATAAAACAGTAGATAATTGAGTATTATCATTGATATCATAGTCCCAGTTTAAGTTAGCAACTGGTTTATGATAAAAATTCCTTCTTTCACTTGTGTACTCACCATTTAAAGTACCCCAATTATTATTGTATTTTCTTCCTTTTTCTAAGTACGTAGAAATAGATTTAGTAAAATTTTGGTCATGCCATTGGGGAGCCCCTGTCAATAAAAAGTTGAAACTATGCTTGTCATTCGCTTTATACCCTATAGAAATAAAATAGTTTTGACCCTGACCTTTACTTCCGTCATTGTACCCATCACCTTGCCAGTGAGAAAACAATACGCTTGTGCCCCATCCAGTTTTACTCATTCCTGTATTGTATGCTATTGTAGATTTTAAATAGTTATCATTTGCAAGACTAAATGACGCTGAACCACCTTCTTTTTTATCAGTAGCCTTTGTAACAAAATTCACAGTACCCCCTACAGAAGAAATAGCTAATTTAGAAGAACCTAATCCGCGCTGAATTTGAATCACATTTGCAATATCAGACATTCCTGACCAGTTAGACCAGTACATTTTCCCGTCCTCCATACCATTAATGGGCTGGCCATTTAATAAAAAAGCGGTGTTATCTTGAGCAAAACCGCGTACACTTATTCTTGAATCGCCATACCCCCCAGCTTGACCTGCAACGTATACAGATGGTGTATTTACAAGAGCCTGAATCACATCAGAAGTACCAATCTTTGCTCTAATTTCCTCGGCTTTAATAGTCGAAACAGCAATTGGAGTTTTTCTATCCTTCGCTAAATCAATAATTCCCCTACCAATTACAACTACTTCATCTAATTCATCAAAATTAGAGTTTAAGACAATCGTTCCAAAATCCTTTGTAGCACCATTTGCAACAGCAAACTTTATAGTCTTAGGCTCGAAACCTATGAAAGAAAGAATTATTTCTCCAGAGCTAACTGCAGTATTAATTGAAAATTTACCTTCAAAATCCGCCGACACACCCGTGGCCGAACCTTTGATCGCGACATTCGCGCCCGGTAAAGAAACTTTACCATCAGTAATTATTCCGGTAATTTTACCTTGGGAAAAAACTGTTGAAACTACTAGAAAAAGTAATCCTGAGAGTAACCAATTTTTACTTGTTTTCATGTCTTTTTTGTTGATTGTTTTTGACAAAATTATAATATTATTACCACAATACGTTGATATAACGTTAAAAAGTGCCAATGCCTTACTTTCTTTTTTTTGCACTAAAATCAATAAACACTCTTTTTTTGATAATAAAAAAACAATTAATCACTGTTTATCACAATTAATTAAGAATTTACTAAAAATAAAGGAACTCAATAATCTAGGTTCGCACTCCTGCAAAACCTCCTTTCTCGCTATAAAAAAAGTCTGATACAACAAAATTATCTGGGGTTAGACAACGATTACCTAAAATAAACGTACAGAAGTTAAAATAACCTCAAGATCAGCCATAAAAAACAACAGTACTAATTACTTCCCTATTCTATTACAATTTTGATTATACTAATTATTTAGACCTTATGATTATCTATCCTTTATATTAAGTTTTCAGAACAGTCCATAAAGTTTCGGATATATCGCTCGTATGTAAAGTCATAACAGGAAACTTAGCAATTGAAGCAGAAGAAGTAGCCGAGCTTGCTATTGCGCAATCGCTTTCTAAATCCTAAGCCAATATAATACTAGTAATTACGCAATTCTTTTTTACTTTGTTCTCTTAGTATAAATACACGAATTCTCAAAAATGGTGTCAAAATAATATTCACAAATCTCTTTGCTCCTAAAGCAGTCCATACTAAAGCTCGCGAAATATTTGAAGTCACTGCTTGTAAAGACAATAAATTCAGTCGTAACTATCTAAGAAGCTATCAGTGCGTTAATAATTGCAATAACCACTAATAAGAGCAATGGATGAAGCGTACCATGAAAAAGCAAAAATAATATGTTATGGTTTAGGTGTAATAACATATTAATAGAAGACATAAAAAAAACCACGTTTTTCAGCGTGGTTTTGATGTTTGATTGATTTAGAAACTCAAATATGAATTAAGTTCGACATTCTAACTAAAGCTAGTTTCCATTAAAACATGGAAAAGAACACTTTTTGTTTAGAAAGAATACCTAGCTCCTACTTGAAGTCTCCAGGTTTGACTAAAGTTTGAGTTATAATCATATGTACTAACAGGATACTCGCCACTAACCTTATTAAATGAGTAAGACGGGACATTGCTAGCATCTTTGCCTTCATATTTTAAAATCTGACCTCTACCAGAAATAGTGTTGTTTTTATCAACACCCCATTCAGAATTTAGCATATTTCCTACATTAATGAAATCCATACTAAATTGTAGCGTATTAGTTCTTCCACCTACTTTAAAATAATATTCACGTAGTAATCTTAAGTCAAAACTATTAACCCAAGGGCTGTTGGCAGCATTAGCCTCAGCATATTTACCTTTATTCGCTTTCAAATAGCTATCTTGTTCTATAAAGTTAAAGAATGCCTCTTCGCTAGCAGTGTTTATGAATTTGATATCCCCTTTGGCTTTTGGTATGTAAATTAAATCCGCTGCAATCCCATCTCCATTCATATCATTTGAATAAGTAAAACTATATCCGTTAGGAGAGTAACCTGAATAGAACAAATTAATAAAAGAAGCCGATTTTAACATGTCGTTTGACCAAGGAAGTTTATAGGAAACGGATCCAATTACCTTGCTTGGGACAACATATTGAGAACGTTGAAGGTCTGGCAAATGTGGCCCATTAACTGTAACTAATCCTGTATATGCCGATTGTGCATTACTACCGGGCATACCAGAAATCTCTTGAGATTCAGTATAATTATACGCTGCCATTAATTTCAAATCCTCTATTGGTTCTGAATTAACTGTAATATTTCCTATAGTACTAAAACCTTTACTTGTGTTTGATAACACGTATGCATTTCTTCTATTATAACTAATATCGGCTTTAGCTGGGTAAATATACCTGTCATCAGCACCAGAAAAACGACCCCATGTACCATCTGGCTGTTCTAGATCATAATTTTTAAGCATGACTCCATTCATAGTTTTAGTATATATCCCTTCAACAGTGACTGATAACGGGAAAGAAACAGGAACTTGGTAATCTACGGCTAGAGAAGATTTCCATACTTGTGGCATTTTGAAATTAGGATCTATACCGTTAATATCAAATGGTAAAACACCATCCTCAGGAGTGATTGTATTTGGCAAATTCAATCTATCGATCATTTCATTTACATCAGTAATCATTGGGCCGGCTAAACTCGCTAAAGCAGGATCAACTTCTTTTACAGTACCATTGGAATTATATGTAGTAGTGGCCTTATAATTCCCTTGTACCATACCTGAGTTGGTTGGCATGTTGGTGAAAAAAACCAATGGCAATCTTCCAGAAAAAATACCAGTTCCTCCACGAAGTTTCATTGATTGATCTCCTTTTATATCCCATGAGAAACCAACTCTTGGTGACAACTGAACATTGGCATCTGGGTATTTACCTGTATCAATTTTTCTTCCACCAAAATCTAGGTTGTAGATAGAGTTATTTCTTAGGAGATTATCTTCATACTTCAAATAATCGGCACGAATTCCGTAAGACAATTTAAAGTTAGGATTAACATTCCAATCATCCTGAAGGTAAACTCCAAATTGATTGAAAGCAACTTCAGCGGTTGGATTTAACTCACCATCGTAACCATAAGTCAGTGCAAAGTCCCTGGGAGCAGCTTGACTAATAAAATCATCAACACTAGCATAACGATAATAACCTGTACCATTTCTCATATAAGAATTGTTTGCCAACTGGTGCTCAAAACTTAGACCACCTGTTATTTTATGGTTATCTAAATAATAGGTCAAATTATCTGTAATTGTGAATGTGTTGTTGTTAACAGCATTATTCCAAGTAAATAGCTCATAACCAGCAGACATATAAGGTTCAAGAATCTGTGCTCCAGCTGTTGTAACCCCATTCATGATATCAATAAACGGAAAAGGGGAAGAATTTGAACCACGAGCATCTTCAATTTTTGAAGATGTAATGAGGAGTTGATTTGAAAACTTATCAGAAAACCTACTATTTAAATCTAATGAAAGTGAATTAACAATATTATCCATAGAATAAATAGAATTAGAGAAAGCCATGGAATTTTCCGATATACGATTCATTACTCTGTTACGGAAACCAGCATCTGTTGAATTACCATTAGTAGGACTCCAACCTTGATTTTTAGTGTGGTTATAACGCACACTCAACTTGTTTGAGTCATTAATATTCCAGTCAATACGTACAAGAATTTTTTTGTTGGTTTCATCAGCAGGATAATCATTGTATGAACCTGCATCATAGCCATAATTAGTGCTTAAATGCTCTTTCACCCTCTCCATATCCGCAATACTAGTACGAGAAAGTAATAGATCAAGGTTGGCAACACCATCTTCTGAAGGTCTCCAATTAACAACCTGTCCTGGACGAACTATAGATTCTCCATTAACAAAAAAGAATAATTTATTTTTAATAATTGGACCTCCAAAAGTGAAACCTTTAGTTGTAGTTGATGCCTTCGGACGTATTCCAAAATCAGCATCGCCAATTTTATTACCTCGCATATCCTGGTTGGTAAAATAAGTATAAGCAGTACCTTTAAATTTGTTAGTTCCCGATTTAGTTATGGCATTGATACCACCTCCAATAAAATTAGATTGACGCACATCAAAAGGAGCTATTACAACTTGAATTTCTTCAATAGCATCTATTGAAATTGGACTTCCTCCGCCTGGTAAGCTAGAACTCAACCCAAAGTTGTTATTAAAGTTAGCGCCATCAATTGTAAAGTTAGTCGAACGACCGTCTCCACCAGCAATACTCATTCCATTAGCATATGGAGAAAGACGAGCAATATCAGTAATGCTTCTATTAATAGTTGGCATAGCCGTTATTTGCTCATTAGATATATTGGTTGTTGCTCCTGTTTTATCTCCTGAAAACTTTGTCCTTTTTGTTGAGATAACAACTTGATCTAAAAAAACATTTTCCTCATTTAAAACAACATTATGAAGATAAGCTGAACCTAGCCTAATCGTAATATTATTAGTTGTGTTTTTACCATATCCAAGATACGATACTTCAACGCTGTAAGGGCCACCAACGCGCATCCCCGGTAAATTGTAATTTCCTTCGGAATTTGTTACACTTCCGTAGGTAGTGCCTGAAGGAGTATGAGTTGCAATTACTGTTACGCCTACAAGAGGACCTACAGCGTCTGTAACTCTACCAATCATACTAGATGAAGTTACCTGAGCCATCATAACTGAAGAACATAATAATGTTACAGTCAGTAATAAAAACTGATTAATTTTTTTCATTGTCTTCGTTTTTTGTTTTGTTTAATATTTTTAGCAAAAGTATAACATTTTTACATTAAAAAGTTAACTTATTGTTAACAAAAAACAAATTTGACGTTCGTTTTGTTAATGCAAAATCAACATAAACCGAGTTAAGGATAATAAAAATGGAATTCCGCAATGAACAAATGTTAAAAAAAACTCGAACTTAACTAAAGCTCGAGTTTTTTTAAAAGAAATTAAAACGATTATTTATTTTTTAAAAAATATTTTAATAAAAATTCCGTTGAACCATCATGATTTTTAACTGCTTCCGTATCTATCTCTGCCAATATCGAGTTTGCAAGCTGCTTTCCTAGTTCTACACCCCATTGATCAAAACTAAAAATATTCCAAATGACACCTTGAACGAAAATCTTGTGTTCGTACAATGCAATAAGAGAACCTAACGATTTAGGAGACAATTTGTCGATAAGAATAGTATTAGTCGGTTTGTTGCCATTAAACACTTTGAAAGGAAGCAGAAGTTTTGCTTTATCAGCCGAAAGCCCTTCTTTATCAAATTCGGCTTGAACTTGGTCTGCTGTTTTACCGTGCATTAACGCTTCCGTTTGCGCAAAAAAGTTAGACATCAATTTGTCGTGATGATCAGTATCTCCGTACAGTGGCTTTACAAACCCTATAAAATCAGAAGGAATTAACTTAGTCCCTTGATGAATCAATTGGAAAAAAGCATGCTGCGCATTGGTACCGGGTTCTCCCCAAATAATAGTTCCAGTTTGATAATCGACCGGTTTCCCATCTCTACCAACACTTTTTCCATTACTTTCCATCGTCCCTTGTTGTAGGTAAGGAGCCAATTTTTGTAAGTACTGACTGTAAGGTATTAATGCTTCGCTTTCGGCACCAAAGAAATTATTGTACCATATACTTAATAAAGCTAAAATTATGGGCATGTTCTTATCAAAATCAGTCGTTTTAAAATGCTCGTCCATTTCATTTGCACCATCTAGCAAATCGTCAAAATTATCAAAGCCTATCGCTAAACTGATAGTAAGTCCAACCGCACTCCATAAAGAAAAGCGGCCACCAACCCAATCCCACATTGGGAAAACGTTTTCTGGATCTATCCCAAATTCAGTTACCTTTTGTACATTGGTAGAAACCGCAACGAAATGCTTAGCTATGTCCTCCTGATTTACTGATTGCAAAAACCATTTTTTAATGGTTTCAGAATTGGTCAATGTTTCTTGGGTTGTGAATGTCTTAGAGACAATAACAAAAAGCGTCGTCTCTGGATCTAACTTTTTAATAATTTCATTTACGTGATCCCCATCAATATTAGAAACAAAATGAACATTAAGATGATTTGAATAATATTGTAGCGCCTCAACCGCCATCGCAGGACCCAAATCAGACCCTCCGATTCCTATATTTACAACATCTGTAAAAGCTTTTCCGCTATAGCCTTTTCTGTCTCCTGATACAATTTGATTTGTAAAGGCTTTTATTTTACTCTTTACCTCATATATTTCGGGAACTATATTGATGTCATTTACTTTGATAACGGCTGACTCCTTAGCTCTTAATGCGGTATGAAGTACCGCTCTATTTTCAGTCTGGTTAATGATATCACCTTCAAAGTAATTTACTATCGCCTTTTCAAGGCCCATTTCATTTGCCAATTCAAGCAAAAGAGCAATCGTATCTTTATTAATGATGTTTTTTGAATAATCTATTAAAAAGTCATTCCATTTCAAGTTGAATTTTTCAGTTCTTGTAATATCGGTTTGAAACATCTTCAACATTGAAGCATCTTGCATCTCATCAAAGTGCTTTTGTAATTTTTTCCAAGATTCTGTTTCTGTCGGATTTGTGGTGTTTAAGGCCATTTTTAGTTGGGTTCAAGTATTATTTTATATCTGCAAAAATACTACATTAAGTTTTAATCGATAAAGCGTTTAAATTTTTATAAACAATTTAACGGAAATTGAAAGAGAAACGGTTTTACAAAGAAAAATAAAAGGGGTCACAATTATTTGTTTAAAATAATTGTGACCCCTTTTATTTTTCTTTGTAAAAGACTCTTTTTATCGCATTTACATATCGAATTATAAATTTCCAATACTATCTAGTTCAAATCTCAACGGCTCCATTGTCTTTAAATATCTTGCTTTATTTTTGCTGTTCATTGGTTCTCCTCCTGGTAAATTTAGCTTCAATGCATCCACTTGCTTGCCGTTTTTCCAAAAGCGATAACACACGTGTGGTCCCGTCGCCAAACCAGTGCTGCCAACTCTACCGATAACATCCCCTTGATTCACGCGCTGGCCACGTCGAACTAAAATTTTTGACATGTGTAAGTATTGAGTAGTATAGGTGTTATTGTGTTTTACTTTGACATAATTACCGTTTCCAGCCGTATAGCCAGTCCTAATGACGGTTCCAGCGGCCGTAGTCGTAATTGGAGTTCCTCTAGGCGCTGCATAATCAGTACCTTTGTGTGCTTTCCACCTGTGTTGCACAGGATGATATCTATTCATCGTAAATCTAGACGAGATTCTACTAAATTTGATTGGTGTTTTAAGGAAAAAATTCTTCAACGTCCTTCCTTCTTCATCGTAATAGCTAATTTGTCCAGATGAAGGATCTTGGGCAAAGGAAAAGGCATAAATGATTTTTCCGTTGTATTCAAAAAACGCAGCTTCAAGACTGTCGACTCCATCGTAAACAGAATCATTTATGAATCGTTCCGCTAAAACGTGACACCAAAGCGGTCGCCCTTTTTAACTTTAAAAACATCAATTGACCAAGAATAAATCTTTGTAATTTTATATGCTAAAGCTGCTCCAACACCTGCATTCCCTAAAGTTTCGGATAAAGAGCCTTTTAAAACCCCCGCAATCGTCTCTGCGCCTAATGGTGATGGGTCTTGTTTTTTTATAAGCGACAACTGTACTGTCGCGGAAATCAAAGACATAATAATTTACAGCACTTTGTTGATATATAAAAACCTGTAATTTATTAGTTTTATCCTTCGATCTGAGCACTGTATAGGGCTTCTCTGGTCTAATTACCCTAACATTAAAGGTGTCCTTTACACTTTTAACAATTTCATAAACCTTCCTATCGCCAATATTTTGTCTGTTAATGATGGTCCCAAAAGTATCCCCTCTTTTAACTGTATCCTCAACTACGTTAAAATCCGAATAATTAAATCCAAAATCTGAATTTTTTACAATCTGCTTTACAGGCTTGGCCTTAATTGCCTCTTCAGTTTTATTACCCGCTTTATTACAAGATAGTACCGCTGCCAATACTATGATAACCATTAATACCTTCTTCAAACTTTGTTATTTTTCTGTATTCAATTTAATTTTCTACGCCCCAATTTGCTAATTCATCTGCATTCCATAATTCTGGAAAAAAGATTCTCCTTTGGTACTTTGGGTGCATGTATTTTTTCCAATCGCTTCCGCCGGTAGCTTCGCCTGTACCCTGTCCGCTATCGATATATTTCCTAGCGGCATTCAAATGACCCATGACCCAGGTTATATTTACCGTATGGTCGTAATGACGCATCGCTTTTACCAATTGTGGATTATCCTGGTCTGAATCTGGAAGCTGCTTGAATTTCTGCCATATATTTATGGTGTTGTATTCCTCCATATGTCTTAGAAAACTTCCCTTATACTTTCGCTCAAATTCTTCTAGTAAGAAGGACTTTTTTCCAGTTTTATAATCTTTACCTGCAGCCTGCCAATATAAATGCTCGAACGCATGCTCATAAGCAGTCTTCCTATCTATTGCGTCTCTATATCGGTGATCAATAAGGTTGATTAAATCAGTAGAAGAAAATTCTATTAAGCGATATTGCGCACTTTGAAAACCACTTGCAGGAGTTAGCGTATTTCTAAACTTCATGTATTGTTCCACCTCCATACCGTCGCCCATTATATCGAAAGAAGTGGTTAACATATCAAAATACCGACTGATTCTAATTAACCTCTCCGCGAAAAAGTCAGCTTTAATGTTTTTGCAATAAGAGATCTGATTTATTTCCCACAGAATCATTTTAAACAGTAATTCATTCACCTGATGATACATGATAAAAACCATTTCATCAGGAAGTGTTGTTCTTTGAATCTGTAAATTTAAGAGTGCATCAGTCTGAATATAATCCCAGTAATTTATAGGTTTTGACCAAAGCAAACCTTCCAAATGTGTATCTGTTTTTTGATTTATGGATTCGTACTTAAGCTCGATTTCCTTCAAAACAGCTTCTCTATTTCCACTAATTTTCATTGTAATTTTATTTTAAACGGATTATTCAATCCTTTAAACGCGTCTAAATCTGCTTTAATTGACCCTACTGCAAGATCCGCCTTTATTCTAACAGGTAATCTATTTTTGTCATCTGATATCCAAACTGTTAAACTCTCCTGTTCCTTAAAAATACGCCCTGATTGTACATAGGGCTTAAATACCATACAAGACACGATGCCAAATTTAGTCGTAATATCTTCACGGCCTACGAACTTTAACTTAAATTTTGTCGTTTCATCGTCAAAAAACATGTCGATTGCAATTGTTTCTCCTGGATTAATTTTGTCAATACTGGGATAGTTCCTCAGATAATAGAAAGAAGATAAAATATCTTGGGTGTTTTTTGGAATAACAAAGGTTTTTTCGTTTCCATGTTTATAATCTTTTACCAAAATACTATTGGCAGTTTGACTAAAAAAACCTTGCTGGTCTTTGGTATAACCACCCTCATTAATTTTTCTTATAAATTGGTGCGGGTTACCAGATTCCCGATCGATATAACTTTCATATAAATCATCTACTTTAAAGAAAAATCGAGACATTCCAGTAGTATATCCTTTACCGACAACATGAAATGCTTTTTTGTTATTCACAACGGCATCTTTAACCTCTAGAGTAGCATAGCCTGCATTTACAAAGCCATAATGAATACGAAATTTAAACCATTCGCCAGTACCGTATGCTTCTTGCTTAGGTGTATCAAAACTTACGGTTACTATCAATAACAAGAATAGTATTATTTTTTTCATAACTTACTTTACCTATTTATCGACTGCACTTGCAAATTTTGTTCCAAATATATTAAAACAAAAAAACTCAGTCAAACAATGACTGAGTTTTTATGCTATTAACTAACCAAAAAACTATAAATTATGAAATTTATATCAATTCGGAAGGAAACCACCCCCTCCTTTTTGCGTGTGCAAAGGTAGTCAACAAAACTACATGTTTAAACTAAAAAACAAGTTTAACACAACATTGCTAAAATAACAAGCTGTTCATATATTATTTTTTTACATAATGTAAAAAAAATAGGCTTTTATAGCGTTCCTCGCAATGCCTGCTCTCTCTCAATAGATTCAAATAGAGCCTTAAAGTTCCCTGCACCAAAACCTTTGGCTCCCATTCTTTGTATAATTTCAAAAAACAATGTCGGTCTATCCTGTACTGGTTTTGTGAAAATTTGTAATAAATACCCCTCTTCATCTGCATCTACCATGATTGCCAATCTCTCTAATTCATTTAAATCTTCTTTCATCATTTTCATATGCTCCCCGAGTCGTTCCGGAATCGCTTCATAATAGGTATGTGGGGGCGCCGACAAAAATTCGACTCCTCTGGCCTTTAATTGACTTATTGTTTTAATGATGTCGTCTGTTGCAATGGCGATATGTTGTATTCCAGGTCCGCCATAAAAGTCAAGATATTCCTCAATTTGAGATTTCTTCTTTCCTTCTGCAGGTTCGTTGATAGGAAATTTAATTCTTCCGTTTCCGTTAGACATAACTTTACTCATCAAGGCCGAGTACTCTGTGTTAATTTGTTTGTCATCAAAAGAAAGGAAGTTTACAAATCCCATTACCTCTTCATAGAACTTAACCCAGGTATTCATTTCATTCCAACCAACATTTCCTACCATGTGGTCAATGTATTTTAAGCCTGTTGTTTCAGGGTTATAGTCGGACTTCCATTCTTTATAACCAGGCAAGAAAATACCTTTATAGTTTTTACGCTCCACAAAAATATGAACCGTCTCTCCGTAGGTATAAATTCCCGAACGCACTACTTCTCCAAATTCATCTTTCTCGGTTGTAGGCTCCATAAACGAGCGAGCACCACGTTTCATTGTTTCCTCATAGGCACTTGTAGCGTCTTCAACCCAAAGTGCAGCTACTTTCACTCCATCTCCATGTTTTCTCAGATGTTCGTGTATAGGAGAATCCTGTATTAATGGTGTTGTAATTACGATGCGAACTTTATCTTGTTTCAGTACATAAGAAGTCCTGTCTCTTACTCCCGTTTCTAATCCGGCATACGCTAACGATTGGTAGCCGAAGGCAGTTTTGTAATAGTGTGCCGATTGTTTTGCATTACCTACGTAGAATTCTACATAGTCAGTTCCTAGTAAGGGAAGGAAATCTTGCGCTCCTTCAAATATTTTCTCTAGCCCGTATTCTACTGATTTTACTTCTTTTGACATGGCATTTCTTTTTTGAATTGGAAAACCCGATTTTGAAACGCAGATAACGCGAATACTCACAGATTTACGCTGATTATATTAATTTAAAAAGTATTGTTGTTTACACAAAAGACATAGCCCTAATGAAAGCGAGATCCTTTTTATTCTACACTTTCAGAATAAAAAGATATAACGCACAGCAGGAAGCAGCTCCTTATCCTACTCAACCCAGGATTTATAGTATTTTCCGTCATCTAGTCCCATTGCAGTTTCTGTTACCATTAGGGGTCGAAATGTATCAACCATTACGGCTAACTCATGAGTTTCTTTATGACCGATGCTTCTTTCCATTGCTCCGGGAGCTGGACCATGAGGAATTCCTTTTGGATGCAGGGTGATGTGCCCCTGCTCTATATTATTGCGACTCATAAAGTCCCCGTCTACATAGTATAACACCTCATCACTGTCAATATTGCTATGATTGTATGGAGCTGGAATTGATTTTGGATGGTAATCATATAGCCTAGGGACAAAGGAACAAACAACAAATGTTGACGTTTCGAATGTTTGATGTACTGGTGGCGGTTGATGTACTCGCCCGGTAATTGGCTCAAAATTGTGAATACTGAATCCGTAAGGATAATTGTAGCCATCCCAGCCAACTACATCAAAAGGATGTGTAGCATAAACTACTTCATGTATCATACCTTCCTTTTTGATTTTAATTAAAAAATCACCCTTTTCATCATGGGTTTCTAGTTCCGTTGGCAAAATAAAATCGCGTTCGCAAAATGGAGAATGCTCCAGATGCTGTCCAGATTCATTTTTATAACGTTTAGGAGTATAAAATGGCGCAAAGGACTCAACATAAAACAGTCTGTTTACAGATGTTTCAAAATCAATTTGATATATAATTCCTCTCGGAATGATTAGGTAGTCGCCATATTCAAAGGGTATGTTTCCCATCATTGTGCGTAATTTCCCTTTTCCCTTGTGAATAAAAATCATTTCATCCGCGTCGGCATTTTTATAAAAATATTCACGCAATGACTTTTGTGGCGCCGCCAGACCTATTGTACAGTCTTTATTTACCAACATAGCTTTGCGACTGTCCAAGAAATCATCTTCAGGGTTCAAGTCAAATCCTTTTAATAATAATGATTTTATGTTTTTACCAATGGCAATTTTGGGTTCAACGGAATAGGACTTTGTGATTTCTTTTACCTGTGTTGGTCTGTGAACATGATACAATAGGGAGGAGTTTCCATGAAAACCTTCCGTTCCAAATAATTGTTCATAATAGAACCCTCCACTTGGTTTTTGAAATTGCGTATGTCTTTTTTGGGGGAAATCCCCTAATTTATGGTATACTGGCATGATTTTTTTATTTATAAGTTTAACAGTTTAAAGTTGAGATTACTTTATAACGATTTGCGTTAAATCAAAAAATAGTTGCTCACTCAGGATTTCTCTTGATGAGGAATTGAAGATAATCCAACAAACCGTTCCATTTCTTTTTCATTTTAACAAATATCGGAATTTTTATTGATATAGTTTGAATTTAAAATAAAAATCCAACACTAAACATAGTATATCCCTCCTGATTTTCAGGTGACCAAGAATGTTTTATTTCGACAGGGCCTATTACCGTTTCAAGTCCATATCCAATTGCATAACCCGAATATTTAGGCAGTGAAACCCAATTAACAGATTCAAAAATCCTGTCCCCTAGGTTCGCATAATTGGCAGAAAAATTAAGGTGATTGTTTTTATAGAACTCATAATCGAAGGTTAACGTAGACTTTACGTAACTATTGCCAGCAATACTTAAAAGATCATAGCCATAAAAATGTCTGAAGTTATTTATAGTATTATACCCATATCCTCCCAGAACGAAATTAAAAAAACTTACACTATCATTGCCAAAAGAAAAACCAGCCTCTGTTTGAATTTTAATTGTAGCGTCTTTAAAAATTGTTGCGGCCACACCAAAGTCCGCCTTTGCGATAGAAAAAGTATTAAACTGCTTAGTATAGTTTGAGGAAAGCAAATAGGACTGTATATCGCCAGAAAAATACCAGCCTTTTTTAGGAAAATATTTGTCATCAAATGAGTCATACTTCATATATCCAAAAACACTTAGATAATCGCTCCTATCTATGATAGGGTCTATAGTAGCTAAGGTTTCCGACTTGATTTTTAAAAATTTATACTCAATGCCACCGCCTATCAAAAATTTCTGTACAAATAACGATTGAAAATAAACCTGATTCGTTACATCCGAAAAGTCAATGTTAATTGCGTTTAAACCCAAAGACTCAAAATCTAAACTACTTATATCACTAGTAACATTTCTATTAAATTGATTTAAAAATGATTTAAAACCAAAACTCAAATTGTATCCGTTTTCGATGTAGTAATCAAAATTATACCTAAAATTATCTCCCAACACTACATCTAATGATGCGATGTCATTTTTAAACAATGTTCTCTTACGGGTTAAGTTTATTAACACACCACTTTTGAACAGTCCATCATAGTGCATTCCAAACTTCAAATAGGTTTTAATTGGATTCTCCTTCAAATAAAGGTTTAAGTCATCTCCCCCCTTGTTTGCGTCGAACAAATAATTTATGACGCTAAAGTTATTTGTTGAATTAATGTTGTTAATCCCAACCTCCAACTGTTTATAACTAATTGTTGATCCTGGTTTAAATCTCAATTTCCCAAGAACATAGTCTTTTGTAAAGTTGTTTAATTGAGCAATATTTATATTCTTTATGTGTAAACTGTCCGGTTGAATTCTTAATTTAGGTTTTTTGTACTGTATTGAATCATTGCGCCCTAATTCTTTCATTCTCTCAAATACAGAAAAAGCAGCCTCTTCTCCTTTTTCAATAATTTCTTTTCCTTTATCGAACGATATCACTCCAAATTCTGTAATATCAGGCTTGATATAAATATCAGTTTTAAGGACATCGCCTTTCATTTTTTCTATCGAATGCAGATTCGTAATTTGGACTAAAATTTTTGTGGCATCCTTAAGGGTAGATCTATCTCTTAAGTCATCTTGTACATCCACTCCAATAATAACATCTGCTCCCAGCTTCCTAACCTCGTCGATAGGATAGTTATTAGTGACACCGCCATCAACTAAAAGTTGCCCATCAATTTCAACTGGAGAAAATAACGACGGAAATGCAGAGCTAGCGAGTAGGGCCTCAGCCAAATTTCCTTTATTCAACATGACCTGTTTACCCGTTTCAATATCAGACCCTATGCATAAAAAAGGAATCGACAAATTATTGAAGTCTCTTACATGCCTTACATTCCTGGTGATCCTACTTAATAAATTAAAGTTATAAAGTCCCTTTGATAAAGCTTGTGGTATACTAATGCTGAACTTATTGAAAGGTAAAACGAGTGCATACAGTTCATCGTTTCTTTTTTCATAAAAATTTTTTGAGGACCTTGGAATGAAATCATTTATCAATTCATTAAAGTTGGTCGTCTGGAAAATAGAATCAATTTGTGCAGCATTATATCCTGTAGCGTATAAACCCCCTACAACAGCACCCATACTCGTTCCCCCTATATAATCAACCTTAACGCCTGCGTCTTCCAGTACTTTCAAAACTCCTATATGTGCAAATCCTTTTGCTCCACCACCGCTTAAAACTAAACCTACTTTTGGTTTGTCATACTCTTGTGAAAACATCGCCAAATAACTGAAAAATATAAGGGTTAGAAAGAAATGTCTTTTCATAAAGCTTTTTTTATTTGTGAGATTGCTATTTCTCATTATTTACCTTAAAGTCATTCCTTTATGGTTTTGTAAAAGTCGACTATTTTTTTCGCTTTTGACATGCCAATAACATCTGAAATTTCTTTTTCTGTTGCCAACTTTATTCTTTTAACACTTTTAAAATGTTGGATTAAAGCCAGCATCGTTTTTTCACCTATTCCAGGAATGGATTCTATTGATGAATTTAATGCCGCTTTACTTCTCTGGTCTCTATGATGAGTTATCCCGAATCGATGCGCTTCATTACGCAATTGTTGGATTACCTTAAGCGTTTCTGATTTTTTATCTAAATATAACGGAATAGAATCTCCTGGATAGAACAACTCCTCAAGTCTTTTCGCAATACCAATGATGGCTATTTTACCCCTCAAATCCAATTCGTCAATACTTTTCAGCGCCGCTGACAATTGCCCTTTCCCTCCATCGATAATTATCAGTTGCGGTAAAGGCTGGTTTTCTTCGACAAGCCTTTTGTAACGACGATAAACAACCTCAGTCATAGACGCAAAATCATCCGGGCCCTCGACTGTCTTTATATTAAAATGACGATAATCTTTCTTACTTGGCTTTCCATCCTTGAAAACCACACAGGCCGCCACTGGGTTCGTACCCTGAATATTCGAATTGTCAAAACACTCGATATGCCTTGGTTCAAATGGCAATCGCAAATCTTTCTGCATTTGTGTCATGATTCGATTAGTATGTCTGTCAGGATCTACAATCTGCAACTGTTTTAACTGCTCGATCCTGTAAAATTTAGCGTTGCGAATAGAAAGATCCAAAATCTGCTTTTTATCCCCCAACTGCGGTACGGTAACTTTTATGTTTTCGCCTAAGTCTACTAAAAAAGGAACAAGAACTTCTCGAGACAATAATTGAAACCGTTCCCTCAATTCAATAATCGCCAGCTCTAATAACTCTTCATCCGTCTCTTCCAGTTTTTTCTTTATTTCCATGGTGTGTGAGCGAATAATCGATCCATGGGAAATTTGTAAAAAATTCACATATGCAGCGCTTTCATCTGAAACTATAGAGAACACATCAATATTGGTGATTTTTGGATTTATGATTGTGGAACGCGATTGGTAATTCTCGAGCACCTCAATTTTCTCTTTTATTTTTTGAGCTTCTTCAAAATGCATATTTTGAGCCAACTCCGTCATCACCTTTTTAAAGTCTTTCATGCTTTCTTTAAAATTTCCTTTAAGAATTTCACGAATGGCATCGACTTGCTTTTGATAATTTTCTAAAGATTCATAGCCTTCACATGGGCCTTTGCAGTTTCCAATATGATATTCAAGACAAACTTTAAATTTTCCCGTTTCTACATTTGACTTACTCAAATCATAATTACAACTACGAAGCGGATACAATTCCTTTATAAGCTCTAATATGGTGTTAACAGTCTTAAAACTAGTATAAGGACCAAAATACTCAGAGCCATCCTTGACGACTCTTCTTGTGGCAAAAATGCGTGAAAAAGGCTCTTTCTTAATACACAACCAAGGGTAGCTTTTGTCATCACGCAACAACACATTGTAACGAGGCTGTAGCGTTTTTATGAGGTTGTTTTCCAATAAAAGTGCGTCTGTCTCTGTAGGCACTACTATATGCTTAATAGTAACAATCTTCTTTACAAGCACATTCGTTTTGGCCGTATCGTGAATCTTATTAAAATAGGAAGAAACTCTCTTTTTTAAATTTTTTGCCTTACCAACATACAATATTTTACCTTCCTTATCGTAATATTGATATACACCAGGGCCGTCTGGTAAAGTCTTTATTTGGAGCTCGAGAGTTGGGTTTTGCATTTTATTGATCTTTCACAAAGACACACAGCAGCATTTAGTGATGCGTGGGGTTTTATTAAATTGAATTTGATTCCAAATTTACGAATTACAAATAATAATTTCTACATTTAGACTTTTTATTACCCATGAAAAACACACGACCCATCACTATTCTAGGAGAAGTGATCTTGCCTGGAGAAAGCAAAACCATCGATATGGAAATCGCCAAATTACACAACACGGCGAAACTTAAAATTCCGATCATTATTCAACGGTCTAAAATTGAAGGTCCCACAGTTCTTTTTTCAGCTGGAATCCATGGCGACGAAATCAACGGCGTGGAGATAGTACGCCAACTGATCACAAAAAAAATCAACAAACCAAAAAAAGGAACTATAATTTGCATTCCTATAATCAACATGTTTGGTTTTATTAATATGTCACGACAATTTCCTGACGGCAGGGATTTAAACAGGGTTTTCCCTGGAAGCAAAAAAGGATCGTTAGCTAGCAGATTTGCTTACCATATCTTAACTGAAATCATGCCACTTGTTGATTACGCAGTTGATTTTCACGCAGGAGGCGCTAGTCGCTTCAACGCGCCTCAAATTCGGCTTGCCCCAAACAGTCCTGAGCTAAAAGAATTAGCTGATGTTTTTAATGCCCCTTTTACCCTATTTTCTAAAAATATCACTGGGTCTTTCAGGAATTCGAGTCAGAAATTAAATGTGAAAATGTTGCTTTTTGAAGGAGGAAAATCGCTCGACATCAACGAATCAGTTGCCGATGCAGGAGTGAATGGTGTGAAACGAGTTTTAGCACACCTTGACATGCTCGACCCGAAACAGCTTATCGAAAAACAAGGCTCTAACACTATTTACATTGAAAAATCAGGATGGATTAGAGCTAAGTGCTCTGGCTTATTGCATGATCAAAACACCATTGGCAGCTTTGTAAAAAAAGGAACTATTCTGGCTATTATTACTGACCCTTTTGGAAAATTTGAAAGAAAAATAAAAGCCCCAAATGACGGATATATAATCAATGCAAATCTTTCTTCTATTGTTTACCAAGGTGATGCTATTTACCATATATCAAAAACTTTAGAAAAATAAAAACTAACATGAATCGTGTAGAAATAGTCCCTTTGAGTACTTTTATGCCTGATTTAAAAAATAGCATTCATGCAAAAAAAAGAATTACGCTCGAAGTATAAAACACTGAGAACCCAACTATCTGAAAATGAGTTGGAGGAAATGAGTTTGACTATTGCAAATAAATTGATGCTACTGCCTATTTGGGAGAAGACCTACTTTCATGTTTTCTTGCCTATAGTCGAACATAAAGAAGTCGATACTGAAATCATCTTACATCTTCTTTCAGGAAAGGATAAAGAAATCGTCATCTCTAAATCTGATTTTGAGACCCGTAATATGACTCACTTTCTATTAACAGACAATACCCAAATCAAGAAAAACAAATATAATATCCCCGAACCTGTTGACGGAATCGAAGTCCCTTCTAATAAAATCGAAGTAGTTTTTGTTCCGCTTTTGGCCTTTGACAAAGAAGGACATCGCGTTGGTTACGGCAAAGGCTTTTATGATGTCTTTTTATCTGAGTGCAAACCTGAAACAATTAAAATCGGACTCTCTTTTTTTGAAGCTGAGGGATTGATTGCCGATAATTGTGAAACTGACGTGAAATTAGATTACTGCGTTAGTCCGAATATTATTTATGAGTTCTAATTTTAAAAACTTTAATTTTACCTTCAATTTATTTTAAAAACCATGAAAAAAATTAAATGCCCAAGATCTTTAGTGGCAATTCTAGTTCTTCTGTTTGCCGTTTCATTGTCAAACTGTAGTGTTAACTGGAGAACGAAGCGAGCTACTCATAGTCACAAAGCTAAAAAACTTCCTCCCGGACAAGCTAAAAAACTGCACGGAGACAAAAGCGCAAAACGATATGCTCCAGGACATAATGTCTAGTCCTGAAAAAACGATACAGGATTAATAAAAAATAAAAGTACAATTATTAAACAGTAGTAAGCAAAAGTTTACTGCTGTTTTTTGTTTTATAAGTTCTCATTTTAATTTGGTTTTGTGAGTGCATTTGATTTGGAGTCAGCATATAATTAGAATAATGGGGTCGCTGTTGGTTATATGTATTAATTGCTTCTTTAACGATACACTTCATTATTTTTAAATCTTGACTGTATTTATGAATCATAAATTCTTGTTTTAATATCCCATTAATTCTTTCAGCCACTGCATTTTCGTACGGGTCAGAGTTTTGCGTCATACTTGGGAGTATCCCGTTTTTACTTAAAATGCTTTGGTAATCATTGGCACAATATTGCAATCCCCTATCTGAGTGATGAATCAATGGTATTTCCTTGTCTTTCCTTTGTTGGATTGCCATCTTAAGGGCCATAACACTACTTTGTGTATTCATATTATCCGCAACATAATGCCCCATAATTTTCTTGGAATAGGCGTCTGTAATAATGCTTACGTAGCAGGGTTTTTCTCTTTTTCCGATATAGGTAATATCCGATACCCAGACTTGCTCAGGTCTATTTATTTCCAAATCAAGGATTTGATTTTGATATTTTCTAAACCGATGGTGAGAGTTCGTAGTTATATGATAACTACGTTTTGGCTGTATTAATAGATGGTTGGCTCTAAGTATATCAAAAAACATATCTCTTCCGATGTGCATCAATTGGAGTTTGTCTGCTAAAAGATAATAAAGCTTCCTAGTTCCCAATCTAGGCATTGATTTTCTGATTTCAATTACCATAGCAACCACTTCTATGGCTTTGCTTTGTTTACTCCTCTTTCTACTAATTTTGCGATAATAAACGGGTCGATTTACCCCGGACAAATAACAGGCGAACACTAGTGTTTGTTGTTCTTTTTGTCTAAAATGGTCGATTGTTCGGGTGGAGCATTTTTTCGTATATCTATTTGATATTCTTCTTCAGCAATATCAATCATCATATCAAAAAATATTACTTTTTTATCTGCAACAAAAGCTTGTCGTTCCAAGAATGACTTCTGCTTCTCTAGAAGTTTTACTTTGGCTTCAAGCTCCATTATCTTTTGTTCCGGAGACTTTGACATATTAAATGGTGTTTGGTTTTCCCAATCAAAGTTACCAAATTTTCTCAACCATTGAACAACCGTTGATCGTGATTGAATACCATATTGTTTCCTGGCTTCTGTAACAGACAAGCTACCCTTTTCAATCTCTCTGACGATTTGAAGCTTTAATGACATACTGTAGTCACATTGACTACGCTTAACATAGTTCGTATTCTTTTCCATAACGATCTGTTTTGTGTATCGCTATTTCAGGACGGGACATATTTCAAATAAAAAAAAGACCAATTCAAATCTGAATTGGTCTTTTTTTATCATAATTTAATATCTAATTCTTATGAAAAGCTTTTTTGTTGAAAAAAATCAATATTCCTACGCCTGTCGATATGGCCATATCGGCAATATTAAAAATAGCATTAAAAAAGGTAAAATCGTTCCCGCCCCAAATCGGCAACCAACTTGGTAAAGTACCACGCCAAAAAGGAAAGTAAAACATATCGACCACCTTACCGTGAAAGTATTTGCCATAAGGCTGGTCAGAAAATAATGTAGCTAATTGCGAATTACTATCGTCGAATATAACGCCATAAAATACAGAATCAATGATGTTTCCAAAGGCTCCTGCCAGAATTAATGCTATTGCTACAATTAAGTAATTAGAACTGTGTTTTCTTTCTACAGAATCCCACAACCAGTATCCAATCCCTCCAACTGCAATCAATCTAAAAACAGTCAAAAACAATTTACCATAAGTCCCTGGGATTTCGGTACCCCAAGCCATTCCTTCATTCTCTATAAAAAGAATTTTAAACCATCTGAAAACCTCAACTTCTTCTCCTAATATAAAATTAGTTTTTACAAATATTTTCGAAACTTGATCAACGATTAATATGATGAATATAAGTAGATACGCTTTTCGTAATGACATTTTTAAAATTTTAAGTGGCGTAAAAGTAATAATTTTATCAAAAAAAACGCTCCTAATGGAGCGTTAAATATTTATATAATGAGACAAGCTTATCGTTGTAGATTTTTGGCCTCTATACTCATGGTAGCGTGAGGAACGATTTTTAATCTTTCTTTGCTAATTAGTTTGCCTGTCATGCGGCATACGCCATAAGTTTTATTCTCTACACGGAATAATGCATTCTTCAAATCACGAATAAATTTTTCTTGACGGATTGCCAACTGAGAGTTCGCTTCCTTAGACATACTTTCACTTCCCTCCTCAAATGCTTTAAATGTTGGCGACGTATCATCCGTGCCATTATTTCCATCGTTCATATAGGCGCTCTTTATCAGTTCTAAGTCTGCTTGTGCTCTATTTATTTTATTTAAAATTATTTGTTTGAACTCAGCCAGATCGGCGTCGGAGTATCTTGTTGAGGCATCTACCATATCCTGATTATTTAGTAATTTTTATTTTTGTTTTTATCTCGTCAAATTCAATTTCTGTACTATTTTCTAAATTTTCTTCAAAAACCAATTCCTCTGTTAGCGTTTCTGATTTAATATATTCTTCATTTGATTTTACTGCCTCCTCTAAAGTATCATTTTTTTGCAAATGAACCTTTATTTTATCTGTCACTTCAAATCCAGAATCTTTTCTTATATTTTGAATTCTGTTTACTAATTCTCTAGCTATACCCTCTTTTTTCAATTCTGGAGAAATAACTATATCAAGGGCTACGGTTATTCCGTTTGAATTAGCAACCAACCATCCTTCGATATCTTGGGATGAAATCTCTACATCTTCCACAGATAAAGTTATGCTTTTTCCACTAATAATGACATCAAGAGTTCCCTTACTCTCCAATTGACTGATTTTTTCTTTAGAAAACCCTTTTATAGTACTGGATATCAAACCTATATCTTTTCCGAAACGGGGCCCTAGCGTTTTAAAATTAGGTTTTATTTGCTTAACTAAAACTCCAGAAGCATCGTCTAAAAGTAAGATTTCTTTAACATTTACCTCAGCTTTTATCAGGTCAGAAACTGCCTCAATTTCAAGCTTCTGATTCTCGTCAAGAACCGGTATCATTACCTTTTGCAATGGTTGACGCACCTTAATCATTTCTTTTTTTCGGAGTGATAATACTAATGAAGAAATAGTCTGCGCTTTCTGCATTTTACTCTCTAACTTCTTATTAACATAGTTTTCAACCGAAACTGGAAACTTGGCCAAATGTACACTGTCATGTTTTTCTGACTGTGTTGTTAAAGTTAAGTCTCTGTAAAGCTTATCCATAAAGAACGGGGCGATTGGAGCAGCTAGTTTACTTACCGTCAATAAGCAGGTATAAAGCGTCTGATAAGCCGCAATTTTGTCTTGTGCATATTCCCCTTTCCAAAAGCGTCTTCTGCACAAACGAACGTACCAGTTGCTCAAATTCTCCTGAACGAATTCAGATATCGCACGAGCAGCTTTTGTAGGCTCATAATCAGCATAAAAACCATCGACGTCCTTTATCAAAGTATTTAGTTCAGAAATAATCCATTGATCAATTTCGGGTCTTTCATTAATTGGGATTTCGGCTTCCTCGTATTTGAATCCATCGATATTAGCATATAAACTAAAGAATGAGTAGGTGTTGTACAAGGTTCCGAAGAATTTTCTACGCACTTCTGCGATTCCTTCTAGGTCAAATTTTAAATTGTCCCAAGGATTGGCATTTGATATCATATACCATCTTGTGGCGTCCGGACCATATTCCCCTAATGTGTCAAAAGGATCTGCTGCATTTCCTAAACGTTTGGACATTTTTTGTCCGTTTTTATCCAAAACTAAACCGTTTGAAACTACATTTTTATAAGCTACTTTATCAAAAACCAAAGTGGCTATAGCGTGCAGGGTATAAAACCACCCACGTGTTTGATCCACTCCTTCTGCAATAAAATCTGCCGGGAAATCTTTATTCTCGTCGATTTTATCTTTGTTTTCAAAAGGATAATGCCATTGCGCATAGGGCATTGAACCCGAATCAAACCAAACATCAATTAAATCAGCTTCCCTTGTCATTGGTTTGCCCGAAGCAGAAACTAAGGTAATCGCATCAACTACATTTTTATGTAAATCTACTAAATCATAATTCTCTTCTGCCATATTCCCAATTTCAAAACCTTTAAAAGGATTTTCCTTTTGGAATCCAGCTGCAACCGATTTTTCGATTTCGTTGTATAATTCTTCTATCGAACCTATCAGGATCTCTTCTGTTCCTTCTTCATTTCTCCAAATCGGTAAGGGTATCCCCCAATACCTTGAACGCGATAAATTCCAGTCGTTGGCATTCTTTATCCAGTTTCCAAAACGCCCTTCTCCTGTCGATTTTGGTTTCCAGTTGATGGTTTCGTTAAGTTCGAACATTCGGTCTCTAACTTCCGTGATTTTTATGAACCAAGAGTCCAGAGGGTAGTACAAAATAGGCTTATCTGTTCTCCAGCAATGTGGATAACTATGCACATATTTCTCTACTTTAAATGCTTTATTTTCTTCTTTTAATCGAATGGCAATTTCAACATCTACAGAACGTTCAGGTGCTTCGCCGTCGTTATAATATTCGTTTTTCACGTATTTACCGGCATACTCTCCCACGTGTGAAGTAAACCTTCCTTGCAAATCCACTAACGGAACCGGAAAGTCATTTTCATCCAAAACTAACATTGGCGGCACTTCTGGAGTAGCTTCTTTAGCTACTTTCGCATCGTCTGCACCAAAAGTCGGTGAAGTATGCACAATTCCTGTTCCATCTTCAATGGTCACAAAATCCCCAGAAATTACTCTAAAGGCATTTTCTGCATTTTGATATGGAAGAACCAAAGGCATTAGTTGTTCATAACGAATTCCAACTAAATCTTTCCCTTTACATTCAGCAATAACTTGATATGGAATTTTTTTATCTCCTACTTTAAAATTTTCGAAATCGGCAACCTCTTTACTTTCGAAAAAGCCTTTTCCGAATTGTTTTCCAACTAAATTTTTAGCCAAAACTACATTTGTAGGAAGAAAAGTATACTGATTAAATGTTCTCACTACAACATAATCAATTTTTGGCCCTACGGTCAAAGCGGTATTTGAAGGTAAAGTCCAAGGAGTCGTTGTCCAAGCCAAGATAAGGATATCTCCAAACCCTTGTAATGCAAGCGGAAGTGTCTCGTTTATTGCTTTGAACTGTGCAACAACCGTAGTGTCAGTTACATCGCGGTAACTACCTGGCTGATTCACTTCATGCGAAGACAATCCTGTTCCTGCTTTTGGAGAATAAGGCTGAATGGTATAGCCTTTATACATCAGATCCTTGTTGTAGATTTGTTTCAACAACCACCAAACGGTTTCCATGTATTTGGGCTTGTAAGTCACATACGGATCTTCCATATCAACCCAGTACCCCATTTTTTCGGTCAAATCATTCCAAACATGCGTATAACGCATTACGGTTTTTTTACACGCTTCGTTATAGTCCTCTACAGATATTTTATTTCCTATGTCTTCTTTTGTAATTCCTAATGCTGCCTCTGTTCCTAGTTCTACAGGTAAACCGTGGGTATCCCAACCGGCTTTACGCTTTACTTGGAATCCTTTTTGTGTTTTATACCTGCAAAAAATATCTTTAATGGCGCGTGCCATAACATGGTGAATTCCTGGTAAGCCGTTTGCCGAAGGTGGCCCCTCAAAAAACACGTATGGTGGATTCCCTTCACGAGTCGTTATGCTCTTTTCAAATATGTTCTCTTTCTTCCAAAAATCAAGTACTTCTGACGCTACTGTTGGTAAGTCAAGTCCTTTGTATTCAGTAAATTTTGTGCTCATTTTATCCTTTTCTTTAATCGAAGTGCGAAAGTAAGGAATTTTCAATAATTAAACGAAAATTTCACGAATTGACGCCGAATTTGTTTATTAAAACTCTTTAATAACTAGAATTTCTTCAGAACACATTCTATCGACTACTGTTTTTTATCCTCCTCGTCTAACTCGAAAAATTCATTAACTGATTTCCCAAATAACAATGATAATTTTAAGGATAATAAAGTAGATGGCACAAACCGATTTGTTTCAATTGAATTAATCGTTTGACGAGAAACGCCTATTTTCTCAGCCAATTGCTCTTGCGTAATGTTTAAAATGGCACGTTCAATTTTTAGTTTATTCTTCATTGTACGCTCTTTTTAACCTCCTGAAAACAAGAATCTGTATTGTAAGCATTAACGATAAAACAGCAACGTCCTTGCTGCCTTCCATTTTTGGAGCGTATGTGGAACTAAAATAAAGAGCATCCGTTAATGGATAAATTAAGTATGTTACCACAGTTCCCACAACAGCATAATTATACGATTGCATTCGGATTTTTGCAATTAACTCATCTTCTATTTTTTCTTTTGAAATTGAAATAATAAGCAAACCTAAAACCAATATAGACTGGGAAATTCTATTTAGCAAACCATAGAATCTTGAGTTTTCAAAATAATATGCAAATACGATAATTAAGAGAATTGCTATTATAAACATTACCAAACCCAAAGCTTTAAATTTATTGGGAAGTTGAAAACCAGTAAATTTGTTGATTTTCTCGATAGCCTCTTCTTGTTCTGATTTTATTTTCATAGGTAAAATAATTAAAGTTCACTTTCCTTAAAGAACAATGAACTTGATTAAAAGACAAATATACTTTACTTTTAAATGCAAAACATAATTTACTGTAAAATTTTCTAGTCTAAGAAAAAACTTCCTTTAAAACCTCTAGCGATTTTGGTTTTTTTGAAGCCATCAAGATGAAAACTGTAGTAATCAATCAGAATTTTAAGAACAATTTGTCTTTCAATGACATGAAAAGTTTTTTGGTCGTTTTCAAATTTCAAGCTGATGAGTTTCCGGAACAAATTCGTTTCATGCTCAGTCAAAGAACTTATGGCATGAAACGGGGTGAAGACACCTTCTGTCATTTCGAAAAAAGGCATCTCTATGTCTGAAATGTCAGGGTAAAAACCGAGATATTTAGTGGTTTCAAGTAATAAAATGAGGTGGAAGTTGGCTATTTCATCATGATGGTCCAGCCAAAGCAATGCCGTTTCTAGAAAGCTGAAAAGGGACTCATTTTTCTCTTCCTCGTGAATCGAATGATGCAGAATTTCAGAAATAAACATAACGATCGTACTCTTATAAATATCCGAATGGATGGACTGAAATGGTGTGCTAATCTTTATTTCCTTGAAGTTTTCTAAGGTCCCTTTGTTCTTATGCACGGCTTCAATTTCAAGAATAGTCAGCGGCTGAAAATAAGCGATTTTTGTCCCGAGACTTCGGGAAGATTTACTGCCCGAAAAAGCATTCCTGACAAAATAGGATTTCAAGCCATCAGATTGAGTGAAACATTTCACAATCAAACTTTTTTCTTGAAATTTTATCGATGAAATAACGATGGCTTTGGTTTTGACTTGCATTATTTTAATTTAAAGATTGAAAAATTTAAGATTGAAAAATTAATTCATTCTTTAAATTACCTTACGATCATCACTTTTTTTACTATGGTTTCCAGCCCATCTTGTGCCGAAATAAAAATCATATAGACTCCAGAAGCTACTTTATATTTCCCAAAAGCATAGGTATCCCATTCTAATGTGCCTCCTTCGGAAGTGGCTTCGTAAAGCAAATCACCTTCAATGTCAGTGATTTTTACGTTGGCTCTATCTATCAAACCTGCGATTTTTACGGTGCCTTCATATTCTGGCCGAACCGGATTTGGATATACATAAGCTTTACTTAGATCCTCACTCGCTTATGTAGCGATTCCTCTAAAAGAAACTAATCCTTTGTCTGTGGCAATAAAAACCTCTCCTGTCGAACTATTTATATCAATATCGTTGATGACATTACTAGGCAAAGGGGAATTGTTTATAGTAAGATGATACAGTGTTTCCTGACCGTTGGGAGAAACCAGAAACAAACCAGAATCTGCAGTACCAATCCACTTATTATTGGTTCCATCAACAACAATGTCAGTAATAAATTGCTCATATAATAATTCTTGAGCCAGGTTGTCTTCTAATATAATAATCGAATTCGTTGTCAATTGATTTTCGGTTTGAAAATTACTCACATTAGATAATACACGCAGCCCTTTTGTGGTGCCAATCCAAAGCTGGTTTCTATTATCTATAGCAATTGCCCTTACGTCTGAAGTAGGCAAGTTTCCTGTATCAGGTCCAAATGTGATTTTTTTTGAACGAATTATTACTTTCATTAAAACCAACAACACCATCTCGATTTGTCGCCATCCATTTTGTTCCGTTTTTATCAATCGCCATCCTACCGAAACTATTGTCTTGACTTGCATCTAATACGTTATCCATCGAATAACTTTGCCACTGTCCATTTGTCACCAATGCCTTTAAGCCATTTTTTACCCTGCTATTTGTGACCCAAAGATTTCCAGACTTATCAAACGCAGCTCCATTTATCCTCACATCAAAATAATCCGGACCAGCGAAGGTTAAGGTTTCCAAACCGCTATTAGTTTGATTATACAAAAGTGTAGGTTCGTCATTTTCTATCTTTAACAACCCAGAAAAGAACGAACTGGCATACACGGTGTTTTCATTATTTGGATTAACAATTATCCTACTTATTGATTTTGCCCCGAGAACTGATTCGTAAGGAATATTTAACCAACCTGTTGAAGTAAACTTACTGATGCCATAATTATCTAATGGATAAGGATTATATTCAACTGAATAATCTCCATAAACTGCCCAAACTGTACTAAACGTCGCCTGAAGCGCAAAAATATTATTTCTCGAAGGTCCTGATGGAGTTGTGTTTTCAAAATCCGAAACAGCAACAACTGTAGTCTTAAATAGGCCATCTTCTTTTGTCCCAATGTATATTAGGTCCCCTACAGTTGCGGCACAGCTAAATGCAGGGTTACTTTCTGGGATTTGATTGCTATTTATTTGACGTACTAACTGCATTTGTTTATTGTAGACATAAACTGTGCTCGAGCTTGTAATAATCAAGTAAGTGTCATTTGCCCTCATGTCGAAAGTCGGTTGACCGAGAGCTAAAAAACTGGTAAAGGAATTTGTACTTGTATTGTATCTATGTATATTTCCTGAAGTATTAATCGCCACCAACTCCATGTCAAAAGTTTCTATACTGGACCAAGTCCCAGCTGCAATTTGTTCCCATTGATTAAAGTCATTTAAATTTTGGCTAGACACAGATGCTCGCCGAATACCATCATTTGTGGCTGCATACATAAATCCGTTATAAACTGCCGTTTGTCTAATACTGATTTCAGCACCATTATTTCCTATGAAATAAGTATCTCCAAAAAGCATCGTGCTTAAATTGAATTGGACTATGCCAAAATCACAAGAAACATAGACAATGCCTTCATATTCCATGAAATGATTTATTTTTTTCACGTTAGAAGGGAGTTGATTATTGATAATATCAATCACATTTAACATACTCCCGTCAGCCTCGTTGATAACAATAATCAATCCGTTTTCGTAACCAACAAGTGATTTGTTAAACTTAGAGCTATAATAAAGTGAACTAATGGTTTGACCTGAAAGCCCATCTATAGTATTGGTTGTCTTTATTTGGTTGCTAATTGAATTTATAGAAAATAAGGCGTTTTCTGAAGCCGCAAAAATTCCGGCTGCCGATACTGACACATCCTTGATTTCATTGTATGAAAAATAGCCTTGCCAAGACAAATTAGTTTGAGCAAAACTCATTTGAATGATCAATAGAAGCAGCAAACTTAAAAATACTTTTTTCATTACAGGTATGGCTATTGGTTTACAAATATAACACAAACAAAAGCATCCGGTTTTCGTTCTATCCAAAAAAAAAGCCTTCTGTCCGAAACTTCGGCAGAAGGCTTTTTAAGTATTTAAAAAAGATTTATACCACCCCTTGGGCTAGCATAGCATCAGCCACTTTTACGAAACCAGCAATATTTGCTCCTTTCACGTAGTCAACATATCCATTTGAATCAGAACCGTACTTCACACATGAAGAGTGAATATTAAGCATGATTTCCTTTAATTTTTGGTCTACCTCTGCAGAAGTCCAGCTCAATCGCAATGAGTTTTGAGACATTTCTAATCCTGAAGTTGCAACACCACCTGCATTTGAAGCTTTTCCTGGAGCAAACAATAATTTTGCTTTCTGGAATACAATAACTGCGTCTGGCATAGTTGGCATATTAGCCCCTTCAGCCACACAAATACATCCGTGTGCCACTAAAGCTTTTGCTTCCTCTTCGTTCAATTCGTTTTGAGTTGCGCAAGGCAATGCAATATCACATTTTACTTCCCATGGACGTTTTCCAGCGATATATTTAGCGTTTGGATATTTCTCAACATACTCGCTAATTCTTCCTCTTAATTCATTTTTCAGCTCCATTACAAAAGCTAACTTTTCAGCATCAATCCCTTCAGCATCGTAGATATATCCCGCCGAATCTGACATGGCAACTACTTTACCTCCTAATTGAGTTGCTTTTTCAGTAGAATATTGAGCAACGTTCCCAGATCCAGAAACTACAACTGTTTTACCTGCAAAACTATCCCCTTTTGTTTCTAACATACTTTGAGCGAAGTATACGTTTCCGTAGCCTGTAGCTTCGGGTCTTATTAATGAACCCCCAAAAGAAAGTCCCTTACCCGTTAAAATTCCTGTAAATTCATTTCTCAGTCTTTTATATTGACCAAACATAAATCCTACTTCTCTTCCTCCTACACCAATATCTCCTGCTGGAACATCTGTGTTTGCTCCGATATGTCTGGATAATTCTGTCATGAAACTTTGACAAAAACGCATTACTTCATTATCTGATTTTCCTTTTGGATCAAAATCAGCTCCACCTTTTCCACCACCCATTGGCAGTGTAGTTAAGCTGTTTTTAAATGTTTGTTCGAAAGCCAGAAACTTTAAGATACTCAAATTCACAGACGGGTGAAAACGGAGTCCCCCTTTGTATGGTCCGATAGCCGAATTCATTTGGATACGGAATCCTCTATTTACCTGCGTTGCCCCTTTATCATCAATCCAAGCTACACGAAAAATAATGATTCGGTCAGATTCGACCATTCTTTCCAAAAGCATTTTGTTTTGGTATTTTTTATTTTTTTCGATAAAAGGAATCACTGTTTCAGCAACTTCTAAAACTGCCTGCAAGAATTCCGGTTCGTTTGGGTTTTTTTTAGCAACCTCTTCTATAAAAGTAGTAATACTTTGTGACATGATTATTAGATTATTAACGCTTATGAAAACGTTTTCGTTAGTGTGCACAAATATACATTTTATAAAAATCTTTCTAATTAATATTTAATTATATATTGCCGAATTATCTTTTTATTAATCATTCTTTAAAATTTTCGCTTTTGAAGTTGCCAATTACATAAAAACCTTATCTTTTTCATAAGTAAATTACTGTTTGTTAACTTATTTTCGATTTTAATTTTAACGAGACAATGATGTTTTTCATATATTTGTCCATACTCGAAATTTTAACAGGAAATGCTCAGATACTTCTCTCTTATTTTATTTGTTTTATTCGCATTTTCACACAATTCAAATGCTCAATTCGGCTTCTCTCATGAGGTGGGAGTTATTGCTGGTCCTGTAGCTTTTCAATCGGACTATGGTGAGCGTTACAATTTAAGCACTAATGCAGGAAATACGGGCTTGGGAATAGGAATAATCCACTATATAAATTTCTCCTACGAAGCAGAATGTAACTGTTATACACCAGAAACCTATTTTAACGATCATTTTAAATTAAGAAGCGAATTATCTTACAATAAAACTGATTTAGAACACCTTGGAGAATGGGTCGCTCCAGAAAGAACATCATTAGGTGCTGATCAGTTAAGGGCTATGAAAGGAAGCACGGCAGTAACTAACATAGGAATGCAACTGGAGTACTTTCCTTTTAGCATCCGTGATTTCACTTCCAGAATAGGTAGTTTAGGTCCATTCGTGAGTCTAGGAGCCCAATTCAGTTACTATGACGCCAAGGCTTATTCTACACTAGGCCCATTGGGAACCCCCTTAACGACCTTCCCAAAATATTTAGTCCCCACTGACAGTCGTCCTTATGGATTTTCGACAGAAAGAGGCTCCGTTTGGTCAGTTGTTTCAAGTGTTGGGACACGATATAAATTAACGCCTTTGCGCGACTTAATGATAGATTTACGTTTCCAATATTTTTTTTCCAACTGGGTGGATGGCTTAAATCCCAACCCTGCGATTTACAAGGAGAATAAAGCAAACGACTGGTTAGTGTGGTTTAATGTAGGTTACATTTATTATCTGCAATAGCAAATTATCGACAATAGAAAAAAACCAATCCTAAAACTAGAATTGATTTTTTTATTGGTTACAACTTATCCCAAAACAGAGAAGGATACTTTATCACAATGCTTGTCTCAAATCTTCTATCAGATCATCTATATCTTCAACCCCCCACACTTAAACGAACTAAATCGTCTGTAACTCCTGCTTCTTTTCGTTTGGCTTCCGGTATAGAAGCATGCGTCATCAATGCGGGGTGATTTGCCAGAGATTCAACTCCTCCTAATGACTCTGCCAAAGTAAATACTTTGACTTTTTCTAAGAAATCAACTGAATCTTCTTTTTTACCAGATACAAAATCAAAAGAAACCATTCCGCCGAAACCACTCATTTGCTTTTTAGCAATTTCATAAAAAGGATGACTTACTAAACCTGGGTAATAAACTGTTTTTACTTTAGGGTGATTATTTAAAAATTCAGCTACTTTCTCTCCGTTCTCACAATGTCTTTGCATTCTTAAGTGCAATGTTTTTATGCCTCTAAGAACAAGAAAACAATCCATGGGCCCTAGCGTAGCTCCAGTAGCAAATTGCTGAAAAAGCAATTGTTTTCCTAATTCAGCGGTCTTAGTAATTAAAGCTCCGGCCACAACATCAGAATGCCCTGCAAGGTATTTTGTAGCTGAATGCATCACCACATCTGCTCCTAAATCTAATGGATTCTGCAAATAGGGTGTTGCAAAAGTATTATCAACGGCAAACAAAATATTATTTGCCGTTGTGATTTTTGCTACAGCGGCAATATCGGCTAATTTCATTAATGGATTTGTAGGTGTTTCTACCCAAACCATTTTAGTGTTTTCATTAATTAACGACTGAACATTGTCCAAATTATTCATATCAACGTAATGAAACTTGATTCCTGAATTCTTATATATTTTAGTGAACATTCTGTATGTACCACCATACAAATCATCCATAGTAATGATTTCGTCACCTGCTTTGAAAGAACGCAGTAAGCAATCTGTAGCGGCTAGTCCAGATGAAAATGCCAAACCTTTAGCGCCATTTTCTATACTTGCCAGTGCATCCTCTAATGCCGTTCTAGTTGGGTTAGCAGACCTACTATACACATAATCCCCAATAGGTTTCCCGGGGCTAGTTTGTGCAAATGTAGAAGTTTGAAAAATTGGCGGCATTACCGCTCCTGTAGTTGGGTCATTATGTTGCCCACCGTGTATTGTTTTAGTGTTGAATTTCATATCTTTAAATTATCAATTGTAATGGTATTACAAACTTAGGTTTAAATTTATTTTTGGCAAGACACAAGTCTACAACTTTATATATAATTATCACTTGGGGAATGAAACACATTCTATTATATACGATACTTCTGTTTTCGATGGCAGTCTTTTTTAAAAACAACGACTTTAGCCTGTCCTGAAAGTTGGCCCAATATCAAGATTACTATCCCTACTAGGAAAGACGTTCCAATTGTAGCGGACAGTATCAACAAAAAAGTATTTTCTGTTTTGAAGGAACTTATTTATTTTGCTGAAAAACCATACCCCCTCAATGGATTATAATATACTGGTAAATTCATTTATTTACTGCTATGAGCAACTTCAAAAAGAATATCTAAAAGATTTTTTTAATTGGGAAGCCAAAATTGAAAGAAACATAAAGTACCAGTCTGATAGTATCCCAAACCTGCAAATTAGGCACTATGCCTATACCGGCGGCGCCCAGGTTATCAAGGAATGCGTTCTCAGCTTTTTAATCCAAAACACGGAAAATCAATCCCCAACAATCAATTGTTTAAGGGCCAGAATGTTTTCTAAGCTTTCGACGAAAAAAAAATCTATAACCAAACATAATATCCAAGAAAACAAGTCCGTTAACTCCGAAAAATTTCTATTTGAAGCCGACCAGTTTTGCTCGCCTCTGAACATGTTTTATAAGGACAAAGAGCTGCTTTTATATTACAAACCAAATGAAGCATCCTCTTATGTAAACCGAGCTGAAGAGTTACCGTTGTCTTTTAAAGAGCTAAATAATTGTCTATTAATTAAGTGGCTCTTCATAAAAACTTTACGTTAAATATACTTTTTAATACTCAAAATAACCCCAAGGTGTATGCCCTCGTGAAAATAATTGAACGACATCGCATCCACAACTGTATTAAGTGTAAAACCTGTTGAAGTGGGATACTCCTGATAGTTTTTGAAAACTTCATTTTCAAAATCAGTTTCAGTTTGATCGATCGCTTTAAAAAGCAATTCCTTTATTTCATCTACTTCAAGTTGCGTTGCGTCTTGTTCCGGCTTAGTCCCCTTCCTGTACTTATCAACCATTTCATCCGAAATTATCATATCCATTCCTGACAATTTATAGACCAGCATCTGCTGTACGACAACGATATGGGCAATATTCCAAATTAAATTATTGTTAAAACCTTCAGGAATGACATTGAGTTGTTCCAATGAGTATTTTTCTAAAAATTGGGACAATATCTTTCTGCTCGTTCTAGTAATCTCGAATATTTGTTTCATTTTTCTAAGTTTTTCATAAAAATAATCAATTTCCGTATCAAATGGATTTTCTTTGCACAAAGAAAATGCAATTTATTATGGACAAAATATATTATCTCGCTTCCTGTGACAGTTGTCGAAAAATTATAAAGACCCTACCGCAGGGCAATAATTTAGTTTTTAGAGACATCAAACAAGATTCAATCACAGAAGAAGAACTGGAAGAAATGTATCAACTATCCGGCAGTTACGAAGCGTTGTTTAGCAAAAAAGCCCAATTGTACAAATCGATGGATTTAAAGAACAAGCATTTGACTGAAGCCGATTATAAGAAGTTTATCCTGGAACATTATACGTTTCTGAGCCGACCTGTTTTTATTATCGACAATAAGGTTTTCGTTGGTGGAACCCAGCAAAACATGCTTCAAGTGATGAAAGCGCTGGGGGATGTCTAAAAGGAATGTTGCGCTTTTTGGCGCTACTGTTGTTTCTGTAATTTACGGCATTACATTTACCATTGCCAAGGATGTAATGCCAAAGTACATCGATGCCTACGGCTTTATTTTATTGCGCGTTAGCGGGGGAATGCTATTATTTTGGATTTCCTGGTTATTCATGCCAAAAGAAAAAATTGCCCTCAAAGATTTTCCGAGAATTATCGCTGCCGCTTTTTTTGGTGTGGCTTTTAATATGCTTACTTTTTTCAAGGGATTAAGCCTCACTTCACCAATCTCCGCATCTGTGATCATGGTCACGACACCTATGATTGTTTTAGTGCTATCTGCAATCATCATGAAAGAACGCATGCATAAACAAATGGTAACCGGTATAATTCTCGGATTAGTGGGAACGGCCTTTCTTATTCTTTACGGCAGATCAATCGGCACTGCCAGTAATGCTAGCTTAGGTAATATCCTAGTTTTTGTCAATGCTGTTTCCTATGGTTTCTATCTGATAACCGTCAAGAAACTAATGGACAAATACAATGCTTTTACTTTTGTTAAATGGATTTATCTCTTTGGTTTTCTTATGGTTTTGCCTTTTGGCTGGAACCAATTTGAAGCGGTGAATTGGGCGGTAGTTCCAATACATGTTTATTGGAAAATAGGATTTGTGGTAGTCATCTCGACCTTCATTACCTATCTATTAAACCTACTCACAATGAAAGAATTAAAACCAACAACCGTTGCTGTTTTTATCTATCTTCAACCTTTCTTTGCCACTGTTTTTGCAATTGGTCTAGGAAAAGACGATTTGAGTTTAGTAAAAATCATCTCGGCTATTTTAATATTTGTGGGAGTTTACATGGTTACCCAAAAAAAAAAAACTCTCGCTAACTAACCTTAAGCTCGGTCACCGGGACATTTATATTCTTAAACACATCGTCTAGGTTGAAACCTAGCCAATGAACTCTTTTTTCTTATCTTTGAACTCTTTTAGAAAATTATATGATACAATCAATGACAGGTTTTGGTAAAGCAACTTTGCAATTACCAACCAAAAAAATAACAATAGAAGTAAAGTCCCTAAACAGTAAAGGACTTGATTTGAACGTTAGAATGCCTTCCCTTTACCGCGAAATGGAGTTGGGATTGCGTAACCAAATAGCAGTGAAACTCGAAAGGGGAAAAGTTGACTTTTCCGTTTTTGTGGAAAGCACGGCAGAACAAACTTCAACTAAAGTGAATGCCCCAATCATAAAAGGATACATTAAGCAGTTGAAAGAAATCTATTCTGAGGCTGACGAGACCGAATTGATGAAAATGGCAGTCAGAATGCCAGACGCATTAAAAGTAGAGCGTGATGAAATTGACGAAAATGACTGGGTACAAATCCAAGCCGCTATTGAAGAAGCTCTCCATAATATATTGGCTTTTAGAAAAGACGAAGGAATTTCATTAGAAAAGGAATTTCAATTGCGAATTGGAAATATCCGTCAATATATGACTGAAGCACTGGCGCTAGACCCAGAGCGTGTCCAAGCAATAAAAGATCGTCTGCAAACTGCAATTGCAGAACTCAAGGTAAACGTGGATGAAAATCGTTTTGAGCAAGAGTTAATCTATTATTTAGAAAAACTCGACATTACTGAAGAAAAAGTTCGTCTAACTAATCATCTGGATTATTTCTTGGAAACAATAAACAGAACAGAAGCCAATGGTAGAAAGTTAGGTTTTATTACTCAAGAAATGGGGCGCGAAATCAATACTATGGGTTCTAAATCAAATCATGCACAAATGCAAAAGTTAGTCGTTCAAATGAAAGACGAATTGGAAAAGATTAAAGAACAAGTTTTAAACGTTCTGTAAGCCTTTTAGCAAAAGCATAAATACATACTGGAATAAATTCATAAAATGGAAAAAGGAAAATTAATCGTTTTTTCAGCACCTTCTGGTTCTGGAAAAACGACTATCGTTAGACATTTACTTGGCAAAGAAGATTTGAATTTGGAGTTTTCCATTTCGGCAGCCACACGCGAAGCTCGCGGAGAAGAGGTTAATGGGAAAGATTACTACTTCATATCTTTAGAAGAATTTAAAACTCACATCAAAAACGAAGATTTTGTAGAGTGGGAAGAGGTCTATCGTGATAATTTCTACGGTACTTTAAAAAGTGAAGTGGAACGCATCTGGACTAAAGGTAAAAATGTGATTTTTGATATTGACGTAGCCGGTGGATTGCGAATAAAACACAAATTCCCGGAAGAAACTTTAGCCGTTTTTGTAAAACCGCCAAGTATAGACGAGTTGAAAATTCGATTGAAAAAAAGATCAACAGAAAGCGACGATAAGATTAATATGCGCATCGCTAAAGCTTCTGTAGAATTAGCTACGGCTCCGCAATTTGATGTAGTCATTAAAAACTACGATTTGGATATCGCTTTGGAAGAAGCCTATGAATTGGTGAAAGATTTTGTTAATAAATAGAAGCTAAACGATTGAAAAAATTGAAAACCAATGATAATCTTTCAATTCATAAACTTTAAATATTTAAACTAAATTTATGAAAATAGGACTTTACTTCGGAACGTTCAACCCCATACATGTTGGTCATTTAATAATTGCCAATCATATAGCGGAAAATGCTGACTTGGAACAAGTTTGGCTGGTCGTTACGCCGCACAATCCACATAAAAAGAAAGAAACTTTGCTAGACGATTATCATCGCCTTCAAATGGCACATCTGGCAACTGAGGATTACCCAAAGCTCAAACCTTCTGATATTGAATTTAAATTATCGCAACCTAATTATACGGTAAACACATTAGTACAACTAGAAGAAAAATATCCAGACCATGAATTTTCTTTGATTATGGGAGAAGACAATTTGAAGTCCTTACACAAATGGAAAAACTTTGAGGTCCTTTTACAAAATCACGACATTTATGTTTATCCAAGACTGTCTCCTGAACAGGAAGATCTAGATTTAAAAAACCACTCAAAAGTTCATTTAATTGACGCCCCTATAGTTGAAATTTCATCGACTTTTATTCGAGCAAGCATTAAAGAAGGAAAGAACATCCAGCCATTATTACCTTCAAAAGTTTGGGAATACATTGATCACAATAATTTTTATAAAAAATAGTTACCCCAGTATATTTTTTAACTCAGACTCAATTTCTTGACGAGCATGATTAAAGTTATCATTTTTCCCTGATAATATATATACTCCGGTATTGGGCATTTGTTTACTATCCCACAATAGTTGCAGTTTTTCACTCTCGATAAATGACTTGGCGTTGCAGCTCCATACAATTGCGATCCCAGTGTTTTTTGATAGTATCCCTAACATTTCATATTCAGAAGGAATAATGTAATTAGGAATTATTGATGGTCTTTTTTTATTAAAGACAAACATCCAAAATAATTTCACATGTGGAATTTCAGAATCATGACTATACCAAATTTGGTCATTCAACCAATTTTCTGTAGCAGTAAAATAATTCCCCTTAATTTTAGTTTTTAATACTTTCGAATCAATGTTTGTTGAACCCACTATAACCTGTTTGATGTCACCCACTTTTTTCTGAATGGTATCAAAAGTGTCGTATTTAGCCGTTACAATTGCAAAATCCAGTTTCTTGGTGTTAACCAATTCAAAAAGTGTTTGGTTTTCATGAAAACTAAAATCTATAAAGTCGAATTTTGAAATTAGCGAACTCCCCAAACTACTGAATAAATGTTCAGAAATCCCTATTGTGATTAATCGGTTAGCGTTAAAAGCTTTGGTGCGAAAACCATTTTCTACATTTTCCAGTCGATCTAACGCTTCTATTATCAAATTATTCAATAATTTAGCATACTCAGTTGGCTCGACACCCTTTGATTTTCTATTAAATAGTTTATAGCCTACGTGCGCCTCCAGCATGGACATTTGCTGACTAACCGCCGGTTGACTGATGAATAATTCTTTGGCAGCCAAAGAAAAGTTGCGGTTTTTATATACCGATTTAAAGGTTCTGTACCATTCAAGATTGACCATGATATAAATATATTTATCACAAACATAACTTAAATTATTTTTACTAATGGCATATTCGCCATATCTTTGTATAAACAAAATCAGTAATGAAGAAAATAGCACTGTTTACAGTAATAGCATTAACAGTAGGTTGTCTAAGCGCAACTGCTCAAAAACAAAATAAAAAAATTATGAAAAAAGTATTATTTGTTCTCACTAGTCATGATAAACTAGGAGATACCGGAGAAAAAACAGGATATTGGACTGAAGAATTTGCAGCTCCATATTACGAACTAGCCGACAAAGGCATTCAAATTGATATTGCCACACCTCTAGGAGGACAACCTCCAATCGACCCAAAAAGTGACGATCCTTCTGCTGCGACAGAAGACACAAAAAGACTTGACAAGGACACTGAAGTATTGGCAAAACTAAAAAACACGCATAAATTATCGGATGTGAATGAATCCGACTATGATGCCGTTTTTTACCCAGGAGGTCACGGTCCACTTTGGGATCTAGCAACAGACAAAACATCAAGCGCATTGATTGAAGCTTTTTATACTAACAACAAACCAGTGGCTTTCGTTTGTCATTCACCAGCGGTACTAAAAAACGTAAAAGTAAATGGAGAGTTTTTAGTGAAAGGTAAAAATGTAACTGGTTTTTCAAATACTGAAGAAGCAGCAGTTGGATTAACTGATGTTGTTCCTTTTTTACTGGAAGACGCTTTACAGGCCAACGGTGCAAGCTACTCAAAAGTTGAAGACTGGCATCCTTATGCAGTTGAAGATGGTTTGTTGATTACAGGACAAAACCCAGCCTCATCTAAATTAGTAGCCGAAAAGTTATTAGGCCAATTAAACGCAAAAAAATAAATATGTTAAACTTCGATTTATATAATCCAACGAATCTCGTATTCGGAAAAGGACAAATAGAAAAATTAGGAACCCTCGTACCTAAAGGAGCCAAAATCTTATTGGCTTACGGTGGAGGAAGCATCTTTAAAAATGGAATACACGAACAAGTGATCAACAACCTTACGGGTCATGAAATTGTGGAGTTTAGCGGAATTGAAGCTAATCCCCATTTCGAAACCTTAATGAAAGCTGTTGCTGTTGTTAAAGAACAAAAGATTGATTTCATCTTGGCCGTTGGTGGTGGATCTGTAATTGATGGTGTAAAGTTTATTTCTGGAGCAGTTAATTATCATGGAGACCCAATCGAGATTTTGCAAAAGCGAATCTTAATTAAAGAAAATGCAGTGCCTTTCGGAACCGTATTAACTTTACCTGCAACGGGAAGCGAAATGAATTCTGGTGCGGTTGTGACTATCGAATCGACCAAAGAGAAATTGGCTTTTGGAGGTTCTGCTTTATTTCCTAAATTCTCTATTTGCGATCCAACCGTAATCGAATCTTTACCAAAAAGACAGTTACAAAACGGAGTCGTTGATGCATACACACACGTGATGGAGCAATACTTAACCTATCCTCACGAAGGATATTTACAAGACCGTATTGCCGAAGGAATTTTACAAACCTTACTTGAAGTTGGTCCAAAAGTGGTAGAAAACCCTAAAGACTATGCCTTGGCATCTAACTTTATGTGGAGTTGTACTATGGCTTTGAATGGTTTAATCCAAAAAGGCGTTCCCAGTGACTGGGCAACCCATATGATTGGCCATGAACTGACTGCTATGTATGGAATTGACCACGCAAGAACACTAGCTGTTATCGCTCCAAGTTTATACAAAGTGATGTTTGAAACCAAAAAAGCAAAACTGGCACAATACGGAAAACGTATCTTCAACTTAGAAGGTACCGAAGACGAAATTGCCAATGAAGCTATTAACAAAACAGTTGAGTTCTTCCATAACATGGGAATGAACACTAAACTTTCAGACTATACAAAAGATTACGATGCTACTGCAGATTTCATTGTAAATCGTTTTGACGAAAGAGGATGGAAAGGCTTAGGTGAAAAACAAAATGTCACATTAGACAAAGTAAAAGCTATTGTAGAAATGAGTTATTAATTCTAGACACTCAATTCATTCGGTGTAAAATAAAAAGGCGTTCTTGAATTTAATTCAGGACGCCTTTTTCAATACAACAAAACTAACTAATTCAATTATAAGTTTTTATTAAAAACTTAATTTATAGTAAGTTAGAACGTTAATAAAATATGTTTATTGTTCGATATTTCAACATAAACTAATTTAATTTTACTATCCCTATTTTCATTGCAGTATGGCTTACAGTATCTTCAACTGTTTATTTGTTTAATCAATCCAATTTTAAGTACTTTTGGTTAAATTTAATGTAAAAATGACCGAAAATATAAAATTTGCAGTGATTGGTGGCGGAAGTTGGGCAACAGCAATTACAAAAATGCTATGTGTGAATCTTTCTGAAGTTTCATGGTACATGCGCAACGAATCCGCTATCGAACATATCAACACTTACAAGCACAACCCTAATTATCTAAGTTCAGTGGAGTTTGACACCAAAAAACTTAAATTGACTAGTGATATTAATGAAGCTGTCGCTTCTGCTGACTACATCATATTTGCCGTTCCTTCCGCATTCTTGAGCGGCGAGTTAGAAAAATTAACGGTCTCACTACAAGATAAGGTTGTTTTCTCAGCCATCAAAGGAATCGTTCCAGAGACGAGTATGATTGTGGGAGAGCATTTTCACTTTAAATATGATATTCCATATTACAACATTGGCGTCATCACTGGTCCGTGTCATGCCGAAGAGGTGGCTTTGGAACGTTTATCATATCTTACCATAGCCTGTGGAGATGCTGATAAGGCAAAAATCGTCGCCGAAACTTTAGCTGGAAATTATATTAAAACTAAGATCACTGATGATATTATTGGGACTGAGTATGCTGCAATGCTGAAAAATATTTATGCTATTGCTGCCGGTATGGCCCACGGACTAGGTTATGGAGATAATTTTCAATCCGTTTTGATGAGCAATGGCATCCGCGAAATGAAAAAATTCATCAAGAAAGTGCATAAAATGAAACGAAATATCAACGACTCAGCTTATTTAGGTGATTTATTGGTGACAGGATATTCCGTTTTTTCAAGAAATAGAATGTTCGGAAATATGATTGGTAAGGGGTATACTGTAAAGAGCGCCATGATGGAAATGAGCATGGTTTCCGAAGGCTATTACGCAACAAAAAGCGCCTATAAACTCAACCAAGGTTATGGAGCAAAAACGCCGATTATTGATGCAGTTTACCAAATTTTGTATGAAGGAAAAGATGCAAAAGCAGTGTTTAAGGCACTAACTGATAAGCTAGATTAAAGACATTACAAAATATATAAAAGTAAAGGCGCTATTTTTTAGAAATAGCGCCTTTACTTTTATAGTATTACTTAAACATAATTTACCTCACAATGATTCCTTCAACGAATAAAATAGGCACTTCTTCTGTCGCTGTTTCGTTAATTGAATTCGCTTTAAAAATAAATTTTTTATCGTATAGCTTATCGCCAATAAAATAAGATACTGAAAACTCGTTATTAAGTGCCAAAACACTTTTATAGATCATTTCGATTTTCATAACAGATACTGGAGGAATTTCGATAAAAGCATGACGAAGTAGAGACGTTTTTTTCATTTCACCATCTATAGTTCCAAAAGCTTTTGAAACAACCATAACGCTTTCGATGAGGAAGTCACTATCGTTTACTAAATAGGCAAACCAAACTTTTTCCATGAAATCGTCGCTCCACTCCTGAACGGCAGCTACAAATACGTTTTCCACTTCTGGTATGATGATGTCTTTTTTCATTGCTGCTGTTTTGCTATGATGTCTCGGAGACAAAAAATAATATTGTGCAGAACTTCCTTGCCCAGATAGAAGTGAAAATCCTTTTCTTGTTTTTCTTTAAAACAAGAAAAGATTGTAACGAATAGCTGGAAATAGCTCCTAATTCTTATTTATTAAATACTCGCTTTGAACTGCTCTAAGAAACGAACGTCATTTTCGTAAAACATACGGATATCACCAATTTGATAATTCAGCATGGCAATTCTTTCAATTCCCATTCCGAAGGCGAAACCAGTATACTCCTCTGAATCGATACCGCAATTTTTAAGTACGTTAGGATCCACCATACCACAACCACCAATTTCTAACCATCCTGTTCCTTTGGTAATTCTGTGATCAGTTTCGGTTTTTAATCCCCAGTAAATGTCAATTTCGGCACTTGGTTCCGTAAACGGAAAGTAAGACGGACGTAAACGAATTTTTGATTTACCGAACATCTCCTTCGTAAAGTGCAACAAGGTTTGCTTCAAATCAGCAAACGAAACATCTTTATCTATATACAGCCCTTCTACTTGATGAAAAATACAGTGTGAACGAGAGGAAACGGCTTCATTGCGAAAAACTCTTCCTGGTGAAATAGTACGTATGGGTGGCTTATTGTTTTCCATGTAACGCACCTGAACTGATGAGGTGTGCGTACGCAGCAAAATATCAGGATCGGTTTGAATAAAAAAAGTATCCTGCATATCACGCGCCGGATGGTATTCTGGCAAGTTTAATGCGGTAAAATTATGCCAATCATCTTCGATTTCAGGCCCTTCAGAAACATTGAAACCAATATTTGAAAAAATATCTATAATTTGGTTTTTAACTAGAGATATAGGGTGGCGTGAACCAATAGTTACCGGCTCGCCCGATCTTGTCAAATCACCATAAAACCCCTTACTTTCTTCTTTGTTTTCTAAAGCTTCCTGTATTGATTTTACCTTTTCTTCAGCAGAGGTCTTTAACAAGTTAATCACTTGTCCAAATTCCTTTTTTTGTTCATTAGGAACATTTTTGAATTCGGCAAAAAACTCTTTTAAAACACCTTTACTTCCAAGAAATTTAATTCGGAAAGCTTCTAGTTCTGATGCATTTTGTGTTGAGAAAGCTTGTGCTTCACCAATATATTCTTTTATCTTTTCTATCATTTTCATTCCATAATTGAGTGTGCAAATTTACAATATTTGTTTCAGGTTTAAAGTTTAAAGTTCAAAGTTTACGGTCTAAAACCAAAAAACCCGAATCTGCAATCCGAAAAACTTACTCTATAACTTCTCTTTCCAGAAAATAATTAACAATAGCCTCTTTCATTAAAACAGATTGCTCTCCAGCCTTTAGAGGTGGTAATTCTTCCTTAACGGTGTAATGCGGCCAACCATCTTCATCAAAAAATTCGAACTCATAGAAACCATAAGGCTCTAATAACCGACAAATGGCAATATGCATGAGGTTTAATTTCTCATCTTTTTTATATTCACTATGAACCTTCCCAAGTTCCTGCACTCCGATTAAATAAATTATGGCGTCCAAATCCAAGTCTTCACCTTGCGAAAATTGATCTGAAAGTATATTTACCAGCTTTTCCCAGCGGTCTTTAAGTTGTTTGTCTCTTGACATTTTTAATATAGGATTTTAGATTTAGAATTTAGAATTTGCAAAAAACACAAATATTCAACTCTTTCATCAAAATTAGTCTGCAAATATAACAACTTGAAAATTGACAATGGATATTTGATTATTCTTTTATATTTGTTGTTTCACTTTACTAAAGTTACTTATTATGGGGTTTTTGGATATTGTTTTAGGTTCTTTACTTCTTTACGCCTTGTACAAAGGCATAAAAAATGGTCTATTTATAGAATTAGCCTCCTTGATTTCATTGCTATTGGGAATCTATGTTGCCATAAAATTCTCTTATTTAATTCGCAAAACTCTTGCGGGACATGTTTCTTGGTCGCCTAAATATATCGAGATAGTTGCTTTTGGATTGACTTTTATAGCTGTTGTCTTAGCGGTACATTTATTAGCAAAGGTTTTTACGGGAATTATGGACTTTGCTTTTTTAGGCTGGGTTAATAAACTCGCCGGAGGGTTTTTTAGTGTTATAAAGAACGTCTTACTTTTGAGTATTCTTTTCAATCTTTTTCAGAAAGTCAACATCAACAATATGATTGTAAAAGAAAAAACTCTCGACAGTTCGATCTTTTATAACCCAATTCAAGAGGCTTCAAAATATATTTATCCTTCTCTAGAAACTTGGTACACTGATTTTAAAAATAAAAAACGAAGCAATCCCGTTTAAAACTGAATTTTGAAAAGTAATTAGTTCTAAAATTTAAATCACTTCACTTCTTTAATGGCAGTTGCTTCAATCCAACCTTCACTTCCATCAGTTAACTGAACTTTTTTCCAGTTTTCAAGTGTTTCTTTCACATACACCTTTGTCCCTTCGTGCAACGTTATCACATTTGAACTTAACTTTTGAGGTTCACTCTTCAACTCTACCATTTCAGCAAAGACAATGGCAGGTTTTTCATTCCTATAATGGCTTTTTTCGAAAATAGCTGCTGCGACACTAATCAGAAGCAAAAAAAGCAGCACAAACATTCCCACAAAAAATGTTCTTTTGTACAATGTCAACTGAGAAAAATAGTAGCCAATAAAAGAAAGTAAAAACAACACGGAAAAGGAAACCGAAATCCATGACCAAGTATTGTAATGATAGGTGGCCGTAAATTCCCGAAGTAATTTGCCAAAACCCACTTTGGGAATCACTTTTATTTCGTCTATGGTACGCTTCTGTGCAAATCTTAGGTTCTCGAGCACTTCGCTATCATTTGGACTAAGCACAAGTGCCTTTTCGTAATTATAAATCGCTGGCGCTACCTGATTGAGCTTGTAGTAGCAGTTTCCCAAGTTAAAATATACCTCGGCAGATTGCTTGTTGGATTTCAAAACAATTTCGTAGGCCGCAATCGCTTCCTTATATTTACTTTTTTGGTATAAATCGTTTCCCGCTTCAAAACCATTTTGGGCAAAGAAAACTTGAGTAGTCAGTAATAGTATATAAAAAATATTTTTCATTTTATTTCAATTGTAAATTGTATTGCTGATTATCAATTGTTATATCTGCTTTTCAAGTTCGGAGATTATTACAACCGCCTTATCATAATCCTTCTGGATTGTAGCACTTGAGGCCGGAGCATATCTTGCAATTTCACAATTCTCAGTAAGAGCAATAAAATCGGCTACCCCTTCTGGGCTGGCATTTTTCTCTAATAATAATTCCTTAATATTGTCCTTACTCATTTCTGAAGTTTCGATATGCAATTTAGCCTTCAAGAAATTATGCATTGCTTTTTCTAAAGCAACATAAAAAGGCTCCTTGTTTTTAATTTGCCTTTTTGCCTCAGACAAATATTTCTTAGCCAACTTGTTATTCCTTCGAATCCTATTGCCTACGACATCTCCGTCAATAGCTTCTTTTTTCTTCTTAAATAACACAATAAGCGGCAACATTAAAAAGGGTATAAACAGTAATCCTAAAAACAAATTAGATCCAAAGAAATCATTTTTGGCTTTCGGGATAAGATTAGTTTTTAATTTAATGTATTTAAATTGCTCTAAACTTGCAACGGCATTCTTATCACTATTAGAATTTTCAGTTTTGGCAGTTCTAGTATCGGTAGGACCTTCAAGTACATTGATCATTACCTCAGCAGATGTTATCGTTTTATAGGATTTTGAACCCAAATCGAAATAGGAAAATTGCATTGGTTTTACAGGATAGTTCCCTTTGTATTGTGGCACGATAGTATAATTATCCGATACTTTTCCGGACATCCCTGCCAATGAAGTAGCGACTTGTTCGTTGTGAACAGGATCATACATTTCTAATGCATTAGGAACTACAGGTTTTGGCAAACTAAACAATTTCATATTTCCCTTACCGGTAACGCTTACAATTAAATCAAGACTTTCCCCATTTTTTAGGTTCGTTTTAGTAGGCGTAACTTTGAAATCAAAATTACCAACAGCCCCAAAAAAATCTTCTGGTTTGCCATTTTCTGGAAGTGCTTTAACCGTTATGGTTTTAGCTCCTGCCGATACCCTTTTATTATCCTCGATTAAGACCATTCTTCCAAAAACGTCTCTTCGATTACTGGGCAGTTGTACATCAATATCCATCGATAAAGGCTCAATGTCAAGCTTACCCGATTTTTGGGGATACAAGACCACCTTTTTTAACACAACGTAGCGGTAATTCTCACCTTTAAACATGCCTTCTTCAGCCACAAGCTGTTTTATTTCGATATTTTGACTCCAAAAGTTATTGAATTTAGGCTTGTTTAATTCTTTAAAATTGTCAATACCTACATTAAAACTAAAATACAATTTATATACAACCGTAATTGGTTCGTTAACATAGGGGTTTGTTTTAGAGATATCAGCAACCAGATAAATATTATTATCTGCAGAAACACTGGTGTCATTTGGGTCTCTAGGTTGTTCAACGGCAGCTGTTACGTTGATTTTTATTGGAGATGTCTTATACACCTGCCCATTGTATTCAATCGTGGCCTGCTTGATTACCAAGCTCCCTTTTTGATTTGGCAAAAGATAATAGGAATAAATTTTCTCAAAAGAGCTTCTGCCATTTACCCATGATTGACTCACTTGCTGGCTAGGTCCTGCAATTAGTTTAAATCCATCAAAAGAAGGTTGATTAAAGTTATCACCATCAATATTCATGACAAAGTCCACACGAAGTCTTTCGTTTAATCCAAGTGTTGCTTTACTGACTTTCGCTTCAAACTGCACTTGAGCTAAAAGTCCTTGAAAACTAATCAGTATTAAAATCAAATATCTCTTCATTTTCTTATTCAATCTTTCCTTACCGGATATATATTAAATTCTATTATTTCTTTACTGAAACTGCCAAACCGATTACCAATCTTTCTCGGTTTTCGTAGGCTTTCCTTGTACCTTCGAAGCGTTTACTTTGTCTTGGACTTTCTTTTCTTCATTACTGACGGCGTCCAAAAGATTTTCTAATCGCTGTTTAGAAATTCCTCCCGGAGCTGGCTTCGGTTTTTCTTCATTTTTCGATTTGTCATCCTTATTTTTTCCGTCTTTATCTTTTTCGTCTTTTTTATCCTTGTCTTTGTCGCCCTTGTCGTCTTTTTTATCTTTATCCTTTTTGTCTTCGTCCTTTTTATCTTTGTCCTTGTCTTTTTTGTCCTTGTCCTTGTCGTCTTTTGGAGGGTTTTCCTTAAGCATCTTTTTAGCCAAGGCATAATTGTATCTCGTTTCCTCGTCCGAAGGCTTATTACGCAGTGCGTTTTTATACGCCTCTACTGCTTCAGTATAGTTTTTTTCATTCATAAAAACATTTCCTAAATTGTGATAGGCTTTGTGTTTTTGAGGTCTGGTTTTGGCATTCTTAATTGATTTTGCATATGCAAACTTTGCTTCCGAAGCTTGATTTTGCTTGTATATGGTATTTCCTAAGTTATAGGAAGCTATTGTTCTACCAGGAAATTTTGAGCTCGAAATTCTGTAATTGGCCTCAGCCTCAGCAAATTTACTGTCTTGATATTCCGCATTGGCTTTGGGTAAACTTTTATCTTTCTCTTGTGCAGTCACCGTTGCTATTCCCCAAAGGAGAAATAGGAAAGAGACAAATATGTGTTTTTTACTATTTTTCATTTTAATTTAATTCTGTTAATCCTGCAAAGCCTAAACATTGAAGGAATAGAGATTTACTTTTCTTCATTAAATAAATTCAACTTCCTGACCCAGTTAGTTTTTCCTTCCAACAAGAAGAAATCCAAAAACAACAAGCCAAACGCAATTCCAAGAAACCATTGAAATTGGGATTGAAAATCAGCCATTTGAGTAGATTCAAATTCTGTTTTTTGAATTTTATCTAGATTGGTCTTTATGTATTCCAGCACTTCCTTTGTGTTGTTTCCGCTCACATAACCCCCTTTAGTAGCCTTAGCAATAGCTTCTAGACTGGCACGGTTTAATTTAGTTACGACAACTTGGTCATTATTGTCACGTTGATAGCTTTCCACGATTCCGTTCCTTTTTAAAGGAATAGTCCCTCCTTTATCGGTTCCAATACCAATTGTAATGATTCTCATTCCTTGCTTATTAGCTTCTTCCGCCGCTGCTTGGGCTCCTTCAGAATGATCTTCTCCGTCTGAAATTAAAATCAACAACTTGCTCGTTTTGCTTTTATCGTCAAAATACGTCGCCGACAATTTTATAGCTTCATCAAGAGAGGTACCTTGAGAAGAAACCATTTCGGTATTCATGCTTTGCAAAAACATTTTAGCGACGCTGTAATCAGTAGTTATAGGCAAGACCGGAAACGCACTTCCTGCATAAGCTACGATCCCTATTCTGTCGCTTCCTAATTGATTTATAATTTGTGAAACAATCTGTTTACTTTTTTCCAATCGGCTCGGAGCCACATCTTCTGCAAGCATACTTTTAGAAATATCCATCGCAAAAACGATATCAATCCCTTCCCGTTTCACAGTTTCCATTTTAGTTCCTATTTTTGGATTTACCAATCCTAGTATCAATCCCGCTAACGCCAGAAGAATAATTACCAACTTTAAAGTGGGTTTAAAAGTAGATCTCTCCGGACTTAACTTTTTTATGGCATCTAAATCTCCGAATTCACGCTGCTTTTTTTGCTTCCAATATAAATTGAAAAGAAACAACAACACTACTAACGGTAGTATGAAAAGCAGGTATAAATATTTTTTTTCGTCTAATTCCATATATTATCAATTCCAATTTTAGCGCTCTACTATGAACGGGGCTAGAGAGGTTCTTTTAAATTTAGATAAAGCTTTTGTACACTGTGTTTCTTAAACCAATTTCTGCCAATAGTAAAAAACCTGCAAGCCAAACAAAAGGTCTGTATTTCTCGTCATAATCATAGAACTTCAGCTCTTCGATTTCGGTGGTTTCTAATTTGTTGATTTCCCCATAAATCTCAGCAAGTTTGTTATTGCTTGTTGCTCGAAAATACCGTCCCTCTGTTTTTTTAGCAACACTTTTCAAAAGTCTCTCGTCAATTTCCACTTTCATCATTTGGAATAAAAACTGACCGTTTGGACCCACTGCGTATGGAAATTCAGCCATACCGTTTGTTCCAATACCTATTGTATATACTTTTATACCATATTGTTTCGCAATATCGGCAGCCGTTTCTGGCTCAATAAAACCTGCATTATTGACACCGTCCGTCAAAAGAATAACCACTTTACTTTTAGCCTTACTGTCTTTCAATCTGTTTACGGCCGTGGCCAATCCCATACCTATTCCAGTTCCATCTTGTAAAACATTGTCGTATTTAATGCTCTTAATGGCCTCAAGAACGACCACTTTATCGCTGGTTACCGGCGTTTTTGTATACGCTTCAGAAGCATAAACCACAAGCCCTATCCTGTCATTAGGTCTTTCGTCAACAAAATCGGCCGCCACCCTCTTTAGCGCTTCCATTCGGTTTGGCTTCAAATCTTTGGCCAACATACTCCCTGAAACATCCACCGCCATTACAATGTCGATTCCCCTTGTCGTTTTTGTCTGATTGCTTATATCAACCGTTCTTGGTCTCGCCATGGCCACAATTAAGGAGCTTAACGCTAATAAACGGAATACGCTCAAAAAAGGTTTCAACCTTGCCAATAAAGAATTTGATCCCTTGAATCCTTGAATTGAACTAATTTTTAAAGTGACCGCCTGCTTGTTTCTTTTGAAAACCACCCAAACAATGGCAATTGGAATCAAAAGAAACAACCAAAAGAACTCAGGATTTAGAAAAGTTATTTTCGTCATTATTTACTTACTTGTATTAATTCGACTGAGTTGAACACCCGGTCAGCTATTTCATTTGCATAGGAATCCCCATCTTCATGGAAAATCATGATTTGTTGCAATCCTCCTTCTTGACTAAATAATACTATCTCATAATATAATTTTTCGCTACCTATAGATTTGTCATTTACTCTCGAAAAAGTACCATATCCTTTTATACCGGTTACTCCCTCTCTCGTTCCAAAATCTTCTTGTTTCACAATCATATTTTGCGCCCCTTGCGACTCTAATGTCTGCAAGCTCACTTCTAAAGATTTTTTCAAATCCACTGCCGTTGAGTCTTGCTTGTATTTTAGAGTAGAAACCATCAGGTAAAAATTATCAGAAACACTACCATAGGTAAAAGAATTCATTTCTTTAATAAGGGCCAATCCGTTTTTAGGCAATGATTTTTTCAAGTCTACCCTTTTGAGTACTTCTGGGGTTTCTATGCTAACTCCTGGGTTCCCGTAAGTGCTTTTTATCCATTCTCCTTCTAATAATTCCTTATTAGAATTACCGACTATTGTGTCTTTCACATAGGTAAAGCCTTTTGTCACGACGAAATATCCCGTCGTTGCCAATAGCAATAAAAGAACTGAAGCTACTGCAGTAAGAATTCTTCTCTTTCTCTTTTTCTTTAACTGGATTTTGATCTGTTTTTGTTTTTGCGCTTCATTCAGTATCGCATCTTCTTCAATCTCCACCTCAATAGGAATAGCACTATCCAGTGTTAGAATTGCTTTTTGTATTTTATTTTTATCTTCCGTTATTTCGTAATCTAAAGGTTTTGACTTGGCAAACTTTACTAAATCTGCTTGTTTCAACACCCTCTCTAGGTTTTCTATAGTTTCTTTTGAAACCGTCATTTTTTTTCTGACAGACGCGGCTCTAAGTCCCAATATCAGCTCAGAAGTCGTGCTTTCCATAGCAGGAATTTCTATTGCTTCCTCAATATAGTTTCTGGCGATATCTGTTAATTCGCTATAATATTCTTTAACTTCTCCTTTTTGCCAAAGCTCCTTCTTTTCTAAGCTGTTCAGTAAACTGGTCGCTCTTTCAATAGGTGTTTTATATACCTCTTCCTCGATCTTTTTCTTTTGCTTCTTTTTTACATACCAATAAACCAATGCGCCAATACCCAGAATTAAAGCAAGTACCAACAAGTATTTCCACCAGTCGCCCAACGAACTCTTAACCGGAGTGATTCCCTTAATGTCGTACATTTTTTGTTTCAATGTATCAACCTGAACATTTGCAACTTCCACTAAAAGAGAGTCCGTCTTATACGGTTTACTGTTGATAAAAATCTTTATGCTAGGAATCACATACTTTCCAGAATCAAATTGTGTCAATCCGTATTTCTTGATTAGTTCATAGCGGTCGTCTTTCTTAACCGTGTCAATCGGGTAAGAATGTATCACTTCTAGGGCACCAATATTTTTAAGGTTCGGAAAAATAACTTTGGATAAAGTATCCACCGAAGTTTTTATTGTTAATTTAAACTCGGCGCCGATTTTATTTTTTGTTGTATCTATACTTGTTTCAGGCCTTTTTTGTTGAGCAAAAACAGCAGTGGAAATCAACAGTATTAGTAGGTAAAAATTATTTTTCATTTTTCACTTTTGCGAATTTTTGATTTTAGGATAACGCTTTGGGATTTTACTTTTTTTCCAAAATGATTATTCGTTTGACCTCAAAAAACTTAATTATTTCAGATTTATTTTGACTGTTTTAATAATTAATCCTAAATCCCTATCTCGATTTAAAATAACCTAACAATTTAGTCACATAACTTTCGTCAACTCTAGTATTAACAACCCCGGAACCTGATTTGCTAAAGGTTTCCTTAAAATAGTTCACTTTATCCCTATAATATTTTTCATAGTTTAGTCGAACCGTTTTAGAACTGGTATCGATCAACTGGGTTTCCCCCGTTTCGGCGTCAAGCATTGAAACCATACCAACATTGGGCATCTTTTCTTCTCGAATATCAAATACTCGAATACCGGTTATATCATGTTTTTTAGAAGCTATTTTTAAGGTTTGCTCATAGTCCTCAGACATGAAATCAGAAATCATAAACACGATTGCCTTCTTCTTTTGAGTACTTGATAAAAACTTCAATGCTTGAGCAATATCCGTTTTATAGCTTTTAGGCTGAAACTCTATCAATTCTCGGATAATGCGCAATACGTGTGATCGTCCTTTTTTTGGCGGGATATATAATTCGATTTGGTCCGAAAATAAAATCAATCCTATTTTATCATTATTTTGCGTAGCTGAAAAAGCCATCGTAGCAGCGATTTCAGTAACAATATCTTTTTTGAATTGTTTTTTGGAACCAAAGCTCTCAGAGCCTGAAATATCAACCATCAGCATCATCGTCAATTCACGCTCTTCTTCAAAAACTTTGACATGCGCTTCGTTATATCTCGCCGTTACGTTCCAGTCAATAGCACGAATGTCATCTCCATACTGATATTGGCGCACTTCACTGAAGGTCATTCCGCGCCCCTTGAACGAAGTATGATATTCCCCCGAAAAGATATGATCGCTCAATCTTCGGGTTTTAATTTCTATTTTACGTACTTTCTTTAAAAGCTCTTTTGTATCCATTTTTGAGAGTGTTCAGCATTCAGTTACTTTAGTATTCAGCTAATTAGGTCCATAAGGGACTTAATTAATTACGGGCTGAGCACTGCATACTAAATTTAAGGTACTTCAACTTCGTTAATTATTTTATTAATAATATCAACAGAAGTAATATTTTCTGCTTCCGCTTCATAGGTAATACCTACTCTGTGACGCAAAACATCGTGAACAACGGCACGAACATCCTCTGGAATAACATAACCGCGACGTTTGATGAAAGCATAACATTTGGCCGCATTGGCTAAATTGATACTTCCACGTGGTGAAGCCCCAAAACTGATTAGCGGCTTCAAGTCTGCCAGTTTGTACTTCTCTGGGAAACGAGTGGCAAAAACAATATCAAGAATGTATTTTTCTATTTTTTCGTCCATATAGACCTCACGAACTGCTTCTTGTGCACGTAAAATCTGTTCCACAGAAACCACTTGATTTACTTTCTCATAGTTTCCTTTTAGATTTTGACGCATAACCAGACGCTCTTCATCCATTTTAGGATAATCGATAACCGTTTTCAACATAAAACGATCGACTTGCGCTTCTGGAAGTTGGTATGTTCCCTCTTGCTCAATAGGGTTCTGCGTGGCCAAAACCAAGAAAGGTCGGTCTAACTTGAAAGTGGTGTCGCCAATGGTTACTTGTTTTTCCTGCATCGCTTCCAGCAATGCTGATTGCACTTTGGCCGGAGCACGGTTAATCTCATCGGCAAGGACAAAATTGGCGAAAATAGGTCCCTTTTTTATGGAAAATTCATTTTGTTTAATGTTGTAAATCATTGTCCCTACAACATCCGCAGGCAATAAATCAGGAGTAAACTGGATTCTGCTAAATGAACCATGCACTGCTTGCGAAAGTGTATTTATGGCCAATGTTTTTGCTAATCCCGGAACACCTTCTAATAAAATATGTCCTTGACCCAAAAGTCCAATTAATAATCGCTCAATCATGTGCTTTTGACCCACAATCACTTTATTCATTTCCATAGTTAGGAGGTCGACAAAAGCGCTCTCTCTTTCTATTTTTTCATTGATTGCTCTAATGTCTAAAGTCGATGTATTTTCTTCCATATTGATATATTTAAAACCTTGAATTTAATGTCTTCATTTTGAGAGTGCAAATTGAATTATTTTTTACACGTAAGATGTTAAAAAATGGTTAAAACTTCAATCATTGCTCTAATTTTAAGGTCGAATTATGATACAATTTTTATATTTTTAAGAACTTTAAAAAATATACTTCGGAATCACAGAATTACCGATTTCATTAAAAAATAAAAACCATGAATAAAACAACATTGTCCCCTGTAATAGCGGGTACCATGAATTGGGGAGTCTGGGATAAAAACCTCACTTCAAAGGAAATGGAAAACATGATTCACGTTTGCGTAGAAAACCAGATAACTAGCTTTGATCACGCCGATATTTATGGTTCGTACACCACTGAGGCGGATTTCGGGAAAGGATTTGCCTCGAGCAAAATAGCGAGAGAAAAAATGCAATTGATTTCTAAATGCGGTATAAGGATGCTGTCAGAAAATAGAGATAATACTATCAAACATTACGACTATTCTAAATCGCATATTATCCAGTCCGTTGAACATTCGTTAAAGAACCTACAAACTGATTATTTAGACGTATTTTTGCTACACAGACCGAGTCCATTGATGCAAGCCGACGAAATTGCTGAAGCGGTTGAAAAACTAAAATCTGAAGGGAAAATTATCGATTTCGGACTTTCAAACTTTACTTCTTCACAGACAGAATTGATTCGTCAAAAAACGGAAATTAGCTATAATCAAGTCCAGTTTTCGGCAACTAATTTCGAACCAATGCTCGACGGAAGTTTTGACTATATGCAAATGCATGATATTAGGCCTATGTCATGGAATCCATTAGGTTGCATTTTTAGAAAAGATATTCCACAAACTCACCGATTGAAGAAGTTACTGTCGACACTAGTTTCCAAATATCATTTGGGTTCCGATACCATTTTGCTTTCCTGGGTTTTGAAACATCCGTCAAAAGTTATTCCGATTGCAGGAACTGTAAATGTGGCTCGAATACAATCATTAATGAAAGCTGTAGACCTAGAACTCGAAAAAGAAGATTGGTTTGCCATCTGGTCAGAAAGCATGGGAAAAGACGTGCCTTAAATTGGTTATGCCTTTTCAAATCACGCCCGCTTCCCGCAAAAAATAAATAATTAGAAACTAAATAGCAATACGAACTATGAATAAAACAGTCCTCATAACTGGTGCCACAAGCGGTATTGGTAAAGCCACAGCTGAACTATTGGCAAAAAACAAATATAAAATCATCCTTTGCGGAAGACGGGAAGATCGCCTGCTTGCCATTGAGACTGAACTTTCTAAATTGACCGAAGTGCACACTTTACATTTTGATGTTCGGGATAAAAAAGCCGTTTCAGAGCAGATCAATTCCTTGCCAGAAGCGTTTTCAAAAATTGACATCCTAATTAACAATGCTGGTAATGCGCATGGTTTAGATCCCATTCAAAATGGCGATTTAGACGATTGGGACGCCATGATCGACATCAATGTAAAAGGACTTTTATATGTTTCTAAAGCCATCATCCCTCAAATGATCGAAAGAAAATCAGGCCATATTATTAATATCGGTTCCACTGCTGCAAAAGAAGTATATCCAAACGGAAATGTCTATTGTGCCACAAAACATGCAGTTGATGCCTTAAATCAAGGAATGCGTATGGATCTAAACCCATTTGGAATAAGGGTTGGTGCAATTCACCCCGGTATGGTGCAAACTGAATTTAGTGAGGTACGTTTCAAAGGAGATACCGACAGAGCTTCAAATGTGTATAAAGGTTTCGATCCGTTGCAGCCCGAAGATATTGCTGATATCATTCACTTTGTAGTTTCTAGACCATATCATATCAATATTGCTGATTTAGTAGTAATGAGCACGGCGCAAGCTTCATCAACTATTGTAAAAAAAGATTGATTTTAAACCGAATTAGTAATTGTGATCACGAAGTCGAAAATTAGCGATGAACAGATTAACGCATTAAATTTACAAAAAGCAGCTGTCTCACAGCTGCTTTGTTTTCTTAAATAATTTAGATTATTTTAAAATAAAAGGTTGACTACCCACATCCGTAATTGACCCATTAACTACATCCACATTCTCAATAATTCTTGCTGCATATGCTGAATCTGCTCCAGGGTCTAGAGTTACAGTATATTTGCCCGCAGGAACACCGCTTAAAAGAAATTCTCCCGTTTCCAAATTCATGTACGAAGAAATTGTTCCGCCTTCCACAGGTATGGATACTAAAACTGCAAAATCTGCTGGAAACGGAGAAGGACTTACAACCTTTCCTTTAATGCCCCCCGTATTTTCTTTTGTGGTAACTCTGATCACGGGGTGTAAATTATGAATCCCTGAATTTCCAGCTTTGACAACTGAATGCTCCACATCAAAATCTAACAAAAACTCATACGTTTTTCCTCCTTCTAAGGTTTGGTTAACCTTGAGTTTCAAACCTGATTGCTGAGCGCTTGGCGTTTTCAAAGGAATAGTAGTTGTGGCCCCTTTCAGCATTAAGGAATTTTCGTCTCCTAACAATAACCGAATTTGGTCCAACTTTCCAGAAGGGACTAAGTTGTCTGCCAATAAAATAATAACGCCTCCTGTTAAATCAAGTAAGTTATAAATTTTACCTGGTCCAACTTCAAGAGCATCTCCAATACTTACCCAACCTTGATCACCGGCGTCTGAATTGTCTTTTATCAAAACGTCCAGCACTTCGACATTGACCTCGTCATAATCTCCAGGAGCATCCACCATTCTAACAGTAACCCTTGAAGTTCCTGATGCTTCATTATTACTATCACATCCTAAAAAAATCAAACCCATTAAGCTTATTGCAAAATAAGCCTTTTAAGCAAAATTTTATCTTTTTCATATCTTTAAATTATTAAAAGTTAGTATATTAACAACGTAAAAACGCAATATAAATTTAGGGAATAAATTTTACTTTAGCTCAAAAATTCCACTTTTAATTATTTTACAAACTCACTATTTACCAAAATGATAAACAAACGTCTTTTAATCAAAAACCTGCTCGCCTATAACGATGAGTGCAGTTTTTACGACAAAAAACGCCAGCTAAATTTACATACGCGAGAAGGAAAAGCAAAATTTTTGAAACACATTTGTGCATTGTCTAATTCTAATCCCGCAAATAACTCCTACATCGTGGTGGGAGTAGAGGACCAAGACAACGAAATTGTGGGAGATGATTTTTTTGACGACAGCCACATTCAGAATTTGGTTAATGCTTACCTGGAAAATCCGCCAAAAATTCAATATGAAAATGTTCCTTTTCCAAATTTGGCCAAGGATAGAGTAGTGGGATTGGTGACGATAAAACCCAAAAAAAACAGTTCTTTTTTCAAAAAAGGGATTCATACCATACCTGCTGGCAGTGTTTTTATAAGACGAGGTAGCAATACGACACCCACGGAGGGTAAAATTGAAAAGAATTATCAAAACACAGAAACAGTTATTAGCATTGAAAATGGTTCCAGAAACAACATCGAGTACACCCTAGACGGCGTTTTTGACTTCGTAAACTTTCGCCATAAAGACATGGCGCCCAAATACAAAGTGTTCAAAGAATTATTTATCATTTGCTGGGCTGGAATTCCTAAAATAGTGCGTGGTAAAATCTTTTTGTCACGTGTTGACATTGAACTCATCAATGAACAAGTGAAATTGTTCTATTCGGCACAAGATGTAGTTGCAATTACTTATGACGAAGATTCTTTTACCATTATAGAATATGTCCCATTAGGATTGAACGACAAAACTAGCCTTTACCCCTTGGAGAAACAAACCATTCATTTTTATGAGAATGGTTATTATAAAATTGAAAGCGAGATGCTTTTTCAGCCCCCAGAATTCAATCGCAAAATGCTTTACCATATTTACAATTCCAATGTCGCCTTAATAAAAAAACTGAAAAAAGGGCATGCATTAACAGACCGGGAACATAACGATTTGGAAAATTTACCTTCGACTTTTATGATTTGTTACCTCAACGAATTTGATGATGCCAAGGAAAAGCTGATTGAAGCGAAACTACTGTTGAAAGCCTATCCACAAATATATTTGTCCTTTAAAGAAGCTATGAGGATTTTGAGGAAGATGAAATATGACGCGCACTAAGCTGCCAATAATAATAATATTTAAGCTAGGGTAATTAACCTCTTCATTATACCCACAAAAGAAACGAAAATTTTAACCAAGTAATAAGTCGTTTATAAAACGACTTATTACTTCTATAATTAAAAGTGAAAAAGCAATAATTGCATTCATTTTTCTGACGTTTTATTTTTTTTAAAGATAAGCTTAATTCTTACACTAATCAATCACTAAAACTGGGTATATTTCGGCGCTGGCGAAACCACCGTTTTAACCCTGGATTTTTGCAATCTGTTCTAATTCAAATCGCGTGCTTTTATAGAATCAACAAGCTAAGAAAAACTAACACAACAGATTTACTAGCCAGTAATCGATAAATTTTAAAACAAATTGTACTGCTTTACACTCTTTTCTATCGAAAAAACTAGTTAAAAGCTCTTAGGTACAAACTCTTTTGCTTATTTTTATCACCTAGAAAAAGCCTGCTTAGGCTTTTAGAAAACCCTATTGAGAACACACCAAATGAGAACATTAGTTATAGGTGACATACACGGCGGTTTACGTGCACTTCACCAAATTATGGAAAGAGCTAACGTTACTCCGCAAGACAGCTTAATTTTTTTGGGAGATTATGTAGATGGCTGGAGCCAATCCCCACAGGTAATCGATTATCTGATTCAATTAAAAACAACCAATAATTGTATTTTTATACGTGGCAACCACGATGAATTATTATTGCATTGGCTCAAAGAAACTAAGGACAACCCTTTGTGGTATAAGCACGGGGGAGAAGCAACGATTTTAGCATATGATCAAGTAGATGAAAACACAAAGCAACTGCACATTGACTTCCTATTATCTCTAGAAGATTATTATTTAGATGAAAAAAATCGTCTTTTTGTTCATGCTGGGTTTACGAATATGAATGGTGTGAAATATGAGTTTTATCCAAAATTGTTTTATTGGGACAGAACCTTGTGGGAAACTGCCTTAGCTTTAGATCGAAGTATAAAACCCAATGATTTATTGTATCCCAAACGCTTAACATTGTACGATGAGATTTATATTGGTCATACGCCTGTAACTAGAATAGGAAAAACAGAGCCTTTGCAAATGGCTTGTGTTTGGAATGTGGATACCGGAGCGGCTTTCAAAGGACCTTTGACTATAATGGATGTCAACACCAAAGAATTCTGGCAAAGCGAGCCCTTGCATAGCTTGTATTTTGACGAAAAAGGTAGAAATTAAAGAAAGCGTCTTGTTATAAAGTAACAAGGCGCTTTCTTTAATGAATTTTATTTTTAAAATCTGCTTATTTGCTGATCAAAATACTCCAATCAGCACCGCTATAAACTTGATGTCTTTCGGAAAAACTACCTTGATTGATTGCAACTGCAAAATTTAAAAGGCTATTAAAATAACAAACCTCATTTCCAATGGCAACTTGTCCAAAGGTATTTACCAACGGTAGTTCGTCTTCAAATACTTTTTCTGTACCGTTGAAAATTTGAACTTTAATCAAATCTCCTGATTTCACCCCTAACTTACTAAACGTATTTTTATCGATGTTGGTCCAAACATTTCCGTATTGAATGTCTAAAATAGGAATAGCTCCTTTGATAATTCCATTTTCAAAGACTGGTTTTTGGTAGGCAATTTTCACTACTTCATTAGGCAGTTTTGGCCCCACTTGTTCAAAAGTAATGGTTTTAGTGGCCAAACGTGCGCCTGTAAAAGCATACACATCCCGACCGTGAAAAGTATAGGATTCATTTGAATTTTTTCTACGATTTTTGACTTCATCAATCTCCCGAATTTCCTGAATTCCCAATTGTTCAGCGATTAGTGTTAATGTTCCATTATCTGGTGTAACAAAATAATGACCTGATTTTGTTAGCAAAACAACTGAATGTCGCGAAGTTCCTACTCCTGGATCACAAACCGAAACAAAAACGGTTCCCGTAGGATAATATTGAGCCGTTTGCGACAAACGATAGGCAGCTTCCAAAACATTAAAAGCCGGAATTTCATGTGTTAGATCAAATATTTTAATATCGGTAGAAACGCCTAAAGCAACTCCTTTCATGGCTGATACAGCTCCGTCTTTTAAACCAAAATCAGATTGAAAAACTAGGACATTGTTTTGTGAAAAGCTATTAAAAGTAATGGTGCACAACAAGAGTAAAAATCGTAATTTCATTTTTTAAGTTTTAAGTTCGTATAAAGATATTTTATTTAAACTTACTTTTATGGATTTATAAATATTTTTCAATACTAGATTCAATTAGTTAATGCAACTCTCAGGAAAAGGGATTGGATAATTTTTTCAAAAGAAAGGACATTAAAGTCCTCTCCTTCGAATGGAATAAATTGTCTTTATTTACTCCTGACCAAAGTTGTAAATAATGAGCCATTTAACCAGTGAACAAAGGTATACTATTAGTGTATTATTAGATCAGAATTTCAGTAAAAGCGAAATAGCAATAGTTATTAAAAAAGATAAGTCAATTTTAACACGAGAGCTAAAACGTAATTGTGATTTACGCAGTGGTAACTATGATTTTGATTTAGCTCAACGAAAATATGAAAAACGACAAAAAGACAAAACCAAAAGAAATGATTTAACAGTTGAAATTAAAGAGAGGATTAAAGAATACCTCCAACAAGAGTTTAGTCCAGAACAAATAGTAGGTGTTTGCTCAAAAAATGGATTGTCTTGTGTGTCAACAGAGTCTATTTATCAACATATTTGGAAAGATAAAAAAGAAAAGGGGAATTTGTATTTAAGTCTACGAACAACTGGGAAAAGGTATAGAAAAAGAGGAAGTAAAAAAGACTCCAGAGGTGTCTTGAGTAACAGAAGATTGATTGAAGATCGACCTGAAATTGTTGATTTAAAGCAACGTTTTGCAGACTTAGAGATCGATACTATAATCGGGAAGAATCACAAAGGTGCCATTGTGACCATACACGATAGAGCCACTGGAATACTGAGGATGAAAAAAATAAAAGCTAAAGAAAGTGAATTGGTTAAACAAGCGGCAATTGAATTATTGGAGAACTGGAAGCCCTATTTGTTTACAATAACATCCGACAATGGAAAAGAGTTTGCAATGCATCAAGAAATCGCTACAGCATTAGAAGTTGACTTCTATTTTGCAAATCCTTACAGTCCGTGGGAACGTGGAGCAAATGAAAATCTAAATGGACTTATAAGGCAGTATATACCCAAATCGACCTCTTTTGAAGAAATAACCGTCGAAAGAATTATAGAAATACAAGAAAAATTAAATAATCGTCCGAGAAAAAGATTTAATTTTGAAACACCAAATTATATGTTTAACCAAAAAGTTGCATTAGGAACTTGAATTCAGCAATTAAAATGACCTCGTTTTAAAAAAAAAACAACTTTTAAAAATACCCGGTAATATATAAAAATTTACATTTACTTCTTTATTTAATTTTTAACTAAAATAAGATATAAACCATTCAAATTTCTCCTATGAAAAAAAACCTAAAAATTAGTTTCACGGCAATTTTTGTATTCACCACTTCCTTGTTTTTTGGGCAAAGCCATGAAATAGTTGGAACGGTTACTAACGAAAAAGGAGTCCCTCTAAAAAGTGTTAAAATTGAAATTAAAGGAACGAATAGCAATGTAAACAGCGATAATTCTGGAAAATTCTCTATGATAGCAACTACAGATTCCCCAAAGCTACTTGTCTCTTTATTTGGTTATGAAACCAAAGAAGTCCTTGCCAAAAGTAAAACGATTGAGATTCAACTCATATTATTGAACAATAGTCTTAAAGAAATTGTAATTGTAGGAAGTAGAAATCCTAAGAAAAGCAAGCTCGAAACTGCTGTTCCGGTTGATGTTGTCAATTTGGCTAAAATCAGAAATACTTCCCCACAAACCACTACAAACGACCTCTTAACGTATTTGATTCCTTCTTTTAATTCCAACCGACAATCCTCTTCAGATGGAACAGAACACATTGATCCGGCTTCATTAAGAGGTTTAGGACCAGATCAGGTTTTAGTTTTGGTAAACGGAAAAAGAAGACATACTACCTCCTTGGTAAACTATCAAAATACCGTTGGAAATGGATCTGTTGGAACGGATTTGAGTGCTATTCCGGCTTCAGCCATAAAACGAATTGAGGTTTTGCGCGACGGTGCAGCCGCACAATATGGTTCTGATGCTATTGCAGGGGTTATCAATCTCGTTTTGAAAGATAATACAGGATTAGAAGTCACTGCTACTTACGGCGGAACTTCTCGTAACGATGGCCAAACGACTAACCTCAATATGAATTATGGAACAAAAATTGGTAAACAAGGCGGCTTCATCAATTTAACTGCTGAATTTAACAATCGCGAAAAAACTAATCGTTCTCAAAATCACAACTTAGTAATCTTTGATCAATCGGCTTATGATAATTATTTTGCCTATGATTTCAGTAATGACAATGCCCGCCAAATTGACAATGATTTATTAGCGCAATCAGGCCTTAGTCGTGATGATTTCAATTTCCAAATAGGAGATGCCAAAATCAAAAATATTCAAGGTTTCTTGAATATGACCGTACCTTTGAATGATAAAATCGAATTTTATGCTTCGGGTGGCATGAGTCACAGAAACGGAACTGGTTTTGGATTTAGACGTTTGCCTAGCGAAACTGCAAATGTAGTTCCTACTCTATTTCCTTTTGGATTCCAACCAGAATTAAAGTCTGTAGTGACGGATCTTTCCTTGATTTCAGGCTTTAAATTAAAATTTTCTGATTGGAATTTAGATTTGAGCAACACCATTGGACAAAACAAATTCACCTATGATGTTTCGAATACCAACAACGTTTCTCTAGGAGCAAGTAGCCCGACTGCTTTTAAAGCCGGAAGTCATTCTTTCTTGCAAAACACCGTAAATGCTGACGTTTCCAAATTATACAAAGACATTTTCAGCGGATTGAACGTCGCTTTTGGTGCGGAATACAGACTTGAGAATTACCAAATTAATATTGGCGAAGAATCTTCTCACATCAATGGTGGTGCACAATCTTTTCCTGGATTTTCTCCTTTGAATCAAGTCGGCAAAAGCAGAAACAGTATTGGTCTTTACGCTGACATTGAAGCCGATATTACTGATGAATTTTTGGTAGGAGTTACCGCTCGTTATGAAGATTATTCTGATTTTGGAAATACGCTAAATGGAAAATTATCAGCCAGATATAAAATTTTTGATAATTTTTCTCTTCGTGGATCTCTAAGCACAGGATTTAGAGCACCATCACTTCACCAACAGTATTTCAACAATATTGCAACAGATGTTGTGGATGGAGAAATCCTGAATTCAGGAATTTTCAGAAATGACAGCGAGGTATCGAAACAACTTGGAATTCCAAAACTAAAAGAAGAAACCTCTAAAAATTACAGCGTTGGTTTAGTGTTTTCTCCTTTAAAAAAATTGAACATTACGCTAGATTTCTATCAAATTAAAATAGACAATCGTATCATCCTTACAGGAAATTTAGGAAATGATGCTTACGGTGATCCTGTTCCAGAACTTCGTGATTTGTTTGCAACTTATGGTGTTCAGACAGGGCGTTTCTTTACAAATGCTATCAACACAGCTACAAATGGACTTGATGTGGTGGTTGATTACGATTTGAATGTTGGAGAAGGAAATCTGAATTTGTCTTTATTATACAACTATAATAAAAATTTGGTTGCCAAAGAATTAAATAATATTCCTAGCTCATTTTTAGGACAGGAGGATGTTTATTATGGTCCGCAAGAAAGAAGTTTGATTGAAACCAATACACCAAAACACAAAGGGACTTTTGGTATCAATTATGCGATACAAAAATGGAATTTTTTATTAAGAAACACTTATTTTGGGGAAGTAACTCGTGATGGATTTCCTTTTGGAACCACTCAAAAACATGCTGGAAAAATGGTTACCGATCTAACTTTATCTTTTAAAGTAACTCCAAAGATTCAATTTACTTTGGGAACCAATAATTTATTGGATGTTTTTCCTGATGAACAAATTTATGAAAACAGTTACTACGGTGTTTTCAAATATGCACCCGTACAAATGGGTACAACAGGTGCTTACTATTTTGGAAGAGTAAGTTACAGCTTGTAAAGATTAGCTTTTAAGCATAAAGAAGAAGCCGTCTAAAAGTAATTTTAGACGGCTTCTTCTTTTAAAGGATTATGTGTCCTACAAATCAAACTTTATTCCTTGTGATAAAGGTAAACTTGTAGTGTAGTTAATGGTATTGGTTTGTCTTCTCATATACACTTTCCATGCATCAGAACCAGACTCACGTCCACCACCCGTTTCTTTTTCTCCTCCAAAAGCACCACCAATTTCAGCACCCGAAGTTCCGATGTTTACATTGGCAATCCCACAATCTGAACCTGTAACAGATAAGAATAATTCTGCTTCACGCAAGTTATTCGTCATGATCGCAGAAGACAATCCTTGAGCCACACCGTTTTGAATTGCAATAGCATCTTCTACTGTTCCTGAATATCTCAACAAATACAATACTGGAGCAAAAGTCTCGTGTTGTACGATTTCAAAGGTGTTATCTGCCTCAGCAATTGCCGGTTTCACGTAACAACCACTTTCGTAACCTTCGCCAGAAAGTACGCCACCTTCAACAAGGATTTTTCCTCCTTCGGCAACTACTTTTTCTAAAGCCTTGTTGTACATTTCCACTGCGTGCTTGTCGATTAGCGGACCAACATGGTTGTTTTCGTCCAATGGGTTTCCTATTCGTAATTGTTTGTAAGCTGACACAATCGCCTCTTTTACTTTATCGTAAATACTTTCGTGAATAATCAAACGACGAGTCGAAGTACAACGTTGTCCAGCTGTTCCTACAGCTCCAAAAACAGAACCAATAACCGTCATTTTTATATCAGCATCTGGAGTCACAATGATTGCATTGTTTCCACCTAGTTCTAATAATGATTTACCCAAACGGCCAGCAACAGTTTGTGCTACAATTTTCCCCATACGAGTAGAACCTGTTGCAGAAATTAAAGGAACTCGTTTATCGCTAGTCATCATTTCTCCCACTTTATAATCTCCGTTTATCAAACAAGAAATTCCTTCTGGAAGGTTATTTTCTTTAATTACCTCAGCAATTATATTCTGACAGGCAATTCCACATAAAGGTGTTTTTTCAGATGGTTTCCAAACGCAAACATCGCCACAGATCCATGCTAAAGCTGTATTCCAAGCCCAAACCGCAACTGGAAAGTTGAACGCAGAGATGATTCCAACAGTTCCCATTGGGTGGTATTGCTCGTACATTCTATGTCCTGGACGTTCAGAATGCATCGTTAATCCGTGCAATTGGCGAGAAAGTCCCACTGCAAAATCACAGATGTCGATCATTTCCTGAACTTCGCCATATCCTTCTTGTAATGATTTCCCCATTTCATAAGAAACCAATTTCCCAAGAGCCTCCTTGTTTTTACGTAATTTCTCTCCAAACTGACGCACAATTTCACCACGTTGTGGCGCTGGCATCGTTTTGAATGTTTTGAAAGCTTCTGTCGCCGTTTGCATTACCTTTTCGTAATCCGCAGCCGTTGAAGTTCTCACTTTAGCTATCAATTGTCCATCGACAGGAGAATAACTTTCTAAGATTTCTCCATTTGAAAAATGATTTAAACCTGTTGATGTACCTTCATTTATGTCTTTTATGCCCAACTGAGCCAAAGCCTCTTTCATTCCGAATTGATTTGCTATTGTTGTCATTGTAACTTTTTTAGTTAAAATTGTTATATTTTTTGTAAAGATATTATTTCGAGTTGAATTTCTATTGAATTAAATTGTTAAAATCTAATCGAAATTAGGGCAATTTGATGATTTACAATTGATTTAGCAAATAAAAGCCTCTATTTCAAAAGAAGAACCTAAATTTATATACTGAAAACTAATTCCCATTTACATTGTAAAGCATGACACTTCTTAAGACTTTCTTCCTTTCTTTGATTTTAATATCGATAAACACAGTCGCTCAAAAGCTACAAACAGCTGCTTTCCAAGTTGTTCCTCTGGGCATAAAGGGCGGCATTGACGAGAAAAACCTTTCTTCCTATTTACTAGCCCCTTCAAACACTACTGATTTTATTAGCCTTGACGCGTGAACAATACACGCTGGAATTGAAAAATCCATAGAGAATAAGGTATTCAAAATTTCCTCTGAAGCAGTTTTAAAAAAATACATAAAAGCCTATTTAATATCCCATGCACATTTAGATCACGTTGCAGGTTTGATTATAAATTCGCCTGCTGACTCTTCAAAAACTATTTACGCAACTACTAGTTGTATGGAAATGATGCAAAAACATTATTTTAACGGGGAAACTTGGGCGAACTTTGGAGATAAGGGAAATGGTTATCTGATAAAAAAATATCACTATCAAATATTGAATCCTGAAGAAGAAACTCCAATCACAAATACAACGATGACCGTAAAAGCATTTCTGCTAAGTCATATAAATCCTTTTGAAAGTACCGCTTTTTTGATTAAAAACGCAGATACTTTCGCTTTGTATCTGGGCGACACTGGATCTGATATTATTGAAAAAAGCGATAAACTGCATTTGCTATGGACTGCCATTGCACCACTAATCAAAAACGAGCAATTAAAAGGAATCTTCATTGAGGTTTCTTTTCCAAACGAGCAAGAGGACGCACAACTATATGGACATTTGACGCCCAATTATTTGCTAAAAGAACTCCATTCCTTAAGTGAACTTACAGGAAAAAATGCTTTAAAAGGTTTTAAAATCGTCATCACTCATATGAAACCCCCAGCTGAAAATTTTCTAAAAATTAAAGCGCAGTTAAAAAAACAAAATAATTTGGGTTTACAATTCATTTTTCCTGAACAAGGCAAGCGATTTGAACTGTAATTTATAATACTACTAATCCCTAGCCCCGGTAGAAGCGGCATCTCCCGATTTAGAAAAACAAGGCTTTTTTCAAGCCTTAGTTTTTATTTATCGGGAATACAGCGAATGACGGGAAATAGCTCTAAATAAAAACTATTTCTTGGCAACAAATCGTGGGTCAACTTCCATAACCGTAGCGCACTTATCGCAAGTTCTTAATTCCTCAAAATTGTAAAAATGTTCAAAATGAGGTAAGAAATCTTTTTCTATATCGTTCAATTCAAAATATACCTCGTGCAATTTATGATTGCAATTATCGCAATACCAAAGCAAGCCGTCCGTAAATCCCTTTCCGGCCCTTTTACGTTCGATCACCAAGCCAATTGAGCCTTCGGAGCGAACTGGGGAATGCGGCATTTTTGCCTGATGAAGGTACATATCACCGGGATGCAGTTCGAGTTCTTTTCTCTCCCCATCGTCCTGAACGATTACTTTTATAGAGCCTTCGAGTTGGTAAAACAATTCTTCGGTTTCATTGTAATGAAAATCTTTCCGGGCGTTGGGACCCGCAACAATCATAACAATATAATCCCCAGAGTCCACGTACAAATTTTTGTTACCTACGGGCGGTTTGAGTAAATGACGATTTTCGTCAATCCATTTATTCAGGTTAAAAGGAGCCACTATTGCCATCTTCGTCGAGTTATTTAGTTTATGAGTTGCTAAGTTACTAAAAAGTCGACTGCCTTGAGATTTATAAACTCACAAAGTCTCGCGAAGCTTTTTGCTGTTCTCTTTCTATTCTGTCTATTCTGTCCTTTACTTCATTTCTTTAATCAAATAGATATAAACCGGAAAGTGGTCACTAAAACCAACTTCGGTTCCGGAATGCCGCTTTGGATAGCCTTTATATTGGCCGGATGTCTGTATTAAAAAAGACTTGTTGTAAATACCGGCTTTCCAATAGCGAAAAGAATTGAAGTTGTTTTGAATTAGCGATTGCGACACCATAATTTGGTCAAAGATATCCCATGAATCGCGGTAGGCAATGGTTCCTAACCCTTTTTTGGCCATTTCCTCGAATGGATTGTAAACGCCTAACTGCAACACATCCGCCTTGATGGCTTTGGCACCCAGCGCCAGTTTTATGCTTTTATTAAAAGGGCCGTCATTTAAATCTCCCAGCGTAATCACTTTCGCTTCTGGATTGATCCGTTGTAAGGAATCGATTATTTTTCGGTTCAATGTCCCCGCCGCTTCTCTGAATGGACTGGACTTTTTTTCACCACCGGAACGGGAAGGCCAGTGGTTAACAATGATATTAATTTCCTCCCCATCCAGAAAACCAGTGACAAGAAGTTGGTCCCTGGTAAATACCCGATTATTCTGGTCACTCACTTCCAGATTATCATCTGTTCTTTCGCTGGACTCGACTTTTGTGAGCGCTTTCGTTGGCACTTCCTTTCGATAAACTATCAAAGGAATATTACTGTACGTAGTGGGCCGGAAATATTTCTTCTGATACAATAAGGCCACATCAATACCCCGTTTATCAGGGGAATCAAAATGGATAATTCCATATTCTTTGTTAATGAGTTTAGACTCTTTAATTAAATCTTCCAACACACCTCTGTTTTCAATTTCAGAACAACCTATAAAAGTGGGAGAATTACTGTTTTCAGAAGAACCAATTTCGAGCAAAACTCTGGACAGGTTTTGTAATTTTTGGTGGTACTTTTTAGAAGTCCAATGCTGTGCCCCTTTTGGTGTCCATTCGTCATCATTAGTGTTAGGATCATTGATGGTATCAAAAAGATTTTCGAAATTATAGAATGCTATTGTATGGATAGCATAATTTTTTTGCTGAGCAAAAGTCTTTGTTAATGGCAAGAGCAAAATAAACAAAGGAAACAATCGTAAAACTCTCATATCTGGCATATTAAAAATAGACTCTCAATAGGAAATACTTCAAAACTTATACTAATTCCTAGTAAAAATACTTCATTTGATTAACAAACTCCAATTTATTTTCAATTTGCTTATCTTTGTTTTCGTCTATTAAATAGACCGCAATCATATCATTAAATAAGGAAAATAAAAACATGTATACTAATCGATTTTCGTTTATAAAAAGTAGGTTTAAATTATCTAAATTCTTTTTTATCCTTTTTATTTTGCAATCATATAACAGCCAAGCTAATACACCAATGACTACACCAGCTATTTTACAAAAAGGAGATACCATTGCCATTTTAGCTACAGCTAGAAAAAACGTTGACGACAATCTTAAACCAGCAATTGATTTATTACACAGTTGGGGTCTTAAAGTTATCATTGGTAATACAATCGGATTAGATGACAACCAATTGGCCGGAACTGATGAGCAAAGAGCCGCTGATTTTCAGCAACAACTAGACAACCCAAATATCAAAGGAATTTGGTGTGTAAAAGGAGGATATGGCACGGTCAGAATTATCGATTTATTAGATTTTACCCAATTTAAACAAAATCCAAAATGGATTATCGGATTTAGTGACATTACCGTATTGCACAACCATTTGAACACGATGGGCTTCAAATCCATCCATGGAATCATGCCTATAAGTATCACAAGAGCATCTACGGAATCAATTGAAAGCTTGAAACTTGCGTTATTTGGAGGCCAATTGACTTATCAAATCGCTACTGAAGAGATGAATCGAGTTGGTATTGCAACGGGGGAATTAGTCGGCGGAAACTTATCTATTCTTTACAGCTTACTGGGATCGCAATCGGCTATTGATTGCAAGGATAAAATCTTGTTTATAGAAGATCTCGATGAATATCTTTATCATATCGACCGCATGATGATGAATTTAAAACGCAACGGATGCTTAGAGAGCACAAAAGGAATAATCGTGGGGTCGATGTCAAAAATGAGGGACAACGAAATTCCTTGGGGAAAAACTGCTTTACAAATCATAGAAGATGTCACAAAAACATATAACATTCCAATCCTATATGGTTTTCCAGCGGGCCATATTCACGATAATCGAGCCCTTATATTAGGAAGTAAAGTATCCATTAATGTGGGTAAAGAGAGTTCAAGCGTTATTTTTAAATAATACAGAGGATAATTACTTTGATATTGCCCGTTTATAGAGACGCATACTGCAATTGAAAACTCAACACTATATTCATGGCTGAACACAACGAATTAGGAAAACTGGGGGAAGAATTAGCTGTAGAGTACCTGCAGAAAAACGGCTATGCTATTTTAGAAACTAATTGGACTTTCCAAAAGGCGGAAATAGATATTATTGCTAAAAAGGAAAACATTCTTGCCGTTGTTGAGGTCAAAACTCGATCTTCTTTAGATTTTGGTCTACCTCAGGATTTTGTTAAAAACAAAAAAATACAACTACTTGTAAAAGCGGTAGATGCTTATGTAAACGAGAAAAATTTAGATATTGATGTCCGTTTTGATATCATCGCAATCCATAAAGAAGGCAAAACTTTTTCAATTGAACACCTAATAGACGCATTTTATCATTTTTAAGCATATTTTTTGATGTTATATCTGTAACAAATTGTTTTTTATTTATATTTGCAAGGGCTTTTAGCACACAAAACAAACAAGCTTGTTGTTCTTGCCATACATAAACACATTAAAATCATGAAAACCGTCTCTTCAATTGTAGAAAACTACATCAAAACAAAACCTTTTTTATTAAACGCATTGTCACTTGGTATTATCAACCTGACTTCATTATCTAGAAATATCATGACCGAATTGGAAAGTGAATTTGGGAAAGAAGTCAAACAAGGTGCAGTTGTAATGGCATTAAAGAGACTAACGGAAGAACTTGATTTTAGACTAAACCACAAAATCAATAAAGTAATAAAAAACATTGGCGAGATTACCGTTCGATCTTCTCTGACTGACTATACTTTTGCAGTTTCAGACACTGTCTTAAACAAGCAAGCTGAATTAATATCAGACATCAATGCCTTTCCAGATGTTTTTTATACTTCATCCAGAGGTGTAAATGAAATCAATATTGTGGTAAGCAAAAGCGTAAACGACTTAGTTGACAAGCATTTTGTCAATGAAAAACTAATTCAAAAACTAGATGATTTAGCCTCAATTACTGTTAAACTGCCAAAAGAAAATATTGTAGTACCTGGAATCTATTATTTCATTTTTCAACGCTTAGCTTGGGAAGGCATTATTATTAATGAAGTGATTTCAACTTCCAATGAATTTACCATATTAGTGAGCGAAGATCAAGTAGACGTTGCTTTTAAAGTAATAAAAGATTTAAAGATGTAAGAGTCCATAACGACTTAAAAAGTCTGTTCTTGAGATAATAAGTTCAAAAAAAGCTTCCAATCTTACTCAGATTGGAAGCTTTTTCATTTGTCTTAAAATGGACTTTAACATTTATAGCTTAAACCGTTTATGAGCTAAGATTCATGTCGAAAAACCAAATAGATAATTATTTTTCTACTCCACCGAGCAATTCCATCATTTCTAACGCCTTTCTGGTGGATTTTACATTATCAAAAGTCAACAATAAACGCAAGCCATTCTTAGTTTCTTTTTCCTTTATTTTACAAATCGAACTGTGCTTTTGAACAAAATGCATGACGCCCATAAACCGATTCGACTTGTAATAGTCGGATTGCTGATCGGACACAAAATAACCTATCATCTTGCCCTGTTTCATAACTAGTCTCTCAATTCCCAAACGACTGGCAATCCATTTGATACGGATACTATTCATTAGAGCAATAGCTCTAGGTGGCATAGGACCAAATCTATCGATCAATTTTTTCTGAAAAAGCTGTAATTCTTCTTCATTTTTCACACTGGCCAATTCATTGTACAAACTCAATCGCTCGGTAACATTATTGATGTATTCATCCGAAAACAATAACTCAAAATCAGTATCAATCTGAAGGTCTTTAACGTACTCTTTGGTTTCTATATCATTCTCAGCTGGATACAAATCCTTGAATTCGGTTTCTTTCAATTCCTCAATAGCTTCGTTCAATATCTTTTGATAAGTATCAAAACCTATTTCATTGATAAATCCACTTTGTTCCCCTCCCAATAAATCTCCGGCACCACGAATCTCAAGGTCTTTCATGGCGATATTGAATCCACTACCCAGTTCGCTAAATTGCTCCAACGCCTGAATTCGTTTTCGTGCATCATCAGTCATGGCAGAATATGGTGGACAGATGAAATAACAAAAGGCTTTTTTATTGCTTCGCCCCACCCTGCCTCGCATTTGATGCAAATCAGACAAACCGAAATTATTGGCATTATTTATAAAAATAGTATTTGCATTAGGAACATCTAATCCGCTTTCGATAATGGTCGTCGCAACCAAAACATCAAACTCTCCGTTCATAAAGGCTAGCATCAACTCTTCAAGTTTTTTTCCTTCCATCTGTCCGTGGCCGATTCCCACTTTGGCATTGGGCACCAATCTCTGAATCATTCCAGCCACTTCCTTAATATTCTCAATGCGGTTGTTAATAAAGAAAACCTGTCCGTTTCGCTGAATTTCATAAGAAATCGCATCTCGGATTAACTCTTCACTAAAACCAACCACATTTGTATCTATAGGATATCGATTGGGTGGCGCCGTAGTAATCACAGATAAATCTCTTGCTGCCATTAAGGAGAATTGCAATGTTCTCGGAATTGGCGTTGCAGTCAAAGTCAAGGTGTCGACATTGGCTGCTATTGTTTTTAATTTGTCTTTTACATTAACCCCAAACTTCTGCTCTTCGTCCACGATCAACAATCCCAGATCTTTGAAGACTACATTTTTATTTACTAACTGGTGCGTTCCGATCACAATATCGAGTTTTCCCTCGGCTAATAACTTCAGAGTTTCCGCCTTTTGCTTAGCCGTTCTAAATCGGTTTAAATAGCCAATAGAAACTGGCATATCTTTCAAACGTTCCGTAAAAGTGCGGTAATGTTGGTACGCTAATATAGTGGTTGGCACCAGAATGGCGACTTGTTTGCTATTGTCAACAGCTTTAAAGGCGGCTCGAATTGCCACCTCCGTTTTACCAAATCCTACGTCCCCACAAACCAAGCGATCCATTGGTCGGTCGCTTTCCATATCGGCCTTTACTTCCTGAGTTGATTTCGTTTGGTCCGGCGTATCTTCATATATAAAGGAGCTTTCCAATTCGTTTTGCAGGTAACTGTCTGGTGCGAACCGGAATCCTTTGTCTAATCTTCTTTTAGCGTACAACTGTATCAAATTGAATGCAACATGCTTAACTCTTGCTTTGGTCTTTTGTTTTAAAACTTTCCAGGCATTCGAACCCAATTTATAAATCTTGGGCGCCGCTCCGTCTTTGCCGGCGTATTTCGAAATCTTATGCAGCGAATGAATACTGACATAAACAATATCATTATCGGCGTATACAAGCTTTATAGCTTCTTGTGTTCTATTCTCTACCTGTATTTTCTGTAGCCCTCCAAAGCGCCCTATTCCGTGATCTATATGCGTAACATAATCACCAACCGACAATGTCGTAAGTTCTTTTAGAGTGATGTTTTGCTTTTTCGAATAGCTATTCTTGATGCTAAATTTATGGTATCGCTCAAAAATCTGGTGATCCGTGTAACAAGTAATTTGATTTTCCTCATCAATAAAACCTTGGTATAAAGGCAAAACAACGGTGTTGTATTGTTTTCGAATATTCTCCGAATTTGCTTCGTCTAAGGTTTGAAAAATATCATGAAAACGTTTAGCCTGATTTTCATTCGAGCAAAATAAATAGTTTTTATATCCGTTAAAATGATTCTCATTCAGGTTATTTAACAACAGGTCAAATTGTTTGTTAAATGACGGTTGTGGCTGAATATGGAATTCGAATTTTTTAACTATTTTAAATATAGGTTTAGAACTCAGCTCCACAATCGAAAAGTCTAATGCTCTTTTAATGAAAGTGCGTTGATTTAGAAACAGCTGATCTGGAGTCGAGTGTTTTATGTCTTTGGACAGTTTTTCAAAAGCCTCTTCTGCTCTTGCAAACTGCTTGTCTAATTGCGATAAAAAACCTTCCGTGTTCTGGATGAAAATCACAGTTTTCTCTGAGATGTAATCTAGGAAACTCTCCCTGTTCTCCTGAAAAATCTTGTTTTCCACGTTTGGAATTATGGTGATTTTTTTCTTGATTTCTATGGACAATTGCGTCCCTACGTCAAAACTTCGAATACTATCCACCTCGTTACCAAAAAACTCTATGCGGTATGGGTTCTCATTTGAAAATGAAAAAACATCAACTATACCTCCTCGAACCGAAAACTCGCCAGGTTCAGTAATAAAATCGACTCTTTTAAATTCATATTCGAATAAAACCTCATTGATGAAATCAATAGAAATTTTATCTCCAACAGAAACTTTTAAGGTGTTTTTATCTAAGTCCTTCCGCGTAACTACTTTTTCAAACAGCGCTTCCGGATAGCTAACAATAACCGCCGGTTTTTTACGAGAGTTTATTCTGTTAAGCACTTCGGCACGGAGCAATACATTGGCATTATCCGTATCCTCTATTTGGTAGGGACGGCGATAGGAGCCCGGATAAAACAGCACATCTTGTTCTCCAATCATCTGTTCTAAATCGTTCAAATAATAAGCTGCCTCCTCCTTGTCGTTTAAAATAATTAAAAAAGGACGCTCCGCTTTTTTAAATAAAGCTCGAATAATAAATGATACTGCAGACCCCAACAAACCGTCGAGATGTATTTTTAATGGACTTGATTCCCCCAACCGCTCCACGATTTGCTGAACTTTAGGAGAATTATCGTATGTGTTATATAAGGCTGTTTTACTCAATGCGAGGCGTATTTGGGTCGGTAAGTATATTCTGATTTGGCGTATTCGGGATTGCTCTTGAAGCATCCATCATCTTCATTAGTTCAGACTCTCCCTCTTCAATAGGTATTTTACTTTTCTCAGTAATTTTATCCATTTGCCTTTGTAAGGATGACAATTCATTATTGATTTCTGCAATCATATGGACCACTTTTTTATCTGGAATATTGTCCAGATGAATATATAAATCCAGCAAGCGCACTTTTGTAATCAAAGTCGAAATCCTACTTTTAATCTGAGGTTTGTTGTACTGATAAGGTGTATTATCATTCAATGCCATTGCTTTTTTGGAAATGGCTGTAGATTTTTGTTGAAAAGCACCAATAGTTTTTTTGGGCTTGATAGCCAGTTCAGCCAAAAATAAGCGCAACTCACTCCAAGTAGTCATACTTGCCTCTGAAGTGGTGTTAATGGGGGTGTCATAAAACACCCATCCTTTGCTTATATTTGAAAAAATTACTTCCTTTTTTTGAGCATCTTTTTCATTTTCGACTAGGCGTTTTTGATCATTATTTTTACATGACGACAGCAAAATAATCAGAAAAATAGAACAGGATAATTTGTATTTCATTGTACTTGCATTGAAGCGCAAAGTTACAAAGTAAATTTATAATTACAGATTGGAAAATACGAATTACAATTGAACGCTAATCACTGCTTTTTCAGCATCAAATATGCTAAAAAAAACAGCAGTAAAATTGTGAATTTAAACGTTTTTATATCGTATTTACAATCTTTCTCCAGCAGCTCTAGAATATTTACGAAAACGTTACCTTTGCATTTCTAAAACTATTGAAAATGAGTACAAAAATATTGATTATTGGCGCTTGTGGTCAAATTGGAACCGAGTTAACCCATTCATTGAGAAAAATATACGGAACCGAAAATGTTATCGCTTCCGACATCCGTAAACTGAACAATGACGTTGTCAACTCAGGACCTTTTGAGGTAATAAATGCCTTAGATTTCAATCAGATCGAACATCTTGTAGAAGTACATAAAATTGACGAAATCTATTTGATGGCGGCATTATTATCAGCTACAGCTGAAAAAAACCCCGCTTTTGCTTGGGATTTAAATATGAATTCTCTGTTTCACGTTTTAAATTTGGCTAAAGCCAAAAAAATAAAAAAAATATTTTGGCCCTCTAGTATCGCGGTTTTTGGACCTACGACACCTAAGGAGAATACTCCTCAATATACCATCATGGAACCATCAACCGTATACGGAATCAGTAAACAGTCTGGCGAAAGATGGTGCGAATACTACCATAATATTTTTGGCGTGGATGTGCGAAGTATTCGTTATCCGGGTCTAATCAGCTATTCTTCACCACCTGGTGGCGGAACGACAGATTATGCTGTTGATATTTTTCACAAAGCACTTTCTGACAAAAAATACGAATGCTTTTTATCCTCAGAAACCAAAATGCCCATGATGTATATGGATGATGCGATTGCTGCAACGATTCAAATCATGCAAGCACCAGAAGAAGAAATCAAAATTCGCTCTTCATACAATCTGGCTGCAATGAGTTTTACACCTACAGAAATTGCCAAAGAAGTCAAGAAACAGATTCCAGAATTTACCATTACTTACGAACCTGACTTTCGTCAAAAAATTGCTAATAGCTGGCCTGCTAGTATCGATGACCATCAAGCTAGGGAAGATTGGGGATGGAATCATAAATTTGATTTAGAGAGCATGACCAAAGATATGTTAGAGAATCTAAGTAAATTAGAAGAAATATAAAAACAAAAAAAGTCTGGTTTTAAAGCCAGACTTTTTTTATACTCAGTAAAGTGTTACTTCAGTTCATAAACGTTATTGGCCTGTTTCAAATCTGCCATTAATTCTCTTGGGTCAATGGTGGTTTTCTTGATTGTACTTTTGTCTTAGCGATGGTAAAATCATAATCGGATGCTGCCCAATTATTTTTAATCTATAATTCCGTTTTTTCTGAATATTTCGCTTAACTGTTTCCTATCCTCCTCTGATTTAACATCTACTAAATCACGGGTTTTCCCATTCTTTAATTCTATAAAATATTTTTTCCTTCCTAAAAAAACCCACTTATCCAATCCTTTTATTTGATCAGCAGTTATTTTCTCTTTTGTTCATTTTTTAAAAATAGAATTATAAAGTATCACAATTGAAACAACTCCTATTACCAACCATATTATTTTTATGAAACCAAAGCTTGCTTTTACATCTGATAAATTTAGAATCGCACTCAGTAGATTTAAAACCATCAAAAAGTTTATTAAAAAAAGTGGCTTTTCAACCCATCTTTAATCTCAATAGTTTTATCGACTTCGTTATAATTAATATTCATACATCCGAACTAAGTGGTTTAATAAATCTTTAGTTTCTATAAACATTATTCGCTTGGTTCACATCAGCCATTAATCCACTTGGATCGATGCTGATTTTTTTAATCGTTCTTTTTGCTTTAGCGATAGTAAAATCATAATTAGATGCTGCCCAAGCCCAATCACTTAAAACAGTCCTTTTTATCGCTGGATAAGGGTTTTCTTTCTCGTAGCTCATCATTCGTAAAGGCAGGTAAAAACTTTCCATTGTTCCATCGGTATATTCTACTAACAAATCAATTGGCATTGGCATTCTGCCTATTCTTTCCAAACTTACTGTAGTTTGATCTCCGTTTTCAGTTACCGCTTTAATGCCATAATCAATTGTGTTCAAAGTCTGCGTCCAATCTACCAAATACCAATCCAAATTAGCTCCAGAAACACGTTCTGCGCTTCGTTTAATGTCATTGGGCGTAGGGTGTTTAAATTTGAAATCGTTGTAATATCTTTTAATTGTTTCTGCAAGCTTCTCCTCACCAATAACGTATCGCAATTGAGACAAGAAAATACTGCCCTTAACATAAGAAGAAATACTATAGGGCCTGTTTTCCTCATAACGATCACCATGCGTTGTTTGTGGTTGCTCTTTTCCAGAATTTACTAAATTGTAGTATGCTTTGTAATTTCCTTCGAAAGGATTAGTGACTTTTTTATCAGAAAATTCATTTTCTGCTAAATCAGAAATATAGCTAGTAAAACCTTCATCCATCCATGGATGTTTAGACTCATTTGATGCCAAAACATGTTGGAACCAAGAATGTCCCAATTCATGCGTAGCCGTTCCAAAAATCCCTTCAAGAGTTCCGTTTCCTAGTATCAATGTACTCATGGCATATTCCATTCCGCCATCTCCACCTTGGATAAATGAATATTGCTTGTATGGGTAGTTCCCAATATTTTTATTGAAAAAATCCATTACATTGACCATCATAGGCTCCAATTTCTTCCAATTTTCAATAGTTTTCGGATAGTTTTTATAGAGGAAGTGTAAGTCAACATCGTTTGGTCCTTTTACGATATCGTGCATGTAATTTTTATCAGCAGCCCAAGCAAAATCATGAACCATTGGCGCTATAAAATGCCAGGTCAACATTTTCATTTTCTTAGGATAGTTTACTTTAACACCGTCGTCTTCGTATCCGTGTCCTATTTCGTTAGGGTTTTGCAGATATCCTGAACCTCCTAAAGTATACTCTTTATCGATGGTAATATTTACGTCAAAATCTCCCCAAACACCGTGAAACTCTCTTGCGATATAGGGATCGGCATGCCAACCTTCAAAATCAAATTCGGCCATCTTTGGATACCATTGCGTCATAGACAACTCAACTCCTTCAGAATTGTTTCTACCCGAACGGCGAATTTGTAACGGAACTTGTCCTTCAAAATCGAGAGTAAATGTTGTTTTGGTGTTAGGTAAAATTGGATTTACTAAATCAACGATAAGAATTGTCCCTACCGTTTTTGCAGCAGCGTCAACACCATCTTGTTTGAAATTACTAATCTTTAAGTAGCCAATCTCATTGAGTTTTTAAACTTTCAATTCGGGATACTTTAACCTCTTTCCCGTCTACAACTACTTTATTCACCATCCTTCCATCAGGGTCTTTGATACTATGCAATCTTGCGTCCCATCTCGCTCCCCGGCTGGAAAGCATTATTAAACAAATGATAATATACTTTTTTCAAGGTGTCAGCAGAATTATTGGTGTAAACCAATTCCTGTGTTCCCTTGTATTGATAATTATTCACATCCATAGTAACATCCATTTTGTAATCAACGTGTTGTTGCCAGTAGCTGCTACTTTGTGCATAAATGGACCCAAAACTGAGCATGATAATTGAAAGTGAAAGAAGTTTTCTCATAGTATTTAAATAAAAAATGGAAGGACTAGCGTCCCTCCATTAGGTTAGTATGCATTATATTTATTTTTTTGACATTTTATCTGCCATAAGCAAAGCGTTATACGCATTCACTATTTTTCCTGATTTGGACAAGTTAGTAAAAGAACGACTGTCTTTTGGATTACCTCCTACAATAACATCGGTCGAAATTGATACTCCTGAATCCATCAAGATGTGTTTCACTTGAGATGCCCGATAATTTTGGATAATAAGAACGTATCATAGCAGCGACTCCGGCTACATTTGGTGATGCCATTGAAGTCCCTTGTAAATACTTATAAGTATTCTCTGGAGTTGTTGCATAGATTTTCACCCCTGGTGCAAAAACATCTACATTAACTTTTCCAATATTTGAGAAACGAGCAACCACTTTATCCCCATATTCAAAATTCAACGCTCCAATAGTAATCATATTGTCTTGCAAACTCCGTTTTTTTATCATCAGAATCATTAGGATAATTATTGAAACTATCGATGTCTTTAGCATCATTTCCCGCCGCATGAACAATTAATACATCTTTCTTTTCGGCATATTTAATAGCATCGTAAACCCATTGTTTATGCGGTGAAAAGCTTTTTCCGAAACTTCCGTTAATCACTTTCGCCCCATTATCAACTGCATAACGAATTCCAAGAGCTATATCTTTATCATACTCGTCTCCGTCTGGCACAGCACGAACAGTCAAGATTTCGACATTATTAGCAATTCCATCACCTCCAATATTGTTGTTTCTAACTTGAGCGACGATGCCGGCAACATGAGTTCCGTGAAGGATTTTTTCCTTATCTGGTCCCATGACGTTGTTATTTCCGTATTTTGTGTCGTTAATATCGTTCGGTTTATCGCCAACTACTTCTCTATAATTCTGTTTAAGATTATCACCATTAAGAATAGAGATCATACCGTCAATATCGCCTTGAATTGCATCTTCTAACTCTACAACACTCATCCCGTAAGAGAGCATTCTTTGCATAACTACTTTACTTTCCATTACAGGCGCGTCTTTCGATTCAACTGCGTTCAACTCTTCGATAGTATAAATAGCTTTACCTAATTCTTTAGCTATTTGTTCATCCGCAGTAGTTGTTGCTATAATCATTTGCTCCAATCTAACTTTGCCCAGATTAGCTTCAGCTATTTTGTCGTCATTTATCTTTTTAGCTTCTAAATAAGTAACTTCATCTACTAGATCTTTCTTTTTGATGATTCTTTCGTACTCCAAATTCTCCTTGGTAATATCTCCAAGAAAATTCCAGCCATGAATATCATCAATGTAACCGTTGTTATCGTCATCTATTCCGTTTCCAGGAATCTCCTTAGCATTCGTCCAAACAACTGACTTCAGGTCTTCGTGCTCAATATCAACGCCAGAGTCAACTATACCTACGATTACCTTTACTCCTTGTTTCCCCTTCAACAATTCAGCATAAGCCCTGTCAACGCTCATTCCGGGAATTGTGTCTTTTACGATATCTAAATGACTCCAACGTTTTAATTCATTTTCTTCCAATGGTGCCGTTTTCTTAACGTTTAAAGGCGCGGAAATTGCGGTTAAAGAACTAAAACTTGAAACTTGTTTTTGAGCTCCACATCCTGCTAAAACCAAAATGGCGAAAGCAGAAAGGCAAATGGGTTTGATGCTATTCATTTGATGTTTAATTTATGTTTTTAAATATTTGTCTAAAATAATTTATTTTGTTACAATAAGAATAGGATTAACACTAAGTTAATATTTGTTCGGCTGTAAAAACTTCTTTTAATCGAACACCTTTCTCCGTGTGTTGCACCGTTACAATTTCATTGTGCGCATCATGTTCCAAAAACAAATAGTAATTATTATCTGCAGCGGCTTTCAAAAATTTAGTTTTTTCTGGCATTGTCAATAAGGGTCTCGTATCATAACCCATAACGTATGGCACAGGAATATGGCCGGCTGTCGCCAATAAATCAGCACAAAAAACGATGGTTTTATCTTTATATTGAATGTGTGGAATCATCTGTTTATCAGTATGACCATCTGCAAAGAAAATACCAAAACCCAACTCTGATTTTTCTAAGAAATCCTCTTCAGGTCTGTTTATGAAGTTCAGCTGTCCGCTTTCCTGCATTGGTAGAATGTTTTCGGAAAGAAAAGAGGCTTTCTCTCTTGGATTGGGTTTTGTCGCCCATTCCCAATGGCTTTCATTGCTCCAGAATTTAGCGTTTTTGAAAGCAGGCTCATATCCCGTTTTGTCGTTGTTCCATTGCACACTACCTCCACAATGGTCAAAATGCAAATGCGTCATAAAAACATCGGTAACATCGTCACGATGAAAACCGTATTTAGCTAAAGACTTATCCATGGAGTGAGATCCCCAAAGTGAATAATAACCAAAAAACTTTTCCGATTGCTTGTTGCCCATCCCCGTGTCTATCAAAGTTAATCGATTGCCATCCTCTATAAGCAAGCATCTTGCAGCAATATCAATTAAGTTATTTTCGTCTGCCGGATTAGTTCTGCTCCAGATTGTTTTGGGCACGACACCAAACATTGCGCCACCATCAAGTTTAAAATTGCCGGTTTCAATAGGATATAGTTTCATTTTTTTGAATTGAAAGATTAAAAAATTAGAGAGTTAAAGGATTGGGGTTTCTATAAAAAACCTGTGCTGTATCTTTTAATTTCTTTATAATAAACCGCAATTTATGAAAATTGATCTGCTTTAAAAGGAATCATATAGACTTTTTCTATTTTATCATTTGTTATAAAAAGGTTATCTGCTATGCTAAAACATTTATATATACTATCTTTGTCGTTAATTTAGACAAAATCAAAATAACAATGATACAAGTTTCAGAAACTGCCAAAAAGAAAATCATCGATTTGATGAAAGAAGATGGCTTTGATGCTGCGGTCGACTACGTTAGGGTTGGTGTAAAAAGCGGTGGATGCTCAGGTTTGTCTTATGACTTAAAGTTCGATAAAACCAAAGGAGAGGACGATAAAATATTCATAGACAACAATATAACAATTGCAGTAGAAAAAAAATCTTTTCTCTATTTAGCCGGAACCATATTAGAGTTTTCTGGTGGAATAAACGGAAAAGGATTTGTTTTCAATAATCCAAATGCAAGTAGAACCTGTGGCTGCGGCGAGAGTTTCTCTTTGTAAAATAACTAAATAAAAAAATATGTCAAAATATACCGAAGACGACTTAAAACTCGAACTCGAAACTAAGGAGTACGAGTACGGGTTTTACACCCAACTAGAATCAGATACTTTTCCAATTGGTTTAAACGAAGATATTGTTCGTGCTATTTCCAATAGAAAAGGAGAACCTCAATGGATGGCCGATTGGCGTATTGAGTCATTTCGTGCATGGGAACAAATGACAGAACCAGAATGGGCAAATGTGCATTATGCAAAACCTGATTTTCAAGCTATTTCCTATTATTCAGCTCCAAAAGCGGTAGATCCTAATAAAACATTAGACGATGTAGATCCGGAACTTTTAGAAATGTATAAAAAGTTAGGAATCTCTGTCGATGAGCAAAAGATGATGAATAATGTAGCTATGGACATTGTCGTTGACTCCGTTTCAGTAGCGACAACATTCAAGAAATCATTAGGTGAAAAAGGAATCATCTTTATGAGTATTTCTGATGCCATCAAAGAACATCCAGAATTAGTTCGTAAATATTTAGGTACAGTAATTCCACAAAAAGATAACTTCTATGCCGCTCTGAACTCGGCTGTATTCTCTGATGGTTCTTTTTGCTATATTCCAAAAGGAGTTCGTTGCCCAATGGAACTTTCGACTTACTTTAGAATAAATCAAGCAGGAACAGGACAATTCGAGAGAACATTATTAATCGCAGACGAAGGAAGTTATGTATCATACCTAGAGGGTTGTACAGCTCCAAGTCGTGACGAAAACCAACTGCACGCCGCTGTAGTTGAATTAATCGCACTAGACGACGCCGAAATCAAGTATTCAACGGTACAAAACTGGTACCCCCGGAAACAAAGAAGGTAAAGGTGGAGTTTTCAATTTTGTGACCAAAAGAGGAATCTGCGAGAAAAACGCGAAAATCTCTTGGACACAAGTTGAAACTGGTTCTGCAGTAACATGGAAATATCCATCTGTTATTCTAAAAGGGGATAACTCAGTTGGAGAATTTTACTCTATAGCTGTAACAACAAATTTCCAACAAGCTGATACGGGGACAAAAATGATCCACCTTGGTAAAAACACTAAATCAACTATTATTTCTAAAGGTGTTTCTGCAGGAAAATCACATAATAGTTATCGAGGTTTAGTAAGAGTAGGTGCAAATGCTGATAATGCAAGGAACTTTTCACAATGCGATTCTCTCTTAATGGGAAATAATTGCAGTGCTAATACTTTTCCATACATCGAAAGCAAAAATCCAACAGCCAAAATTGAACACGAAGCTACAACTAGCAAAATTGGAGAAGACCAAGTTTTTTATTGCAACCAACGTGGTATTCCAACTGAAAAAGCGATTGCTTTAATTGTTAATGGTTTCAGCAAAGAAGTTCTGAACAAGTTGCCAATGGAATTCGCAGTAGAAGCACAAAAATTATTAGAAATTTCCTTAGAAGGTTCTGTAGGATAAGCTTTTTAAGACATTATAAAACAATACATTTATGTTATCAATAAAAAATTTACACGCCTCAATCGATGGCAAAGAAATATTAAAAGGAATCAATCTTGAAGTAAAAGCAGGAGAAATTCACGCAATAATGGGACCCAACGGTGCCGGAAAAAGCACACTTGCTTCAATTATTGCAGGAAACGAAACCTATGAAGTAACCCAAGGAGAAATCTCTTTAGAAGGAGAAGATCTACGTGAGCTAGCGCCAGAAGAAAGAGCACATAAAGGTGTTTTCTTGTCGTTTCAATATCCGGTGGAGATACCAGGAGTTTCGGTGACTAATTTCGTAAAAACCGCCATCAACGAAACTCGTAAAGCACAAGGGCTAGAGGATATGCCCGCTAACGAAATGCTAAAAGTACTTCGTGAGAAATCAGAATTACTGGAAATTGATAGAAAGTTTCTTTCTCGTTCCCTAAACGAAGGTTTTTCTGGTGGAGAGAAAAAACGTAATGAAATATTCCAAATGGCGATGTTGGAACCAAAATTGGCCATCCTTGATGAAACCGACTCTGGACTTGATATCGATGCATTGCGTATCGTGGCTAACGGAGTTAACAAATTAAAAAGCGACAAAAACGCTATTGTAGTAATTACTCACTACCAACGTTTATTGGATTATATTGTTCCAGATTTTGTACACGTTCTTCTCAATGGAAAAATTGTGAAATCTGGAGACGCTTCTTTGGCTTTAGAGCTAGAAGAAAAAGGATACGACTGGATCAAACAAGAACAAGAAGCTTAAATTAGTTAACAGTTTTTAGTTAGCAGTTTTCAGAACTTATAACTTATAACTCACAACTCACAACTAAATAAAATGGATTTAAAAGAAAAATTACTATCGTCTTTTATGGCTTTTGAAGAGCGCGTCGATGTTCACTCTGAACTTCATGACGTGAGAACTTCGGCTATAAAAAACTTTGAAGATAAAGGTTTCCCAACCAAAAAAGATGAAGCTTGGAAATACACCTCGCTAAACGCCATCTTAAAAAATGACTATACCGTTTTTCCTAAAAAGGACACTGAAATTGAATTTAACCAAGTAAAAAAATACTTTCTACACGAGGTCGATACTTATAAATTAGTATTTGTAGACGGCGTATTTAGTTCCTACTTGTCATCGACAACTCATGAAGGAATCGATGTTTGTTTAATGTCATCGGCATTGACAAAACCAAAGTACAAAATGGTCATTGATACCTATTTTAACAAAATTGCCAATAAAGACGATAGTTTGACTTCGCTTAATACGGCTTTTGCTATTGAAGGTGCTTATATTAATATCCCAAAAAGTAAAGTGGCGGACAAACCTATTGAAATCATGTATTTCTCTACAGGAAACGAATCGGCACTTATGGTACAGCCTCGTAACTTGATAGTTGTTGGTGAAAACTCTCATGTCCAAATTATAGAACGTCACCAAAGCTTGACCGAAAATCCAGTCCTAACAAATTCCGTTACCGAGATTTTCGCTCAAAAACGTGCGATTGTTGATTATTATAAAATACAAAACGATACTCTTGAGGCCAACCTTATAGACAACACTTATGTTTCTCAGAAACAAGAAAGCCATGTTTCGGTTCACACTTTCTCTTTTGGAGGAAACATAACTAGAAACAACTTGAACTTTTACCATTTTGGCGAAAGATTGACAAGCACCCTGAACGGAATAACCATTATTGGCGAGAAACAACACGTAGATCACTTTACCCTAGTGCAGCATTCTACTCCTAATTGCGAAAGTTTCCAAGATTATAAAGGAATCTATTCCGACCGCTCAACAGGTGTTTTCAACGGAAAAATATACGTAGAGAAAGAGGCTCAAAAAACGAATGCTTTTCAAAAAAGCAACAACATTTTATTAGGTAACAAATCTACGATAAACGCTAAACCTCAATTGGAAATTTTTGCTGATGACGTAAAATGTTCACACGGTTGCACGGTTGGACAATTAGACGAAACTGCTCTTTTCTATATGCAAGCACGTGGAATTCCTAAAAAAGAAGCTAAAGCTTTATTGATGTACGCGTTCTCGAATGTGGTTATCGACAACATCAAAATACCCGAGTTGAAACAACGAATCACCAAAATCATTGCTACTAAATTGGGCGTGAAAATGGGTTTTGATTTGTAGTTTTCAACTGCAACCCCGATAACTATCGGGCTGATAAATAATACGCAAAGGGCGCAGAGTTTAAATATTAAACTTTGTGCCCTTTGCAATTTTACTTTAGGTTGTATGAATAAATTTATTTTTTTATTGTTGCGATTATCCCACTTAACATTCCGTTAAAGTCAAATTCAGGGTCTTCTTTGAGACCCATTCGAACAATTACTAAATCATAGGATGGAATAATAGCTACCATCTGCCCCTGAAAACCACTGCAAAAATACATCTCTCTGGGAACGTCAGGAAACCTTCCTCCCGCATTCAGCCAAAACTGTGCTCCATATTTTCCCTTAGATGTATTGGTTGGTTTTGCCGAGTATTTCACCCACCTTTCTTCAAGAATCTCTTCTCCATTCCAGTTACCTTTGTGTAAATACAACAGACCAAATTTTGACCAATCTCTTGTAGTTGCCCACCCATAGGAAGAGCCCACATAATTCCCTGCCATATCCGTTTCTATAACCATGGAATTCATTCCAATCTTGTCAATCAAGGCCAAATACCAAAAATCTAAATATTCTTGATGCGTTTTGAATTGCTGGCGTAAAATCCCGGAAAGCAAATTAGTAGTTCCTGACGAATAATTCCAATGCATATCGGGTTTGAATGCCGCCGGTTTTTCCAATTGCGCTCTAGACATGTCTTCAGACATAAAAAGCATTTTGGTCGCGTCGCAAATCGTGCTGTAATTCTCTTCCCATTCCAGACCGGAGTTCATATGAAGCAAATCGTTGGTCGTGATTATCTTTCGGCTGTCATTCGTCCATTCCGCTACAGGTGCGGGTTTGTAAATATCGTATTTGCCCTGTTTTTGCAAAACACCAAACATGGCGCTGGTTATGCTTTTGGTCATCGACCAGCCTAGAATTTTACTGTCTTTATTGAAACCGCTATCATATTTTTCGGCTATAATCTTGTCTTTATAAATCACTAACAAGGACCGTGTTCTTTTATCCTTTTTACCCCCGACATCAAAAGCATTGGCAACAACCGAATTTAATTTGGCATAATCAACGTTACTGAAAACCGTATCTTTTGGTTCTTTATTCCCGTAGGGAAAAGCCAGGATGTTACTCACCGGAGTCCTGTTCGGAACTTCATATGTTTTTGTTTCGTCAAAATCGCTATCAATCAGGGTAACTCCCAAGCCCTTTCGATAAATCGCTTTGCGCTCCTTAAATCCATATACCGAAGCGGTAGCAAAATTCCCGTTTTCGACAATGGTATTTGTGGCCAAATCAATCATGTCGATATCGTTGTCTCCATTTTCTATCAGTTCTTGCGAGCGGTTATCCATAAAGTGACCCGAAGCAATACTTTTGGCTGAAAATCCCGAAATCAAATCGAGTTTTGGATACGTACTGAACCCTAAATAAAATAGTACGATAACTGCGATTAATCCCAAAAGTGTAAAGATTCTTTTTTTCATAGTAGTTAATTGTAAAACAATGCAATATAAATAATTCTAAGTTACTAATCGCCTGATTCTACTTTATAAAAAAACAGAAATTCAGATCCGTAAATTGGCGGATTTATAGCTATAACAATTTAGTTTTTCTTACTTTTGTAAAGAAAAAAAATATAAATAAAAAGATGTTAGATATAAATAAAATTAGAGCTGATTTCCCTATTCTTTCCAGAAAAGTAAACGGAAAACCATTAGTTTATTTCGACAACGGAGCTACTTCTCAGAAGCCACAAGTGGTGATTGACGCAATTTCTAAATATTACGAGGAAATCAATGCAAATATTCATCGTGGCGTGCATACTCTGAGCCAGTTGGCCACCGATGCCTACGAAGCTTCCCGCGGGAAAATTCAGAATCACATTAACGCGAAGTTTGCCCATGAAGTATTATTTACTTCCGGAACAACTTTTGGAATTAATTTGGTCGCCAACGGATTTACTTCAATTTTGAAACCAGGTGATGAAGTTTTAGTTTCCGCGATGGAACACCATAGTAATATTGTGCCTTGGCAAATGTTATGCGAGAGAACGGGTGCGAAGCTAAAAGTGATTCCCATGAATGACAATGGTGAATTAATTATGGCCGAATACGATAAATTACTTTCCGATAAGACAAAAATTGTAACCGTCATTCATATTTCGAACGCACTTGGAACCGTCAATCCTGTTAAATATATGATTGACAAAGCACACGCCTTTGGCGCTGCGGTTTTAATAGATGGGGCGCAAGCCGTTCCGCACCTCAAACCGGATGTTCAGGCTTTGGATTGCGATTTTTACGTTTTTTCAGGACACAAAATCTGTGGTCCAACAGGGATTGGAATTTTATACGGCAAAGAAAGTTGGCTGAATAAGCTACCCCCTTATCAAGGTGGAGGCGAAATGATCAAAGATGTGTCTTTTGAAAAAACCACTTACGCTGAATTACCCCATAAATTTGAAGCGGGAACACCCAATGTGGCAGGAGGAATCGTTCTTGGAACAGCTGTTGACTATATGAATTCTGTGGGTTTTGACAACATTCAACAACAAGAGTTGGAATTGTTAGAGTACGGCACGCAACGATTGCTAGAAATTGAAGGTTTGAAAATCTATGGTACAGCAGCAATAAAAACTTCTGTGATTTCGTTTAATATTGAAGGGATTCATCCTTACGATATTGGCACCATTATTGACAAACTGGGAATAGCTGTAAGAACTGGACACCATTGTGCACAACCGATCATGAGTTATTTCAAGATTCCGGGAACAATAAGAGCCTCGTTTTCCTTCTATAATACTAAAGAAGAAATTGATATTATGGTGGAAGCCGTTAAGAGAGCAACAGCAATGTTATCGTAATACCACAGCATGAAACTACTATCCTTATTGTTCCTGACCCTTTTTCTGGGGAAAGCTTGTTCAGATCCCAAAAAACAGGACATCGAAGCCGCTGTTATTGAGTATGTGGCGAACACAAGGGGATTTTATCAAAAAATCACCGTGCAAGGACAAACGGTGCAGATTTCTACAGACCGCACCGGCAAAGAGAAAACTGTTGCAACAAAAATTTCAGATGCGGATTGGGAAGAGATGGTAAAATCTTTCAAAATGATAGATTTGGATAGTTTGATAAAATTAAAAGCCCCCACAGAAAAACGTTTTTATGACGGTGCGGCGATTGCTAATTTAAAAATCATATATAAAGATAAAGTTTACGAAACTACTGCTTTTGATCACGGTTTTCCGCCAAAAGAAATTGAGAAATTGTTAAACAAAATAACCTCATTTGCAAAACAAGACAATGAAAATTAAAGAAATACAAGAAGAAATCGTAGCCGAATTCTCCATGTTTGACGACTGGATGGAACGTTACGAATACATCATCGAATTAGGAAAGAATCTTCCTTTGATAAAAGAAGAATTCAAAACAGAAAACAACCTTATCAAAGGCTGTCAATCGAAAGTATGGCTGCAAGGCGAACAAGCCGAAGACAAAGTAGCCTTCACCGCAGATAGCGATGCGATATTAACAAAAGGGATTATTGCTATTTTGATTCGGACTTTTTCCAATCAAAGCCCTGCGGATATTCTCGACGCTAATATGGACTTTATTGACGAAATAGGTCTTAAAGAGCATTTGTCACCAACACGTGCAAACGGTTTGGTTTCAATGATTAAAAACATTAAAATGTACGCTTTGGCATTCAACTCGAAGAATTAATTTCACGAGCTAATCACGAATTAGTCAGAGAAAATATTAGTTCAAGATAAAGTTTTTGAACAATAGATTTTTAAGTGCATTTCAAAACTTTAAAACAAAAAATAAACTAAACTAAAAATGATGGAAGAAGCAAGTATAGATACCAATGATTTAGGGGAAGCAATCGTAAAAAAATTAAAATCAATTTACGATCCTGAAATACCGGTCGATATTTACGAATTAGGATTGATATATGACGTAATGGTCAACACGGACTATGAGGTAAAAATCCTGATGACTTTAACCTCTCCTAACTGTCCGGTAGCGGAAAGTTTGCCTAGAGAAGTCGAAGAAAAAATAAAGTCAATCGAACACGTAAAAGATGCTGAAGTAGAAATTACTTTTGATCCGCCGTGGAGCAAAGACTTAATGAGCGAAGAAGCAAAATTAGAACTGGGAATGCTTTAGCAAAAAGTGTTCAATGTTCAGTCTTTTTTAGTACTCAGTTAGCGGCTGAACACTAAAAATAGAACATTGACTAATAAATATTTTAAAAATGGAAGAAATTATAAACAAAGTGGCCACTAGCACTCTGGAAGTATTCGATCTTGAAGATTATTATCCAAAGGGTGTTCGTGCTCAAATAGATATTTCACAATGGCTGTTGGAAGGTTTTTTGCTAAAAGAAAAAGAATTTAGAGAGCAGCTCAAAAATCATGATTGGACGCAATATCAAAATCAATTTGTAGCCATCGATTGCAGTACAGATGCTATAGTCCCAGCCTGGGCTTCTATATTGGTAACTATTCAAGTGGCACCGTATGCTAAGAAAATTGTCGATGGCACTATAGAAGATTTAGAGGCTTCTCTTTATGAAGAATTACTAGCCAAAATTGATTACTCTGTCTACGCAAATAAAGCTGTTATCATCAAAGGCTGTTCTAAAAAACCAGTACCCATGCGGGCTTATCTTATAGTAGCACACAATCTACAAGGCTTTGCTAGAAGCATAATGTATGGTGAAGCTTGCTCGGCAGTTCCCCTCTACAAGGCAAAAAAATAGATTGCCTACAAATACAAAGACATGAAAAAAACACTGCTTTCTTTTGTATTGCTTTTGGCTGTGATTGCTGTAAATGCTCAGGAGTTTACAAAAGATACCACAAAGCTTTGGTCAAAAAAAGGAAACATATCCTTACTTTTTAACCAATCCGCGTACAACAAACAGTGGCTTGGTGGTGGAACATCGAACATTGCAGGGAATTTTAGCTTAAATTATGACTTCAATTATAAAAAAGGAGACGTCGTTTGGGATAACAAATTTATTGCTGCGTACGGACTAACCAAAATAAAGGGAGATAACAAAATAGCCAAAACTGACGATCGATTGGAGTTAAACTCACTATGGGGTAAAAAAGCCAAAGGCGACTGGTACTACTCGTTGTTTTTTAATTTTAAAACCCAAATGGATGCGGGTTCGGACAAGAATAATCTTAAGATTTCGCATTTATTCTCACCGGCTTATTTTCAATTTGGTCCCGGAATATTATGGAAGAAAAGCAATAACTTAAGTGTCAACTTTTCCCCCTCTACCGCTAAACTGATTCTTGTTCACGAGCATTTTACTGAATTTGGACCTTCGTTTGGTGTACTACAGGGTGACAGTTCCCGTTTTGAATTTGGAGCCAGTGTTTTTGTTAATTATAAGTTTAACGTGATGACGAACGTATCTATTGAGAATCGTTTGAATTTGTATTCTAACTATTTAGACAACCCACAAAATGTAGACATTGATTACCAAATGCATTTGGTTATGAAAATTAATAAATACCTGTCTGCAAACGTCGTTTTGCAAACAATATACGATGACAACTCCATACAAGCCGTTCAGGTAAGTGAAGTTTTTGGAATTGGAGTGAATTATGGTTTCTAGGAGCCACCAAAATAAGCATGCAAAAAGCCCTTTTGAAAAATTTTAAAAGGGCTTTTTTTTTTGATTAATCACGCGATTTTGGCCTAGGGAAACACTGTTTTTCTTGTAGAATTAACGTGTAATTCCATCAAGATACTCTTTTAATGACCTGTGCTACAAATGCTTAATTTTGTTTTAAAAATGAAGTTATACAGCTTTTGCTATAGGCTATCGAGCAGTATTACACCTCCAAATCTATTCTCTCATATTTAACTGGTCATCACCTTTATTCTTTAGACTCTATTTTATCTAACCAATTGAACATTTCACTAAAGGCTTTTTCTCGCACACTTCTACGTGATAAGAACAAATCGTGTTGCGCATTTTCAATCTCTAATAAAGTAACTTGCTTAGCCAGTTTTGCAGCTACTCTTTTCATCTTTATAATGTCTAATACAATATCTTTCGACATGGCCTCCTCTGAAAATGTTGAAATTTCACTAGAAGCACTAGAATGCATAACTAAAACAGGAACCTCTATATTTGAATTTGCCAGTCTTTTATGTCCTTTTTGTACAGCTAAAAGCCAAGCAAAATAGGTAGGCAATGTTATGGGTTTCCATTCTAAGTTATAATCCCATAAACCATAAGAATCTTTATGAATGCTTTGTGCGTAAGCAGGAGATAAAGCTCCATGCACTTTTGCATATGGTAAAATACTCGTAATTAGTTTCGCGGCTAGGCAGACGATAGCAATCTGAAAACTGTTCTGGTTGAAGTCTAAAAAAGGGGAGTTTAAAATAAGCCCTTTTATTAAATCTTTTTTCTGACCATCATTCATATAATTACTTGCGATCAATCCTCCCGTTGAATGACCTAATACAAAAATATCTCCATTACCAGATTCATGAATCTGAAGGATTGCTATTGTGATTTCTTCATAATATTCACTGATGTCCTTGCAGTAATTAGGATGTTGACAGGCTAACAATGACCGTCCATATTTCCTGAGATCGAGTGCATAAAAATCAAAATGATTTGAATTGAATTTCTCCCCCAGATGTGCCTGAAAAAAATAGTCAACATACCCATGCAGGTATAATACGCTCTTTCTATTCCCGAGGTTAAATTTTGAACTAACGAGAGTTGCTGTAACTTCCCCTCCGCAATCTGGCGTTAGCTTAATTGTTTCACTCGTGTAATCTTTAACGATATCCATATCTGAATTATTACAAGTTCGAAATTATAGTAAGTTTACGATTGTTTAATTTGTTTTATAAACGTATCGTGCGCTTATAATATCTAGGGCTACAATTTCTTTTAACTACATCTAGCCTCACCAAGCCGCTAGTTATTTAGAGTCATGACTATTATTTACCCCTAAACGCAAATACGACAACTCTACTAAATTAGCAAATAGCGCGAGAGAAGGAAAGTGATTCCCAAGTAACTCTTTTTCAAGACTCCAATTACAAAAGCTTTGTACTAGATACAAAACTAAATAGGTTCTCTTTTTATAAAAGAGCCAGAGATTTTTCATTTTAATTTTCAATCATTTTCGAAACAATACTCTCAACATGTATCTCGGTAGTATTAAATATTTTAATATCTACAAAATCAGACTGTTTTAAAATCAAAGGCAGTTCTGTACCTCCTAAAATCAAGCCTTCTATAGATTCCTTTTCTTTTAATTCTTTTATAATCTGAATTAATCGCTCTTTGGTTTCAGGTACTATCTCATTAAAAACCAACTCTGTCATATATTTATTATGAATGTAATCCTGTTTATCGTTATCCGGTATAATTACATCAATTCCATATTTCTCAGCTACATTATTATAAAAACCATTAGTCATAGTCGATTTAGTACCCAGTAATCCTACTCGCTTTATCTTATTATCGTTAATTTCGTTACAAGTTGCCTCAACAATACTGATCAATGGAGTATTTGACTTTTTAGCTAATCTATCGAAAACAATGTGCGGCGTATTTGATGCAATTGCAATATAATCAACCCCAGTTTTTTCTAAATCATTAATTCTCTCCATAAGAAAATCAACCAATTTATCGAGTTGGTTATTAAAAACATAATCAAGCATTTGAGTCATGTTTATACTATTGATCATTAGTTCAGGATAATCCTTCGTGTTTCGCTTTTCTTGAAACCGTTTTATTATCAAACGGTAATACTCAATTGATGATTCAGGGCCTATTCCTCCAATTAATCCAATTTTTTTCATTTCAATGTAGGTTTATTTATGATTGGGTCGTAACTCATTTATGTGAATACTACAATCAGCCTAAATGCCTCAATTCGGGCAGCTGGTTAGTAGTATTTCAAATATATTGCTTTTTCCTTATACATCGACTGAAAAACTACGATAGCAATTAATTCCGAAGTCTCGCATGAAGGATGGTAGTGGAAATCCTTTTATGGAGCGATAGCGCAATAAAAGATTGTAGCGTACAGCCTGACGCTGCTGTAACGGAGTGAAAGCTGGGGCATGCCCAAAAAAAATCCCTTCTGAAAATGATCAAAAGGGGTTAACTATTTTGTAAAGAATAGCAAAGATTACTCTATTACTTCTTCTTTGTCTTCTTTCTCAATAGCGTCTTTATAATCTGGATATAAAAACTTGTTGTAAGGGAAACGCGTTATATGTATGTGCCTTACCGCTTCGTATACTCGCTCTCTGAACTCTTCGAAATTCTCTTTGTTAGTTGCTGATATAAACAAGGCATTCTCCTCTCCTACGCGACCCATCCACGTGGATTTCCACTCTTGAAGGGTGGAGTGTCTTGGTGTTTTTTCGGTCATTAAATCATCCTCATCGATGGTCAAATGTTTGTAAGCATCAATTTTATTAAAAACCATAATTACTGGCTTGTCATTAGCTTTGATGTCCAATAAAGTTTGGTTTACCGATGCAATGTGATCCTCAAATTCAGGATGTGAAATATCCACGACATGCAGTAGCAAATCAGCTTCACGAACCTCATCGAGTGTACTTTTGAAAGAGTCTACCAGTTGCGTTGGCAGTTTCCTGATAAAACCTACGGTGTCAGACAGCAAGAAAGGTAAGTTTTTGATGACTACTTTTCGAACTGTGGTATCCAAAGTCGCAAAAAGTTTGTTTTCGACAAAAACGTCACTTTTCCCAACTGCATTCATCAAAGTTGATTTTCCAACATTAGTATAACCAACCAAAGCAACACGAACCATAGCGCCACGATTCCCACGTTGTGTGCCCATTTGTTTGTCAATCGCCTTAATTTTATCTTTCAATAAAGCTATTCTATCGCGAACAATACGTCTGTCAGTTTCAATCTCTGTTTCTCCCGGTCCCCGCATTCCAATTCCCCCTTTTTGACGCTCGAGGTGAGTCCACATTCCAGAGAGTCGAGGTAATAAATATTGACACTGCGCTAGTTCTACCTGCGTTCTTGCATAAGAAGTTTCGGCACGTTGCGCAAAAATATCAAGGATAAGATGTGTTCTATCCAGTATTTTACATTCTGTTATTATTTTAGAGATGTTTTTTTGTTGTGAAGGAGATAACTCGTCATCAAAGACCAAGGTAGAAATATCATTTTCTTTTACAAAATGGTGAATCTCTTCAATTTTCCCAGTTCCAACAAAAGTTTTGGGATTAGGACGTTCCATTTTTTGTGAAAAACGTTTCACCACTTCTCCGCCTGCCGTGTAAGTTAAAAACTCCAATTCGTCGAGATATTCTTTTAATTTTTCTTCGCTTTGGTTCTGAGTTACTATACCGACAATAGCCGTTTTTTCGAAATTTATTGTTTCTTTTTCTAACATAATTTTGAATAAGACACAAATTTAATCATTTGTAAGCGACTTATAAAATTAATCCCATCCTAAAAAACGATAGCTCTAAAAAATGATCCGCTTTAAACAACAAATTAACTATTTTGAATTTGGATCCTGCATTACCGAGTTAATTTATATTTTTACACGAATTTAATCCCATTTGAATGAATCGATTTTTGACCTTTATTATTCTAACACTATTACCAATTACTCTTTTGGCACAAAATGATTTTGACAGCTTGTTGAAGGAGTTGGATAAAACAGTCGATAATTACGAAGTTTATTCTATCCGAAAAGAGGATGAAATAAACAAGCTCAAAGAACTACTGAGAAATGCTTCAGCCGACCTTCAAAAACAAGTAATTGGACAAAAATTATTTGATGAATACAAACTGTATCAATCGGATTCAGCATTAGTTTACGCCAGAAATAATTTACAACTAGTCAATACGCTAAAAGATCTCTCAAAAATTAATTCGGCCAAATTAAATTTGGCTTCCATAATGGGAATATTGGGTATGTACAAGGAAGCCACCGATGTTCTTTATAAAATGAACATCCAATTTTCGCCTGATCTTAAAGGAGTTTTCTACCATGTCAACACTACCATTTACGATTCCATGTCTGATTATACGACATCCCTGGAGGGAAAAAAGAAATATGAGCTGTTGACACAGCAGTTTCGGGATTCAACAATACAGACCTTCCCATCTAATTCAAATTTAAATTTTATTGACCAAGCGAGTAAACTTATTGGAAACCAAAAATATGATGAAACGCTTAATTTATTACTCGATTATTTCCCTACAATACCAAAAAACAATCCAGATCAGGCAATTGTAGCTTACCTAATTTCGCAGTCCTATCATGGAAAAAAGGAAGTTGAACAAGAAAAAAAATGGTTGACTATTTCCGCAATATCCGACTTGCAGCTGGCAAAAAAAGAATACATTTCGCTACGTTCTTTAGCCTTTCTATTATATGAAGAAGGCGACATCGACCGATCCTATAAGTACATGAAGCGGGCTCTTGAAGATGCGCTTTTTTGTAATGCGCGTTTAAGAACCTACGAAATTTCAAAAATGATGCCCATCATCAATGAAGCCTACCAAAAACAAAATGAAACCAATCGATCTCAATTGATCTTGTTTCTACTTAGTGCAAGCGTATTATCTCTGTTTTTGATGGCCGCTTTATTTATGCTTTTCAAGCAAATGAAAAAATTATCTACTGCAAAACAGGAAATTAGTATCGCAAATATTCAGCTTTCGCAATTAAATAGCGAATTATATGTCTTTAACGAAAAATTGAATGAAACCAATAATTCACTTTCTGAAACTAATTTATTGAAAGAAATTTACATTGGCCGTTATATGGATCAATGTTCAGATTACATTGGAAAGCTAGAAGGATATCGACGCAAATTAAACGTAATGGCAACCACGGGGAAAATGAACGATTTGGTAAGCGCCGTGAAGTCAAAGAAATTTATTGAAAATGAACTAGCAGCGTTTTACACTAATTTTGACCAAACTTTTTTACAGCTATTCCCACATTTTATCAAAGAATTTTCGACATTGTTAATTGATGATGAAATAACGCAATTAAAAGAAGGCGAATTGCTAAATACCGAATTACGAATCTTTGCCTTAATCCGTTTGGGAATAAAAGACAGTGCCAAAATTGCTGTTTTTCTACGTTATTCTGTGTCGACCATTTATAATTATCGTTCCCAAATAAAAAACAAAGCAGTAGGTCCTCGCGATGACTTTGAATTAGCAATCATGAGAATCGGTAAAGACATCCAGTAAAGTAATTCTAGCTACTGTTTTTGAGTTAGTCCAGCTTCAAACCGCTTCTTTTGCTCAAAACAACCACCACTTTTTTTTTCTCAAAAAAATATATAAATTGCTCCAAAACAATACTTTAAATATTTATCAATACATTGAAATCTACTTTTTTATAACTGTAAAAACTTGCAGGACATAAAGGCTTTATATTTACCCCTACGAAATTCTAAATTTCAATTAAATCTTGGGTTTTTGAAAAAAAAGTAATTTTGCCGAAAGTGAAATATTCGATAAGTTGAAAATCAAGATTATCGCATTCTGTTATCAAACCTGAAAGTAATTATTAAATTCTATTTTAAAATGAAGCATTTCCTTATCAGCTCTTTATTGTGTTTGGCCTTATTTAATTATGCTGCTGCGCAAGAATTAAAATCACCAAACGAAAAACTTCAAATGGAGTTTTCATTGTTAAGTGATGGCACTCCAACTTATACTTTGAATTACAAAGGTAAAGTGGTTATAAAACCCAGCAAACTCGGTCTTGAACTAAAAAGTGACAAGAAAACAATGCTGTATGACTTGTCCTTTAGCACAAGTGAAGATGAACAAAAATTACTGTTTGACAAAAACTCATTGTTAAATAATTTCACGATAATAGATACCCAAACAAGCACTTTTGATGAAACTTGGAAACCTGTTTGGGGTGAAGAAGATCAAATTCGCAATCATTATAACGAATTGGCTATTACTTTGAACCAAAACGAAACAAACAGACAAATCGTGATTCGTTTCCGTTTGTTTGACGATGGTCTTGGTTTTCGCTATGAATTCCCTTCACAAAAAAATCTGACTTACTTTATAATCAAGGAAGAAAGAACCCAGTTTGCTATGACAGGAGATCATACAGCTTTTTGGATTCCAGGAGATTATGATACACAAGAATATGACTATACTACCTCAAAATTATCAGAAATTAGAGGGTTAGCCGAAAAAGCTAAAACAGACAATGTTTCTCAAACTACTTTTTCACCAACAGGAGTTCAAACTTCTTTGATGATCAAAACCAATGATGGTTTGTACATCAACCTACATGAAGCAGCACTAATCAACTATTCTTGTATGCACTTGAATCTAGATGACAAAAACTTGGTGTTTGAATCTTGGTTGACTCCTAGCGCAAATGGTGATAAAGGAAATATGCAGGCTCCAGATCATACTCCATGGCGTACAATTATGGTAAGTGATGATGCCCGTGATATTCTAGCTTCTAAAATAACATTGAATTTGAATGAGCCATGCAAAATTGAAGATACTTCATGGATCAAACCAGTTAAATATATTGGAGTTTGGTGGGAAATGATTACTGGCAAAAGTTCTTGGTCATATACCAATGAACTCCCATCGGTCCAATTAGGGATTACTGATTACTCAAAGGCAAAACCAAATGGAACTCATGGCGCAAATAATGCCAATGTAAAAAAATACATTGATTTTGCTGCTGCAAACGGTTTTGACGGCGTTTTAGTTGAAGGTTGGAATGAAGGTTGGGAAGATTGGTTTGGCCATGCCAAAGATTATGTTTTTGACTTCGTAACTCCTTATCCTGATTTTGATGTGAAAGGAATTCACGCTTACGCAAAAGCAAAAGGGGTAAAAATGATTATGCATCATGAAACTTCTGGATCCGTTCGTAACTACGAGCGTCATATGGACGAAGCGTATCAGTTTATGAAGGACAATGGATACGATGCGGTAAAAAGCGGATATGTAGGTGATATTTTACCTAAAGGTGAAAACCATTATAACCAGTGGTCTGTAAACCATTACCAATATGCACTGGAAAAAGCAGTGGATTATAAAATTATGATTAATGCACATGAGGCAGTTCGCCCAACGGGAATTTCTAGAACATACCCCAATTTAATTGGAAACGAAGCGGCAAGAGGAACCGAATATCAGTCATTTGGTGGATCAAAACCAAATCACGTAACAGTTCTTCCTTTTACCCGCTTAATCGGTGGACCGATGGATTATACTCCTGGAATTTTTGAAATGGATTTATCAAAATTGAATCCTGACAACCATTCACACGTAAACAGTACTCTTGCAAATCAACTGGCCTTGTATATAACAATGTATAGCCCTTTACAAATGGCTGCAGATTTACCTGAAAACTATAACCGCTTTTTGGATGCATTCCAGTTTATAAAAGATGTGGCTATCGACTGGACTGTGAGTAACTACCTAGAAGCAGAACCGGGACAATACATTACCGTTGCCCGAAAAGCAAAAGGAACAAACAACTGGTTTGTGGGGAATGTAAACGGAGAAACTCCACGTACTTCAAACATAAAGTTTGATTTCTTAGAAAAAGGAAAAAAATATGAGGCTACTATTTATGCTGATGCAAAAGACGCTCATTACAAAACAAATCCACAAGCGTATACTATTCGCAAAATAACGGTAACTAGCAAATCTAAATTAGCGCAGTTATCAGCTCCTGGTGGAGGTTATGCAATTAGCTTGATTGAAATCAAAAAATAATTTCTTGTCCTTAAAAAATAACACAGATTTAAGAAACAAAAAAAAGGCTGCCCGAATGGACAGCCTTTTTGTTGTTTATAGGAATTTAAACTAATAAACTTTGATCAATTTAACTTCAAAAATAAGTACAGAACCACCTGGAATAGGACCACTATCATTACTTCCATAACCTAGGTTAGAAGGAATTAAAAGAATCCCATTTCCTCCCTCTTTAAAATAAGGTATCCCTTCTGTCCAGCCTTTTATTACTTGTTGTAAACCAAATGAAATTCCTTCGGCTGCACTCTCGTCAAACACAGACCCATCAGTAAAATAACCTTTATATGCAACTTTTACAGTAGAGTTTGCTGTAGGCTTTACTCCCGTTCCCGAATTATTAATAATATAATACAGGCCTGAATCGCTTTTCTGGGCAGTTAAATTATTTCTTGCTATATAAGCACTGATTTCTTCTTCGTTTTGGACAGTATAATCGACTTCTTTATCTTTCGAACAAGACATAAAAAGAGTAAAAACTAGTGCAATTAAGGTGTATTTCATAGTAAAATTGTTTTTGGAATGGCAAATATAGTCAATTTAGCAATTGTCTTTTATAAAAATTATTTATCTCCATAAATCTGAACATCATCTACTTGAAACGCCCCATCCAACGCTAGATTTTTTCCAGATCCAATATACTTAAATGCAATATTGATTTTTCCTTTATAGGAAGATAAATCTACTCCACCACTTCCTACAAACTGATACCAAGGCGTGGCTTGCTTGGGCAAAATCACGGAGATTGGAACCCAGGTTGCCGTCTTTACATTGAGTCCTTCAAAATTAGTAGAAACATAGACTTCCAAAGTATTCAAGGGTGAATCTACATCGAGATGATGCTGCGCGGTTCTAAAAGTTAATTTTTCATTAGTATGGGTATCCATGTCAATTTTTGGCGATATTAACCAAGCGATATTAGAGACGACCTTTGTCCCGCTTATATTAAACTCGGCATAACCATTTCCAGAATATACTGTTCCCTTCCAAAAAAGCGTGCCGCTTTGTACTATGTTTGCCCAACCCGGGAGGCTCAAGTTCGATTTGTCAACAACATTTTTAAAATCTTCAGAAAAGAAAGGGACCCCTCTTACACCTGAAATCATAACATCACTTTCAGAACGAGCCACCAATTGATAATCAGAACCAAACTTAGTTAACACCCCTCTCACTTTCCCACTTCCTTCGGGCACTAGTTTACTGGCAAAATTCGCATAACTACTAGTTCTAAAAATAACTTGATTTCCTTGTTTGTCTAACAAACCCCAATTGGTGGCTCCGCCAATGTTATTTGTCTCTTCAAAGTAATGACGTCCTACTGCTGCTTCAGCAAACTGCACATCTGACAACTCCACAAGCGTATTCAAGTTAGAGTCCTGAAGCAAATCTGAGATCGAAATAGACCGTACCAATTGCTCTTCTGTTAAAGTGGTGCAGGAAGCATGCAAAACGTTTTTGTAGTCATTTTGAGATAGTCTGCCCACAGCTCCTTCGTTATACGTATTGACATAAATCCCTCCTATTCGTAAACTACCGTAATTGATATCCGTATATTGGTTTTTTAATTTTATATATACTTTATTTCCCAGTCTAAAATCAACATAGGTATTAGTTGCATCCACGGGAACGTTAAATCCTATAGCTGGCGTTGTGGCTGTAGCCAAAGTTTGAAAGGAAATGCTCTTGAAAAAATTACCGTTCTCTTCTGTAGAGATAACATAGGCTTCAATCACATCATCATATAGATATTGTGAAACAATAGCCCCTGCAGTAGCGTGAACTTCAGCAACTGTTTTATTTACTACTAAATCAGGTTGATTACAGCTCAGTTTGGGAACAGTTACCTCATCATTGACACAAGATGAAAAGAACAATGCCAATAACAGCAAAAAAATAAGGATAAAGGAAGTCGCTTTCATAATAGATAATTATTTATAAATTGAAACTAAGATTTAGAAAATAGGTTCTCCCATACCCATAAAAATATTTATTGCCAAACGAGGGAGTTTCGCTGGAAACATCTTGATCGAGTTGTCTGAAATTAGCATTTCGTGCTTGTTCATATCCTCCTGTTTTATATTTAGTGTCTAATACATTATTGACACTCACAAAAAGCCCTAAATATTTTCCTCTAATCCGCCATGATTTTCCTCCCGTACAATTGAGTAACATCACAGAATCAAATTTTTCTTGTTGTAGTAATTCTGTCGCTCTTTGTTCCGTTGCTTCGGGAAAAGTAAATCCACTTGCGGGATTCGTATAAAAACTATTCGTTCTGGAAATGGGAGATACGTCAATGTAGGTTTCTGCTAGATAATTAATATTAGTACCAATCCACCAGTATTTAGGATCTCGATATTCAATTCCGAGAGCATAAGCCTGCTGCGGCATTCCGGCTTGTTTGTAGTTTTTCAGTAACGCCTTTCCAAAATCAAATGACGGGTTAGTGTTTTCAACAGTAGCAACGGCATCATTATTAACACTTAAATTAGGATTGCTATCATAGGTATATTTACCGTAGGCAGCTGATAAACTCGTTTTTATTGTGGCACTCCATTGGTATTCCAAACTAAACTCGGCACCAATATTTTTTTTATCCAACTGTGTTAATGTCTGACTCACAAAGGCATTCGTATTATTGTACCCAGCGCCGTTATCAAAAATTCCTTCCGCATAAAAAAACGAAGTCTTTGTTGCGTCTTTTATAGTAGTGTAATAAACTGTAATTCTTGTTTTAAGTTTGGGAGAACGGAATAAGTAACTAGCATCCAAGCTGTTTATATTTTCACTTTGCAAACCGTTAACAATGGAATTATTAAGTCGGGAATTAGGAAAGCTATTCCTAATAGTTGGTGCTTTAGTCAAGTGAGCTGCGTTAAAAGTCAGTGATTGTTTACCTGATAATTTAAAGATGAATCCTCCTTTGAACCCGAAGTTTTCAAATTGCACTTTCTCGCTTTTACCAAAAGATATCGTCTCATAAATCCCGTTTTTGTACAAACCTTCCCTTTGATAAGTGCTACTGGAGAACGATTGTGCCAAATAGAAATCTACTTTATCATAGGAAAATTTAAATTGGGTAAAGGCATCTAATTTGTTGGCAACATAATTATAATTGTATCCATAAGCATCACCAACCGCAACTTGTCTGTCCGGATTATTCAAATCAGATTGGGCTTGATTTCCATTATAAAACCCATCAATATCTTCAAAATAAGTTCCGCCTAACAGATCCAAAAGCTTTTGATAATTATGGGATTTTAAATTACTGAATGAACCACCGGCATTTATAATAAGGTTTTCATTTAATTGTGTATTGAATGTTGAAGCAATCGTCCAAGTTTTGTCATCGGTGCGGTCTTCATATAAAACATAACGACTTTGTGCGGCTTCATAGCCCGAAATATTTCCATTTGCATCTAAAACAGGATTTTGGTTGGCTCTGTACATCGCGTTCCAATCGACTTGTGGATTGGCTAGAAATTGAATCCTACTTTTCTCCGCATTTTCAAAATCGGGAGTAAAAGCACCTGAAAACTCACCTTGATCTTGTGCATAAAGCGACGTGTAATAGGAAGGCAATTTTCTAAAATAGCTTGGGTCGGGACTATTTACGCTTTGATAATCGATGTTACTATTCCCTATTTTTCCAAATTGATACATTACACTCGTATTCAAATTTGTATGGTCATTTATTTTGAAAAAATGATTTAGCATCAAAATGGGTTCTTCGATGGTTTTGGTTCTTGCATTTCTCTGTTTTCCGTCTTGAAAACCCCAATAGGAATTGTACTTTTCAGAAGTTAATTGGGTAACCTCAGCTGTATTTGGGGAGTTTTTCCCTCGCGTATTGGGTGAGTAAAAGCCCGTAAAATTGAGGGAATGATTTTCGTTCAGCTTCTTTTCGACGCTCATAAAAAGAGAATTTCCATCATAAGTTGTGCCTTCAAAATAGCCTTCTTGCGCCAATCGTTTTCCTGCCGAAACGACAAAAGCCCAACCGTTGCTACCCATTCCAGAAGCGTAAGTTCCCATAGTGCGCCAACTATAATTGGTATTAGTACCCGAAACCGTGATTCGGGTGCCTGTTCTATAAATTGAAGCGCGAGTATTGATTTCTTGGGTTCCAAGAATTCCCCCGAAAGTATAATCGGAAGGAGCAGTTCCTATTGAAAATTCCTGATTTCGGGTGGCGTCATTGAGTCCGCCCCAGTTTCCCCATTGTGGCCTGCCGTCATACAATTTATTCATCGCAACACCATTAATCATTGTGGTCGCGTTCTCGCTATCTAACCCTCGAATACTAAATCGTGCCTGACCCCAATTGAAAGCGGCAGCTTGTTGAAAAGCATCTTTGGAGGATTGCAAAAGTCCGGAAGTACTCTCGGAACCGCTACTGTCATCGCCTAAGTCGGTATCGAAAAGCCGGACCATACTTATTTGTACTTCTGAAATTTGGTCCTCTTCCATAACAATAATTCCCAAGTCAAGCCGCTTACCGCCGATGATTGTAACTGGAATCAAAACGTCCTTGAAACCCTGACTGTGAAAAAGAATTAAGTACTCGCCTACACCAACGTCCTCACAACTAAATTCACCTTCCGTCGTGGTAAGTTGCATTAATGTGGTATTCTGAATCGAAACGACAACATAAGCTAGCGGTTTCTGAGTTTTGGAATCCAAAACTATTCCTTGAACTGCTGTTTCATTTTGCGCTAAGGCCAAGCCAAATTGGCATATCAAAAAAAGAGTCAGGAAAACGTTTTTCATAGCTGTATCTGTGTTTTTATAGCCTAGCCAATTCCCCTTCGGACCTTGGTGATTTTTATTCTGAATAAATTTGGTGATTTTCATTTTCCGACTATACGAAAACATCTCCGAGAGAGGAAAAATAGAAAATAACGGAAAAATGTTTTTGGAAAAATTTAAACAAAGCTATATAACAGTGGTATTAAGAATGCCTGCCAATTTTATTATCTGAAATTATTAATTAAATGTAATTAAAATACTGTTAAGTTGTTGGTTTTCAATTAAAATAAAATATTTTTAATTTTGGATTTCTACTATGCGGTTTTCTTTGAAAGATGGGCAAAGGATAGTTTGTAGTAATTAAGGCTTGTTTTTTGTTTCGAATAAAACGCGGTTAGTATCTGTATGAACTTAAACCCACAAAAAGTTATAGATAGCCGCGATGGTAGCAAGTATCCTTTATTGCCGGGTTTCGGCAGTAAAGATACTGCGTACAGCGGGTCTGGTTTTGTTATGAAAACGAAATCTTGTGCTCCTAAAACAACAACTACTGAATCGCTTTGATTCTAGAAACCATTAAGGCAATCAAGAGCCCGAAAATCCCGATGAAAGCAAAGGAGAATCGCAAACTTGATAGTTCAGCGATATACCCAATAACTGGCGGCCCCATCAAAAAACCAAGAAAACTCACACTTGAAACTGCCGTTAGCGCTTCTCCTGTTGGGATTGTAGGATGTTTACCCGCACGGCTGTACAGAGTTGGAATAATGGTAGAAACGCCTAGTCCTACAAACATAAAAGCGATCGTTGCTGGAATTATAAAAGGAAAAAGTACTGCGTTAAACAAGCCCAAAGAAATGGTAACTCCGCTGATTTGCATGACTTTCTTCCGACCAAATTTTTGAATCAATCCGTCGCCAAAAAAGCGACCACTAGCCATCATAATCATGAAGGAAGTATAGCCTAAAATGACTAGTGCTCCGGGCGCTTTAATGACGTCTTTAAAATAAATACCACATCAGTCGAACATAATCCCTTCGCTGGCCATGGTACAGAACCCAATTATTCCCAGCAAAATTAAAGAACGATCCGGTTTTTGAAACCCTTTTTTCTTTTGGGCTACTATCGTCTCTTTGGCTTTAATTAAGAATTTAAAATTAAAACTCACGAGTATCAGCACGACGGCCGCGACGATTAAAAAATGTACATAAGTAGACAATTTCAAGCTCAATGTTCCAAAACCCACTAAGGCTCCTGTAAATCCTTCTAAGCTACACATGCCATGAAAAGAGGACATGATTGTTCTTTTAAAAAGTCCTTTGGCATAAACGCCTGGGGTGTTTACAGATATATTTGACAAATTTCCGAAGAGTCCGAAAACAAATAATCCAAGAGCTAATTGCCAAGAATTTTGAGCTAATCCCAAATTTGTTAAGCTAAAGGCATACATTAAAATAGAAAAAAGCAGAATGCGATAGCTACCAAAACGAGTCACTAGTCTACCGGAGAAAATCATCATGATTAACTGCCCCAATTGCAAGGCAAATAAGATGGTTCCTAGATCAGCTGCTCCTAGATTTAATTCGGCTTGCCCAATTAGCAAAACACAATCTCATACCAAAATAAAATGCAGAAACCGCCCAACATGTCCTGTTGAGAATAGGAAACCTTGGAATTTTCATAGGTTTTTATATGTTTCCTTTGGCGTTAAATTTTGCAATAAATCTTAAATCTAACAAAATAACGGTCTTTTTTATTATTTGACGGACAAAAATACAAAAAGCAATCGCACAGCGTAATTAAATCCGTTGCGGCTCAGGAATTACAACGTTGTTGTTTGTAAATAGAATCTCTCGTAATAAAGTTATAAATAGAAAGACCGCAGATTCACCAATTTTATAATTTATCAAATCAGTGAATCTGCGGTCAAATTTCTATGTCTACCCAATGAATGCTAAAATCGATTACTTTATTTTGAGCACTGCTTTGAAATTGCGGCCTCAATAATCTGCATCACTCTTACGCCATCTTCTGCCGTTACTGGTTCAACAGTATTATTTGTAATTGCATTATAAACCCCATCAAAAAAAGCATAATAATTTCCTTGTAAAGTGGGAATTTTTCCATGCATAGGTACTCCGTCTATGTCAGTGTGCAATGTTCCTTCTTTTTCTATGACCTCTTTTCCCCATAATTCTAAGTTGGGTTTTTTTCCTATTTTCAAATCGTCTTCCTGTACATCTCCGCGCGGTTTTAGGAAAGATCCTTTCTTGCCATGGACTTGATAGGCCGGAATGGCTTCTCTGACAAAGAAACTGGCTTTCAATCGCACTCTAAAAGTATCATAATACAAAACAATATCAATCCAATCATCTACTAAAGAATGTTCGCGAGTGGTTCGCACATCGGCAAAGACGGCATTGGGAAAACCAAATAAATAGACTGTCTGATCTATCAAATGCGGGCCCAAATCTTTCAGAATACCGGCTCCAGCATTAGTAGTTTCCTTATGTTGTTTCGGACTCAAATTAGGATTGTATCTGTCAAAATGAAACTCGGCTTCCACAATTTCTCCCAAAACTCCATCCGAAATGACTCGTTTGTACCGTTTTGAGATCACTATCCCATCTTCTGTTTTGAAAAACGGACAGTTTTAATCCTTTTTCTTTGGCCAATGTTGCCAGTTCCCGAGCCTCGGCGACAGTGGTGGTAAATGCTTTTTCAACTATTGCGTGTTTTCCTGCCAACAGTACTTTTTTGGCGTATTCAAAATGCGTTCCTACTGGGGTATTCACGACTATTAAGTCGATGTCATCCTCGAGAATGGCTTCTAGAGTGGGATAACTCTTCAGTTCCGGATAATCCAGTTGTATCAATTTCTTGCTTCTTTCCCAAGATCCAAATAGTTCAAATCCAGGGTGAAATTCCAAAAATGGAGCGTGAAATACTTTTCCTGACATTCCGTAAGAAAGTAATGCGACTTTTATTTTTTGCATGTTTTGTTGTGTTATATGAAGACTGCCATTCTACCTATTGACTCAAAAAAACTAATTCCGATTGGTCAAATTGATGTCTGTATTTGATTCTGACTAACTTTATCTAACCTTGGCCCTATCGTATTGTTTTGGCCATTGCACATCCGTATTCAATGCTTTTGCAAATGTCAAACCCAGATTTGGATTCCTCAACGACTCCCTAGCAAACAATACCAAATCCGCTTTTCCAGAAGTCAAAATCTCTTCTGCCTGATCCGCTTCGGTGATTAGCCCTACGGCTCCAGTCAAAATATTGGCCTCTTTTTTAATTCTTTCGGCAAAAGGCACTTGGTAATTAGGCCCTAATACAATTTGTTGATGCGATACGCCACCTCCCGAAGAAACGTCAATCAAGTCGACGCCTTTCTCTTTAAGCAGTTTAGAAAGTTGTATTGATTCCTCGATGTTCCATCCGCCTTCCGCCCAGTCGCTAGCTGAAATTCGCACAAATAAAGGTAATTCCTTTGGCCATTCTGATTGAACTGCCTCTAGCACCTCTAGCGTCAAGCGAATTCGGTTCTCAAAACTTCCGCCATATTCGTCCGTCCTTAAATTAGACAACGGCGACATGAATTCGTGGAGTAAATAACCATGTGCTCCATGAATTTCCATTAGCTGAAAACCAGCCTGCACAGATCTTTTGGTAGCCGACTTAAAATCAGAAATTACTTTTTGGATTCCCTGTTTATCTAAGGCTATCGAGGTTTCATCATCATGAAATCCAATTGTACTTGGCGCCACTGTTTCCCAGCCCTCATGAGCAGGATCAAGTTTCTTGCCG
>CALJVL010000025.1 GCA_937773775.1 uncultured Flavobacterium sp.
GAAAATAAAAGATAAATTAGATCTCCGAAATTTACTAAAATCCGATACACGAAAATTTTTATTTGTCCATGGTGGAAAAGACGAAGCCGTTCCTGTAACAGAAATAAATTTGGTGAAAAACCTGCCCAATTGTACCGTCTCTATTATTGAAGATACCAATCATGTTTTTGGTGCATCGCATCCTTATGCAAGTACTGAACTACCTAATGATTTGCAACAAGCCTTGAGTCAAATCGCAAAATTCTTTGAATCACTATAATGGAACGGTAACCCGATAGCGCAAATTTGCAATCCGTCCCCATTCCAATGATCAATTCTAATATATTTTTAGGATTTTTTTTCCAACTGTCCACTTTGTAGATTTCCTTTCTCAGTGTTCTATCCGCTCATGGAATGCAAATCCGCGCTAACATTGTCTAAAAAAATAGATCTGAACAATCAGGTTTTTTAAACTGCTCTATTCGATCACAATACTACCAAATTGTAATTCTATCCTTTGCTGCCAAAAACATTTTATCTCCAGCTTTTACATCAAATGCCTGGTAAAAAGGCGTAGTATTCATTAAAGGACCATTAACACGCAAAGCCGGCGGAGAATGTGGGTTGTTGTTAATCCACAAACGCAGGAACTCGTCTTTCATTTTCACTCGCCATATTTTGGCAACAGACAAAAAGAAGCGTTGATCTGGTGTAAAACCGCCAATTTTTGTAGTGTCCTGTCCCGCTTTGGTCATTTTAAAAGCATCGTAAGCAACAGCTATTCCAGCTATATCTGCCGTATTTTCACCAACGGTCATAGCTCCATTAACGTGTATGCTATCCAAAACGGTATAAGTACTGTACATATCGATTACTTGTTGTATTCTTGATTTAAACTGTTTGTAGTCATCTTTTGTCCACCAGTTTTTTAAGTTCCCATCTTTATCATATTGTGCACCTTGGTCATCAAAAGTATGTGTTATTTCATGGCCTATAACCATTCCAATACCACCATAGTTAAGTGCATCATCAGCACTATTGTCAAAATAAGGCGCCTGTAAAATACCTGCGGGAAAGACAATCTCATTTGCGGTAGGATTATTGTACGCTGTAACTGTTGGAGTTGTTGTAAACCATTCGGTTTTATCAACTGCCTTGCCCAATTTAGCCAACTGACGTCGATAAGCAGCTGCAGAAGCTGATACGACGTTCTCAAAATACGAGTCTCTAACTATTTGCACATTGCTGTAATCTTTCCACTTATCGGGATATCCTATTTTCTTGGTGATGGCAAACAGTTTCTCTTTCGCTTTCTCTTTTGTTGCGGTACTCATCCATTCCAACTTGTCAATTCTCTCAGCATACGCTTTTTGAACATTATTAACCAGGACCAACATCCGTTTCTTGGCATCTTCCGAAAAATATTTCTTTACATACAATTGTCCTAGGGCTTCGCCCAGATAATTATCAATAGCACTAGTTATTTTTTCGCCCCGAGATTTTTGAACAGCTTGCCCAGATAATACTTTGGTATACTGAAATGAGGCATCTACGAAAGCTTTGCTCAAATCATCTGCATATCTTTCTAGAGAACGTGCTTTCAGGTACACTTTCCAGTTATTTATGGGAATGGTCTTTAAAAGGGCGTTAAGTGAATCATAATAAGCGGGCTGGCCTAGGTCGATAGAATCAGTTTTGGTACCTAAATTAGCTAACAAATCACCCCAGCCTATGTTGCTATGTCTTTTTGCAAGATCTGTCACAGCCATCTTATTATAATTTGCCTGCACATCTCGCAGCTCAACTTTTGTTTTATGCGAAACGGCGAGTTGTTTGTCAATATCGTACACCAGATTAGCATTCTTTTTGGCTTCTTGAGTATTGCTTCCAGTCTGTTGAAATAATGAAGTAAGGTATTTCTTGTACGATTCTTGTATGGCAACAGTCGATAAATCAGATTTGAAATAATAGTCTCTGTCAGGTAAACCGATACCCGTTTGGTATGCGTGGGCGATGTTCATACTGCTATTTTTATCGTCTGGCGACACTCCAAAAGCTAAAATTGAAGAATTGTCCACTTTTGCTTGATCAGCCACAAAATTCATTAATGAAGGTATATCAGTTATAGCTTCAATTTTGGCAAGTAAGGGTTTAATAGGCGCATAACCAAGTTTGTTTATGGTTACTGTATCCATACCTGACGCATAAAAGTCCCCTACTTTTTGTGCTGTACTTCCCTTAGGGTGCTTGCTTTGTGAAATACTGTCCAATATTCCCTGAAGTCGCATACGTTGTGGATAATTCATAAACATATAGGCGCCAACTCCAGCTTGGGAGGAGGGAATCGCTACAGAATCGTACCATTTACCATTTACATATCTAAAAAAATCATCACCGGGCCGCATTGTAAAATCTATTCCTGTGATAGCGTCATTTTTATTTTCGGCCTGTTTTGAGCAGGCGGTAAAAGTTAATAGTGCAATTAAAAGCTTGAATGAATTTTTCATAATCTTGATGATTTCTATTAAAAATGAATTAACGAAAGTTTGAAAGTGGGTATTCTAATATGGTATGCTTGGCAAAGTTAATTTTAAGACAACAATTTTTAAATTCCGTTTTACATTTCGTTATTTTATCTTAGTGCTACAACTTATACAACCTTGAATTAAATCAGTGACAGATCATTTGATAAATGTATGGTAATTCTGGTCGCTGAATAGATTTTCTGCTTATTTGTAATCAAATATAATAAAAACACCAGAATATAAGCAGGAATTCCCTGCAACCACAAAATAATCTGCGGAACACGAAATCCCGATAGCGCTAACCTTTTCTAAAAAAAAATATCCGCAAGATCAGGCTATTCAATTTATTTCTAGGTCTACATTCGGATCAAAAAAGAGGTATATCTCTTAGTTCTTTTTACCCAATCTTCGATCATCTTTCGGTTTTCTGTTTCGTCAAAATGGCCTGTAGCGTCTCTCGAGATTTTCCCCATGTTGAAGAACTGAGTAAAGATTTACTTTTTAATTAAATACTAAATTATCAAATCCAGTAATACTGCTGCCTTACGTCCGTGCTTACTCAATCACTCTTGCTTTTATTGATTGGGCATTGAGCGCTCGACCAAATTCATGAACTCGCCCATTTTACTGTCGTCCATCCATCTTGTAACAACGACTAAGTCATTCACATTATCAATTACAATATAATTCCCTCCAAAACCTGCCGCAAAGTAAAGGTCCGATGAAACGTCTTTCCATCTTCCACTAGTATTTATCCACCACATATAACCGTAATCTTTATTGGAATTTGAAGGTTGATGAGCAGTGGCAACCCATTTTTCTGATAATAATTGTTGGTTTTTCCACTTGCCCTTTCTTAAGTATAATAAACCAAATCTAGCTTGGTCTATTGCACTTATAAAAACACCACCTCCCGAATGGCCACCGCCACTTACCGACTGCATCATTAATCCATCAATATTGACAAAGGAGTTTTCGTACCCATACCAACGCCAAGTGGCAGAAGCACCGATTGGGTCCATAATTTTTTCTTTAAGTACTATAGCTAACGGTTTTCTCCAAGCTTGTAGTAAAGAATAGGCGAGCAGGTTAACGCGTACATCATTGTATTCAAATACAGTTCCTGGTTCATTGAGCTTCCTGTTTTTCCAATCTTCAATAGTCCCTTCTTTAGGTGGGCGGTCTGCCCAATCATGTAATCCAAATAGTGTTCCACTCCAGTCAGAAGATTGGTTTAGCAAATCCTCCCATTTAATTTTTGAATTATGAGGTCCTTCAAAAGCTCCATCCCAAACATAATTTTTCACACTATCGGTTACACTTTTTATGAGACCGTTGTCTATTGCCAATCCTGCTGTTGTAGAAAGAAAACTTTTTGTTACACTAAAAGTCATATCAACACGATTAATATCGCCCCATTGCGCTACGATGTATCCGTTTTTTAGAATTAGTCCTGCTGGACCGCCACGTTCTTTCATAGGTCCGATAATTTTATAGTCTGGCTCTCTCGCGTAGGATTTTAGATTGGCAATCCGTAAATCTCTCTCAACTTTATTTTCGTTTTTTAAAGCAAAATTCACAGCACTGTCTAATAAAGTTTTATTTAGCTGCATTTCAGCGGGTGTTTTTACCAGCCATGTTGTGTCAGGAAAGTATTGGCTTTGTGCAGTTGCAACAACAAAGCATAAGCTCAAAAGAAATGTGAGAGTGTTATTTTTCATGTTTATTATTTCTAGATTATCAATTCGGATGGCGCATAGCGGTTTTATATTATAATTTTTGGTACGTACTAATCGTATAATTTTATGAGACAGGATAAATGTAAAAAAAATATTACTAACGCATTCTAATGATTCTAACAATTTTCTTGTTGTTATCTACATTGATACTGTATTCACCTTTAATTGTATCTACAATAGATTTAAACAGAGCAATGTCATATTCTTTCCTATCTAAATTAATTTTAGTAGACTCTTTTGAATTGATTATATATCTTATTCTATTTTTTCCATTACTGCTTTCATATGCGTCTAAGGATATAGAATTAGACGAGTTTATAACTTCTTTTTTTAAAAGATTTTTTTTCTGTGCACATCCTATTGTTAAAAGTATAATTAGTGTAAAGTAAATAATATTTTTCTTCATCTTTGTTTTTTGGTTACGTTGCTTAAACCACACACATTTATTAGAAATTGAGTTGTTGCAGTAGCTGTTACAGATATTGAATCTTTCGAAACATAATCTTTATAAATAGTAGCAGAAGTAACGCAATCTCCTAGCTGCTCAGATTCTCTTGACTTTGAGCTAATTTAAACTGATATAAGACGCCATAAACGTCTTTAAGTTTCCTGACTTTGGCAGCATCTCATTGTTGATTGTATTTCACAAAAGCATTTGAATCTAAAACATCAATAATGGGGTTATCTGCTTTTCTATTTTGAGCAATCCACTATCGTTTACATAATTACTGGCGCTGGAATAAACGTAACTTAAAGCGTTCTCGACAAGACCAGATCTAACTGGTTTAGATGAATATAATCTAATTTTGTCCACATAAATTTATTGGAGAAAATTTCTTCTGCATGATTGCCATATTGCCAAAATTGGTAGTTTGTATTTCTTGTATGTTTTTCCGCTGCTAATTTAAATCGTTCCAACATCCATTCCTTACGGCTTTCCGAATTATTTTGTATTTTATCTAAAATTGATTTTGCAATAAATTTTTTAAAATCTCGAATTAGATTTGATAATTCGCCACGATCAGATTGAACAATTAAATGAATATGATTGCTCATAATGACATAGCCATATAAGACCATTCCTTTGTTTTTAGTACAAAAATCTAAACATTCTATTACACAATCTCGATATATTTTTCTGGAGAATACATCTACCCAATCGACAACGGTTGCAGTTATAAAATGAGGTAATGTTTGATTTCTGATAACGTAACCTTCTTTCATTTCGAAAATTTTAATAAAATTACATCAAAATTGTATTGGTTTTGATATTTAAAAAGAAGATTTTTTTGTGTAAAAGTCAGGAGACTTTTATTACGATTTCTTTTGTAATAACATATTAAAATTGCGCAAAGTCAGGAGACATTTGCGCAGCAGCTACACTTTGCGCAGCAGAGGAACCACACGAAAGTATTCGTGCGGCAGCAGGGGGATTTAGTTCATTGGGAATAATGCTTTGAAATGTGCCTTAAGAATGGTATATTTACAAGAAGCTTTTAGCCTGATGTTTAATGTGTTAGTAATTATTAATTAAAAATCGCTATTATGAATTCACTATTGTTTATCGGTATTATTGTTTTTTTATTTTTATTAGGAGGAATACGAATTATTTTTGAGTACAAAAGAGCTTTAAAATTTAGATTTGGTAAGTATGTTAGTATTATGCGTCCAGGTTTTAGATTGATAATTCCATTTGTTGAAACAATACAAGTTGTAGATATAAGAGTCATAACAATTAATATAGTATCGCAGGAAGTGATGACCGAAGATAATGTGCCTTGTAGCATTGATGGGGTTGTGTTTTTTAAAGTAAACGACCCAGAAAAAGCAATACTAAAAGTTGAAAAATTTAATTTTGCAATAACACAACTCGCGCAAGCCGCTTTAAGAGATGTATGTGGAAAAGTAGAGTTAGACACTATACTTTCTAAAAGAGAGGAAATGGGAAAAAACATTAAAGCCATTGTGGAGAAGGAAACAGAAGTTTGGGGTATAGAAATTATTGATGTTAAAATTAAAGACATACAACTACCAGAGAATATGAGACGAATGATGGCCAATCAAGCAGAGGCCGAACGTTCAAGAAGAGCTAGAATAATTTTAGCATTAGCAGAAGAACAAGCAGCTGGAAAACTATTGGAAGCAGGTAAATTAATTGATCAATCACCATCGGCAATCAAGTTACGTTTGTATCAAACGCTAGCAAATATTGCGACTGAAAAAAACTCTACTATACTTTTCCCATTCCCAGAAGAGGTGCTGCCTAGAAAAAGGAAAACAAAGAAAAAGAAAAAGAAAACGAAAAAAGATATTACAGGAACCATAATCCCATAGATTTTCAAATTAGTGCTACAAGTAGTCGACCCGATAGCACGGATTTGCAATCCGTGCCCATATCAATGTCAATTGCATTATATTTTCAGGATCCCTTTTTGAATTATGCAGTTTACAGATTTCCTGTGTCGATTCTCTATGCGTGCACGGATTGCAAATCTGCGCTAACGTTGTCTAAAAAAAAAGATATCCGCGCGATCGGGAGATTTACCTTTTAATTGAAGTAGGTACTCGCTGCAAGCAAGCACCAGAGTTGCGGTCAAACGAGCGCCAGGAGGAACCAGATTTGGGGGCAAACGAGCTCCAGTGGGTGTTTAGTTGTTATCAACACGTATCACACGAAAGGATTCGTGCGGCAGCGGGGATAAATTTTTTTCAATGAATATTATGATAGAAATAACAGAGTTATTGATATTATTTTATTATTTTCGACATATATTTACAACCAAAAATCTATTCTATGGCAGAAATTATGGTACCAGAACAGGTGTTTCCTGGGTTTAAAATAATTAATGAATTTAACGATAGCCAATTAGGTAGCCTTGTTGATTATTTAAATAGTTTAGATATTGGAAAACTTTATGGAGATATTGCAAAAGATTTAAGTAACCTTCTAAAAATAGATGGGGATGATTTATTGCGAGCGTTGCTAAGTTTTACAGGGTTATCATCTGGTGAAAATGCTGATGTTGCTGTTCTCTCTAAGAATCTTGCTGAATCATATAAAGAGTTTTCTAGAGTTGGTATAAATACAAAGGAAACAAATAAATTAAAAGCAAATCTTCTTCAAATTCTTTCTAATTTCGAAAAGATTCGACTTATAGATAAAGTAAGAGAATATAAAGTTGAAAATTCTAATAATTTTAGAGATTTTAAGTTGCTTACAGACATACGTTTTATGCAAGTTGACGAAGCTAGTAAAAGTGAAAATTACGGTATAATATTACATAAATTTTACATAGAATATCAAAATTTTATTCCTCGGAATGAATTGCATTTGCATGTTGGAATAGAAGACTTGATCGAATTAAAAGCTGAGATTGAGAAAGCTATCGAAAGAGACAAAATGCTTCGAGAAAGTTTTGCAGGTGATATTAGATTAATTTAAAATCAAACGTTATGACAGCTGATGGTCCAATTGAAAAAGTTTATAAATTTCAGAATAGAGATGAACATTATAGTTTCAAGAGTACTATGTCTTCACGTAAACATTCATTGTTATTGAATGAGCCAGATTGGCAAACTATTAAAAAAGCTACGTGGATTAAACCAAAACTTGAATCACATGCTACTCCGTACAATACTGTAGTAATAAACAGTACTGTAAACTTAAAAATACCAGTTATTAATAAGGAGTTAGAAAATGTATTTTTGGAAGCAAAATATATTCTCGATTTGAAAGATGATTGGGATGATGAAGGTGCTATTGGCTATACTCAAGAATCATGGAAATCTGCGGCTAATTTTGTTATAAATTTTAATAAATGGTTAAGAGGTATTTTTTCAGGCAGTTTACATTTACCAAAAATGCATCATGGACCAAAAGGGACAATCGATATTGTATGGAATGAAGATAACTTCCGCCTTTTTGTAAATATTGATTATGATAATAATAGAGGGACGTTTTATTCTGATACACCTAAGAAACAATACTCCGAGGGAGAGTTTTTATTAGATGATTTTAAATTTCAAATGCTGCCATCCCCTTTCAAATATTAATGTATGCAAGAAGTTGATGATATACTAGATGAACATTATGTTTACATGAGAGTTCATAAACAAAATATTGATTTCAAAGCAACAAGTCCTAATAGAAGAATTCGTCCAGTCGCTTTTGATGCTAAAGGAGATGGAGGATTATCTGTGGATTGGTCAGAACATTCAACCCCTCAACAATCGTTAGAACGTGCTAAAGCTCCAGAAAGTAATGGTATAATTTCAATGCCAATTATAGGTATAAGAGCAAATCCGTTACCACTATCTGTTTTGCATGCACCTGATGAAACAAATTTTTCACATTGTGAAATATCGGGTATTCCTCCTAGAAAACCCTCTGATATGGGAGTACGAGTAAAATTAATGGATTTGTCTTTATGGGAGATTGATTGTAAAGAATAGTAATCTTAATAATAAATTTGCATTTAGGACTAAAAAAGATATTACTTTCTATTTATTGTATTTTTGATATATACATTATGTAGTTGTGTACTGGTAAATTCTCCGTAGTTCCTAAAAATTCGTACTAATTTGTAAATAAGCGAAATAAAACTTTGCCATTCCATCCCTATTTGGGTATATATACGAAGTATTGTTTCGCTTTATTTACTTTCAAATATATTAAATATTCTCTTACAAATTATCAATTAGACTCTAATTCACCCCCCCATAAAAAAAGCGCTCCTTTTCAGGAACGCTTTCTATATAGTAAATCAACGAAATTATTTTTTATCTATCCATTTTTTGGCATTGACAAAAGCTTCGTGCCATGGAGAAACTTCATCGTTTCTGCCTGCAGGGTAATTTGCCCAGTTCCATTGGAAATTAGAACGCTCGATATGCGGCATCATAACTAGGTGACGACCTGTGCTGTCGCATAACATGGCAGTATTGTAATCAGATCCGTTTGGATTTGCCGGATAGCCTTCATAACCGTATTTCCCTACGATGTTGTAGTTTTGTTCGGCTAACGGCAAGTTGAATTTTCCTTCACCATGCGAAACCCAAACCCCTAATGTCGCTCCAGAAAGTGTAGACAACATCACCGATTTGTTTTCCTGCACCGTTACCGAGGTGAAGATACTTTCGTGTTTATGGCTGTCGTTGTGAAGCATTTTTCCGTGCACTTCATGCTCTGGGTTAATCAAATCTAATTCCATAAACAACTGGCAACCGTTGCAAATTCCAACAGATAGTGTGTCTTCTCTTTTGAAGAAGTTTTTCAAAGCGCTATTTGCTTTTTCGTTGTATAAAAATGCTCCCGCCCAACCTTTGGCTGAACCTAATACATCCGAGTTAGAGAAACCACCCACGATACCTATGAACTGAATGTCCTCCAGGTTTTCACGACCTGAAATCAAGTCAGTCATGTGAACGTCTTTAACGTCAAAACCGGCAAGATACATGGCATTTGCGACCTCACGCTCAGAATTACTTCCTTTTTCACGGATAACGGCCGCTTTTGGACGTGGTTTTGAGAAGTCGATTACGGGTTTCTTTCCTGTAAAATGTGCAGGGAAAGTAAACTGTAACGGTTGGTTTTTATAATTGTCGAAACGCGCTTGCGCCATTCCGTTTTTAGATTGCTTTTTGTCTAATAAAAATGAAGTCTTGAACCAGACATCTCTATATTCTTTTATGTCAAAAGTCAAATGTCCAAGGTCTAAAGTACCGTTAGCGACCATTTTTCCTAGTTTGAAAAATTCTAGATTATCTGAATTTAATTTGTTTTCAAAAACAGTGTCGTCTTTAACTTGTACGACAATCCCAATGTTTTCTGCGAATAAAATTTTAACCAAATCTTTTTCCTCAAAAGAATCAAAAGAGATTTGCATACCAACTTCTTTTGAAGGCATTCCCCCTTCGGGGGCTAGGGGGCTAAAACACATTTCTAATAAGGTTGTGATTAATCCACCACTTCCTATGTCGTGTCCGGCAAGGATTTGATTGTCAAGAATTAATTCCTGCATCGTATTGAAGGCTTTTTTGAAAAAAGCAGCATCTTTAATTGTCGGTGCATCTTTCCCGATGGTATTCAAAGTCTGCGCAAATGAGGATCCGCCTAATTTGAAATCATCTTGCGAAAGGTTGATGTAATAAATAGAACCACCGTCTCTTTGCAAAACAGGCTCTACTACTTTATTGATATCAATACAATTTCCACCTGCCGAAATGATAACCGTTCCCGGTGCAATCACTTCTTCATTTGGATATTTTTGTTTCATCGAAAGCGAATCTTTTCCTGTAGGGATGTTGATTCCTAATTCGATTGCAAAATTAGAACAGCTTTCTACTGCTGCATATAAACGCGCATCTTCGCCTTCATTTTTACAAGCCCACATCCAGTTAGCCGAAAGGGATAATCCTTCTAAGCCATTTTTGATAGGTGCCCAAACGATATTTGATAATGCCTCTGCAATTGCGGTTCTACTTCCTGCAACAGGATCGATCAATGCCGCAACGGGCGAATGCCCAATCGAAGTAGCAACACCTTCTTTACCTAAATAATCCAAGGCCATTACGCCACAGTTATTCAACGGTAATTGTAAAGGTCCAGTAGTTTGTTGTTTGGCTACTTTTCCACCCACACAACGGTCGACTTTATTTGTTAACCAGTCTTTACAAGCCACTGCTTCTAGTTGCAATACTTGCTCTAAGTAGGTTGATATGTTCTTTTTGTCGTAATGTAAATCAGCATAATTCCTGTCGATATTCTTATCAGTCATTACTACTTTTGGAGAACTTCCAAAAAAGTCTTCCAAGGCATAATCCATTGGTTTAGCACCCGTAGTTTTTGATTCGAAAGTAAAACGATGATCTCCAGTCACATCACCTACTTGATACATGGGAGCGCGCTCCCTGTCAGCGATGCGTTGTAAGGTGTCAATGTCTTTTTGACCAATAACTAATCCCATTCTTTCTTGAGACTCGTTACCGATTATTTCTTTGGCCGATAGGGTAGGGTCACCCACTGGCAATTTGTCCAAGTCAATTAATCCGCCTGTATCTTCCACCAGTTCTGAAAGACAGTTTAAATGTCCTCCAGCTCCATGATCGTGAATCGATACAATTGGGTTGTTGTCGCTTTCTACTAATCCACGGATAGCGTTAGCAACACGTTTTTGCATTTCTGGATTTGAACGCTGGATTGCGTTTAATTCAATTCCTGAACTAAAAGCACCGGTATCAGCAGAGGAAACTGCGGCACCACCCATTCCGATTCTATAATTTTCCCCACCCAGGATAACGATTTTGTCTCCTGTTTGCGGTGTTTTCTTTATGGCTTGTTCTAGTTTTCCGTAACCTATTCCACCTGCTTGCATGATCACTTTGTCGAAACCTAATTTGCGAGCATCTTCTTCATGTTCGAAAGTAAGCACAGAACCTGTAATTAACGGCTGTCCGAATTTGTTTCCAAAATCAGAGGCTCCGTTTGAAGCTTTGATTAAAATATCCATTGGGGTTTGGTACAACCATTTTCTTTCGGTCATTCCGTTTTCCCAAGGTCTGTTTTCTTCCAGTCTTGAATAAGAAGTCATATAAACCGCTGTTCCTGCTAGAGGTAAAGAACCTTGTCCACCTGCAAGACGGTCACGAATTTCTCCTCCCGAACCTGTTGCCGCTCCATTGAAAGGCTCTACGGTAGTTGGGAAATTGTGTGTTTCTGCTTTTAATGAAATCACAGAATCGAAATCCTTGGTTTCATAAAAATCAGCTTTGTCTGCACTTTTTGGTGCAAATTGTTGTACGCGTGGCCCTTTTACGAATGCCACATTATCTTTATATGCTGAAACAATATCATGAGGGTTTTCAGCAGATGTTTTCTTGATTAGTTTGAATAAAGAAGATTCTTTCTCTACGCCGTCAATCACAAACTTTCCGTTGAAAATCTTGTGGCGACAATGCTCTGAATTGGCTTGTGAGAAAGCAAAAATTTCTGAGTCGGTTAATTTTCTGCCAATTTTAACGGATAAATCATCCAAGTATCCTACTTCTTCGGGGCTCAAAGACAAACCTTCAGATTTGTTATAGGCTGCAATATCATCAATGTCCAAAATAGGTTCTGGCTTGACATCAGTAGTAAAAACATCTTGATTTAATTGGGAGTATTTCTGTGAAAGCATCGGGTCAAAATCAGTAAAATCAGCTGTCGCTTTGTGAAATTCTTCGATTCGAATAATTCCTGATATTCCCATATTTTGGGTGATCTCCGCAGCATTAGTACTCCAAGGCGTAATCATTGTGGCACGAGGACCAACAAAAAAATCCGACAATACGGATTTTTCTATTTTATTTGAGTTGGCAAAAAGCCAATTGAGTTTTGAAATGTCTTGAGCTGAAATTTCGTTTTGCGTTTGTACTGCAAAAACAGTTTTGCTTTGGTTTTCAAAGAAATGGATCATTGTTGTGTAGTTTGTTGTATTATGGCTGCAAATTTAGTTTAAAAAAGTAGTAAGCGCAAGAGCCAAAAGAAAAGTATTTCGGAAATTATTTCGGGAAAGGCATACTTTGATAGGCTCCTAAATCAGGGGGTAAAGTTCTGGTATTTCCTATGATGTCAATTGGAATCAGGTAGCCTGAGTTCCCTTTGGCGAAAGCGGCCGAAGTTTCGTCAATATTGAATTTGTTTTCTGACTGATTCAGGAATTTGGGGTTTTCATTTAAAATAATCGCGTTGTAATGTGCTGTATCAGTTCTAAATTGATAATCTGGATTTGCTGTAGCCGAGTCAAATTTTATCAAACAATTATTTAATTGGTACTCAAAAGCAGCGGTTGTTTTTTTATTTAAAAGCATCTCGTTAGGATAGGAACCGTATATAATACAATTATTAAAAGTGGCTTGGGTTAGCGCTTTAACTTCAGGAATGGCTCCAAGGCTATAATTATCAATAGATACGGCGACTTGCGACGAGCTATTCCAGTTATTATTGAATGTACAATGGGTAAATTTATAATCTCCTCCATAGGAACAGCTTAAACTAGCCAAGCCAGCAGAATTGATTGCAATGTTTTCCCCTTCTATTTTTGCGGTCTGCGCCAAAATACCATAGTTGGAACAATCATAGATTTGCGTGTTTTTGATGGACACTGTTGTTCCGTCATTATTTTGAATCAACAATCCGATGGTTGCGTTTTTAATAGTTAGATGGTTTATGGTATTTTTTGTACTCCCGTCAGTAAGCCAAATCGTTCCCCATTGTCCTGGGACATCAGAATATTCAGATTCTAGTCGGTCTCCCTCAAAAACGACTTCATTTTCTAATTTATCAGTGGTCGATGCGCTTCCGTTTACGTTTATTGAGGCATTGTTAGTGACAATAAGTCCTGAGTTAGCATGAAAATGTACTCGGGCACCCGCTTCAAAAACAGCTTTTCTTCCAGTGGGAACAGCAGCATAACCGTAAATTACATAGGGTTTTTGATTGGTAAACAAAAGTTCGTTACCATTTATTGGATCATTTTCATCAAGATAAAAGCCTTCGATTTCTTGATCACCAATAGGAAGTGTTTCTTTCGTACCATCACTAAAACGCTTTGGATACAAGAAAACAGCATCTTGAATGAGTGTCACCAGTTCAACCGTTTGCAGATTAGTTCCGCTATCAAACTCAATTTGGTCCGTATACAGGAAATCAGATGGGTTAGCATCAGTTATATTTGCGGTAGTTTCTATGAAGATAAAAAGGCTGTCTTTGGCCAAAAGATCAGTATTATTGAAGAGTTTTCCTTCTGTCCCTTGCATACCATCAACCGTCATACGATATTTTGAATTTAAACCCTTTGCTAATTTTATTGTTGGGATAGTAATATCATTTTTACTCTGATTGTAGACCTTAAGTCTGTAGGTGCTAGAACCTATATTTGTAAAAACGGTATCTAGGTAAATCGTGTCTTTTGAAAACGCCAAATCACCTGTGCTGGCTATCGTTTCAAAATCAGAACGGCAAGAGCCGAGAGATAACAATAAACCAATAAAAAGTAAAAAAGGGATAGGCCGCATTTAGTTTTTTATGTAAAAATAGGAAAAATCTATTTTGAAATCAGAATAACAATTGTAATTACTGCTTTGTGTCTCATCTTTTATTTATTTTTACACTCTTAAAATAAGACAGATGACATTAGACAAAGATAAAATGCTTCAGTATTGCAATGATTTTTCAAAAAACACACTGATGCAAACCTTAAATATAGAATTCATAGACGCCGGGGAAGGTTTTCTTGTGGCTAAAATGCCTGTTAATCCTAATGTTCACCAGCCTGCAGGACTGTTGCATGGTGGAGCTTCAGTCGCTTTGGCGGAAAGTGTGGGAAGTGCTGCTTCTTATTTTTATATCAATGGTAAAGAACAAGAGGTACGCGGAATCGAAATTTCGGCTAATCATTTAAAAAGCATTCGAGAAGGTATTGTTTACGGAACCGCACGCATTATCCATAAGGGGAGAACCTTACACCTTTGGGAAATTAAAGTTACAGATGAGGCCGGAAGCTTAATATCGCTTTGTAAATTGACTAATATGGTTTTGGATAAAAAGAAATAAAAAAAGCTTTTTTCGTTCAATATATGGTTAAAAAATGATTAAAAAATGATTGATTTTTTTATAAAAGTTAAAGAACAAATGGCACTCAATCTGCCGTTTGTGATTTACAGAAAGCCCAATAAAACCAAGTTAACTGGTTTTTTTCAGAAAAATGACCATTTGTATTTTGCTGGAGATTTTAATGAGATGGGCTTTGTATTTGCCCCTTTTGATGGTAGCCGGATTATCCTTATTCCTAAAAAAGAATCTGTATTATGGGAATCCGAACTAACGGCTTTTAACGCGGATTACGATTCCGATATCGAATATCCTGAGAATATTGAAGATAAAGAACGTTTTGAATCACTAGTAAAAAAAGGAGTTGATGCTGTTGCAAGTGGTACTTTTAAAAAAGTAGTTTTGTCAAGAAAAGAAATTATTGACCTAGCTAATTTTGACTTGGTTTCTGTATTTAAAAAATTAATTTACACTTATCCAGCTGCTTTTTGTTATTGTTGGTTCCATCCTAAAATTGGTTTATGGATTGGGGCAACACCGGAGCGCTTGCTAAAAGCTAGCAAGAAGAAGTTTTGTACCATGGCTTTGGCAGGGACACAAAATTATGAAGATACCATTGATGTGGTTTGGGAAAAAAAAGAAATGGAAGAGCAGCAATTTGTGACTGATTTTATTTTAGACAGTATAAAATCACTAACCACAGAAGTGGCAGTTTCAAGTCCATATACATTGAAAGCGGGTGGTGTCTTGCATATTAAAACAGATATTGAAGGGAAACTAAATAAGGATTCGAATATGAAACAAGTAGTTTCTGTTTTACATCCAACACCAGCTGTTTGCGGCTTGCCAAAACAATCTGCTAAGAATTTTATTTTAGAAAATGAAGAGTATGATAGAGAGTATTACACTGGGTTTATAGGAGAAATAAATAAGAAAGAATTTTCTAAAGATACGTCCAAAACTGATTTGTATGTTAATTTACGCTGCATGCAAATAAAAGACAAACGCGCCCATTTATATATTGGTTGCGGAATAACGGAAGCCAGTATTCCTGAAAAAGAATGGAAAGAAAGCGTCAATAAATCGATGACGATGAAAAAGGTATTGTAGAAGAAGAGAGAAGAAAGAGAAAAGAATGGTTTGTAACGAGGCATTATAGATCAATGAAAATAGCAACAAATAATAAAGAAGAAGAAAATGAAACTAGATATATTAGCTTTTGGAGCTCATCCAGATGATGTAGAATTGGGTTGTGCAGGAACTCTTTTAAAAGAAATGTCATTGGGTAAATCCGTTGGGATTGTTGACTTGACGCGTGGAGAATTAGGAACAAGGGGTTCAGCAATTATTAGAGATCAAGAAGCAAATGCTTCCGCAAAAATTCTAGGGCTAGCTGTAAGAGAAAATCTAGGTATGCGTGATGGCTTTTTTTTAAATGACGAAAAGCACCAATTAGAAATCATTAAAATGATTCGAAAGTACCAACCCGAAATAGTCTTGTGTAATGCTATTGAAGATCGACATATTGACCACGGAAAAGGAAGCAAGTTGGTTTCTGACTCTTGTTTTTTGTCTGGGCTGATGAAAGTAGAAACGGAACTGGAAGGGGAGAAGCAAGCTGCTTGGAGACCCAAATTAGTTTATCATTATATCCAATGGAAGAACTTAGAACCGGATTTTGTTGTGGACATTACTGGCTTTACTGATAAAAAAATCGAATCTATTTTGGCTTACAGTTCGCAGTTTTATGATGCGGCTTCTAAGGAGCCGGAGTCGCCTATTTCATCTAAAAACTTTTTAGAAAGTCTTAATTACCGTTCTCGGGATTTAGGGAGGCTTGCTGGAGTAGATCATGCTGAAGGTTTTACTGTTGAAAGATATTTGGCAGTCAATAGCTTAGGGGATTTGATCTAAATTCGGTATAATTTTTTAATTATATTATTTGCAGAAGCAAACTTATGTTGTATATTAGCAATCGCTAAGCAAATGGTGGTTGTAGCTCAGTTGGTTAGACCATCGGTTTGTGGTACCGTGAATTTTAAATACAGAAATATAGTTAAAGTCCTTTTATAAGGGCTTTTTTTATGGTCAAAATTCTAATTTCTAGTGACTTACAGTAATTTAGAAGAACGTGTTTTTATTTAAAAGATGTCTGATTAATAATTGCAAACTTACTTAAAAACTCTTAAATGTTTGTGTTTTTTGACACTTTTTTGACACTTTTAATTTTTACGAAGTACAATTAATTTTTTGCCATGAAAATCACCTCTAATTTAATAGTTTAATTTGCTGAATTATCATTAAAAAAAGAAAAAAGAAAGCTCTGCAAATTGAGAAAATAAAGAACGAGAACGGAAGGAAGTATGACTGACTGGTAGTGATTTATTTGCTCTAAATTTGCTTTAATTTTTATTTTAAGTGAATGTTGTTGTTAGGAGAAAACCCCCAAACCCCGCAAAAAAATGGAATTTTTATGGAATTTTTTGAGGAGTGAAGTGGCGGTTTTGCGGCCATGAACAGCAGCCTAAGGATGAGAACAGAACGTAGCTTTTGCGAAGTGATGTGAAAGACTTAGAGCGTTTCGTTGGGAAAATAATAAAAGACAGCGCAGCGTTCCTTAATTTAATGCAAAGTGTTAACGGAGCAAACCCAACTGCTGGGCATAGGTGCAACCGCTGAAAAAACATAGGGCGAAAGACTAAATACTTCTGAAATGAAGAGAAACGTAGCTTGCGAAGTGTAACTGAGTGAAGATGTATTTTGGATTTATTAGCCCTAACGAACGAAGGAAGTGATTGTGTGAAATGATGAACGAACAGAATAAAAATAACAGCTGCTTATTTTCAAGCTGCTTTTATTTTTATGTAGTGAAGTGACCTTTGGAATGGAAGGAGGCACAACTGACTGGAAAAGCATCATGCAACAAAATGAACGACCAAAGTGAGACCGCTTGATTGCTCGTGCTAAAGATCCTAAAAACAAATCTGTTAATTGCACTTTGCTTTTTTAACGTTATTCTACTTTGAGATGGCTGGAAATTCGTAAACTTTCAGTTTTCGGCTTAACAAAAACGTGATGCGAAACGCTAATTCCACTAATTTCAAGCTAGCTCAAAATGAAAGTTACCAGCTGCCATTTAAAATGTTGATCTACGTTTAATTTCTTCATTGTTCTTTTCTTCTTTCATAGTCTCTTTTGCAATTTCTTTAATATCCTCTTTTCCAATTTCTTTTCTAAATGAAAATGGATGAAAAATACTTATAAAACCTGAAATAGTCAAGAAGAAAAAGAATGTTTGTACCCAAGTGTTTTCGGCTATTAGATGTATAATAATATTTTCGTAGTTTGCATTAATCAGATAAAATAAAACCGACGGCATTAATGCTAGACTAAAAATAAGCATAGCTCTTCTTTTATCAAAAATAGACTTTCTGATATTGTATGAAATTGAATTGATATAATGCGTGTTTTCAAGATACTGTGCCAAATTATACTTGATTAATGAAGTTTCTATTTCTTTATATAGACCTTCACAAATAATCTCTGTTACTGTATTAGTTCTTTTCTCAACTTTCATAGGATGGCGAAATTGAATGTAATATTTGTTATCCTTTCCAATGAAACGTAATGTACAATTATACCATTCACCATTTATTTTTATTTGAGTGATATTCCAAAACTTACCAATTGGCCTCCAAAAACGATTGAGTTTATTTTGGGTGATTTTCAACTTAATATTTTTAAAATTTAGCACCATTTTTTTTGAGTTTCACAGTTTATTATTGCTGGTAACGGTCTAGTATAAGAATAGTAGCGGATTTTAACACACTAACTTTTAGTTAAACACAGACCTTTTTTATATTTACTTTGTTACGTTTTAGCATTTAAACCGCTATTATTTTTAAACATTGTTAGCAAACGTTTCTATCTCAATGCTTGGTCATAAATCGTATTAATCAACTCTCTTATCAAATCGGAATTTTTGTGGTTTATCATTATCACTATTCCCCAATTTGATTTCTTGTCATAAGCAAAAATCGAGGAACAGGAAAATGTGTCGCCTGCTTTATAAAAGAAAGTGTCATTTCCGTTTCGTTCTATTTCTTGTCCGAAACCTATTTCCATTTGGGTGTTTTTATAGAACGTTTTTTCTGTTACAGAGGTTGCTTTTCCAATTTTGCCTTTATTTGATAAAAGTGCTTTTAACAATTTTGACATATCAAATGTATTCGACTTTAGCAAACCTGCTGGTGCAAATAATGAATTCCAAACAAAATAATCCTGCTGTACTCCATTTATATTGTGTCCAACAACTTTGTTCTTAACATTGAAGTCCGTTGTCAAAGTATTATTCATTTTTGAAGGAACGAATATTTTTTCTTTTACTAATTGGTCAAAACTTTTTGAGTAGATATTTTCTAATATAATGCCCATTAAAACGTAGCTTATATTTGAGTATCTATAATTACCATAATCTGATAATTTAGTACTGTCGTTGACAATGGAATGAATAGCATCTTTGCTTATGTCTAGAGGTTGTTTAGGGTTCAATTCTATAAGTTTACCAAAATCAAAATCCGGCAGACCTGATTGATGGGAAGCTAAATCGGAAATTTTAAGTTTGCCTTTTATTTGTTCAGACAATATGTATTCTTTCGGTAAGTATTTATCTATAAAGTCGTCAATTTTTAATTTCCCTTCGTCTTGGGCTTGTACTATTAAGTTAGCCGTCAGCAATTTTGTAATAGAACCGATTTCATAAACTGTATTTTCGTCCACTTTCAAATCACTTTTCCGACTGATTTTTCCATAATTGAAGAAATATTCTTTTCCGTTGTCTATAAACCCTATACTAATTCCAACTTCAGAGTTTTTATTTTGGATAGCCTGACAAATTGAATCAATTTTTTTCTCTCGGGTTTGCCCAAACGTAAGTTGACTTGATATTAATAAAATTATTACACTAAAGATTATCTTCATATATTATTGTTTCCTTACAAGTCTTTCAATGTTTATTAATGTTACCGAAATCTTGTTTTTAATGTTTGCTAACGTTTTGCAGATTTGCGATGGGCGGGCTTTTTAGCACAAATGTTTATGCGGAGTACTAAACTTTCGGCTACCACTAAACTGTCTGCGGAGCAAGAAACCCCGCCTATTGCAAATGTGCTGTTAGCAACAGTTATTTTTACTTCGTCCAAGGTTCTTTGTCTTTAGCGTTCATAAATTTTTGTCCATCATAAATACTTAAGCCTTGCCAGCTTCCAAACCAAACTTGTCCTTTGTTATCTTCGAGAATACTTTGAGTGACATTGGATGTCAAGCCATCTTCAGTTGTGAATTGTCTGAAATTATTGCCATCATATCGGTAAACACCATAACCTTCTGCCGTAAACCAAATATTACCTTTGCTATCTTCACAAAAATTATAGGTTTCTAGACCTTCAATAATTCCATCCTTTGTGAAGTTAGTGTATGTTTTACCATCATATTTACTCACACCACCATTAAAAGTACCAATCCAAATATTTTCTTGCTTGTCTTCTAAAATATCAAAGACATTATTGTCGGTAAGTCCATTCTTAGTTGTTAAATGAGTAAACTCCCCGTTCTTGTATTTGAAAATTCCATTTCCATCGGTAGCAAACCACATCGTTCCATTTTTATCTTCCAAAAATTTAAAAACCAATTTATCAGAAAGCATAGGTTTTGGATTTTCGACTTTTGTATCTGGCAATAAAAATGGTGTAAACTTTTTACCATCAAAAAGACTAATCCCGCCTGTTGATCCAACCCAAATGCGACCGCTTTTGTCAATTGTCAGTCCCCAAATTTCACCATCTTGTAGGCCATCTTTTTCTGAGTATGTAGTAAATTTCTCACCATCGTATTTTATAAGTCCATTGTCAGTCCCAAACCATAAATATCCTGCTTTATCTTCAACAATTTCTCTAACAACATTAAAGGGGCGGAGTCCTTCGATTGAAATTTTTTCAAGTGTTTTACCATCGTAGCGTATAATCCCATTTCCATTTGTTCCAAACCAATAGTTCCCTCTTTTGTCTTGATACATTGTCCTTACAAACTCTCTTACCATTCCATTTAAGTTAGTGTGAATTTGCGGAAAGGTCGTGCTTTGATTTAAAATGAGTGGTTGGGTGTTGACTTCATTTTCTATTGTATCATTATCAGATTTTTCTTTCACTTGTCCTGTGCAAGATGAGAATTGAAGTGTCAGAAGAACCAAAATTAGATTTCTTGCTATGAATACTTTCTTACTTTCAATGGTTGTCATATTGTTGGTTTTATAATTGTTGCTAACGTCAGTCTGTGAAAAAACCGTCGTTATGTTCTTTCAAATATAATGTATATTTCGAATATTAAAGCAAGAAAAGTTGTATATTTAATGATGCAACACATCACAGGAACTCCTCGCAATCAGCTATTTTTTTCTAGTTTAGAAGACACTATTTTACCGGAAAACCCCGTTCGTTTTATCGATGCTTTTGTCGAAGCATTGTCATTACAAACTTTAGGTTTTTCTGTTCAAACCATTAAAGGGGAAGGTCGCCCGAGCTTTGATACTAAAATCTTTCTTAAAATCTATTTGTATGGTTATCTAAATGGGCTGCGTAGCTCAAGAAAGCTAGAAAAGGAGTGCGCTCGCAATAACGAATTGCAATGGCTTTTATGTGCAATCATACCCAACTACCATAGTATATCCGACTTTAGAAAACAAAATCCATTGGGATTAAAAAAACTCTTTAAACTCTTTGTTTCTTTCCTTAAAGATGCTGACCTAATTGGCTGTGAAATCATCGCTATTGACGGCACAAAAAGCAGAGCGCACAACAGTAAGAAAGCAAACTTCAACCAAAAGAAAATAGAGAGACACTTAGCGTATATTGAAGAGCGAACCCAAGAATATCTTGCCGAATTGGCTAAGAATGATCTACAGGATAATAGCATTGCAATCACAAAGATTGCAGAAAAAATAGAACGATTAAAAAAGAATAAAATACGCTACGAACTTCTAGAAGACAAACTAAAAGAGAGTGGACAACCCCAAATAAGTACCACCGATCAAGATGCGAGAGCCCTTTTAGTTCAAGGAGTAGTAGTTGAGATAAGCTATAATATCCAAGCAGCAGTGGATAATAAGCATAATTTAGTTGTGGCTACTCACACCATAAATCGGAACGATCTTAACGCCTTAGGAGCTATCGCTTTGGAAGCAAAGGAAAATTTGGGACTAGATACTTTTACTGTTTTGGTGGATAAAGGCTACCATAATGGAAGGGAAATCGCCCAATGCATAAACCATAACATCAGCACCATTGTAGCGCATCCTACGCCAGGAACAAGCAAAGAAAGCGTTACGCAACCCGATTACTTGGTAGCCAAATTTAAATACGATGCAGAAAACGACAGCTATACGTGTCCCCAAGGAGAAACTTTAAAAACTACAGGAAGGTGGCATAAAAAAAGTGGGCGAACAGAGCAAAGTAGTTATCAATTTAAAAAATACCGAACCCCAGCCTGCCGGGAATGTCTTGTAAAACATCTTTGTACTGCTAGACCAGCAGGGCGGGAAATCGATCGGAGCCAGTACGCGCAAGCTGTTGAAGAAAACAACAAACGCTATCAGGAAAACCCACAATTATACCGAACACGACAAGAGATAAACGAACATATATTCGGTACTATAAAAAGACAATGGGGTTATAATCACACTAATTTAACGGGACTAGAAAAAGTAAACGGAGAACACAGCTTAATTATGCTGGTTTATAACATCAAACGCAGTATCAATATACTGGGCGTTCCTGATCTGATTGCCAAACTCAAAAAATGGAACACACCTTACAGAGCACAAGTCTTGCTTTTGCTAAAAACGGAGTATTTAAAGCGAACTAACGCCCTTGATTATTATCTAATGAAATTAGTAGCCTAAAAAAAGAGCCTTCTTAAAAGGCTTTATTTGACTTGTAGAACAGGAAAATTGAAGCTTTTTAATGGAAAAAGGAGGTTTTTTCACAGCCTGACGTTATGCCACTTTGAGATGGCTGGAAGTTCGTAACCCTTCAGTTTTCGGTTTAACGGAAACTTGATGCGAAACGATAATTCCACTAAATTCCAGCTAGCTCAAAATGGCGGTTGGCGGTAGTCATAATATTTCAATATCTGTCGCAATTTTTGAATCTCCCAGTAAAGTTGGATTGAATCTCACATTTTTACTTACATATATTATTTTGGAGCAGTCTGTTTCAATGATATATTGTGAAGAAAAGAAATATTCAATTTTATCTTCACCCATAATAAAGCCTTTTCCATTAGTTAAATAACTTATTTCGCCATTAATCTTATTTGGAATTTCCGCTTGAGCGATAATTTCATTATTGATATTTGTTACTCTGGTAATCCATTCCCCCGTTCGCAATGATCTTAGTTTATCTATTTTTTCAGATTGTTTGACATAATGAGTAGGTAAATCGTTTAGAACGCAATAAGCATAGTCAAATGCGTATGTAGTTCCTCTTCTACCTGAACCTGCTTCGACAACTTTCACTAAATTAAATTCTTGCGATTTTGTCATATACTTGTATAAAATTTGGGCGTTATATAAATATTTAAATCTATATGTACTTCTACTTTTACAAACTTTTGCTAAGTTAAGCAGATATTCTCTTTCTAAATCTGTAAATAAATTTAATTGTTGTTGACAATGCTTTTGTAAAGTTATGATTGCATCTTGATGTTCAATCTTACCAGTTCCACCATGTCGCTTAAATGCTTCATTCATTGCGGAATCCAATAATTGGATTAAACGGCGGTAATTCCCACCTGAACCATTAATTAATTCTTCTATTGTATCACCCAATTCCGCTTCATTATATTGGAATAATGTTTCTATTTTAACTCGAGCTGTGTCGTATTCAACATTTAGGTAATTTTCTATTATTCCTTCAACTTTCAGTCGATAACTTTTGTAATTATCTATAGTATCAATATCCTCTTCTAAAGTTATCACATCTCCATATCTTGTCTCTGTTAGAATATCAGAATATGAATTAGGATATATAGCAACTTTAGTACGAATATAGTCCGTAGTCCGTAGTTGATTCATGAAAACCTCAAATAAAGATTCGCCACCATTTTCTCCTCTAAAAAAAGTTTTATCTAGTGAACCCGCCTCATCAATGAGTAATAAAATTTTTCCATCAGAGTCTTTTAGTAAAGTGTCGTACGCTAAATTAATATCCCCAATTCCAGGATTTCTTTTTTGTTTAATTTCAACAACTTCATTTTCTTTAAAAGAGGCAGAGGCTTCTGCGAATCTATATGATGCTTTCGCGTTCAAGCCAAATTCAATTCCAATTTTTTGTACATATTCTTCAGAACCAAGTTGCAATAATTGTTTTGAAGTATTTTTTATTTTTTCATCAAAAAATATATCTCCTTTTATCTTTTTCATTCCAAGATGAATATTTGCCATCTCTTTTGCATCTTGAAGTCGTAAGTAAATAGTTGATAATTCTTCAACAATTTTTATTATCAGAGCTTTGTAAATATCAGCTGGACTTTTTAGGTGTTGGAAGTCACTAAGTTTTATGAAAACAGGTAAAATAAGTTCACGTTGTTCAATTAATCTTGGAACTAAATTAAATAAATAGTAGGCATAATTTGCCCGCAAATACATAGTTTTTCCTGATCCCATCCTGCCTTTGATTATAGAATTTTCAAAGTCTAATGGAGAACTAAGCCCATCAATTGGATTTACAAAAAGTGAAAGGATATCACGTAGATTATATTCGTCGGCATTTCTTGTCTTAAATGGTCTACTTCTGTATAATGTTTTCATTTATATTTGGTTATTGAATTCTACTACTCGTTTTTTTAATGATTACTGCCAACTTGTATATAGGCGAAATAAAACTTCGCTTATCTACCCTTTTTTGGGTGTATATACGAAGTTTTGTTTCGTTTTGTCCACTCAAATATATTACTTTATTTTTTACAAATCATCAAAGGGGCTTTTTATTTGTTGCAGACTTTTCGTACTTACGTGAGTGTATATTTCGGTAGTTTTGCTGCTGTTATGTCCTAATAAATCCTGTATATAACGCAAATCAGTGCCGCTTTCTAGTAGATGAGTCGCATAACTATGCCGCAACCAATGCAAAGTGACAGGCTTTGTGATTCCTGTTTTTTGTAATGCTTGTTTTATTATTAGCTGTAAACTTCGAGCATCATATTGCAGCCCCGTTGTTCGACCTTCAAATAAATAAACCGTGGGTTTGTATACTTTATAATAATCACGCAGCATTTCTAATATCTTTGGACTCAAGGGCACAATCCTATCTTTTTTTCCTTTGGAGTTTTTAAGTAATACTATGTTTCTTTTTGAATCGATATGAACAGGCTCTAGCGCCAGCAATTCACCACAACGCAACCCACAGGAATAAATCAACGAAAGCATCATTTTATGTTTGATGTTACTGTGTGCATTCAAGATCAGTTTTACCTCCTCTTTGCTCAAAACATTGGGTAAAACTTTGGCACGTTTGGGGCGATGTATTTTTTCAATTTCTATTTTTGTTTCTCGGATGGTTTTGAAGAATAATTTGATTGCATTAACGATTTGATTCTGGTATGATGCCGACAAATTGTTTTTTAAGATATGGTCGTTGTTGTAAATAATCACGTCTTCATTAGTGATTTCGGCAACTGGTTTTTCTTTGTAGAAAACGAGGAACGATTTCAAAGCGTCGCTGTAGGTGGTAATCGTGCTTACACTATAGCGTTTAGAGCGCATCCATTGCTTAAATTTCTCTATTTGGACTACTCCTTCAGCTGAGGGGAAAGAGTGGGCAAGGGGTGCTATATTGAAACGTTCTCGGTTTTCTAGCCTATCAGGAATATGCCAAAGCACTTTTTGCTGGCTCCATCTGGCTCCATCTATTTGTTTGATTCGCGCAATTAAGTCAGCATTTTTTTCAAAATAGACTGCAATGCGTTTTTCGGTTTTGTGCATGATGGGTTTTGCGGTCCAGTTCATATTGTGTTCATTTTCTGAGTTTAAAGATAAGAAAAAGCCAATATGAATATGATTTTAAAAACCGAATTATAAATGGAGATGTTCTTTTGATTACAGGAAGGATTACTGCACTATATTTTAATTTTAAAGGATTCATGGAACTTTGTTTGTAACATATAGCAGGAATAGCTCTTGAAAAAGATCCTGAAATAAATTCAGGATAAAAAAATCCCCAACTACTGTCGCAATTGAGGAATTTAATTTATGGAGAAATAGAGTTACTATTCTTTAACGATAACCCATGAGCCTGAGGCTACTAAGCTCTCCGCTTTTTTGAATTTCATTTCTTGAGTTTGTCCGTTAGCCACGTTTTGAATCCTAACGGTATCATTGCGATTAATCTTTGGCATCTCTCTTACGATAGTTTCAGTAACTTGACGTTGTTGCGTTTGTCCTGCTTCGCGATTATCTGCTTCGCTAGATCCTATTTCGTCTTTCGAAGTTTTATAATCTTCTTTCTTACGCACTACCTCTTTTGCTTCTTCAATCTCTGGAGCGCTTTGTTGTGGTAAATCTCCTTTGAATAGGAATGAAATCACCTCTTTGTTTACACCATTCAGCATACTGTTAAATAAATTGAAAGCTTCAAATTTATAAATTAGCAAAGGATCTTTTTGTTCGTGAACTGCGAGTTGAACTGATTGTTTTAATTCATCCATTTTGCGTAAATGCTTTTTCCAAGCTTCATCCACAATTGACAATGTGATGTTTTTCTCGAAATCAGCTACTAATTGTTTACCCTCAGTTTCGTAGGCTTTTTTCAAATCAGTGACTACGCTTAAAGATTTTACCCCATCAGTAAATGGAACTACAATGCGTTCGAACTGGTTTTTTTTATCCTCGTAGATATTCTTGATAATAGGAAAAGCTTCTCTAGCGCTACGTTCCGTTTTCTCGGTGTAATATTTTAAAGCTTCTTTGTATACTTTTCCAGTCAATTCTATTTCGGTCGTTTTCAAGAAGTCGCTTTCTGAAACAGGTGAAGTGATAGAAAAATAACGTATTAGATCAATTTCAAAATTTTTGAAATCATTATTTGCTTTTGTGTCTTGCACTATAAGTTCACAAGTGTCATATAACATGTTGGCAATGTCCAGTTTCAAACGTTCTCCAAACAAGGCATGACGACGACGTTTGTACACCACTTCACGTTGTGCATTCATTACATCATCATATTCTAGCAAACGTTTACGCACACCGTAGTTGTTTTCTTCTACTTTTTTCTGTGCCCGTTCGATAGATTTAGTCATCATCGAATGTTGGATTACTTCTCCTTCTTCCAATCCCATTCTGTCCATTACTTTAGCCACTCTTTCGGAACCAAATAAACGCATGAGGTTGTCTTCAAGAGAAACATAGAATTGAGAACTTCCAGGGTCACCTTGACGACCTGCACGACCTCTTAACTGTCTGTCTACACGACGTGAATCGTGACGTTCTGTACCTACAATAGCAAGTCCACCAGCCGCTTTTACTTCTGCAGATAACTTAATATCTGTTCCACGACCAGCCATATTTGTAGCAATGGTAACTACTCCAGATTTTCCTGCATCTTCAACAATCTGAGCTTCTTGTTTGTGCATTTTTGCATTCAATACATTGTGCGCAACACCTCTCATTTTTAACATTCGGCTCAATAATTCCGAAATATCAACTGAAGTCGTTCCAATAAGAACTGGTCTTCCCGCCTTTGATAATGCAGTTACATCTTCAATTACGGCATTGAATTTCTCACGAGTCGTTTTATAAATAAAATCCTCTTTGTCTTCTCTTGCCATTGCTCTGTTAGTAGGAATTTCTACTACATCCAATTTGTATATTTGCCATAACTCACCGGCTTCAGTAACCGCAGTTCCTGTCATACCAGCTAGTTTGTTGTACATTCTGAAATAATTCTGTAAAGTTACCGTGGCAAACGTTTGGGTTGCTGCCTCGATTTTTACATTTTCTTTAGCTTCGATAGCCTGATGTAATCCATCAGAATAACGACGACCATCCATGATACGTCCCGTTTGTTCATCGACAATCATGATTTTATTGTCCATGATCACATATTCAGTGTCTTTTTCGAAAAGGCTATACGCTTTCAAAAGTTGGGTCAATGTATGGATACGTTCGCTTTTTATTCCAAAATCTTGGAATAATTTTTCTTTTTCCTCTGCTTCAGCGTCTTTTTCTAATTTTTTCTTTTCGATAGCAGCAATTTCAGTTCCGATATCTGGAAGAACGAAAAAGTCAGAGTCAGTATCTCCTGAAAGGAATCGAATTCCATTGTCAGTCAATTCAACTTGATTATTTTTTTCTTCAATAACAAAATACAAAGCTTCATCAATTTTATGCATCTCACGATTGTTGTCTTGCATGTATTGATTTTCCGTTTTTTGAAGCAGTTGTCTGATTCCTTCTTCACTCAAAAACTTGATCAAGGCTTTGTTTTTTGGAGCACTTCTATACGCTCTTAAAAGCAAGAAGCCACCTTCTTTAGTTTTTCCTTCTTTGATTAATTTTTTTGCCTCGGACAAAAATCCATTTGCTATCTGACGTTGAAGAGCAACTAAGTTTTCAATTTTTGGTTTCAACTCATTAAACTCGTGGCGATCTCCTTGCGGTACAGGGCCAGAAATAATCAAAGGTGTTCTAGCATCATCAATTAAAACAGAATCGACCTCATCGACAATTGCATAATTGTGTTTTCTTTGAACTAAATCATCTGGAGAATGGGTCATGTTATCTCTTAAATAATCAAAACCAAATTCATTATTCGTTCCATAAGTGATATCTGCATTGTAAGCTGCTTTACGTCCTTCAGAACTTGGTTGATGATTGTCGATACAATCAACAGTCATTCCGTGGAATTCAAATAAAGGCGCTTTCCAAGTACTATCACGTCGAGCCAAATAATCATTTACAGTAACTAAATGCACTCCGTTTCCGGTCAAAGCATTTAAGTAAAGTGGTAAGGTTGCTACTAATGTTTTTCCTTCACCGGTTTGCATCTCTGCAATTTTTCCTTCATGCAGCACCATTCCACCAATTAGTTGGACATCATAGTGAATCATGTCCCAAGTAATTTCTTTACCAGCGGCATTCCATTTATTTTGCCAAACAGAATGCTCTCCATCAAGAGAAACATAAGGTTTAGTTCCAGAAAACTCTCTGTCTTTCTCTGTTGCAGTTACTCTAATTTCTGAGTTGTCCTTAAAACGTCTCGCTGTTTCTTTGACCACAGCAAAAGCTTCAGGAAGGATTTCAAGTAATGTTTTCTCAGACAAATCGTAAGCTTCTTTTTCCAAAGCATCAATAGCCACATAAATATCTTCTCGCTGGTCAATGTCTTCAATTGCTTCAACATCTTTTTTAAGAGTTGCAATTTTAGCGTCAAGACCTGCACGGGCGACTTGCAGTTGATCTTTGAAGAAAAAAGTACGAGCTCTTAATTCGTCGTGGGATAGTGCAATTAAATTACTTTCAAAAGTTTTAATTTTGTTTAAGTAAGGCTGTAAAGCCTTGACATCTTTCTCGGACTTGTCCCCGACAAAGGCTTTAAGAATGCTATTTATGAAACTCATAATATGTTTGTATTTCTGATTATTGTAAAGTGTAAATTTAACCAAAAAAAAAGCCTCTTTTGAGACTTTTTCTTTGCTTATTTTTTAATACTCATCCTCATTCCAAAGATAATCTTCGTCGGTTGGATAATCTGGCCAAATTTCTTCCATTGATTCATATATCTCGCCTTCGTCTTCAATAGACTGTAGGTTTTCAACTACTTCTAAAGGAGCTCCTGCACGTATAGCATAATCAATAAGTTCGTCCTTGTTAGCAGGCCATGGTGCATCACTAAGATAGGATGCTAATTCTAAAGTCCAATACATCTTTTGTCGATTTAGTTTTGTGCAAAAATAATTTTTTTACTGAAAAAGACAAGTAAAAATCTATTTATTTTTAAAAAAAAGTTAAGAACGTTTTTTTTATTGTAAAGTTTTAGGTTTAAAGTTTCAAGTTTTTACACTCAAACGAGATACCACTTACTCTTCCTTACTTCCTAGGAATCCATTGAACTTCCTCCGCTTGCAAATCGTGAGACAACTTTCGTGCCAATACAAAAAGGTAGTCAGAAAGTCGGTTCAAGTACTTAATCGCGATTTCAGCTACAGGTTCGTTATGGCTCAAATGCACGGCTAATCGCTCAGCACGACGACAAACACAACGAGAAAGATGACAATATGACACTGTAGTGTGTCCGCCAGGCAACACAAAATGCGTCATAGGAGGGAGCTCGGCCTCCATGGCATCGATTTCATTTTCCAATAATTCAATATCGCTCTCTAAGATGCCCAATTTTTTTAAACGAAGTTCCCCGTTTTTCTTCACCTCTTTTTCTGGTGGCGTAGCAAGTATGGCTCCAATTGTAAATAAGCGATCTTGTATTTCGACAAGTATTTCTTTATAGTGAGTATTCATTTCTTGGTCGCGGACAAGCCCTATATAGGAGTTTAATTCATCTACGGTACCGTAACTTTCAATTCTAATATGGTCTTTCGGGACGCGCGTGCCGCCAAATAACGAGGTGGTTCCTGTATCTCCAGTTTTAGTATATACTTTCATTTTAGTTTTATTTTTTTATTCGTGGATTTCATCAAAGTTTTTACAAAGCTACTTTATTAAATCTACTATAGCGTTAACAAATCGTTCCAAGGAACCTTCACTTAGGTTAAAATACAAATCAGGCTCAATGCATTCCACTTCCATCAAGTGCAATTCATCATCTATCACGATTCCGTCCACTCTGGCATATAAAAATTCTCCAGTAAAGCTGTTGACAATTTGTTGTGCCTTTTCGATTAACTCAGCTTTGGGCTGTACCAAAGTATATTGGCCACCAAACTGCACTTGAATTCTGAAATCGCCTGCAATTGGTTTCTTGTTGACGGCATGCGAGAATTTTTTATCGAAAAAGATAAAGGAAGTTTCTCCCAGAGTTTGAATTTCAGGCATGAACTCTTGTAATAGCAATTCTTTTTCGGAGGCTATTTTTTTGTAGTCCGTGTTGATTTTTCGAATATCTTTTAATTCAAATACTTCGGTCTGATAGGAACCCGCAGAAAAAGCTGGTTTTATCACTACTTTTTTCCAATGGGAAGGTATTATTTTATCGATGTCAAGAGTATCCATTTTATCGATAAAAACAGTAGGAAGGATTTTTATACCTTGCTTTTCCATTTCACGCAAATAAAACTTGTGCTTGTTTTTTTTGATGATGTCGATGGAATTCAGAGTCTTAATTCCCAAGTGTTCGATTTGGTTAAGCCAACGGTTAAATTCGGCTTCTTTCTCGAAGTAGTCCCAAGTATTGCGGAAAATTAAATAATCAAAATCGCTCCAGTTCACAGTTTTGTCGTTCCAAATCACGACAGTGGCCTCAATATTAACTTTTGCCAGTGCTGGAATCAACAGTTGGTCATTTTGTGTTAAATTTGGAAGCTTTTCGCAGCTTAGTATAGCGATTTTCATTTTAGGATATTTTAAATAGTATTGTGATTTGGGTTTGCACAGCGAATTAGTTAAGACGGTATCTTCCTTTTTTCTTTAAAAAAGAATAAGGTACAAGCGAATAGCCGCAAATAATTCCTGAAAAACGTTATTTTGTAATATCGCTTTCTACCATACCATCGCGTAAACGGATTATTCGATGAGCATATGCGGCAACCTCCTCCTCATGAGTCACTAAAATGACGGTATTGCCATGGGCATGAATGTCATTAAAAAGTTTCATGATTTCTTCAGAAGTTTTACTGTCTAAATTCCCTGTAGGTTCATCTGCTAGGATGATTGAAGGCTTGTTAACTAGCGCTCTGGCAATGGCCACACGCTGACGCTGTCCTCCCGAGAGTTGGTTGGGCTGGTGATCCATCCTGTCCGCAAGATTTACCTGTGTAAGTACTTCAGAAGCGCGAGCACTTCTTTCGGATTTCGAATAGCCAGCATATATCATAGGCAAAGCTACATTGTCTAGTGCTGTGGTTCTGGGTAGTAAATTAAAAGTTTGAAAAACAAAACCTATCTCTTTGTTACGTATTTCCGCTAATTCATCATCCTTCATCTTACTCACATCTTTACTATTAAGGATGTAATTTCCAGATGTGGGAGTGTCTAAGCAACCTAAGAGATTCATCAGTGTCGATTTTCCTGAGCCAGAAGGTCCCATAAGGGCTACATATTCGCCTTTATTTATTTCTAAGTCAATTCCTTTGAGAACATAAACGATTTCGTTTCCAAGTACAAAATCTCTTTTGATATTGGTAATTTTAATTAATGGGTTTGACATAGGTATTTGCAATTGATGAATTATAGTTTCTGGATTTTAAAAGTACAAAAGACTTTTGAATTAAATATAAGTTGCCTAAAATACATTTTTGTTACAATAATATTTGAGATATTGGTCTATTGATTTAAGTTGAAGCTCAGCTTTATCACAGCGCGGATTATTTTTGATAGTAAGTTTCTTTTTTATACTCGAATTATAAAATCCTGCTTATTCTGTTCGTATCTAAAAAAAAACCAATCCCCATTGAAAAGTATCAATTGTGACGGTAACCTTAGGATGTTTTTTTATCATTTCCCATGCCTCTTCCATATCAGAGGACCAATGTATATCATCAAAAATCCAGACGGTTTCATTGGTAATCGTCGGAAGCAGTAATTCGAAATAGTCTAGTGTTGCTTTTTTAGAATGATTGCCGTCAAAGTAAATCAATTGATAATTGACAATTGACAATTGATTATTTGTAAGGTAGTTTTTAAATTCTGTTGTCACTAAATTCACATTGGACAAACCAAATTGTCTAAATTGGTTTTGAGCAATTTTTGTCGTTTCGAGACAACCTTCCAGTGTGGTCACTTTTGCTGTTGGATTTCCCAAGGATAGGGCAGAAGTAGCCATTCCTAACGAAGTTCCAATTTCTAATATAGATTCCGGCTGAAAATAATGGGTGATTCTAAATAACAATTCAGCTCTTTTAGTAGAAATTCCTGCGGTTTTGGCAATCTTCGCTATTTCTCTACTATTGGATTTAAAAACTTTGGATCCTGCCCCAAAAATCGTTAACGCTAATACTTTTTTTATTTTGCAAAAAGCGAATTTCTGTACTCTTCTAAAACGGAATATGCTGTTTTTGGCTTGCGGTCATAAAAACATTTGGTAATCAGACTAAATATAAAGGGCGAATGGACGGCATGTTCATTTTTAGATTGCCAAAGGAATTTTAGGTAAGATTTTATTTGGAATAGCATGCTTTATGGCTTAGTATGTCTAAAAAAAACGGGTTGCTCTCATGAGTTAATAACTACGTAAATGTAGGCGAATTTGCAGGCTAAAAAAATAAAAAATACGTTTTAGGTTGTGCTATTATATGTCGTTCCTGAAACACCAAAAAAATCACAAAAGTCAAAACGTTGACAATTGTAATTTTGGTGAGATAATAATTTTATTTACATGCATGGCAGAGACATTTTTTTTGGAATTTCGATTGTTCATATTGAGTTATCGAATAAATGATGATGTCCTTGCAATAGCCCTTTTGGTTCTTGCAGAGTGTCGGCTTGTAATAGTTAATAATCTTCTGTTTTTTTTACTGGGCTTAGCGGTTCCGTACAGCCTTAACTTTTGTCTATTGCTTCCAGCTTTACATCTCTTTTACTTTCGAATTTGTCCCTGCCGTTTACTTTATGTTGATAATTGGAGTACCACAAATTGCTATAAACTTTTTATTTTTTTTAAGAATTAAATGAATTATTTGGAAGCAATAGAAGGGTTTTATATGGCTGCCTTGCTAAGCCCTTTTCTAATTAGTGGAATGAATCCCAACTTTATTTCCCTCGGAATCTATTATAAAGGCAATGTTCCCATATTTATCGACGCTTGTTTTTGGAACTACTATTTTACCGCCGGCAGATTCGACTCTGCTCATCACTTTATCCATAGCAGGATTGGCGTTGAGATATATGACACTACCTTCGTTGGATGGGATGTGATAAGGGCTTTGGACCAAAGCTCCTATAACTTCTCCTGAACCAGTGTCGACGGGAAAAAGAGCCTTTTTGGTTTCCCCTGTATTGGTCTCTTCCAAGGAAATGTCAAATATGGTCTCATAAAATGTTTGTGCTCTTGCAAGGTCTGTAGCCGGTATTTCAAACCAGCTAAGTGAATTTGATGACTTGTGCATTTTGTTTCTGATTTAATAGTTAAAATTTTAATGTCGTAGATATTTCTTACTATACAAAAATAGTGAAACTTCTTTAAATAAGTGTTAATAATATGATAATCAAATGATTAATTTGTCTTTTAAAGCAGGCTATTGAAAAGTTATAAACATTAGGATTGCAAGCGCAATACAGCAAACCAGACGAAAATTGATAATGTGAAACGGGGAGTATAGAGGCGTAACACTTCCCTTTATTTCCTTTTACTTTAAATACTATATTTGCAGCCTTGTTATTTCAATCAAGAACAATACAGATTTTTATGATGGTGAAGGAAGAAATAGAGATTTTGAATGCAATCAGTCGCGAAGAAATAGACAGATGTATTTCCATTTTGGCACAGTTGAATACAGATACAGATCAAATATTTGATATACCCAAAGAACAAAGAACAGCTTTGATTAAAGCGGCAGGTCAATTTTCAAGGCCGGATCGCGATGAGCTTTCCCGCAGAAAAAAGGACGGAAAAGTAGCTGCAAAACGCAAAATAGAAAAGCGGGACAGAACGGCGCGTAAGGAAACTGGAATTCGTCATGCACGTGAAGCTAGTGTTTTTATTGCGCCAAAATTGTTAGCTTTAACTGATTTGGCTCTAAAAGAACAGCAGGAACTAGAAACGCCTAGGAATTGCTATGTCTGCAAAACAGAATTTACAAAAATGCATCACTTTTATGATACGATGTGTACTGATTGTGGTGATTTTAATTATGCGAAACGTTTCCAAACTGCCGACGTGAGAGGGCAAGTGGCTGTTATAACGGGTTCTCGATTAAAGATAGGATATCACATTAGCTTGATGTTATTGCGCGGAGGAGCTACAGTTATTGCGACTACCCGTTTTCCGGTGGACTCGGCGCTGCGTTTTGGGCAAGAGCCCGATTTCATGGATTGGGGACACAACTTGAAAATTCACGGACTGGATTTACGACACATTCCAAGTGTAGAGATTTTTTGCAATTTTATCGAGCAAAAATATGAGAGATTAGATATTTTGATCAATAATGCCGCACAAACCGTAAGACGGCCGGCTGGATTTTACACCCATATGATGGAAAATGAAGAACGAGCAATTAGCTCTTTACCTCAGCAAGCACAAGAATTATTGCTAGATCACAAGAATTGTTTAGATGAACTAAAAGTATTGACCTCTGGAGCTTCTTCTCATCAAAATATGCCGGTGACTTGGCACGGTCCGGAACCTGGAATTGGTTTGCGGGCTTCCGCCAAATTGTCTCAGATTCCGTATTCCTTTGACAATGCATTGGTGGCAACAGAAGTTTTTCCAGAAGGAGAGCTTGATGCCGACTTGCAGCAAGTGGATTTGCGAAAAACGAACAGCTGGCGTTTGAAACTTGGACAAATAGAAACCACAGAAATGATTGAAGTGCAGTTGGTGAATTCCGTTGCGCCTTTTGTATTGTGCAATAGACTTTCTGAAATGATGAAGAAAGACAATACAGGGCAAAAACACATCATTAATGTTTCAGCAATGGAAGGAAAATTTCATCGCTTTTTTAAAGAAGCCCGCCACCCGCACACTAATATGGCCAAAGCCGCTTTGAACATGCTTACGCACACCGCTGCAGGAGATCTGGCGAAAGCTGGAATTTTCATGAATGCGGTAGATACGGGTTGGGTAACTGACGAAGATCCAGCTGAATTGGCCAAAAAGAAACAAGAACAGCAAGACTTTCAGCCGCCATTAGATATCGTTGATGGTGCCGCACGAGTTATGGATCCTTTGTTTGACGGCATCAATACAGGAAAACACTGGTGCGGAAAATTCCTGAAAGATTACAATCCGATTCCTTGGTAGAAATCGTAAAATTTTATAAATATAAAAGCCACAACAGAATCAGATTTTGTTGTGGTTTTTATTTGTTTTTATATCTAAACCGCCAATTTCTTGAATCCAGTTTTAGTATCAGTACTAATTTTAAACTTTTTGCAAGATTAAAATTTAGCTTTAGCTTAACTAATTAAGAGATAGCTACTACACATACACTAAACAATAATCATTGTTATTTTTTTTTGTTAGATCCTTGGAGTGCTAATGCGAATCCTAGTCCAAACAAAACGGTTATAAGTGCTGCAAAGTATGGTATTAAGTCAGACATATTTATTGTTTTTGTACAAGTTTTAAATAAATTCCGAATGCTAAGATGGAAGGAACCCAAAGGCCAATAAAAATAGCTTGATTTTCATTTCCTTCAAAAAACAAAATTTCCGAGAATATTAATGATAAGAAAGCTGAGACGAACAACAACTTGTCTGTGATTGTAAATTTTTTTAACATTTTTGTAAATTTAAAATTTATTTTTTAATAAAATAATTGTACAAATGTATGGAAATTAAGTTAGACCTGTTTGTTTGTATTGTTGTTTTATCAAATTATTAAGAGCTGTTTAGCTGATAGAATTTTTAGAGCAGCGGATAATATTTCGAATGTCATTTCAATCTAAAAACAAAAGCAGTATTACCTCGTATTTGACTGAGCTGTAGGAGCTAAAATAAATTAGGAAAAAGTGAAAAATAGTACTTTGTAAAATTATAAAAGGATTACAATTCTATCTTTTAGTAAACATTTTAAGGCTCCCAAATGAAACAGCAGCACAGAAGCTGGTTTCGTTCTGGTATTTTTTATTTTTTTTATTTTTTGCAGCCTTAGTAAAATTGTTTAATAGCTAAGTCTTTTAATTTCCTGTTGGATAACTTGTTCCGAAACGGCGAAGGCTTCTGTTTTTATTTCACGGAATTTTTTGATAAATGACACAATCTCATTTTATAATTCTTCGTGCTCAGTTCTGCATTTATGAAAATCATATTTAAAAGGCTCGTCGATTAGTTCGGCAAGATGACTTAGGGTTTTTGATGTTTTTTCCAGAAGCGTATCGCAGACTCTAGCAAGTTTGGATAAGCGCGATGCTACATTTGTCATTTCGTCATGATGTTCTTTATGGGCAAACCAAACGAAATATTTATCAATTAGATAATGTAAAAATCGTAAAGCGTTTTTATAGAACTCCAGATCTGACAGCCATTGTTCAGTCAAGAGATACAACTTTTGGTATTCTGCGGTATAGTCAAAATCGGCTTTAGATAGTAAACTAAAATTCTCCATGATAATTAAGTATTTCAACATGAATTGGCTGGTTCAACAGTAGAAAAGGCAATTGTCATTTTCTTTAGTCAAGTTGTCATCTGTAAAGGGCTATATTAAAGTTAAGAATTTTATATGAAAGAAAGTTTTTAGGAATCAAAATATTTGTCATAATTTAAAAAAAAGAGCCTTAATATGCCGCCAAAAAAAGAAGTGACTTTTTGTTAACGGATTCATTTCTAACTTGATGAAGCTGCTTAGTACCAAATAAGAAAACCACAACAGAATAAGATTTTGTTGTGGTTTTTACATTTTTAATTATGTTGACAGATCTGAGTGACTAGGCGTTCTAAAGATTTGAAAGCTAATCACATATTTTATCAATTCCTTGGATTACTTTAGGGCAGTAGCGTTTTATGTCAAATGGATCATCTTGCTTACGGTTTGGAAAATACAACTGGGGCTAATCTTGCTGCTAAATAATTCTCGCCATACCCAAAGTCGAGTCGGGTAAGAGTACAACACAAAACAAGTAGTTTTTATTATTGAGCTTACTTTCGTTGTCTGAATAACCAAGCCATCATCATAGGGTCACTGTATGCAGCAATCCAGGAGAAATGTCCTACTTCAGGATATTGGGTAAATCCCGGATGCGCTCCTTCTTTAGATAGGGCTTTTAGCATGTCTTGCGAATGTATTGGATCTACAGCTCCATCTAGTGCTCCATGAAAAATCCATATTGGTATATGCGCTATCAATGCTGCTTTCGTCAGGTCGCCTGCTCCGCAAACTGGTACTGCTGCTGCAAATAAATCGGGATATCGGGATATTGCATCAAAAGTTCCATACCCGCCCATGGATAGTCCAGTGATATATATGCGATTAAGGTCAACGGGATATTTTTTCATCGTTTCTTTAATTAGCTCAATCACCAGTCCCATAGGTTTTGAAGCTTGCGGTAGTAGTGAATTGTCTTTATCCGAAAAGTTATACCATTGGCTCTCTTTAGGACATTGTGGTGCAATAACAATCGCAGGCTGAAGCTTCATATTCTCATCTGTCGCAAAATTGAGTACTCCCCACTTTAGTTGCGCCTCATTGTCGTTTCCTCGTTCTCCTGAACCATGCAAAAAGATCACTAGAGGATATTTGCCGCTAATGGCATAATCTGGTACAAGTTGTCTATATTTTAAAGTGTCTCCAATTGCATTAGTATATTTTTCAAAACTAAAAAGTGATGATTGTGAATAGGCAGTTGAAATGCTTCCGAAGCAAATTAGGAATAATAGTAAGATGGACTTTGTAGATTTTAATATTTTCATGTTTACGACTTTAAAAATGAGTTTTAGAATCATGCTAATTTATGAAAAGATGTCTTTGAGAGATTAATTATATTTTATTTATTTTTTGTATTTCGAAGTAAAAAAGAACCCCAACATTTTTAGCGCTACCGCTAAACCTGTTGGGGTTCATTATATATTGTTGTTTTACTACACGAAGATTCTTGAAGACTGTGCGAAGAAATACAAAAGGCTTTAGACCCCTAAAGGCTTTGTATCTTTTCTTTGTGAGTCTACTCAAAAGCAGTAATTTAACCTTCTATCTTGGCAGAAAGCTCAAACCAACGTTCTTCCTTCTCTTCCATTTTAGAAATAATATTTTCTAATTCTTTTGCTTTATTTAAAACCTTGCTTTCTTCGACTTTTCCTTCCGTAAACAATTGTTCGATCTTTATTTTTTGAACTTCTAAATCTTTGATTTCTTTCTCAATTTTCTGATATTCTTTTTGTTCGTTGAAAGTCAAATTTCCTGTCGGGTTATTTTGTTTCCAGTCTTTCTTGTCAGCTTTGTTTTCTTCTTTTTGGGCTACATCTGTACTGTCTTCATAGGCTCTGAAATCAGAATAGTTCCCAGGGAAATCTTCCACCACACCATCACCTCTAAAAATGAACAAGTGATCTACAATTTTATCCATGAAATACCTATCGTGAGAAACAACTAATAAACACCCAGGATAGTCCAAAAGAAAGCTTTCTAAGACGTTTAAGGTAACAATATCCAAGTCATTAGTTGGCTCATCAAGAATCAAGAAGTTAGGATTCTGAATCAAAACGGTACATAGGTACAAACGTTTTAATTCCCCACCGCTCAATCTATCCACAAAATCATATTGTTTTTTTGCATCAAAAAGAAAACGTTCCAGCAATTGCGAAGCCGAAATTAATTTTCCTTTCATCAACGGAATGAATTCTCCGTATTCCTTGATGACATCAATAACTCGTTGTCCTGGTTTTGGATTGATTCCGCTTTGGGTATAGTACCCCACTTTTATGGTTTCACCCATCGATACTTTTCCAGAATCCAGTGGTGTTACCCCTGTCAATAAATTCAAGAAAGTCGATTTTCCAGTTCCATTTTTTCCTATGATTCCAATGCGTTCGCCACGTTGAAAGTCAAAACTGAAATTATCCATTATTACATGGTCCTTGAATTTTTTGGATATTTTGTGAAGCTCGATAATCTTGCTTCCCATACGTTCCATATTAATCTCCAGTTCCACCTTGTTCTCCTTACGGCGGCTTTGTGCTTTTTCTTTGATATCATAAAAGTCGTCCTGACGCGATTTCGATTTGGTCGTTCGCGCTTTCGGCTGACGTCGCATCCATTCCAATTCTTTTACAAAAAGGTTTTGTGCTTTATCAACACTCGAATTTTCGGAGGCAATGCGTTCTTCTTTTTTCTCCAAATAATAGGAATAGTTTCCTTTGTATTGGTATAGTTTCCCGTTGTCTAGTTCGATGATTTCGTTACAAACACGCTCTAAGAAGAAACGGTCGTGCGTCACCATAAACAAGGTGATATTTTCTTTGGTAAAATAAGATTCTAACCATTCAATCATCTCTAAATCCAAGTGATTCGTGGGCTCATCCAGAATTAATAAATCAGGACGGTTGATCAGAATGATGGCTAGCGACAAACGTTTTTGCTGTCCCCCAGAAAGATTTTTCACCTTAAGATCGAAGTCTTCCAGTTTCAGTTTGAATAAAATTTGTCTGTATTGAGTCTCAAAATCCCAGGCGTTGTGACGGTCCATACCGTCAAAAGCTTTTTGGTAAGTTTCTTCGTCTTCCGGATTTTCTAATGCTTTTTCATAGGCTTCAATCACTTTCAATGTCTCATTATCCGAGGCGAAAATGCTTTCTTCAATTGTAAGTTCTTCCTGCAAATTATTATTTTGCGAAAGGAAAGCCATTTTTATACCTTTTCTTAAAACGACATTTCCTGTGTCAGGTTCGTCTAGGCCATTAATAATGCTCATAATAGTCGTTTTTCCAGAGCCATTTTTGGCAATAAAAGCGATTTTTTGGTCTTTATTAATCCCAAAAGAAATGTTTTCAAAAAGAGTTCTTTCACCAAAAGATTTGGAGATATTTTCTACAGATAAGTAATTCACAAGTCTAAATTTTTGGCAAAAGTAAACTATTAAACTCGATTTGCGAATTGTTTGTCGGTATCTGGCTTTTTTAACCCAAATTAGCGGGGAAAGCTAAGGGGATAATAAGCTACTTAAATCAAAATATGTGCAACCGTTGCGGGCTATTAATGATTGGTTTTCTGACAAAATTTTCGTTAGTAAGATAAAAGTGTAGGCCATCTTGGGTAGTGATACCCTCGACCTGATGAAACGGCAGCGCAATTTTAATCTTTCTCTTGTTGCCAGAAAAGAAATTGCTGTTGTTGTAATCATACAAAAGATAAATAAACGGTGAGAGTCTCTTGCTGTAGCCGGTCAGGGCAATAACTTTTTCGTGTTGTACATAAGTAGCTCCAGTAATAAGGCCTTTAATATTGTAGGATTCTTTATACTGTGCGACGTGATTACCTGGAGTTTTAGCTACTGCGTAAACAGCCGTTCTTTTTTGTTTCCACTGCTTTGTAAATAAATAAATGCTGTCATCCAAAACAATTAAAGCTTCACAGTCAAAATTAGTAGTATTGGGTTTTTAACGTTCTAAAGTCGGTTTGGTCCGAATACGAAAAAGAAAGGGTATCTATTTTTTGGACATCCAGTCCAAGGGACTCTTTCTCGATTCTTAGAATATGGAGGTCTTTTCTATTTCCGGAAACATTATTCCCAAAATCGCCAATATAAAAATAGAGACTGTCCTGCGACATATCTTCCCAGTCGGTATTGCTTATTTTTTTAAGGGGAATCTCTTTTTGAATTACGCCTGTTGTATCCATACCATAAAGGCTGGTGTCACTATCGTCGTTACTGGTCCACAATAGAGAATCCCAGAGTAGCAAACTTGAAGTTTCTTTCAAAATAGGGCTCAATTGAGCTGTAAAGTTAGGTTTTACACTTCTTCTGACATAGTTGCAGCTTCCATTATTTTGGGTCGCCAATGGATTATAATTCTTCGAAAGCGGATCCGTGCAACCCGTAATTTGGGAATAGCTTTGAATTGCGGCAATTAATAGGAGTAATAAGAGTATCTTTTTTGAGGACATAAAATAAAAATGTTTCTACAGTTAGTCCAAAAGTAATCGATTTATAACGATTAATTCTAAATCAGGAGCGAAGCAAAAGGCTTTATTTGCAATTATAGTTCCCGCTATCGCCTTTATCTTTGCTCGTTCCTCACAAAGGATATCGTCTCCATCGGGGCTACTTGAGGTACATGGATTTTAATTTGCCAATTTTGAAGCGCAGAACCTTTGTGTTTGCTTGTCTTAAAATATATATTTGCTTTATGCAATTATCAGTAGTTATTCTTAACTATAATGTTCGCTATTTTTTAGAACTCTGTGTTTTAAGTGTTCAGAGCGCCTTAGAAAGTATAGATAGCGAAATTATTGTAGTCGATAATAATTCTTCTGATGATAGCTGCGCGATGATGCAGCTGCGTTTTCCGGAGGTTAAACTGATACAAAATAAAGAGAATCTTGGTTTCCTAAAAGGGAATAATATCGGCGTAGATCAAGCCCAAAGAAAGTATATTTGTATCCTTAATCCAGACACCATCGTCGCAGAAGATACTTTTACTAAAGTGTTGGCTTTCGCCGAAAGCAAAAAAAATCTGGGAATAGTTGGGGTAAAGCTAATTGATGGAACAGGGAGTTTCCTACCTGAAAGTAAAAGAGGTACGCCAACTCCTTTCGTTGCTTTTACAAAAGTGATGGGTCTTTATAAAATCAGGCCGAAATTTGAATTGTTTGGGAGGTATTATGCCCAACATCTTCAAGCAGATGAAACGGGACAAGTAGATATCCTCGTAGGGGCTTTTATGTTTATGAAACGTCAACATTATCTTGAATTAGAAGGCTTTGACGAGAACTGTTTCATGTATTCGGATGATATTGATTTGTCTTACAGAATGTTGAAGAAGGGGAAATCAAATTATTACTTTAACCAGACGACAGTATTACATTATAAGGGCGAAAGCACGCTAAGAGATGGAATTTATATGAAACGGTTTCAGGAGGCCATGAACTTTTTCTATAAAAAGCATTTCAGAGTTTCTGCAGTTTTTTCGATAGTGATGAAAACAGGAATTGTGTTATTTTCACTGATAAAAATGCTAGAAGCTAAGCCTAAATCAAAGAAAGCAGCTCAATCATTTCTGTTATACTCTTCTAATCTGGAATTAGCGACAAAAATGACTTCAATTTTGCGAAAAAAAGTTGGCTTTCACGATTTGAACACGGAAAAAATGGTAATTTCGTCTGTAATTAAAGATAGGTCGACTGTCGAAATTCTTTTAGACAACCATTTTGTTTCGTTTAAAGAGTGCATCCATTTTATGGAATCGTTTAAAAGAAAAGGTTTAACCTTTAAAATTTTACCCAGAAAAACTAATTTTTTAATCGGAAGTGATAATTCCAATGAAAGAGGGGTAGTAGTAATAATTGAATGATAAATTACAGTAAATGTAATTTATATTTAAAAAATTTAGTAATTTCGCAAACTGATAACAAAAACCACCTTTAAAGTTAACAATATGGCAAGATTTGAATTAAAACTTCCAAAAATGGGAGAAAGTGTCGCTGAAGCAACCATCACAAATTGGTTGAAAGAGGTTGGAGACAAAATTGAAGCTGATGAAGCGGTACTCGAAATTGCAACTGATAAAGTTGACAGTGAAGTGCCTAGTGAAGTTTCAGGTGTTTTAGTTGAACAATTATTTGGAAAAGATGATTTAGTTCAGGTTGGTCAAACTATTGCAATAATAGAGACTGAAGATGAAGATGCTGTCCCAGTTGTGGAAGAAGCAGTTTCACCAGAAGCAGTTGCTGCCGTAACAAAAACTGTTGATGTAGCTAAAGAAAGCGTTGCGACACCGGCGGACTTCTCTGATTCTGATAAATTCTTTTCTCCTTTGGTGAAAAATATCGCTACAGCAGAAGGTATTTCCATATCCGAATTAGAGATGATTAACGGGACAGGAAAGGACGCAAGAGTTACTAAAAACGATATCCTAGAATACATAAAAAACAGAGGCAATCAAACTGCAGGAGTTCCGGCAAAAGCGGTTGAAGCTCCAAAAGTAGTTCAAGCTCAGGCTCCAGTTGCGCAAAAAGCGGCTCCGGTTTCCCTAAGTGGCGGTGACGAGATTATCGAAATGGACAGAATGCGCAAATTGATTGCGGGATACATGGTCGCTTCAGTACAAACTTCGGCTCACGTGCAATCGTTTATCGAAGTAGATGTTACGAATATTGTAAAATGGAGAGAAAAAAATAAATTGACTTTCGAGAAAAGAGAAGGGGAAAAGTTGACTTACACGCCAATCTTCATGGAAGCAGTTGCAAAATCATTAAAGGATTTTCCAGGATTAAACATTTCTGTCGATGGCGATTTTATCATCAAAAAGAAAAATATCAATTTAGGAATGGCAGCCTCTTTACCAAATGGTAATTTGATTGTGCCAGTAATCAAAAATGCGGATCAATTGAACTTAGTGGGTATGGCCAAAGCGGTAAACGACTTAGGAGGTCGCGCAAAAGCGGGGAAACTGAGACCAGATGACACACAAGGTGGTACCTATACCGTAACTAATGTGGGTACTTTTGGAAGTGTTTTTGGCACTCCGATTCTGAATCAGCCGCAGGTAGGTATTTTAGCTCTTGGAGCGATTAGAAAAGTACCAGCAGTTATCGAAACACCGGAAGGAGATTTTATAGGAATTCGTCAAAAAATGTTCCTTTCGCACAGTTACGATCATCGTGTCGTAGATGGAGCTCTTGGAGGAGGATTCGTGAAACGTGTTGCTGAATATCTGGAGGCATTTGATGTGAACAGAGATATTTAAAAGTAAAAAAACATATAGAAAACCCCAGCAGATTTAAAAATTTGTTGGGTTTTATTTTTTAGAATCTTTTAGTGCACAATCTTTAAACGATGACTTATTTTATAGTTTTAGGAAACTTTAAATGACAATAGGCGGACAAATTTAAACTCAAATTTATATATTTGTATTTACTCAAAAATTAAAAATGGAACTCAAACTCAATAAACCAATCTGCTTTTTCGATCTTGAAACCACAGGAATTGATATTGGAAAAGACAGAATTGTAGAAATATCAATATTTAAAGTGTTTCCTAATGGGAATAAGGAAAGTAAAACCTGGCTAGTAAACCCTACGATTCCAATTCCTGCCCAAACGACTGCGGTTCATGGAATCACAGATGAAAAAGTAGCTAACGAACCAACGTTTAATGAATTGGCAAACCAAGTGCATAACATGATTAAAGATTGTGATTTGGGCGGATTTAATTCGGATCGTTTTGACATCCCTTTATTGGCGGAGGAATTGCTTCGTGCTGGAGTGGATTTTGACATGAAAAATAGCGTTTCGGTTGATGTTCAGACAATTTTCCACAAAAAAGAAGAGCGAACATTAAGTGCCGCTCTTAAGTTTTATTGTGGACAAAGTTTAGAAAATGCACATTCAGCAGAAGCTGATACTTTGGCGACTTATGAAATATTAAAAGCACAATTAGAGCGATACCCTGATTTGGAAAACGACATGAAGTTGTTATCGGAATTTTCGACCAGAAAGAAGATCGCCGATTTTGCAGGAATGATTTCCTTTGACAAGGAAGGAAATGAAATATTCTCTTTCGGAAAACACAAAGGAGTGAAAGTCGATACTATTTTAGAAAAGGAGCCTGGTTACTTTAGTTGGATTCAAAATGCTGATTTTCCCTTGTATACCAAGAAAGTGCTGACTGCGATCAAACTTAGAAAATTAAACACTAAATAAGTGCTAAGTGTTCAGTTTTAACTGATCACTTTCTTAAACATTGAATACTAAAATGTATGAAAATCATCTGCATCGGTCGAAATTATGTCGACCATATTGAAGAATTGCAAAATGAGCGCCCAGCGGAGCCAGTAGTTTTTATGAAGCCGGATTCGGCAATTTTATTAAAACAGCATCCGTTTGTGATTCCTGAGTTTACAGATGACGTGCATCATGAAATTGAGATCATAGTCAAAATAAGTAGGGTTGGAAAGTATATCGAGCCTAAGTTTGCTCATAAGTACTATGATGAAATAAGCGTAGGAATTGATTTTACTGCCCGTGACTTGCAAGCCAAATTGAAAGCAAAGGGTCTGCCCTGGGAGAAAGCAAAAGCTTTTGACGGCTCAGCGGTCATTGGTGATTTTTTGTCGAAAGAGCAATTTAGTTCGTTAGAAAACATTACTTTTGAATTAACTAATAATAACAAGTCAGTACAAATAGGGGATTCTAGTTTGATGTTATGGAATATTGACGAGCTTATTTCTCATGTATCTCAGTATTTTACGTTGAAAATAGGCGATGTTATTTTTACAGGAACACCTTCAGGAGTAGCTGCGGTGCAGCCAAATGATGTTTTAGAAGGATTTTTAGAAGGACACAAACTATTTAGAATACAAGTAAAATAATGGCTTTAAATTATAACCTTTCAAAAGTGTACGCACTTTCAGATAACGATTCAGAATTTGTAAATGAAATTCTGACATTGTTCGTAACCGAAGTTCCTGAGGATTTAGCTCAAATCAAAGAAGGAATAAAGAAAAAAGATCATAAGCATGCTTATGCTTATGCTCATAAAATAAAACCGACCCTAGATCTTTTAGGATTAAATGTTGCTTTTGCAGAGATTCTTCAACTAGAAGCTTGGACAAAAACCGAGGGGAAAAAGAAAGATATAGAAGATACTTTTAAAAGTATTAAGAATCAAATTAATGATGCTGTAAAAGAAATTAAGAAAGACTTTGATCTTTAAACTTATTTATATTTTGTAATTATTATCTATCAACATTCATTTTTCATGAATGTTGATTTTGTTTATACGCTAAATCCTAAAATCATATCAATAATGAAAGCAACTGTAGTTACCATTGGTGATGAAATTCTAATAGGGCAGATAGTAGATACTAATTCTGCTTTCATAGCCAAATCCCTAGACAAGATTGGGGTCGAAATTAGTGAAATTATTTCTATAAGTGACGATAAAAAACATATTATTGATACTTTTGAAAAACTGCAAAACGAGGTAGATTTAGTGATTGTCACGGGTGGCTTGGGTCCTACAAAAGATGATGTCACTAAAAGGACATTTTGTGATTATTTTGAGGATGAATTGGTTGTTGATCAAAAAGTTTTGGCTCATGTAACCGAAATAATCGAAGGTTTCTATAAACGTCCCATTACGCAGATTAATAAGGATCAAGCTCTTGTACCTTCCAAATGTACGGTGCTTCACAATGAGGTGGGTACGGCACCTGGAATGTGGATGAAAAAAGGAAATACGGTTTTTATTTCACTACCGGGAGTGCCGTATGAAATGAAATATTTGGTCGAAAACGAAATTATTC
>CALJVL010000026.1 GCA_937773775.1 uncultured Flavobacterium sp.
TTAGTGGCAGGCTCTAAGAACTTTTACTTTAAATGGAAAATAAGAAGCACTCGAAAAAACATCATTACTTACCGATATTTTATCTTAAGGGTTTTTGCCGATGATAATCAGCAACTGTTTATTTATGACAAAATTAGAAATGAGATTCTAGAAGGTCAAAATCCTAGTAGCAAATTCTATGAAAACCATTTGAACAATTTTTCGCGCTGATGGAAAAGTTCTGTTTAGTTTTGAAGAAACATTATTTACACCTAGCGATACAAGAGTTTGCTCCCCTATTTTCTAGATTTAGAAACGCAACGAACTATGAGTTTTCTGCCTACGATAAGGTTGAACTATTACATATTTTAAGTCAACTTTATTGGCGTTCTCCAGAAACACACGAAAAATATACTGAACTAATAAAAAAAGAAGGATTTAGTAATAAATACTTTGGAATTACTAAGGCAGGAAAAACTGCAAAGGATGAAGAAATCCCTGAGATAATAAACAAAATTTTAAATGATAATGAAACTCAGAAAATGTTTAAACATATTATTCCACTTACCAATGGAAATAATGAGGAATTACAAAAGCTTGCAGAAAAATGGAAATTTATTGATTTAAGTACAGAACAAGCAACATTCATCACTGGAGACAATCCGTTTCTTATAAACAATAAAAATTTTCGCATGGATAATGTTTTTGAAGAATTAATTTTTCCGCTTAGTAAAAATAAAAGTTCTAATTTTATCTGATAAGTCACCTGATTTTTTTGACTCAATAGCTCTTGCAAATATTAATATTCTTATTCTTCATCAATCCAAAAGATTTATTGCTTCAGAAAGCCGAAATCAGCTTGAAACTGTTATTGAAAATTATAATAACTTCAAAGATTTAAATCTATTAGATCAAATGCATGCTGGAACATTTGGAATAATGCATATGCAATCTCAGTTCAAAAATTTCGAAGATTATTTGAAATATTATCATGAACTTAAAAGTAAACAAGGAGCCAGCCACTAACAGCCACTACAACGGATTTGGGCATTTGGCTTAATGGAAAAATGGTTCTGTATTTGGGAATTTTTGGCTAATCCGAAAGATAATGCTGATTTAGTCCCAAACTGCTTGTAGCGCAAGAACGTCAGGCTGTGAAAAAACCTCCTTTTCACATAATTTTACAAATAATACATACGCCTAAACTACACTATAGTCCTTCTACTACAAGCTATTTTTTAGGCCGCAAATTGTCGCTCCTTTTTAATAAGGTCTTTAAAAAGCCTAAAATAGTTCGTTATACAGACAAAACAAGCTTTTGCTTTGTAGGGGGAATTCTAGTTTTTGAGTTTGGCAATTAGATCGGGAACGCCCAGTATATTGATACTGCGTTTGATATTATAAACCAGCATAATTAAACTGTGTTCCCCATTTACTTTTTCGAGTCCCCTTAAATTAGTGTGATTATAGCCCCATTGTCTTTTTATAGTACCAAATATATGTTCGTTTATCTCTTGTCGTGTTCGGTATAACTGAGGGTTTTCCTGATAGAGTTTGTTGTTTTCTTCAACCGCTTGCGCGTACTGGCTCCGATCGATTTCTCTTCCTGCTGGTCTAGCCGCACAAAGCTGTTTTACGGGACTTATCCTGCGAATCATCTTTAGCTAATTCGGCAAGATATTCTTGGGTTCTCTTTTCAATATATGCTAAATGTCTCTCTATTTTCTTTTGATTGAAGTTTGCTTTCTTGCTGTTGTGCGCTCTGCTTTTGGTGCCGTCAATAGCGATGATTTCACAGCCAATCAGCTCAGCATCTTTAAGGAAAGAAACAAAGAGTTTGAACAAGTTTTTTAATCCCGTTGGATTCTGTTTTCTAAAGTCGGATATACTATGGTAGTTGGGTATGATTGCGCATAAAAGCCATTGTAACTCGATATTGCGAGCGCACTCCTTTTCTAGCTTTCTTGAGCTGCGTAGCCCATTGAGATACCCATACAAATAGATTTTAAGAAAGATTTTAGTATCAAAGCTCGGGCGATCTTCCCTTTACTAGTTTGAATAGAAAAACCTAAAGTTTGTAATGACAATGCTTCGACAAAAGCATCTACAAAACGAACGGGGAGTTCGAGTAAAATAGTGTCCTCTAAACTAGAAAAAAATAGCCGATTGCGAGGGATTCCTATGATGTCTCGCATCATTAAATACGCGACTTTTGTTGCTTTACTACTCGAAAGAAACAGTATATTTGAGAGAAACAAGCGATAGTTTTTTCACAGACTGACGTTATGCGTCAGTTGTACGGACGAAAAAAAATCTGATTGTATCACTTTCCCTGAATTTACAAACTAAAAAACAAGTTGCTGAAAAGCTAAGGGAAACAGAAATTTGAAAGTTGGAGTTTGCCGACAGAAATCGAAATCTGAAATATAAACTAACCAACAAAAACGAGAATTCGAAAGCAGAATATAGAACAGTTAAAAAAAATATTTAATATAACTCCAAAATTCACTATTTTTATAATGGTATAAAAGCATTAGACAGACCAAGAGAAACCAGTAAAGTGAAAACTGCAATTGTAAACTGCAAAGATCAAGCTGAAAATCGTTTTTAAAAGAACTCTTTTTCCTTCCAAAACAATCAAACGTAGGACGGCTAGTAAGCACTAGTTGGGTATTAGGCTTACTTTAAAGCTTTTTTGTACTTGGGAAAAGTTGTTAAGAGAAAGTTTACGCGACCTTAATCCGTCACATCGCAAAGCATTCATATACTGTGTTTCATTGCAAATTTGTAAAGGCATTACAATTTAAAGTGGCACAGCATAGTCATGTTTTATAACTCCCATAATGAATGTACTATGAGCGCTCCCAATATTTTTTATTGATCCTAAGTCATTGAGTACAAAATCTTGATAATGTTTCATGTCCCTCACCATTACCTTTAATCTAAAATCGTAATCTCCCGAAATATTGTAACACTCACAAACATACTTGCAGGCAATAATATCCTTCACAAATTGATTGCCTATCTCTTTCGTATGCTCTTTTATAGTGATATCACAGAAAACGGTTAATCCTCTATCAACTTTTTCGGCTTCCACCACGGCCACATATTTCTTGATGACGCCTTCCTTTTCCATACGTCTTATTCTTTCATACACGGGGGTTGATGATAGATTAACCTGTTGTGCAATTTCTTTTGTGGTTAATTTTGCACTTTGCTGAAGCAACTCTAATAGCTTCAAATCAATTTGGTCTAAATCGAGCATAGATAATTTTTCTTTTAATGAATTAAATTAGTACAAATAAAAGGTGTATTTTCTTTTTAAACAAAAATAATAGAATTATTATCTTAATTTTTATAATTATAAAGATCTTAATTCTGTATTATTTAGTTTTGTAAGGTAAAATATTAAATACAAATATATGAAAGCGCCCAAAATAGAAGATCCTATCATTATCGAAAAGAACCATATGGGAACTACCCAGAATGCAATCATGACTGATTTTTTATTCACACTAAAAAGCACTTGTTTAGATGAAAATTATCACCCCTCAAGTAAAACTCGTCTGACAACTAATTTTGCGAACTTGGCTAGAGGCGCTAATCGACAAAGAAACTTACGTAACGCTATAAATATGATTAACAATCGATTTAATGCATTGGCTCATTTGGATAATCCTAAAGGTGATCGTTACCTTCTAGAACTAGAAATCATCACAGTAACTATGTGTATTGATAATAATAATATCATGGACAATGCGCCGTTAATTGAAGTTTTAAAAACGAATATTTTTGACCGTAAAACTAACCAACGTATCGAAGGTGCTGCTGGAAATAATTTTTCTTCATATGTGCGTGATTACGATTTCAGTGTTTTACTGATTGAGTATAATAAAAACAAATCTAGTTTTACTGTTCCTGAAAATTTTGGTGATTTGCATGGAAAACTTTATAAGTGCTTTGTGAATTCTGGAACTTATAAAGAGCATTTTAAGATGTCACCAATCATTTGTCTAAGTGTATCGAGCAACAAAACATATACTCGAACTGAGTATCAGCATGCGGTTCTAGGTTTTGAGTATCTGCAGGATGAATATTCTCTCACTGATCAATATTTCTCTAAAATGGGCTTAAAAATTCGTTTTTTCATGCCCCAAAATAGTGTGGCACCAATGGCTTTTTATCATTCTGGAGATCTACTTACGGATTATACTGATATTGGACTAATCAGCTCTATCAGTACGATGGAGACTTTCCAGAAGATTTATCGCCCTGAAATTTACAACGCAAATTCAGTAGCTGGAAAAATATATAAACCTAGTATTAAAAACGAAGATTACTCACTGACTCGCGTGGAATATGACCGAGAAGAACGTAGCAGACTTGCTGGTGAACAGGGTAAATATGCTGAAGAGCATTTCATCAAACCTTACCAGCATATTCTTGAGCCATGGTCCGCTAATTTTGCTCTTTAATTCATTTGACATTTAAAAAATATTTTATTATGAAAAAATTATTACCGACTTCAATCGTAGGAAGTTTACCAAAACCTGTTTGGCTTGCACCACCCGAAAAACTTTGGTCTCCTTGGAAATTAGAAGGCGAAGACTTACTTGAGGGAAAACAAGATGCTTTACGCATTTCATTGCATGAACAACTATTGGCAGGGGTAGATATCATTAGTGACGGCGAGCAAACTCGTCAACATTTTGTAACCACTTTTATCGAGCATTTAAGCGGTGTTGATTTTACAAATCGTAAAATCATAAAAATTCGTAACCGTTACGATGCGAGTGTGCCAGTGGTTATAGGTGAAGTTGTACGTCAAAAAGCAGTTTTTGTTGAAGATGCTAAATTTTTACGAAAACAAACCAATAAGCCTATAAAATGGGCATTGCCAGGACCATTGACAATGGTAGACACCTTGTCCGATAACTATTATAAAAGTAAAGAAAAATTGGCATGGGAATTTGCAAAAGCACTCAATGAGGAAGCAAGAGAACTGCAAGATGCAGGGGTAGATATCATTCAGTTTGATGAACCTGCATTTAATGTTTTCTTTGAGGAAGTAAATGATTGGGGAATGGCAACTTTGGAAAGAGCTATGGAAGGTTTGCATTGCCAAACTGCCGTGCATATTTGCTACGGCTATGGTATAAAAGCGAATACTGATTGGAAAAAAACATTAGGCTCAGAGTGGCGTCAATACGAAGAAATTTTTCCAAAAATCCAAAAATCTAACGTTGACATTGTTTCATTAGAATGTCATGGCTCCTGTGTACCGTTTGATTTAATTGAGCTTGTTCGTGGTAAAAAAGTAATGGTTGGAGCCATTGATGTAGCAACCAACGCTATTGAAACACCCACTGAGGTAGCCGCTACACTACGTAAGGCACTTGAGTTTGTTGATGTTGAAAATCTTTACCCATCTACAAACTGTGGTATGGCTCCATTATCTCGAAATATAGCAAGAGGCAAATTAAATGCGTTAAATGCTGGTGCAGAAATAATTAGAAAAGAACTGGGGTTATATTAAAAATGTTTTCAATCTAAAATTGTTTCGATACTATACGGTTAAATGCAAGTGTTCTACATAAAGTTGGAACTCTTGTATTTATATTTGTGGTCGGTATAATAAAAGACTATTAAAATTTAATTTGTTTATGGATATATATATTCTATACTATCTTATTGCTGGCGGATTTGCTGGAATACTTGCAGGATTATTCGGAATTGGTGGCGGTTTAATAATTGTACCCATATTAATTTACATTTTTACAGCACAAGGCATACCAGAAGCTGCACTTACACATATTTGTATTGGCACCTCTCTTGCCACTATAATTGTTACTTCTATTAGTTCCCTCAGCGCACATAATAGTAAAGGTGGAGTAAATTGGACTGTTTGGAAACGTATGACACCAGGACTAATAATCGGCTCATTGATTGGTGCTGGCGTTGCTTCGTTAATTCACGGCAATTCGCTTAAGGCAATAATTGGTGTAGGTGCGTTTTTGGTGGGAATAAGTATGTTGTTTATGAAAAACAAAGACCTAGAAACAGACGACTTAAGCAAATTACCATCGCCTGTTGGACAATTTAGTCTGGGTGGTTTTATCGGTATAGTTTCTGCAATATTTGGTATTGGTGGAGGCACATTAACCGTTCCTTTTTTGAGTTACTTTGGTTTAAAAATCAAGAATGCTGTGGGTACATCGGCTGCATGTGGCTTACCTATCTCTGTTGCTGGCGCTATTGGATTTCTTGTCTTTGGACAATTTGTTGATGCCAGTATAAAAGAAGGATTACCAGATGGCGTATTTGGTTTTGTGCACATATATGCGTTTATCTGTGTGAGTTTAACAAGCTTTTTTACCGCACGTATCGGAGCACATTTTGCGCACAAATTACCTTCAACAACATTGAAAAAATCATTTGCAGTATTGTTGCTAGTTGTAGGTGTTAGCTTAGTGTTTAAATCTGATGTCTTTACCAATTAACTGTCATACTAATTACTAAAAGTATTTATAAAAATTTCAGCTTTTTGCCCTTTTACAGTTGATAATTTTTGAAGCGCCAAAGATTTGTATTTCCCATAATTGAAAGACTCTGGTTTGAATTCGATGAATAAAATGACAAAAACTAAGTACAACAAGCCATATGCAAAACGTAGTGCGTCACTTGTGCGGACGAAAATATCTGATCGTACTACCTTACAAAGAATTAAAAAAACTGAAAAGTATGTTGCAAAAAGCTAGGCGAAAACAGGAACGTTTAAAATTATAGTTTGCCGACAGAAATGGAAATCTGAAATAAAAACTTACCTACAAAAATTTGAAAGTGGAAAATTGAGCCGTCAAAAAATCATCAAACCTCAAAATTTACTTTATTTACAATTGAATTGAGCACTATTCAGAGAAACAGAAACTATTAAAGCGATAACTCCAAAAGCGAAAAAATGCAGAGATTAAGCTGAAAATCGTTTTTAAAAGAACTTTTGCCTTCTAAAGCAACCGAACGCATAACAGCTAGTAAGCAATAGTCGGGAATCTGGCTTAACGGGAAGATTGTTTTGTGTTTGGAAAATTAGTGATAATCCGAAAATAATTGCTTTATTTAGCCCGAACATCGCCTAATAGCAAAACGTTAGCAACCATAAAATACAAAAATGACACAGACATTTAAACTAAAAAAAGGTCAAATTTCCTTTGAAGCCGACAATGTCAAAATTTCGGACAATTCAAGGAAACTAAAAAGAATTCAATTATTCAGTTCAGGTATTTGGACAATTTATGGAACAATTTCTGTTTTACGATACTTGAAAACAAGCGATCAATTCTTACTCTGGACAGGTTTATTTATTGGAATAGCTCATTTTATCATTTTCATTATAATTCTACTTAGGTCAAATCAGAGCGAAATTTTATTTGACGATATAAAGTTTATGAAGGTTAAACAAAGATTTGGAAGAGAATTTTTAGATATAAAATTAAAAAACAATAGACTTAGAAGAGTAATTGGAATCAAAAATCCACAAGATCTTGAAGAGTATGTCGAATCAAATTTTGAGCACATAAAAACAAAATAAATTACGGTAGCTAACCACCATTTTGAGCTAATTGGAATTTAGTGGAATTACCGTTTCGCATCAAGTTTGCGTTTAGTCGAAAGGTTACGATTTTCCAACCACCTCAAAGCGATCAAACGGTAGAATTTATTTTTAAGTAATACAAATACATTAAAATGATAAAATTAAAATTAGCACTTGACTGGACTCCAAATATTAATCATATCGGATTCTTAATTGCAAAAGAATTAGGCTTTTACAAACAACAAGGTATAGATCTTGAAATTTTAAATCCACAAGATGATAATTACGCAATGACGCCAGGAAAAAAATTAGAGCTTGATATTGCAGACTTTGCAATTGCTCCTTTTGAGACGGTTATAAGTTTGAATAATAAAGTGAATCAAGTTCAAGCAATAGCGATTTACGCTATTTTGCAAAAAGATTTAAGTTGCATTACTACGCTAAAATCTTCAAATATTACATCACCAAAATTGCTCGATGGTAAAACATATGCCTCATATAAGGCACGTTATGAAGACCAGATAGTGAAAGAAATGATTAAAAATGATGAAGGGGAAGGTGATTTTAACATAATATATCCAGAAAAACTTGGTATTTGGAACACGCTGTTAAGTGGCAAAGCAGATGCTACTTGGATTTTTGACAACTGGGAGGGAATTGAGGCAAGCAGCAAGAATATTGAACTAGATAAGTTTACGTTAGCTGACTTCAATATCCCATATGGCTATTCGCCCGTTGTATTGACAAAAAAGGAAAATATAACACTGCATAAGGAGCTTTATTCAAAGTTTATTAAAGCCACTCAAAAAGGTTTTTTATTTACAAAAAATAACTTGACTGAGTCAGTAGAGATTTTAAAACGTCACGTAACCGAGTATGATTTAAAAAATATCGATTTAGAAAAATCAATATCCTTTTCAATACCTCATTTTGGTGAAGAATCTAATTGTGGCGTAATGAAACAAGAAAGAGTATCGAGTTTTTTAAAGTGGTTAGTAGATAGTGGATTAGAAGACAAAGTAATCTTAAATCAAAGTCTATTTACAAATGAATTATTTGAATGAAACGACTGCTAAAAGCCGCTTGGCAAGATTGGTGTTTTAGGCTTAATTTGAAGTTGGTTTTGTCTTTGGGGTGATTTGGCAAATCCGAATAGTTAGCATAATTTATTGAGTTAGTTCAAAAAAACAAAACCCGCTCTATAATAATAGGCGGGCTTTATCATATAGCCTAAATAAGGACTTAAAAATATTAAAAACACATAAGAACATTCTTATAAGAAGAAACGCGCTTAAAGACGTTGTAATGCGTTGAAATCGCCAACATAGTTCTTGAACCCCTCCAGTGTCTGCCTATAGTTGAGATATGGCAACCTAATTTATCCCTAACTTTCATTTGAGTTATTTTTCCATCACTTTTGAAATTCCAATCTTCAAGAATATTGTAAATAGCCCTCTGAGTTTGCTCCGTTTTTCTTTTGCCATTTTCTACATTTACAATCTTCATTATTTCTCCTTTAGGAAATTCGAAGTAAGGGTTAAAAAGGAATCGCCTTTCCAGATTACAAAACATTTTGAGAGTCCCTTCTTCTCTCATCTTGAGGACACTATAAATAATAGAAGTGACCTCTTCCTTTGGTAGTTTTGCTGGCATTTTGTCATTCATCGTAGTTCCGATTGCAATTATATACTCCTTCCCTTTTGTTGGATTCAACACAGCAATTTGAGTCAAATAACTAAACAGGGTATTATGTCTGGCTCCTTCTTTGATGTTAAAAGGAATATAAGGGCTGCATATCTTTTCCTTTTCCTCAAACATAATGTAGGGAGTAGCATCAGTAAAGTAATCTTTGATATTGTTAAATCGAATACCGTTGGAACTGGAGATTACCGAAAAGGTCTCATTCGCTGGTATATCTTTCTTTTTTTTTTCTAAGGTAATAAGGTTTGCTACTTTTTCTGTGTAATCATAAGCTATCGAGCCTTCACTAGTTGAAGAAAGAGAACTTTTACTGTAGGAGCCAATTCTTATTACCTGTTTCTTTTCTATAATCTTCTCCTTATTAGGCTCTTCTACCTTCTCCAAGTAATGATACACTAAGGATTCCGTATTACAGTACAAATCAGGGTCAAAACTGAGAACCGTCTGTTGTGTAGCACTACGAGCTCCATTATCTGCAGAAACACCTATCAATTCAGACAGTTCATTATAGACTTCTCTATAGTTAACTTGGGTAAGATTGTCCACTTTAGCCAGAACTCCATACCCTGTATTGGATAATGATTTCCATTTAGCAAACACGTAGTTGCTCTCTGGAATAGCAAGAGTGCCATCCACATCAAGATAAATTAGCCCAGTTGGGACTGTGATGTTCTTGTTGAGAGCTCTAGCTTTAAACAGAAAATTAAACCTAAAGGTGGGAAGTTTATTCTGTTTTATGTTATCATATTTTGGATTGCCTTTACCTAGCGCTCTGGCCTCTAAAATTGATGGAAGGTTTTTTTCTCCGTGCTTTATTAAGCTGAGTACGTCGTTTACCAAAACTGTAAAATTCACATCTGGTCTCTTACAAGTTGCGTACTGTGTTACTGTATAATTTTTCATATTTTTTTTTATTATTTACAAGGCAACAGATTTCTACATCATGTGAAAAACACAGTCTTGCCTTATCGTTAAAAATTGGATTATTGTGAGCTTTATTAGCCAAAGACAGCTTATACTAACTTTTAAAGTTTTTTAAACTTAGTCGTAATTTATTCTGGTTTCTTTTCCCTAAAGACGCATTATATTGTTCAAAGTCTATTTGCACTAACACCTCTTCTAGTCGTTTTAATCTTTCTTTAGACGAGTTATTAATTGGTAATCTCTGATATTTAGTTCTGTTGTCTTTAAAATTAAGTTTACTGTTAAATGGATTTACTTCCACTATCTTGAGCTTAACTAATTCTAGAAGGATAAGTCTCCATTCTAGTACAAAATCATCTAATATCTCTTCATTTGGACTAAACCAATCTAGCCCATTTCTTTGCTGAAATTGCCAAGCCTTCAATAAGGCTAATAATTCTATACACGTTACCCTATAGCTATCCCATTCTATGATTGTATAATTAAACATTTTTTCGTATAATTTGCACTTTGGGACAATTACAAAAAAGTTGTGGTCATTTAAATTTCGATAAGCTTTTCGCTTACGCTTGTTGTCTGTTTTTCTCATTTTTTTTGCATTTAAATAAGGCACAAGGAATTACCACCATGTGAAAACAAAGTTGCCTTATTGTTTTAAATTAGTTTGATTTTTGGCGAATTGCCGATTGTAGTTAATTCAAGCTTTTACACCTTGAATTCTAGAGAAATATTTTTCATCATTTAGAAAACTCACCCCTAAAAAGTATCCACTTTAAGCCATCTTAATTAAAGTTTTTAAACATTCCAGTAACTCCGCTTTTTTATAATATCTACGATTGGCAATCCCATAAGCTATCACTTTGCCTTTGTTAGTCCAATGCCATAGCGTGGAGCTATTTATTTGCATAAATTCACATACTTGTGCCCTAGTCATTAAAACGTCCTGGTACGGCAAGGAAATACCCTTTGTAAAGTCTTCTAATTGCTCTTTAATGCCGTCACTAATTAGCTTTGCCAACTGTTCAGGGCTTGTTTGAATAAACTGTATATTTGTTTCCATCTTTTTATTTTTTTTAGTTAAAAAAAGCAAGACGATTCCACACGATATGAAAATACCGCCTTGCCTATTGTTGTAAAATGTGTTTAGTAAACTTGCTTATTCTTATAGCATACTATACCATAAAGTTGAGTAAATCACTCTTTAGATAGAGTACCCTGCCAAAAAAACGTGTTGCAGGAAGTGTTTGCGTTTTATCCAACCTCCAAAGTTTCGTTTCAGAAATATTAAGAAACTTGGCAGTTTGTTTTCTAGTAAGGTATTCATCCTCGTTGTACCTTATTAATGACTTAAGTAAATTTTTTAGTTTTTCCCTTAGAAAAGATTTAAAGACTGATAGCACCATTTTAATCCCATTATACCTAAATTCAATTATAATTTCCATTTTTTTTATTTTTAATTTAATTAATATTTTTTCTGCAAAAGTGATCACCGTTTTACATTACAAACATACCTATTAAGTTTCTGTATTTCAGTTGTTTAAATAAATTAAAATGGATTTCAAACTGTAAAAAGATAATTTACTGGTTTACAGAACATTAATTTTTAAACTACTTTAAATGAAAATATTTAACAAATATTTAACATTATTAATAATCTAAAACTTACTTTATAGCGATAAAATTGACTTAAATTTCAATAAAAATCGCTTTTAAAAACTACAGAACTTATAAAAAAAGGGAGATTCTGAGTAAGTCTACCTCTAAACCCTTTAAAAAGATGTTTTCTTGGGGGTAAAAAAATAATATGTTTGATGTTGAAAATGATCCCACACATACGTATGTGTTTTTTATAGGTAATGAACGTTTTTATTATAGCACTACTAATGCCCTAAAAAGATGCTTTATAGTGCTTTTTCGGATATCTTCTAACAAAGGCTTAAATACACAAAATTTTACAAACAACTTTCATCGACGTAACATGGGAAATTAGTGAGGGCGTAAGTTCTGTTAACGTTAGTAATCACTGATGTTTTTTGCTCCTATTAATCATTTACTAATGATTACATTTTAGAATTGTGTATATACGTTTTTTGTAGGTTTGGATAGGTATAAAAAATAGTGAGTTTTCCTGTGTCAATAGCCACTATAGCATCCACCAATAATTGGACTTTGTTTTTTTTTAGTACCCCGCCCTTCTCTAAATAAGAATTGCAAATTTTGACTTAGAAATTTAAAATAAAAAACAGATTCACAAACTATCCTTTTACCATTCATTTTGATTATCTCAGCGGTCTGATCTTATACCATCTTAGTAACTACACATTAAATTTGTATGTATTTAGGATATGTTTAAATGTACACTTCAATGATAATAGATATGCTATAAACTTTAACATATTTTGTATGTAATTAGAGTATACTTTATTTGTATACAATTTATTAATAACATATCTTTAAAGTGTTCTAAAAAGAGAACGAAGAAGTCCTTTGAAATATTGAGATTACCACCAAATAAAAAAGCGGTGTTGACGCACCGCTTAATTATCAGCATTCAATTCAAATGAATCAAACACATAAAGTTATGACAAAGATAATAAAAAATGAATTGTATGAAACCCTAGCACAAAGGGAATTTAATCCCTCTGAAACGCTGCACGTTATCCAATATAACAAAACTGTTTACTGGTCTTGGGGAGTAGAAAGAAAGGTTAACTATTATGACAAAGCATTATTGCTTATTGTAAATGGACATCATCACAAAGGGCTCTTAGTTATTACGCTAGCTTGGAATGATACTTATAGCTTTCATCTAATTAATAACGATGGAACTTTAAAGGAAACTGTAACTGAAGTTTATTTCGATGAACTACAGGAGCGAATAGATCAGAAAATTGAATACATTAAAAATTATAAATAATTAGTAGTTTGAGTTAGATGCTGGTTGATGGTGGTTGTTTCAATTATTAACCTATAAAACGAAACACTATGAAAGGTAGATATGTGAGAACGAGTAGTAGTACTCAGTCTAATGCAAGACAAATACAGAAGCAACACCCAGAAGAAAAGATTTATATAGATATAATTAGCGGTGCTATTGCATTCAAAGAAAGACCTGCAGCAAAAGAACTAATTGAAGAAATTGAAGCAGGGACAATTGACTATTTAACTTGTGAAAGTATAGATAGAATTGGTCGTTCGGCTTTTGACATTCAATGTACTATCCAGTATTTGAATGATAAAGGGGTAACGTTAAAAGTTGAAAATTTAGGGATAGAATCTTTTGTTAAAGACAAACCAAGCCCAATTTTTAAAATGATTACAGATGTACTAGCAAACGTAGCCGAATTAACTAGAAATAACATTAGAGAGGCACAAGCCCAAGGAATTAAAATTGCCGTTGCACAAGGCAAATACAAAGGCCGTGTGAAAGGTTCTTCTGCTTCTGATGATACAGTACTAACCAAGTACAAAAGCGTCGTTAAAGCTATCAAACAGCACCCAGATTTAAGTTTGAGAAAGATTGCAAGTATAGCCGATGTAAGTCTAGGTACTGTACAGAAGGTAAAAGGAATACTCTATAAGTAGCTATAATTTAAAAGATAAGGCTTGGATATGCAGATAAAACCCGTAGTATTAATTGAACAACAATAACTGCTAAAAGTTATTGTTATTGAAGCTTTTTATTTTTTTGAGAATCAAAAATTGATCAATACTTGTTTTATTGCGGTGTGACTGATCTCTGCATTAAGCAAAGACGTAGAGTTTGTTGTAAGGACGAACGGATGGAAAGCACTTACCTCATTACAGTTACTTCTACAACCTGACTACCCGTGACTTTCGTTTGCACAAGTATCGATTCAATTTATATTCAGTTATTTTTTTAAAGACAACTGCAGTAATGTAAGTTTTTTTTTAAAATTTATTCCCTGGTCGCAACCTGATTCACTTAAAATTTCCTAGCTAATTTACAAGATGTGAATACCCGCTAAGAAACTAGCTCGTAATGGTAAAGATTAGAGTACCGATAAAGCAATATGTTTTTTTTTAGTACTGCTTGAGCAGGTTCAGCTTAATCTGTAGGGAGGTTACTATTTGTTAAAAAAGAAACCTGCAATAAGCAGGCTTCTCGTTCACTTTTTTTGCCAATTATTTAGGCTGGCATTATTACCTTATTAACGGCATGAATAACTCCATTATCCGTTTCTACATCAGCAAGAACTACTTGCGCGTCGTTGATAAAGACCTTTCCTTCTTTTAAATGAACCGTTACTTCTTCGCCGTTAACCGTTGTGGCTTTCATACCATCGGATAAATCGGTCGACATAATTTTGCCCGCAAGGACATGGTACGTCAAAATAGAGGTCAATTGCCGTCCGTTTTCAGGTTTTACGAGTGTTTCCACTGTTCCTTCAGGTAATTCAGCAAATGCTTCGTCTAATGGAGCAAATACAGTGAAAGGGCCTTCAGAGGTTAAAGTACTTACAAGATCGGCAGCTGTTACGGCTGCTACTAAAGTTTTAAATGAGCCGTGATTAACGGCAGTTTCTACAATGTTCATAATATATGTGTTTTATTTCAAAGTTAACCCTTTGTCGCCTAAGCTTCCAATTGTTACTGTTAATGTTTTGATAAAGTAAGAATATCTATACGTAAACCCACTTGGAAAGATGTACAAATAAAAAAAGAAACTAGCCTGTTATACTAACCAGTAACAAGCTGCCGTCTTTATTAAGGGAAGACAAAAGCGATGAAGCAATCTAATTTTGTCGAAAGAGCATAAATATAAAAGAGAGGGCAGGTAGGATAACTAAAAACAATATATTTTTAAAGTATTAATTATTTACTATTTAGTATTTTACTAATTATATAATACCTTTTTTAGTTGAATTAAGTTACCCTACCTACCCTCTCAGAAGCTAAGAAGCCATTTTAAGAGGAAGATCTTCTTGACTTGAGTCATAGTTATGCGCAAGATCAATTGCATATTTATATAGCCCGCCTTTTTTTACCTTCTCAAACCCCAAATTAGCTAGGACTTTACCAAGTAGTATATGATTAGTAGTATTTAACTGGACATTAGTGTCACTATTGAATTTAGATAATAATTCTGTAGCACTTAAATAAAACCTTGCTTCCTTCTTATTTTTGGCAGGTTTATACGTCCCCAAAACAATCTCTTCAATCGGAGACTTCTTTCTAAACATCTCGTTCCTTTTGTTTAGCATATCAATCTCATTACCATCGAAATAAAACTTAAAACCTGATCTATACAAGTCGAACGCCTGACTAAACACGCCAACATAGTTAACAGTACTTTTATAGTCTATACTATCCACTTTGAAACATAGGTGCCTTCTGTTTCCACTCAAATCCGTTAAAAATTCTTCGTCATTAATTGAGCCGATAAAAGATGCTCTCCTAGCTAAATTCTCAGGGTTACGCCCATAAGGTCTTCTAATCTTAATTTTAGCCTTTGTAATTAATTCCTTTACATCGTTGTTCTCTTTCCTATTAAGGCTCGCAAGCTCGTCCATATCTATTATTAGACATTCAGATAAGTGAATTAAGGTGTCTTTTGAATTCGGTTGTATCATTCCAGAATACGCATACTTTTTTAACTCGTCTGGTAATAGATTTTTTATAAAAGTAGATTTACCTAAACCTTGACTACCTGAAAATATTATCATCATTTGGTTAATAGTATTATCATCCAACCCACACCCAACTAACCCAACAAACCATCGTTTAAAAGCGTCCTTAAAAAACTCATCGTCATCTGTCTTAACTTTGGACCCCAACGCCGAAATATAATCTGTCTTTTTGTCCCATTTAGGCAGTGAAATCAAATACTCTTTAAGCGGGTGGTAAATAGGCGTAAAATCCGATTTCAGTCTATTATCTAACGCTTCCCTCCCTATGTTAATTTTATTTATTTTAAGCTCTCTTATCAAAGAATTCAAGCAATAATCATTTAACATTTGGAAATCCTTATCAGATTTCCGTTTGTATTCGATTTCCCCAGTAAACACATTATAACGAAAGTCGTACTTATTTTGTAGATAAGGCTCGATTGATTCTTTAGACTTCTCAGTTGAATTATGTTCTTCTTTATTTGCATAAGCACTTTCGATAGTTTTTAAGGTACCTTCAACATCTTCATTGTTATAGTCTTCCATTATAAACTGTTTGGCTACTACTGCGAAAATACCCAATCGGTTACAATTACAAGCTAAATAATGCAAGAAATTATTTTTATTATTATCAATATATTGTTCTTTTAATTTCGTGATCCTTATTGCATCTTTATAGTGAGCCTGAAATGAATCAAAAATCTTAAAAACTACTGCTTCCCAGTTTACATATAATTTAGAATCGTATGAGATGTAACACAATCTAGAAACATCTTTGCCGCTTGTGTCAATTTCCAAACCTATCTCATCCTCATAATAACTCTTTACCTGTTTATACGCAATTTCGTGTATATCTGAGCTCGTATCAACTCGAACAAGAATTTTCAGACCTGTTCCAGAAGGCGAAGTAAAAGCAGCAAGCGTATATGAACAAGCATTTACTTTCTTTTTGAATTTAGCCAACTGACGTTCTCCTAGATTGTCAACATCAAGTACAATTATACCCGAATAGTGTTTAAGATTTACTATTTTACGTTGACCGACGAAAGATCCACTTGGAGTAAAACCGTTCAAAGTTTTCTTAAGGTCCTTATAATCCAGCCCCATCTTTTGTTTATCTAAGATATTTAATAAGGTGTCTTTTTTATCGCCACCATTTTTTATTTCGTCAAAAATCATTTCCAACGATTTGTCTTCATTACTCTTTAAAAATTTGATGAAGTAACTTACTTGTATTCCTTTGATATCTGATATCATAATTTTTTTTTAAATGGCTTTTAAAGCCTGTTATTTTCTTATTTGGTAGTGTTTTACTACCGAAGCGTTAAAAAATTTAAGCAATGATGTTCCTTTATGGAGGCTTATTAACAGGAAAGTCACATATGTGTTTTCGTAGATAATAAAATCTGCCATATAAAAATCTATTTTTCATCTCTATTCTGCTTTAAAAAGGCTAAGCGTATCCTCACGATATGAAAATACCGTCTTGCCTTATATTATAAATTTATTGAAACCACATGCTTAGAATTTACGCAGCGTGTTTATGAAAATTGAGTAAATCACTCTTTAAATAGAGCACCTTACCATTTAACCGTTTAGCAGGAAGAATTTGATTTTTGTCTAAAGTCCAAAGTGTGGTTTCCGAAATATGAAGAAACTTGGCTGCTTGTTTTCTTGACAGATATTCATCGCCCGTATCACTCTTAAGTAATATGAGTACTTGTTTTAGTTCTTCTTTAAGAACAGTTTTAATGATTGATGCCAACATCTCAGGATCAATGCTGTGCATTTGAATTATATTTTCCATCTTATTAATTTTTACGCAATAACTTCTTTGTAATTGCTTTGCAAAGTTTAAAAGAGGGAATGGAGGGAAAAATAGGGGGGAGAATAACAATAACTTTTTATAGTGATTCTTTAAGACTCTCAGTTATGTTTAGTTTTTCTTTTTTAATAAAAAGGTCTATTTCTATTTTTTCAATGAACTTAGAAACAACAGAAATAGAATCAAAAGGATGGTGTTTATCAGAAGCTTGAGGATTTATTTTATTTAAAGCTCTCTTATGGTATTTTAAATATTGTTTAGTATCAACTTTATCTTCCGTTAAAGCCAGTGAATTAAAATCTTCACCTTTTTCAAAGTTAATACCTTCTGACTTTTGTAAAAAATCATACCGATAAAAAAAATAAAACAATCTATAATAATCTACGTTTCTGAGATTCCTAAGATGTCTTATATTGAGATTGCTAAATTTATTAAACGAAAAGCAATTTAATACCCTGTCAATCTCAACATTAGAAAAACCTTTTCCTTTTAAGTACTCTATTTGAGATCGGTTCTTATCTTTCAGATTATTAAACTCTTCCTCTAATTTTTTTATTTCGTCAGAGGAACTGTTTGATTGAACCCCATCAATTTTATATTTATAATATTCATATTTTATAGCAGCAAAATTTGGTTCTACCTCTACGCTTAAATTTGGCAAAGTAATTTTATAGCTATTAGATTTAAGAATCACCTTTAAAGTTTCATCATAGTTTAGTAAAAAACCGTTTTCATCAAAACCACCAACAACCTAAAATGTTGTGTTTTGCGTGTTTTTTAATAAATCTTTTCGTAGTTCAGATTCAAAATCATCTTCTAACTGGGAATACAAAGATGAGTTTATACTATCCTTAACTTTAATAAAGTTGTTGATTTCCAGATATATATCTGATAATATTACCCCACTTATACTTAATAAAAAATTCACATATTGTTGATAATAAGAAATATAGTGATAGGGATTTAAGTACCTAAGATTAAGGAATTCTTTGAAATAGAATTTAATATCTTCGATACTAAAATTTATGCCATAACTCTCCCCTGACACAAACCCTTCTTCATCAACATCGCTAGGATATCCAAACCTAAATTCATTATATAGATAGTCTTGGAAAAAAACTATTTCTTTTTCTGTAATAATATCAGTGAGTTCTCTAACTTCTTCTATAGGTCCATCTATATTAGAATCCCAAATAAAATCATCACTAATAAATTTTTTAATAGTTGTGACATATTCTTGATAATCGGGTTGAGTATTTTCATTTTTAACAAAAAATAACAGCTCATTATCAAAAGTTTCTTCTTCTTTTAATAGTAGATGAATGGAAAAATCGGTTAATAAGTCTCTTTTATTCAAACTTTGAAAGAATTTGTTAGGATGCACCTTTAAATAGCAAAAATACGTAAATATTTACTGCTTCAAAAATGAAAAACAAGAAGTGAAAAATAAAATATACATACGTATGTGTTTTTTATAGGTATCTGTTTTTTTATAAAAACACTAAACCTTAAGAAAAACAGGCTTTATGCTGCATTTTGCTCTAAATCTATTTTTTATTGTAAAAAACTAGTTATTGAAGAGATAACTTTAATTTGAAATAGGTTTATCAATATTAATATTTCTAGCAAAGTCTTATGTATTCACAGGGCATACGAAGCTAATTTAAAATAAATCTATAATTAATTCACTCATGTTACATATATGCAAAACGTAGGTTTTTAGATGATTTTTAAAAATGAGTTTGTGTCCTGTATGACTATCGATCCAAATAAATTTATTGATGCGTTTTTTTTACATCCCCCCTACCTTTTTATTATTGCAAAATAAAATATGAAGCACTGAAAAAATAAATTAATTTATTTAAAAAACAATATTATAATAGAATTTTATCAGTGACAGATTGCTTTTAGCTTAAAATTTACTTATTTTTATATCAATAAAAAACAGATAGTTTTTCTTCAGAAGTATTGTAAGCACCCTTTGGAACACCCTGAAAATAAAAAAACCTTACAAACGTACTGTTTATAAGGCTTTTTAAACTTAAAGAGTGGTCCCACCTGGGCTCGAACCAGGGACCACCTGATTATGAGTCAGGTGCTCTAACCAGCTGAGCTATAGGACCGGTTTAGATTCTGCAATATTAATACTATTTTTCGTTTACTGCAAATATTTTTACCTCATATTCTTAGTTCATGGCAATATTAAAATACTTGAAATCGAAAACTACTGATTATTAGATTTATAAAATTTTTCGAATAACTAAATTAATTTATTTCCTGGCATAATTCTATTAAAACTCCATTGGTACTTTTTGGATGCAGAAATGCTACCAGTTTGTTATCCGCCCCTTTTTTAGGGAATTCATTCAAGACGACGAAGCCTTCTTTCTGCAAACGCGCAATTTCTGACACAATATCCTCTACAGCAAAAGCGATATGATGAACCCCTTCTCCCTTTTTTTCTATAAACTTAGCAATGGGACTCTCAGGGCTTGTGGCTGCCAAAAGTTCTATTTTATTTGGTCCGCTTTTAAAAAACGAAGTCGACACCCCTTCACTCTCCACCTCTTCAAGCTTGTAGGCTGGCGCGCCAAACAATTTTTCGAAAATTAAATTTGAAACGGCTAAGTCTTTAACGGCGATCCCTACGTGCTCTATTTTTTTCATTATTTAATACTTTTATTAAAATTTACGCCAAAGAACCTATCAATAGTGAGTCCTGCATCCCAACTTTCTGTTGTTGTAAATCTACATATTAAAATCTAAAAAATAAGAAGACTCGCAAAACTAGACTAATTACACGACCATAATAAATCTATAAAAAATTGCAATTCCATTAATTATAATTGTTATTTTGTAAACTCTAATACAAATTTGATATGTTGAAAAACAATTTAAAATACATTCCTCTACTGACACTTTTAATTGTGATAGGCTGTGCCAAAAGAGGAACGATTACTGGAGGTTTAAAAGATAGCATTGCTCCCGTATTAAAAATGAGCTTCCCAAAAAACTTCAGCTCCAACTTTAAGGAAAATGAAATTAAATTAGTCTTCGATGAAAATATTAAGCTTAAAAATTTAAATAAACAATTGGTCATTTCTCCACCTATGAAAAATGAGCCATTAATAGCGCCGACATCTGCAACTAAATATCTTACGATAAAAATAAAAGATACTTTACTACCCAATACCACCTATAGTTTCAACTTTGGCCAAAGTATAGCCGATAATAATGAAGGCAACCCTTTTAATCAGTTCAAATATGTCTTTTCGACAGGGAGCTATATTGATTCACTGACTTTGGGTGGAAAAGTAAAGGACGCGTACAGTAAAGAAGTAGAATCTTTCGTTTCTGTGATGCTTTATGAGGCCAATGACGCATTTAATGACTCAATCGTTTATAAAGAATCCCCAAGGTATATTACGAATACACTTGACAGTATGAAAACTTTCAAATTAGAGAACTTAAAAGCAGGAAAGTACCTTCTTGTGGCTATGAAAGATAAAAACAGCAACAATAAATTCAATCCTAGAGAGGATAAAATCGGATTTATCAAGGACTATATTACAATCCCTACCGACACCACCTACGAATTGAGCTTGTTTAAGGAGACATCCGCTTTTAAAGGATACAGAACTGTTCAAGCATCCGGAAATCGACTTTTGATGGGTTATGAAGGCAATATGAAACAGACAAATTCGAGACCTAAAATAGCTTTAAAAAACAATAGTGAAACCTTGGCTACTATTGTAACACAGTTCCCTAAAAAAGATTCACTTCAAATATGGTACAAACCTTTGAAGGTCGATTCCCTGGCACTAGAAGTAACTAAAAACAAATACTCAGCTAATTTCGTGTTGAAAATTAAAGATCAGAAAAAAGACAGTTTGAACATCTCAGCTTTATCTGCTGGCACTTTAAATTTCAGAGATCGATTTACTTTAGAATCTGCCACTCCTCTCGTTAGTTTTGATAACACAAAAATAAAATTGACAGCAAACGATTCTATTCCAGTAGCCTTTACCTCCGAATATGATGATTTTAACCAAAAATTATTCTTTGATTTCAAGAAAGAACCTTCGGAGAAATACAGCTTCACTATTTTACCAGGCGCATTAACTGATTTTTATGAAAAATCTAATGACACTTTAATCTATAACGTAAATACAAAAAGCACTGCGGAATACGGCAATCTAAGGGTGATACTACAAAACGTAAAAAAATTCCCGGTTATTGTTGAATTGACAAATGCCAAAGGAGACCTGATTGCCAGCGAATATTCCGAAAGCAATACCACCGTAGATTTTAATTTAGTAGAACCTGCTGTTTATAGCCTTCGACTCATTTATGACGAAAATAAAAACAAAATCTATGATTCGGGCAATTATTTAGAAAAACGTTATGCTGAAGAAGTGATTTATTTCTCAAAGGAAATAGATGTACGAGCAAACTGGGATGTGGAACAAGTTTTTGATGTGAGTCTACCTTATACTCTAGAACCAAAAAAGAAATAGGAAAAAGAAAAAAACAAAGGGTTTTAAAATAATGATTAAGTTATTTCAAAAGCATCTCTATCACTCAAAAAGTCTAATTTTGATCGCGTTTGCATCATTTTTTCTTTATTTAATTCAACAAAGAAAATGCCCTCCAACTCTTGTGGTTCCAGAATATATTCACCTAGAAAATCCACTGCTTGAGAATGCCCTACATAGGCAAATCCGTTTTTGTCCTCGCCAGTCCTATTTACGCCAATAGTGTAACTCATATTTTCAATAGCTCGTGCCGCAAGTAAGCTGTCCCAAGCTTTAATTCTTGTATTGGGCCAGCTTGCTACATAAATCAATAAGTCGTAATTCTCAATATTACGCGAGAAAACTGGAAATCGTAAGTCATAACAAACGAAAGGACAGATCTTCCAGCCTAGGTAGTCTACAATCAATTTCTGACTCCCTTTCGAATAGACTTTGTCTTCGCCGGCTAACGTAAACAAATGCCTTTTATCATAATGCTCAATTTTGCCTGACGGAAAAACAAATAGCATACGGTTATAAAAGTTCGAGTTTTCTTCAATTACTATACTTCCCGTTATTGCTGTGTTTTTGGCTTTCGCCAAAGATTGCATCCAGACCACCGTTTTGCCTTCCATTGTCTCTGCTACTGCTGATGGGTTCATGGTAAAACCTGTAGTAAACATTTCAGGAAGCACAATCAGATTTACTTCCTCAGTAATTGAATTGATTTCTTCTTCAAAATACGTTCTGTTTGCTTCTGGGTTTTCCCAAACTAAGGCGGATTGAATTAAGGCTACTTTCATTTAGTTTGTTTTATGTGGTTTTAACTATGATTAAATTTCATCAATCAATTTACAATTTCATATTTCCAAGCTTTACTTTTATGCTTATTAGCAAGAATAGGTACTAAAATAAGAGGCAGACCAAGTGGAATTAAAGGAGCTAAAAGAACCCCATAACCGCCAGCAATTAGACCAACGGTTCCAGCTGTCCCATATATCGACCCAACAACCACACAGACTGGTGAGGCAACAGATGAGAATCTTGAATGCTTACTGATCGAGACAATTGAATCAAGCCCGACTTTCTGACCCTTTATCGTAATCGTTTCATCGTCTACAATCGTATAATTGCCAATGATCTTTTCACCTCCAACGGTTCTAATTTTAATTCTTTTATTTTCTTTTAAGAACACAGACTTTCTACTGTTTTCCTTTTTTAAAGAAATGCCGCTTTCTCGTGCTGTTAAAAATAAACCGCTGAACAAAAAAACAAACAATAATAATACGTTTTTGACAGTAAAATTAATTTCTCCTAGTTGATAACGCTTCCATTATTGTATATTTTTTTCCAAAGTACAAAATATATCAAGCAAGAAAACGCATTCAAATGAATGAATGCGTTTTTTAAAACTATATATTTCGCCATTTGGCTAAAATGTTCTTATCCTTTCATGCTTGCAGAAAGATACTCTCTGTTCATACGTGCGATGTTCTCTAAAGAAATTCCTTTTGGACATTCAACCTCACAAGCTCCGGTGTTAGTACAGTTACCAAATCCTTCTGCATCCATTTGACTGACCATGTTTAACACGCGCTCAGTCGCTTCAATTCTACCTTGAGGCAATAAAGCGTACTGGGATACTTTTGCCGCAACAAACAACATTGCTGAAGAGTTCTTACAAGTAGCAACACAAGCGCCACAACCGATACAAGTCGCTGCATCAAAAGCAGAATCGGCATCCTTTTTGTTAATCGGAATTGTATTTGCATCAATGGGATTACCTGAAGTATTGACCGATATAAATCCCCCTGCATGTTGAATTCTATCAAATGCGCTTCTGTCAACAACTAAATCTTTTACCACTGGAAATGCACCTGCACGGAAGGGCTCGATCGTAATCGTATCTCCGTCGTTAAACATACGCATGTGTAATTGACAAGTCGTCACACCTCTATCAGGTCCGTGTGCTCTGCCATTAATATACAAAGAACACATTCCACAAATTCCTTCACGGCAGTCATGATCAAATGAAACTGGCTGTCCTCCTTTATTACTTAGATCCTCATTAAATACGTCAAGCATTTCAAGAAATGACATATCAGGCTCAATTCCATCGATTTGATAATCGACCATTGCTCCTTTGTCTTGGGCGTTTTTCTGACGCCATATTTTTAACTTAAGTTTCATGTTTTTTAATTTTAAAATTAGCAAACCTATTGCCTCCAGTTCTTTGACCGTCCAGCATTCATAATTTAACTAATTACTATTTATAACTACGAGTTACCAATTTAACGTTATCGAAGACCAACGCCTCTTTATGTAAAACAGCATCACTTGGTTTGCCTTTGTATTCCCATGCAGCTACGTAGGCAAAATTTTCATCATCACGCGTCGCTTCTCCATCTGCCGTTTGGTATTCTTCACGGAAATGACCGCCACAAGACTCATTACGATGTAATGCATCTTTAGCAAACAATTCGCCCAATTCCAGGAAATCAGCAACACGAGCTGCTTTTTCTAGCTCTTGGTTCAACCCTTTATCAGTTCCTGGAACCCTAACATCTTTATAAAACTCTTCACGTAAAGCAGCGATTTCTGTGATGGCTTCATTTAATCCTTCAGCATTCCTTGCCATTCCAACTTTGTCCCACATTATTTTACCTAACTTCCTGTGGAAATAATCAACAGAATGTGTTCCATTATTATTCATGAATTTTTCAATCTGCTCTTTAACTCCTTTTTCTGCCGCCTCAAACTCTGGAGAATCAGTAGAGATGGGTCCCATTTTTATGTCTGGTGATAAATAATCTCCTATAGTATAAGGAAGAACAAAATAACCATCGGCCAAACCTTGCATTAAAGCAGAGGCACCTAAACGATTTGCACCATGATCAGAGAAGTTTGATTCTCCAATAGAGAAACAACCTGGAATTGTAGTTTGTAAATTATAATCAACCCAAGTTCCACCCATCGTATAGTGTACCGCAGGGTAAATCATCATTGGCGTTTTGTATGGATCTTCGTCTACAATCTTGTAATACATTTGGAAAAGATTACCATATTTATTAGCAACTACTGCAGCTCCTAATTTAATGATAAGCTTTTCATCACTAGCATCCAATCCTTTTATGTATGCCTGTTCTTTTCCGTATCGCTGTATTGCAGCAGCAAAATCTAAATAAACTGCTTCTCCTGTTTTATTAACTCCAAAACCAGCATCACTTCTTTCTTTTGCAGCACGAGAAGCAACATCACGTGGAACTAAATTCCCAAAAGAAGGATACCTTCTCTCTAAATAATAATCTCTATCTTCTTCAGATAATTCTGTTGGTTTTTTCTTCCCATCTCGAATCGCCTGTGCATCTTCTAGTTTAGCAGGAACCCAGATGCGACCGTCGTTACGCAATGACTCTGACATCAAAGTTAATTTGGATTGATGGTCTCCTGAAACAGGAATACATGTTGGGTGAATTTGTGTATAACAAGGATTTGCGAAAAAAGCGCCTTTCTTGTGTATTTTCCAAGCTGCCGTAGCGTTACTTCCCATTGCGTTAGTTGACAAGAAAAATACATTTCCGTATCCTCCTGAAGCAATTACTACTGCATGAGCAGAATGTCTTTCAATTTCACCTGTAACCAAGTTACGTGCAATAATACCTCTAGCCTTTCCATCCACAATAACTAGATCAAGCATTTCGTGACGGTGGTGCATTTTTATTTTTCCACGACCTATCTGACGGTTCATTGCTGAGTAAGCTCCTAAAAGCAATTGTTGTCCTGTTTGCCCTTTTGCATAAAAAGTTCTAGAGACAAGTGTACCTCCAAAAGAACGATTGTCTAATAACCCCCCATACTCACGTGCCAAAGGAACTCCCTGCGAAACGCACTGATCAATGATGTTAGCAGAAACTTCAGCGAGACGATGTACGTTTGATTCACGTGCACGGTAATCTCCTCCCTTTACGGTCTCATAAAACAATCTGAAAACTGAATCTCCGTCACCTTGATAGTTTTTTGCTGCGTTAATTCCACCTTGTGCAGCAATAGAGTGCGCGCGACGTGGTGAATCTTGGAAACAAAAAGATTTTACGTTATATCCTAATTCTGCTAATGTTGCGGAAGCAGAACCTCCAGCTAATCCCGTTCCAACAACGATAATATCTAAATTACGCTTGTTTGCAGGGTTAACTAAATTAATATGATTTTTATAATTTGTCCATTTGTCCGAAATCGGACCATTTGGAATTTTTGAGTCTAATGCCATTATAATTGAATATTAATGATTGAAATGATGAAATAATGCAATGAAAATGAACCCAACTGGAATCACAATTGCATAAGCATATCCTAGTTTGTGTAGTGCTTTCGAATATTTATTATTGAAACCAACTGACTGCATTGAAGAGTTGAAACCATGCAACAAGTGAAAGGATAAAAGGACAAATGACACGCAGTAAATTGCGGTGCGTACTGGACTTTCAAATTTCTCTGCTAGTTCATGAAAGTATCTTGTAGAATCCAATGGATTCACTTCAACGTATTTGTAGACCATTTCTGGCACCCAAAAGTCATAAAAATGAAGTCCCAAAAAGGCTAAAATAACTGAACCTGATAGAATCATATTTCTTGAAAACCAAGATGAATTAGCTCCTCCATTATTTTTAACATATGCTATCGGTCGTGCTCTTCTATTTTTATAATCCAAAACAAAACCCATTATAAAGTGAAAAACAACACCTACTATTAAAATTGGCTGGATTACATATTGAACTAAGGGATTGTTACCCATAAAATGGGACAGAAAATTAAAAGTATCAGGACTAAAAACCGACGTAATATTAATGAAAAAATGCTGTGCTAAAAACAGCATTAAAAAAATTCCTGAAAGCGCCATAGCCACTTTTTTAGCTATTGACGACTTCAATAATGCAGATTGTGCCATAAGATTTGAGTAATTTGTTTTAAATATACTGCAAAAATAAACCAAATAGACGTTAACTACAACCATTTCGCTGTTATTTATAATGATTTTAAAGTGCTTTAACCACAAAGCTAATAAACCTCTAAAGAGTAGTTGTTACATGATTATACCATGGAAAATTACGTAAACAAAAATAAAAAAAATCATAAATACTAATTTATACTATCAACAATATTAACATACCAAAACAAGCTATTATTACTAATATTACAATTAAAGCAGCAATTTACTTTCGAATTAATAAAAGTACACAAACAAGGTGTTTTGTCAGTCTAAAAAATTGCTTTATGGCCGCATCATTTTAACTTTACAAGCAAAAAGAATCAAATAATGAAAGTAGGAATCGATAGCATAGCTTTTGACGTTGCAAAAATACATTTACCCATTACAACTTTGGCGACAGCCAGAAATATTGAACCTGAAAAATTAGAAAAAGGACTAGGGTTACTAAAAATGACGTTAGCAGATTGTCACCAAGACCCAGTAGTTTTTGGCGCGAATGCATTGACAAAACTAATCCAAGATAATAATATTGATTTGAACGACATCGCCCGTATATATGTGGGAACAGAAAGCAGTATTGACGGCTCAAAACCTATAAGCTCATTCTTAATCACCCTGATGGAGCAGAAATTCGGAGAAGACTCTTTGTCAGAATGTGACGTAGTTGATTTTACTTTTGCCTGTATTGGAGGCGTTGATGCCATGCAAAACTGCATTGATTACGTAATCTTAAATCCGACAAAAAAGGCCATTGTTGTCACAACCGATTTAGCAAAATACGATTTAAATTCCACCGGAGAATATACACAAGGTGCTGGAGCGCTTGCAATGCTCATAGCTATTAACCCTAAAATCATAGCGTTTGAAAACCACTGGGCTACAAGTACCAAAGGCGTTTTTGATTTTTTCAAACCATCCAGAACAATCTCAAAAAAAGCTATTACAGGAAACGATACTAACGAACCTTGGTTTGGTAATTTAGAATCTGAGATTGAAATTCACAAAGAGCAGCCCGTTTTTGATGGCCAATATTCGAATCAATGTTACATGGATAGAACTCGTAATGCCTATTTTTCTTTCAAAAAATTAAAGCAAACTAATCAACCCATTTACAATACTTGGAAAAGTATCGTCATGCATCTGCCTTATGCTTTTCAGGGCCGCAGGATGCTGTCGGAAATTTATGCCTTAGACTCAGAAACAAAAATAATTATAGGAAACGAAGATTCCAAGGAGTACCAAAATAAGCTCAAAGAAATCAGCAAATCTGATGAATATAAAAATTTTGTCACCGAAAAATTAATCCCTGCTGAACTAGCCTCCTCTTTAATAGGAAACCTGTATACGGGTTCAATTTTTATGGGACTACTATCCACTTTAGCTCACTTCCATGATAATGAAAAAGAAATATCGGGTGCGAAATTTGGCTTCTTAGCTTATGGTAGCGGCTCTAAATCGAAAGTTTTTGAAGGAACAATTCAAGATGATTGGAAAGAGGCTGTATCTAAATGTAATCTATTTGAAATCTTAAAAAATAGTTTTGAAATTGATTTTGAAACATATGAGAAATTACATAAAAAAGAACTAGACAACAGTGTTCTAGCTCCAAAAAATGAATGGGTTCTAGACCGAACGGAAACCATAATTTCAACCCTATTAGGTGCACGATATTACAAGTGGATAGACTAAAGACAAAACCCTCAGTTGCGATATCGACAACCGAGGGTTTTTATTTGATACGCATTTAATCAGCTAAATTTAGCCATGTATTTCTGAACAATTAAATCCGTGTTTTCATTTCGGATTTTAAGTTCCAATTGAATTGGAGGAGAACCTCTCTCTTCGCAATTTTTTACGGCACAGGTTTCGCAGGTCACTCCTACAATTTGTTTTTTTAGTGATTTGTTGTCAATAAATTTAAATTTTTTCTTCATCCCGGGCGTAATCAAAATCCCAACGGATATGCTCCTCAAACAATCTTTTTTGAAAGGGTCTTCCGTAGCTGATGAAAAAACCAAAAACTCATTCCCGCTGTTTTCATAGCGCGAAATTTGCGCGTCAAAAAAATGACTCTTATTTTGCCTTATAGATTCTACTATTGTTTTTACTGAAACCCATCTTCGACAGTAATGCTCGTTCATTTCGTTAGCATGCGGCTCCTGTTGGTTGGTAATGTGCAGTTCCTTTTTAATCTGATAGGTGTCCGCGCCTATTCTATGAGACAAGCGAAGGAAAAAGATGTTTTTTAATTGAAAATCCTTTGGTAAGATATTGGTTAACCTCTGGTAAAAAGATTCCGGAGAAACATTAAACTGACTCATCAACTGAATCATCTCTTGCGGCTTAGGATCTGTTTTGGCCAAAAATAAATTAAGCTCACTAACCAACTGTTTCCGAGGAATCAGCAAGGCTCCGGCGAAGTAGGACGCATAGAAATTATTGAGAACCTCATCAAAGTTTTTAAACTTAATCCAACTGAATGTATACAGCCTTTCCGTTATTTCAAGATAATTATAAGCAATTTCTTTTGCCAAAATAAATGCTTTTTGCTGAGAGTCAATATCCACAGATAGCAACAAGGTTTTACTCTTAGGCACATATATAGACCTTAAATCCCCCAATTCCTCTTGTTCAGAAAAGGCAATTTCCTGAATGGTATAGCCATATTCCTCCGTCAGCACCGCAGTTAAATCTTCGATAGAAATCTTGGTGTTTATATTAATCTGAAATGCTTTTGAGAAGTCCAGCACCTTTTGCTCTAAATCCTCAAAATAGTTATTATGCGCTTCCTGATACGAACGTAAGGCAGCCAGAAAAAAACTTTCTCTAGTCAAATTGTAATGCTGTGCAATCTCAATAATGGTACTTATAAAAGCATTTACTTTTGCAGGGGCGTTTGCAATGATATCAATAAGGTCGTTTTCCTGAATCCCAAAAATATCCAAGGGGATCTCCTTAAGAATACCCGATTTTAAAATTTCGCCAATCGGAGCTAAATTATTATCTAGCTTCAAAGACACCATATGATCGTATGAGACTTCTAGCTTTTCCGCCAAAAGAATAATCTTGTCCGTTTTAGGATATTTTTTTCCTTTCTCAATTTCGTTCAAATAAGACTTTGAAAGCTCCGTTATTTTGGCCAAGCCGAACAAAGACAGGTTTTTATTGGTGCGCGCCTGCTTCAGCTTCAGCCCAAAAATTAATTTGATATATTCTTTTTCTACATTCATATTTCAAAGATAGCCTAAAAAATAAAAAACGCAAAAAAAGTTTTATGCGTTTCTAGCGTACGTTCACTTATCTTACAAAATATTTTCGTAACATTGTATTGTAAAACAAATTTACGATGACAAATAAAAATGAAACGTGCGTAAAAAATCTCAGTTTGTCAGCTGTAATAAATCAAACATATACTGAAATATTGACGAGTACAGCTATCGATTTACTAACTGTATTGCGCAATAAATTCAACGATAAAAGACTTTTGTTCTTCAATTTAAAAAAAATAACAACAAGTATTATTTGTCGCAGGGAACTTAACCTGTTTTATCATCGAAACAGAAAGTACTATAGAGCAAGTGGCAAGCTGCATTGAAAGACTATACGGAAGCCGCTCGGCTTTAAATAAATTTGATTTTTGTTCAGCACAAAGCGCATCGCTTTAAACGCAATATTTTAAACTGGTGTGTTTTGTGTTTTTTTATTTAATATTGCCATATTGATAACCGCAAACGATTTAATCTTAGTATTTTTGAGATATTAAACGTAAATCTCAGATTGCTATGAAATACCATCAAATTGACCGTGACCTATTTATAAAAAATCGCTCCAAATTCTCGGCTCAAATGAAGCCAAAAAGCGTTGCCGTTTTTAACTCTAATGATATTTATCCAATCGGCGCCGATAGCACAATGCCATTTGCTCAACATCGAGATATTTTTTATTTAAGCGGAGTAGATCAAGAGGAAAGCATTTTACTGCTTTTCCCTGACGCTCCTTACGAACATCAAAGAGAAATATTATTCCTAAAAAAAACAAATGACCATATTGCAGTTTGGGAAGGTGAGAAACTCACTAAAGAAAGCGCTTTGGTCGTTTCTGGAATTAAGACAGTTTATTGGTTGCAAGATTTTGAAAAAATACTGTTCGAAATGATGACACATTCCGATACTATTTACATTAATACTAATGAGCATTATCGTGCATCAGTAGAGACGGAAACTCGTGAAGCGCGCTTTGTGAAATGGTGGAAGGATAAATACCCCGCACATGCTGTCGCAAAAAGCAACCCGATTCTGCAACGCATCCGCTCCGTAAAAGAAAGTGAAGAATTAGATTTGATACAACAAGCCTGTACCATTACCGAAAAAGGGTTCAGACGCATCTTATCGTTCGTGAAACCGAATGTGATGGAGTATGAAATTGAAGCTGAATTCATCCACGAGTTTACACGTAACCGTTCGCAAGGTTTCGCATATACTCCAATCATTGCTTCTGGAAACAAAGCCAATGTGTTGCATTATATCGAGAATAACCAACAATGTAAAGCGGGTGATTTAATCTTAATGGATGTTGGGTCAGAATATGCAAATTATTCAAGTGACATGACACGTTCCGTTCCAGTTTCGGGTAAATATAACAACCGACAAAAAGACGTATACAATGCTGTTTTAAGAGTGAAAAATGAAGCAACCAAGATGCTGACTCCAGGAACACTTTGGAAACAATACCACATCGAAGTGGGCAAGCTTATGACTTCAGAGTTATTAGGTTTAGGATTGCTTGACAAAGCCGATGTTCAGAACGAAAACCCAGAATGGCCCGCTTATAAAAAATACTTCATGCACGGCACCTCTCACCACATGGGACTGGACACGCATGATTACGGAATACTTACAGAACCAATGCAAGCCAATATGGTCTTCACTGTAGAACCTGGAATTTACATTCCAGCTGAAGGTTTCGGTATCCGTCTTGAGGACGATGTCGTGATTCAGGAAACTGGAGAACCGTTTAATTTAATGCGCAACATCCCTATTGAAGTAGACGAGATTGAAAGCTTGATGAATTCTTAATTTTGAAAAAAGACTAACAAGAAAAGAATAAAGGCGGTTCACAGTAATGTGAGCCGTTTTTTTATGCCCAATATTCGCTCGACCAACTCAACAATTAAACGCTAAAAAGATTTAAACATTTCTTGGGCGCGTCGCGCGCGTAAACTCCTCCAAGGTCGGGATGTTCGCTATTATCCCTTACGTAAAAACCTTAAATAAATCATAAATATGTAACATTTTGCCGTCAGGCTCAACTAATCAAAAAAAACAAAATTATGAAAGCACACGAAATAGAGTATCAGATTTTCGGTCAAGAAATGCAATACGTAGAAATAGAATTAGACCCACAAGAGATCGTTATTGCCGAGGCAGGAAGTTTTATGATGATGGATAATAATATCCAAATGGAAACTATTTTTGGCGACGGATCTGAGCAGCAATCCGGTCTGTTTGGCAAATTACTAAATGCAGGAAAAAGAGTGCTCACAGGCGAAAGTCTTTTCATGACCGCTTTTATAAACCAAAACAATACTAAGGGCAAAGTTTCTTTTGCTTCGCCATATCCTGGACAAATCCTTCCTATTGACTTAACTGAATTCCAAGGAAAATTCATCTGCCAGAAAAGTTCTTTCCTCTGTGCAGCAAAAGGAGTTTCCGTAGGGATTGAATTTTCCAAAAAATTAGGCCGCGGTTTCTTTGGAGGTGAAGGTTTCATCATGCAAAAAATCGAAGGTGATGGTCTCGCTTTTGTACATTCGGGAGGCACCTTAGCAAAAAAAGAATTAAGAGCAGGTGAAATACTAAAAGTAGACACCGGCTGTATTGTTGGCTTCACTAAAGACGTCGATTATGACATCGAGTTCATTGGCGGCATAAAAAATTCTGTTTTTGGCGGAGAAGGTTTGTTTTACGCAACCCTAAGAGGTCCTGGAACTGTCTACATACAATCCTTGCCTTTTAGCCGCCTAGCAGATCGAATAATTGCTTCCGCACCAAAAGCAGGAGGCAGTAGCCGCGGAGAAGGCAGTTTATTAGGGGGTTTAGGGAGTTTATTAGATGGAGATAATCGTTTTTAAATTTTTATAATTAATACCGCAACGGCTTTTAGAAATGGAAGCCGTTTGTCTATTTTAAAGGAAGCTGAATTTGAGGCAATGGTTGACAAAGTGTTTTGTTTACAATTTTTTCTCTCATTAATTTTTTCTTATTGAAATGACGTGATATGTTTTGAATAATTTCTGTATAATTATCTGTTCCATCATCTCTTTTATGATAAAACACTTTTATAGAACGACAATTTTCATGTTCAAAAATAGTATTTAATAATGTTCTATCAGACAAGCCACAAGAATGCCCCATAATTAAAACTTGAAATTTTTCACTATCTATATAATCGAGTATGTTTTTATAATTAGAATTTTGTAGATATTGAAATGATTTAAAGTTTTTTAAATACTCATTATCATCGATGTTTTCTATCATTTTATAATCATCATCCATTTCGTCTCCAAAACCAAAATTGACTCTATTATTGGTATCATGCAATCTTCCGTGAATTTGTATGTTTTCTATATTACCATAATTTCTATCTTCCCCATACTTTTTAGTGAGACTAACATAATCATCAATAGTTTTAGTGTAATTAAAATTTAAAAAGCGAGTTTCAATTTCTGATCTTTTGTTAAAATTATATTCGTTATAAAAAGCTTTTAAATAATCTTGATCCTCACTTGGAAATTCTAAAAAATAGTCTTCACTACCTTTATTAATTTTAAATAAGATGGCAAAAGGCACTTGATTTTCTTTACTAATGTTAATTTTTTCACTTAGATATTTTTCCAACAAGTTTTTTACTTGTTGGAACTCCAGATTTAATTTCTCAACTTGTATCTTCTGTTCATCAATCCAATAATCTTTTGACTTAGAAATATCCAAACATTCAGATTTTATAATTTTTTTTAATGATCTGTAATATTCATTTTCAATATCAACCCAATTTTGAATCGATTTTTGATTTATTAATTTAAAAAAAGAATTCTTATAATTAAGTATGTGAACTCTAGGATATTTACCACTCCTATTATTACCATATTCGCGGTAAATTTCAGCCTCTGAAAATTTAATATAATCATCGCTTTGCATAATCTTATTTGCCAAATCTCCCAAGTTATTAACTGATTCAAATATAAGATGTTGACTAATCTCTTCAAATGACACAAACTCATCAATGTGACCAGTATCGCGAATTCCTTTCCAATAATCATCTATAAAATCTTTATACGAAGTCGGTAAACCATGCGCTAAATCAAATCCGTTTCCTATAATCACCAATCTATTCATAAAAATTGCTTTTCTCAAATATACTATTTTTATTACAACAAAAGTGACGTCAACTTATATGACTAATATGGTTTAAAAAAAATTAAAGTACTAATTTTGCAGAAGCCCAAAACGGACCAAACAAGTGAAACAAATTCTATTTAAAAACACCTCTATCTCCTATTCTGATAATGGAAAAGGCACCGCCATAGTTTTACTACACGGGTTTTTGGAAAACCAAAAGATGTGGGACAATTACATTGAAGCATTTTCTAAAAAAAACCGCGTTATTACCATTGATTTGTTGGGTCATGGAGATACGGAATGCCTTGGCTACGTAACTAGTATGGAGGATAATGCTGATGCGGTTCATTCAGTGCTAACTGAGTTGCGTATCCGCAAAGCGATTCTCGTTGGCCATTCAATGGGCGGTTATGTGGGTTTGGCTTTCGCCGAATTGTATCCTGAAAATGTAAAAGGCCTAGTTCTATTGAATTCGACCGCCAGAGCCGATAGTACTGAACGCCAATTAAACCGAGATCGTGCTATCATCGCTGTAAAGAAAAGTTATATCGGTTTTGTCAGTTTGGCTATAGCCAATCTATTCAGTGAAAACAATCGAGAAAGACTTGTTGCAGAAATCGCAAACACAAAAAAAGAAGCTCTAAAAACGCCACTTCAAGCAATTATAGCTTCACTTGAAGGCATGAAAATAAGATCAGACAGAAAAGTTTTATTACACCTTAGTCCCTATCCAAAAATGCTTATCCTTGGTAAAAAAGATCCTATTGTAGCATATGAAGAAGCCAAAGAACAAATTGAAAATACCGAAGTGCAATTAGTGACTTTCCCTGACGGACACATGTCGCATATTGAAAACCAACACGAACTGACTACAGTATTATTACAATTTTTTAAAAAGGTTTAGAACGTTGCACTTCTTAAATATCCTTTTTCAATTAACTCGCTTTTGTTTTTTAGATGATGCGCTTTGCCTTCTTTGATCAACACCAATTTAGTTGAAATAGCAATCACATTTTCATAATTATGATCTGTAATGATAATTCCTTTCTGTTTAGATTTATTTTGTATCAACTCATTTACTTTTTCAATCATCAGTGGAGACAAGCCGTTATAAGGTTCGTCTAAAAGAACAAATTTAGAGGATTTAAAAAGAACTAATTTAATTTCGAGATAGCGTAACTCACCACCAGATAAATGACTGATTTTTTTTCCTCTGAGGGTTTGGATCATTTCATCCTGATAAAAGGCTTCTGTTTTATTTTTTTCAATTGTCAGCGAAATTGCTTTTGTGACTGTAAAGTGATTCGGAATAAAATTTTCTTGGGAGAGATAACTAATTTCTTTAATCAAATCACTGGTTTTACTTTTCACTGCACTATCGATTCGCACAAACTTAAAATCAGCATTCTCTATTCCGAAAATAATTTTCAACAAAGTTGATTTTCCGGAGCCATTCCTGCCCAATAAACCTATAACATCTCCTGTCTCACATCTCAAATACACATCTGAAAGAATAGGTTTGTTGTCAAAGCTTTTCTGAACGCTGTCTATTTCCAGGATATGCTTTTTCAAAATAGTTTACTGATAAAGTTAAAAACGAAGCTCATAAAAACAAGGACTACAAAATTAAAACACCATGCATACAACCAAAGTTCTATTTTAGAAATGTTATTGTTGTAGTAAAATAAATATTCGTTTTTTGAACTAACTTCTTTAACCAACAAACTAACTGCAAAACCAATAGTTAAAAAAGTATACTTGAAAGCGAAAACACCCAAAAAAAGTGTGGGTAAAACACAAAAAGCCAAATTAATAACTAAAGTACTTTTGAAAAACTCAAATATATCGAGTGCTTTTTTGATCCTTGTTTTTTTAAGTAAAGAAAAATAAATTCTTAGAATAATAATAACAAAATAATGTTAATTAAAAACCTGCTAAATTATTCCCAGTTGTAACTTCTCACAATTCACTTCTCACGATTCACTAAGCCACTTTCTCCACAAATGGAATGTTTACATCCAATATTTCATTTAACAACAAAACAATTTGCTCGAGATAATTAGTCATTACCTCTTCATTAATGATCATGTTTGCATCTTTTTCTTCTTTAAAGTTAAAGGGCAAAAATCCAGATTTTAAGTTTTTGAAAGAAATAATACCGGCTTCTATTGGTTTTGATTTAGCCTCGGTTTCATACATATAGGCATACGCCAAAACCTGTATTATTTTGTCATTCTTTATCTCTTCAGTCAATCCTCGCCAGGTTTTCAAGGTTACACTTGCTTTCTCCACCTTACCCGTTTTGTAATCGATAATCCGAATGGTTCCGTTGCGCTCTTCGATTCTGTCGACATTTCCCTTTATCAAAACAGGAAAAGGCAAACTTGAATGTTCTAATTTGCGTTCGAAGGTTCTTTCCAAAGCGATTATCTTAATCGCATCTCCGGCTTTAACGCTTTCTAATTCCACTTTTAGGAAATTAAAAACATTACGTTTGGCCACTTCAAAAGCCAATAAATTTCGTCCTTTCTTGATCTCCCCTTCCTTATATACCACTTTAAATTGTTTTAAAACCTCAGCATCTATTTGTTTAAAACAATTTTGAACATCCTGTTCAGAAATAAACTTCCCGACAAACGGATCGTACAAGGCTTTTAAAGTTTCGTGAATAATCGTACCTAAAGTATTTAGAGCTATATTCTCCTCCACTTCTTCGACCTCTCGTATTCGTAGAATCTTTTGGAAATAAAACTGAATTGGATTCCTGATATAGCTCGTCAATGCCGAAGGAGAAAAACCTAAGCTAGCTAATTCTCGCAATCGATTCATAACGGCTTCTGATTTCTCAATTATCATAGGTGTATAAGCCGTTTCGGGCAAAACGGCATTGTATATTTCGTGGGTTAAGTTGTGCTTGCGTTGTTTCTCCACTTCTAACTGTGTGATAAAACGACTTTTTTCTCCTGCATCCAGTCCTTCGCTTTCAGTATTGTAAAGCAAATAAATATTTTTGGCCCTTTGTAACAAATGGTAAAAGTGATAGGTGTAAATAGCATCTTTTTCCTTAAAAGTGGGCAAACCCAATTCGCGCTTCACATCATACGGAATAAACGAATTCTGTGATTTACCCGCAGGGAATTTACCTTCGTTCATGGAAGTTACGATAACAGTATCAAAATCAAGCACCCTACTTTCTAAAACTCCCATGATTTGTAAACCATTGAGCGGCTCTCCTTCAAAAGAAACTTCAGCAAGATCAATTACCTGTTTGTAAATAGCGTGCAGGGTATCAATTTTATCAATGTGTTCATGCTGGGAATAATAACTAATCAGTTTGTTGATTACTTTAAAAATGGCAAATACAAAAGCCTTGGTTATCTTTTCCTCTTCATTGTCATTACTTAGATTGTTTTTAATTGTAAGTAATAACTTAGATACCGTTTCTAAAACAGGGATCGAACCTTTTTCCCATTTTTCGAATAACAGAAGAAATAAATCACTAGGTACAGGGTTTAACTCTATCAATTTGTGATGAGTTATAAAGGTGTAATTATTTTGATTAATAATATTTACCAAACCAGCTGTTTTCGAGTAAGGTTCTACTAATGGATGGGTCAATATATCTAAAACGTCTTTATAGTACAAGACATAGTTCTTTGCATTTCTGGACAAGGCATTTGTATGCATCTTGAACATCTTTGCAATCAATATCTGAGCAGGATTATTTTTACTCGAATACCCCATGGTAATATTCAAAGCACCCACTGTCGATGGCAATGAATATAAAAGCGGAACCAGAAGGTTTTCTTCTCCAAGAACTACCGCAACCTTGTCTAAAGTTGTGTTGGGCTTATCCTTGATGATGTTTTCAATAATGCTACCGGTGATTTTAGCCTGACCAATGGTCTTTGGAGTCCCTATAACCTGGATGCTTTTAGTTTGCGAAAATTCGTCTACGATCCATTCAAAAGGATTCGTTTTGTAGTGTTTCCAACTCTCTTTAAACCTCCTAACAAACAGTCCTGCATCGTGATAAGGATCATTAAGAAAAGTTTTATCGACGTCCCAATAAATTTTGGCCTGATCAGCAGCAATCAGATGTTGTATTATCTTTTCTTCGGCGGCATTCAATGCGTTAAAACCCGCAAATAGATATTGCTTTTGGGTTATCGACTTCGAAAAATGATTTAGATTCTCAACCGCTTGGCGGTAAATTAATCCTTGGTAGCCTACTCCCTTTTTGAGCAGGTGTGCATACAACGATTGATAATAATTGGGTAATAATTTCCAAAAATCGATGTAGTTTTCGAGTAATTGAGTTTTGTTTTCTACCTCTATTCCCCATTTTTTGATATCCTCAATATCTTTTAAGTAAGACAAAACGTGAGTAGGATCTAATAAATAACGGTCAATTTCATTAAAGTCTTGCAGTAATGTTTTTGCCCAATTAGCAAACAACTCAAAAGATTGTTGATTTGATTTTTCAGTAACGGACAAATAAACTTCATAAAACTCAAACAACAATTCAATTGGATCAACAGAACGTATACCTGAAATATCCTGAATAAAGTCTTCAATACTAATTATTTCTGGCGCGAGGATGTTGTTCTCAACTTGCTTTTTAAGAGCTTCTATCAAAAATATTTTAGCCCTTTTATTAGGTAACACCACTATCATATTGGACAGTTCTCCAGAGTAGTTTTCAATTAAAACCTCAGCGATTTTATCTAAAAAAGAAGTGTTTATCATTTCATAAAAATAAAAAAAACGCCCCGATAAATCGAGGCGTTTCTTATAAATATTTTAGAAAAAATTATTTTACTAATTTCACTTCTGTTCTTCTGTTTTCAGCTCTACCAGCTGCAGTACCGTTAGTTGCGATAGGAGTAGATTCTCCTGCACCAATAGTACTTATCTTCATAGCAGCAACACCGTTTGAAATCAAAGACTCTTTAACCGCATTAGCTCTCGCTTCAGAAAGTTTTTGATTTGCTTTATCTGATCCAACGCTATCTGTATGACCTTCTACCACAAAGCTAGCTTTAGGATAGTTTTTAAGAATTTTAGCAATTGATTCTAATCTTACTGGAACATCTGCAGATTTAAATGTTGATTTACCAGTATTAAAGAAAATTGATCTAGCTTCTAAACTAATTGCATCTAAGTCTGCTTGAGTTACCTCAGGACATCCATTATTAGCAACAGTACCTTTTTCGTCTGGACATTTATCATCTTTATCTAAAACACCATCTCCATCAGTATCTGGCCAAGGACAACCTGCGTTTTCTTTTGGACCTGCAACTGTAGGACATTTGTCATCTTTATCAGTTATTCCATCTCCATCAGCATCTGGACAACCGTTTAATGCAGCTAAACCAAATACATCTGGACAAGCATCATCTTTATCAGCAACACCATCTCCGTCAGTATCAGGACAACCGTTTAATGCGGCTAAACCAAATACATCCGGACAAGTATCATTTCCATCGATAATTCCATCTCCGTCAGTGTCAGGACAACCGTTGAATTCTTTTAAACCAGCAACTTCTGGACATGCATCGTCTTTATCGTAAATTCCATCCCCGTCAGTATCTTTTCCTCCAAATTTGAAAGTAAGACCTGCGGTATGCTGGAAATGAGATCTAACAAATTCTCCGTCTCCAAATGCCTTTTTATACCTCGTTGCAAACTCTAAACCAATGTTATCGCTAAACCAGAAAGTAAGCCCTGCTCCAGGATTTAATGTTCCAAAACTACTATCTCCTAAGAAAGTATAACCTCCGCCAACAGATAGAGCAGGATCGATAACTTTAGAATTGATTAGGTTCATGAAGCTGTATTTAACAGTTGCATCAATGCCGTAATACATTAAGTCTCCAGGGTTGGTAACTACATACCCTCTTGAATCAATACCTGCTTCTGTAGGAGCAAATCTAACAAGTTTATCAATTTTATTTACAGATCCTTGAACTCCGAAAGAAAAATTATCTCCTACATACTTAGAAACGCCAATGTAAGACACTGAAGGAAGAACATTCCAGTTGTCTTTAACAGCGAATGGCTGTGAAAAATGTTGGTCTAACCATCCATTTCCACCACCAGCACTTGTTTTAGTATCTACGGCATTAACTCCAAAAGAGATTGCCCACGGGTTGTTACTGTCTTGTGCGTGAGAGCTTAAGCCCATCACCATCATTACAGCAATTAAAATTTTGTTAAGTTGTTTCATGTTTACTTTTTTTATTGCAAGTTAATTAATTGAACGCAAAAGTAATAAGTAATTTTTTAACTACAAAATAATTTGCTGATATAAGGCTGTTTATGCAGCACTTCGCCGATATTCCAATAAATTTTAGCATGATTTAAAACTATAAAACTTTGATTTCATTTTACTTTTTTAGTCCCATTGGCTAAATTAAACCTCACAAATAGATTTTGCATTTCTTTTATTGAGTTTCAGAAATTATTGCGGCTTTCACTTAATTATAAGTCAACTCTGACATTCAATTTTTTTTTAGCATATGAATAGATGAAATCTGGCATTAATTACGGACTGATTATTAATGGACTGCTTCTATTTTAAAATTCTAACCCTCTATTTTTTGACATTTTCAATTTCTCTCACATAATTTAAAATAATAGAAAGTCTTAATAAATTCCTGTCAGTTGTATAAAAGTATTTCAGCAGTTTTTCTAAAAAAGAAAATGAGTGTTGTTTCAAAAAAAGAATGCCTCGATAAATCGAGGCATTCTTATAAATATTTTAAAAAATTTATTGTTTTATTAAAGAAATTTCAACTCTTCTATTATGTGCTTTTCCTAGGGCAGTTTTATTAGTATCAACTGGTTTAGTTTCACCATAACCATCATGCTCTAATCTATCAGCTTTAATACCATTTTCAATTAAGTAATTTTTAACGACATGGGCTCTGTTTTGAGATAAAGTCTGGTTCATTTCATTAGCACCATCGCTATCAGTATGACCTTCAATCAAGAATCTTGAATATGGGTATTCTTTCAAGATATCGGTGATCGATACTAAAACTGGGTATGTTTGTTTTTTGAAGCTCGATTTTCCAGAATCAAACAAGATAGTTTTACTGTACTCGTTTAATTGCATCATAACCTCTTGTGACACTTCAGGACATCCTTTGTTAGCAACAGTACCTTTAACTTCTGGACATTTATCATCTTTATCTAAAACACTATCTCCATCAGTATCTGGCCAAGGACAACCTGCGTTTTCTTTTGGACCTGCAACTGTAGGACATTTGTCATCTTTATCAGTTATTCCATCTCCATCAGCATCTGGACAACCGTTTAATGCAGCTAAACCAAATACATCTGGACAAGCATCATCTTTATCAGCAACACCATCTCCATCAGTATCAGGACAACCGTTTAATGCTGCTACACCAAATACATCTGGACAAGAATCATTTCCGTCGATAATTCCATCTCCGTCAGTGTCAGGACAACCATTAAATTCTTTTAAACCTGCAACTTCTGGACAAGCATCGTCTTTATCGTATATTCCGTCTCCGTCAGTATCTTTCCCTCCAAATTTGAAAGTAAGACCTGCGGTATGCTGGAAGTGAGATCTAACAAATTCTCCTTCGCTAAATGCTTTTTTATATCTCGTTGCAAGCTCAAAACCAATATTATCGCTAAACCAGAAAGTAAGCCCGGCTCCAGGATTTAATGTTCCAAAACTACTATCGCCTAAGAAAGTATAACCTCCTCCAACAGATAGAGCAGGATCTATAACTTTAGAATTGATTAGGTTCATAAAGCTGTATTTAACAGTAGCATCAATACCATAATACATTAAGTCTCCCGGGTTGGTAACTACATATCCTCTTGAATCGCTACCTGCTTCAGTAGGGGCAAATCTAACAAGTTTATCAATTTTATTTACAGATCCTTGAACTCCGAAAGAAAAATTATCTCCTACATACTTAGAAACGCCAATGTAAGACACTGAAGGAAGAACATTCCAGTTGTCTTTAACAGCGAATGGCTGAGAAAAATGTTGGTCTAACCATCCATTTCCACCACCAGCACTTGTTTTGGTATCTACGGCATTAACTCCAAAAGAGATTGCCCACGGGTTGTTACTGTCTTGTGCGTGAGAGCTTAAACCCATCACCATCATTACAGCAATTAAAATCTTGTTAAGATGTTTCATACTTAATTTTTTTTGATTAAAATTTAGTTAATTACACTCAAAAGTAACACGTAATTTTTTAACTACAAAAAAAAATGTTAAAAAATAACTAAAAATGGAAATTATATAACTTCTAAACCTAATTATACAACATTCAAAGAGCTACCCACTTCAATAAATGCATTTATTGCCTTGTCCAAATGCTCTTTTGTATGCGCCGCTGACAGCTGAACTCTGATTCTCGCTTTATCTTTTGGCACAACTGGAAAAAAGAACCCAATCACGTAGATGCCTTTCTTCAATAATTCATCAGCCATGGTCTGAGATAACTTAGCGTCATATAACATTACAGGTACAATTGCCGAATCCCCATCCACGATATCAAAACCTGCCTTTTTCATTCCTGCTTTAAAATAATTGGTATTCCATTCCAGTTTGTCTCTTAAACTCGTGTCTTTTTCTAATAGTTCAAAAACCTTAATGGAAGCCCCAACAATTGCCGGTGCCAACGAATTTGAAAACAAATACGGTCTTGAACGTTGACGTAACAGTTCTATTATTTCTTTTTTAGCGGTAGTATAGCCACCCATTGCTCCGCCTAAGGCTTTTCCAAGAGTTCCAGTGATGATATCTACTCGACCCATCACTCCCTTAGCCTCGGGAGTGCCTTTGCCCGTTGCTCCTATAAAACCTGCAGCATGACATTCATCAACCATAACCATAGCATCATATTTATCCGCTAAATCACAGATTTTGTCCAAAGGTGCCACCACACCATCCATAGAGAAAACCCCGTCCGTAACGATAATTTTGAAACGACTTCCAGCTTCATTGGCCTTAATTAGTTGTTGTTCTAAGTCCTCCATGTTACTATTCTCGTAACGGTAACGTGATGCTTTACATAAACGCACTCCATCGATAATTGAGGCGTGATTTAAACTGTCTGATATGATTGCGTCCCCTTCCCCTAATAATGGCTCAAATACCCCACCATTTGCATCAAAAGCGGCAGCATAAAGGATCGTGTCTTCTGTTCCGTAAAATTCAGCTATTTTTGTTTCTAAAGTTTTATGAATGTCTTGCGTCCCACAAATGAAACGTACTGACGACATTCCGAAACCATGTGAATCCAAAGCATCTTTTGCAGCTTGAACCACTTCTGGATGAGATGATAATCCTAAATAATTATTGGAACAAAAATTCAACACTGTTTCCCCCGTAGAAATCGAAATTTCTGCGCCTTGTGCAGAAGTGATAACTCTTTCTTTTTTAAAAATTCCATTATCTTCTATCGTTTGCAATTCGCCTTGAAGATATTCTTTAATTTTTCCGTACATTTTTTATGTTTTTATAAGTTTGCTTTTTGCGAATAATTCATTTTTACTCTACAAATTTACTACATCGATTTGTTTTCCTATGTAAATCAATGCTTTTTTTACGACTTTATAACCCATTAACTCGATTGCATGCTGATAATTCTCAAGCTGCTTTTGATATTTTGTATTTTGCGTACCTGTTTTATAATCCAATAAATAGACTTCATTATTAGTATTAACAACCATTCTGTCAGGTTTTATAGTACTTCCTTCTTTTTGAATGATAGTTTGTTCGTTCAAAATAGTATTCCCCTCTGTAAAAAACAATTCTAATTCCCTATGGTTGACAATGTCCTGAATCGTTCGATAAACCAATTCTTTTTGCGTAAAATTAATCAATCCATTTTCTATAGCTTTATGAACAGCTAAGTCAACATCTTCTTTTGTTTTCACATAAGACAAAATTTCGTGCACTACATTTCCGTATTCGATTGACTCCTGCTGCTGGGTCCCCCACATTAAAGCTTCCCGCTGAGCAATTTTTATATTTTTTGGATCTAAAGTTTCAGCTACTACCTCTATTTTTTTTGAAGTGTCGATATGTTTCGCATTTGAAGACAACTTACTTGGGCTTCCAAATTCATATTCCAAGTTACCTTCATCAAAACCACCGTAATTCATTAAATAATTAATAAAGAAAGTCGACATATCATTTGTCTTCACTTCGCCTTTACTAGTCAAATTCATATTCGAAATAATATACAATTGCTCCTCTGCACGTGTAAGCGCTACATACAAAACATTAATATTATCCAACAACTCTTCCTGTTTTTTTTGATCATAAACCAATTTTGTTTCTTCACCAAAACCTTCCACAGCGGCACTGTTATCAATCAATACCTTAGGCAAACCAAAATCCATTTTCTCCCCATCTAACCATAATTTATCTTTTGGTTTTCGGCTATAATCTTCCTCTGCAAAAGGCATAATAACTACTGGAAATTCCAGACCTTTTGATTTATGGATAGTCATTATTCGCACTGCATTATTGCCTTCAGGTGACGGAATGCTGAATTTCTCTGCATTCTTGTCCCAAAAATTCAAAAAATCAGAAATTCCAGCTTGGTTGCTTACATCACGTTCGAGGACAATGTCAAGGAAATATTGTACGTAGGCATTCCCCACCCCAGACCTCCCCGAAGGGGAGGGAGACGTAGTGGCTGCTTTGTCTAATAAAAACGTCTCTTGATTGTGTAGTTCTTGCTTTATTGTTTTTAAAACTGAAGAAACCCCTCCAATTACTTCCTCATTTCGAAAGCGAATTACTTTATAACCCAATTCGCTTAAAACCTTAGTTCGCTCATCATCTAAAGCGATTTGCTCTCGCGTAAAATGATAATCTCCATCTACCTCAACGATCAGCCTTTCTGACAAGCAAACAAAATCAACAATGTAATTATCAATTAAATTCTGTTGCCTGAATTTACTACCCAACGACTGATTTTTAAGCTCACTCCAGAGTATCTTCTCCGCAGTAGTTGGTTCTTTCCTATGTCCAATTGCTTTTTCTATTAATAAGTGAGAGTGATTTCCTCCCGTCATGTAACCCTTTTTGTTCAATCTAGCATTACCATCTAAAACTGCCGAATTTTTGATATTTAGTTTTTCGACAGCGTCTCCCCCTCTTTTGGAGGGGGCTGGGGGGAGGATAAACTTCGACACTATAATCTCCACCGCTTCATAAAGGGATTTTTTTCGAATGTTTTGAAAGGAGGCTGAAATATCAAAACTCATCAGCCAATTCTCGAAATCAACTTCCTGTTTTTGTTCCATACCTTTGGCAATGAAATCATGCACTGGCATTTTGTCCTGAATATTTTCGGCGATATAATGCAAAAAATACGCTTTCGCTTCTAAGTCGGCGTTATTTTTCAGGTATTTTAATAAGTGAATAATCAAACGGACGTCGGTTGCATTTTGAATCATCAGTGTTTCTGATGACAAAAGCGGTATGTTTTGCTCCGTCAAATAATTAGCAA
>CALJVL010000027.1 GCA_937773775.1 uncultured Flavobacterium sp.
GTGTTGCATTAACTGTTACAATTAATGAAGCTCTTGGGCTTTCACAAGTATTCGTATTGGTTTGGCTTACATAATAAGTAGTTTGACCTAAAGCTGCAGTTGCAGTACTTGGAGTTGGCGCATTAGCACTTCCAGTTCCACCTGCAGAGGCAGTATACCATAATAAATCAGATCCTACAGCAGTTAAAGCACTAGCAGTAGCTCCAACGCAGTACGCTACTGGACTTGTAGATGGTGCAGTAGGTTTTCCATTAATGCTTACCATGATTGGTTTTTTTGGACCAATACAAGAATTACTTTGGCCTTCAGCAACATAATAAGTTGTTTCTCCTACAGTATCTGTAAGTGGGATAATTGAAGATTGCGCTGATGAAGTAAGACTTGTGTAGTAATATAATGTATAAGCAGGATTACTTTTCGTAGCTGTTAATTCAGTAGCAGTATCACCAAAACAATATTTTACATTAACAACTGTAGGAGCTGAAGTAATACTTGTAACATTAATTGTAAATTCAAAATAACAACCACTAGTTACTCCTGCAGGAATAGCATAATAGGTTTTAGTGCCTACTGTTGCTGGAAAAGGATTATTTGTAGTATATTGATTTGTTTTTGCAAGTGAATCATAGAAAGTTGATCCTGGAGGGAATGTACCTGCTACATCTGAAATTGGAATTGTATCCCCAGAATTACAGAAAGTGAATGCAATAATAGGAGGTGTAGACTGACAGTTGTTATTAACAAAATCAGTAGCATTGATACTAGTTTCAATTGGAGCAGATATTACATTTCCTTGGCAATTCCCACTGGTTGCATACCCTTGAATCAATGATTTATCGATAATATTTACATTAGAAGTATTTCCAATTCCAGACATTAAACTGTTTACTGAAATAGTATTACTGCAGTTTGCATTTTTAAGTAATGTACAATTTTCAGTTACTTTAAATTTAAATGTAAGCTCTGCTAAAACTGTATTTGGGTTCGTTGGTAATGGCAAAGAACCAATATTCCAAACAATAGATCCATTCGATCCTAGGGTAGGGTCGAATGTCAAGCTATTTGGAGTTGGTAATGGTGTAAAGCTAATATTTTTACTAGCACTATTAGCAACATAAGTTGCATTGTAAGGAACAGGAATTACTATTTTTGAATTATTTATAATTTCAGTTCCTTTATTTTTAATTTGAATTTTATATCCTAATTCTTGACCAGGGAGTGCTGTATGAGGACCACTACCAACTACGGGACTTCCATTAATTGTGGTAGAAGTAATTACACCTTCTATTTCGGGTACATAGGCATCAACAGACATTGCTAAAGCAAAGATTACATAAGTGTCCTGCGTGGAACCGTATTTAAATTTTGCTGAAGTTTGATTATTTCCTATTACAGTATTTCCTGCATTTGGAATTTTAAACATACTAATATCTAGCCCTGTATTGTTTAGGTAATTCGGATTTCTTGAGTTATCACCTGTTTGAATAGAAGAGTTAAAAAAATTAGTTTCTGAATTTCCTGTATAACTAAGACTTTGATAGTTAGAAGTATTTAGTTTTTGTATTTGAAAATAATCTCCAGAAATGTTTTTATCACCTTCACCGGCTACTAATCCTAATTTAATACCTACATCACCCGTTTGAACGGCATTAAAACCAGCAACATCGATATCAAAATTTGTAGTAGTATTTCCAGTTACATAGGCATGACCATCAAAGACAGTGACGTCTCTGTTTTTCATATTGGAATTTTCATAAATCACAATCATCGACCAACCGCCATAATATCCTGTACTTCCACCATCTCCTTCTACTAAAGCAATGTCTGCAGCAGTGTATTGTCCAATGCCATGGTTCTTAACATAATTAGTAACATCAGCATAGGCAGAATACATGAATCCATCAGAAGTGGTAGGGTAAAATATTTCATTGTTATTCCCATTAAGACTTGCAGAGATTGTTGTATAATTTGAATCCCCAGGTCCTTTTAAGGAAATTTTACTTTTATCATAACTTTTTGTAACGGCAATTATTTCGGGTCCTGTAGTTGTATATGTGACATCAACATAAGCACTTGTTGGGTTACCAATATTTGAATTATTACCATCTCTTCTTAGTCTATTTAGCTTCAGTGTATAAGTGGAATTACTAAAAATAGTGTACGAAGTACTGAGAATAGCATTATCACTATCAATACTAGATGTTGGTATAGTTATATCGTTTCTAGTTAGTGTTTCATTTCCGCCATTATAACTATAAACAAATGTTTGAGTACTTCCAGTTCCGTTAGTAGTGAAGACATAAGTAATTAACCGGTTGTTATTTGATCCTGATCGTGTTATTGTCAAATTATAATCAGTATTTGCAATGACACCAGTACTATTGTATATTCGTCTATCGCTATCAGTAGTACTTTGAGTAATGGTATTTCCTGTGTTGATGTTTTTAGTTACAGAAAAAGTATTATTACTTTGATTACCATCAGATGCTCGACCCGTCCAGTATAAACCAGCAAAAACTATATTCGAACAACTAGAAGCCACACCATCATCAGTAGATAAAACCAATGTTGCAGAAGAAGAATTCAAAGTATTAGGATCCCCATCAACATCAACATATACCATTTGACCGCTAGAATTACTATCTGTATCTGAATAATTCTGTAAAGTTAAATTGGTATTTCCCATTAAAGTAAAATCACCTTTCACCTTAAAATTTTTAGTAAAAGGAGCTGTAGAAGAAGCCCTTTGCGTAAAAGGAACTCTAACTTGTGCATCAGCAGTAAATAAATTCCCAAACAAAACTGTACTAATTAATAGTAAACAGAGTAATGCCGAATTTTTCGTTTTAAAGTAAAGTTTATTCATGTTTTCTGAATTTTGTGTATGATACAACTATTCTGCTTGTTCTATTTTATATATAATGCTGTACTTTTCATCATTATTGAGAATCATATTAGCAATGTTTTGCTTTGTTATGTCTAAACTCGAAACGATGTAGATATATTTTAAATTAGGAAAATCAGAAAAAAGGGAAAGATCTATTTTTCCATTCAAATCAGTAGATTTTTTTAAATTAATTCGAACTATATCAACGTTATTTGAAGGTAAAGAATTATTTTTTATATAGTCTAAAGAAGCTATATCAGAAAATAGAACCTTACAATTTTCACCGAATATTTTTACTGTATTATTCTGTAAATAAATAGCTGAATTAGGACCATTTATTAAGTTTTCTGTTTTCTGATAATCGATATCTGATTTTAAAGAAGAAAGGAACGAACTTACTTCTTTTAAGCTTTGTTGATTTGTATTTTGCGCAATATTATTTTCAAAAGAGAATAAAACTAAAAATAAAAATAAGTTTTTTAGAATAACACTATTGTTGAAAATTCTATAATTCATTTTGTTAAATCGTAAAGCTAGTAATTGATTTAGAATGTTTGTTTTCATAATTTGCATTTTACTATAGTTGAGGCTAAATATTATATCACAAATTTTCATAATCAGAAATATGTAATGTCAGACGAATGTAATTACATTAATTAAATATTGATTGTATTCTCCTTCATTAACCAAAGAACTCGATAAACGGCATGTTTTTACTACTTTTTTGTTAAAAAAGACGGATAAGTTGACGTTATAATCCTACATTTAACAAAATAATTTGTTAATATTAACTTTTTAAAGCTACACTGCAGTACTTATTTTAACAAATTAATTAATAAAGTAGCTTTAATATTTAAAATAACTCACTGTTTTTAAGAGTGTTATGTTGTTTGTAGCTAAGGGGTATACAGCTATTGCTGACTTTTTCGTTTTCGCCCGTTGTTTTTTGAGGATTATATTTTTTTTCTGTTGAAGCCAAAATTTTATTTCAAAACAGAAGATTTTTATTATTAAATATCTAATTTATAAACGTTTATCTATTTTTTTTTACGAAAACGAATTAATTAACAAAGTGAGATCATAATAAACAAAGTATAAATTGATTACTTCAGATGACAAATGGAATTATGTAGTTTTTAATTAAAAAAAGCAACTGTACTAATTTATATTGTATCTTCTGTGCCATATCAATCTTATTTAAATTAATTAGAAAAATTTTGCCTATGAAAAATCTAATATTGATTCGACATGCTAAGTCTTCCTGGAAGGCTCCGCTCCAAGATATTGATCGACCATTAGACCAAAGAGGAATGAAGGATGCTCACCTAGTTTCTTTAAATATTCGAGATTTTATCCCTAAAACATACCTCCTATGGAGCAGCATTGCTAAAAGGGCTGTGGACACTGCGGGAATTTTTGCGCAAAATATTTTATATCCTATCCAAGACATCGTTTATAAAGAGGATCTTTATACTTTTGACGAAAAACATTTGGAAAAATGCATCAAATCCTGTGACAATACCATTGATAGTTTGATTATTTTTGGCCATAATCCTGCAATAACGAATTTTGTTAATAAATTTGGGACTGTTTTAATTGATAATGTGCCTACCTGCGGTTTTGTATCTTTGCAATTCGATACGGATTATTGGGAGAAAATTGAGAAGGCTAAAACCAAAAAAATAATAGTTCCAAAAGATTTAAAATAATACACATAGTGCAAGAAATAAAATATTTAGATAGAGAAAAGAGTTGGTTAGCATTTAATGCCAGAGTACTTCAGGAAGCCGCTGACGAATCAGTACCACTTTTAGATAGATTGCGGTTTCTAGGAATTTTCTCAAATAATTTAGATGAGTTTTTTAGGGTTCGGTTTGCAGCAATAAGAAGATTAAGTCTCTCTGGGAAATCAGGCGAAAAAATTCTTGGAGGCATTTCAGCACAACAATTAGTCAAAGACATTACTGAAATTGTAATTAATCATCAAACAGAAAGCTTATTAATTCTTAAGGAAATTGAAGACGAACTGCAAACTAAAAATATTTTCATTATCAAAGAAGATGAAATTTCTGAAGAACAAGAAATATTTTTAAAAGATTTCTTTATCCAACAATTAAGTCCGGAATTGGTCACAATTATACTAAATGATTTATCAGAGTTTCCTTTGTTACGCGATAATATAGGCTATTTAGCTATCAAATTAGTAATGAAAAAAGACTCGGAGGTTCGCTATGCAATTATCGAAATTCCAAAAACGATGAATCGATTTGTTGTTTTACCCTCCTACCTTAATAAGCAATACGTTATCCTTATAGATGATGTAATACGTCATAATTTAAAAAGTATTTTTAATATTTTTGATTACGAAAGTGTTTCGGCACATATGATAAAGATTAGTCGTGACGCCCAGCTAGATATTGATAGCGACTTGAGTAAAAGTATGCTTGAAAAAATTTCTACCAGTGTAAAGGACAGATTAATAGGGGAGCCCGTTCGTTTTATCTACGATCAAATGATAGGAAAAGATACGCTAGCTTTTTTCTTAGAAAAAATGAAAATTGTTTCTACAGATAGTATTATACCTGGCGGTAGATACCATAATAGAAGAGACTACATGAGTTTTCCAAACTTAGGGAGATACGATCTTTTATATCAAACAAATGACCCGTTACCCATTCTAGGTCTAAGTCTTGAAGGTAGTATCCTAGAAAAGATAAGTCGAAAAGATTATTTATTAAATGCTCCTTATCAATCCTTCTCCTATCTTACTAAATTTCTACGTGAAGCTGCGCTAGACCCTAAGGTGACGACGATAAAAATTACACTTTACAGATTAGCAAAAAATTCCCAAATCATTAGCTCACTGATCAATGCTGCTAAAAACGGTAAAAAAGTAACCGTTCAGATAGAATTACAGGCCCGTTTTGACGAAGCTTCAAATATTTCTTATGCTGAACAAATGCAAACAGAAGGTATTGAACTTATCTTCGGGATAAAAGGCTTAAAAGTGCACAGTAAAATATGTGTTATCGAAAGAATTGAAAAAGGTAAAATAAAACGTTACGGTTTCATCTCAACAGGTAATTTTAATGAGGCAACAGCAAAAATATATACAGACGTCACCCTTTTTACTAGCCATCAACAGATTTTAAAAGATATTGCTAAAATATTTGAGTTTTTTGATATTAATTATAGGATACATCGCTACAAGCATCTTATTGTGTCGCCACATTATACTCGCATGAGGTTTTATAAACTGATTGATCGCGAGATTCTTCATGCACGCGCTGGCCGAAAAACACATATAAAATTAAAAATGAATAGTTTATCTGATTTTGACATGATCGATAAACTGTATGAAGCCAGTAACGCAGGTGTAAAAATACAATTAGAGGTGAGAGGTATTTGTGCTCTTATACCTGGTATTAAAGCAATGAGTGAAAATATTGAGGCTATAAGTATTGTTGATACTTATTTAGAACATTCTAGAATTTACATCTTCGGCAATGCTGGGCAAACGGAAGTTTTTATTTCCTCGGCAGACTTTATGAGACGAAATCTCGACGGTAGGGTAGAAGTGACCTGTCCTATTTATGATCAAGGAATAAAAGACGAATTAATTGAGAACTTTGATTTAGGATGGAAGGGTAATGTAAAAGCCCGTTACCACTCTGATAAATTGGATAATAAATACCGTGAAAGAAATGACGAGCCTATATTTAGAGCCCAATTAGAAACCTACAAATACTATCAACAAAAAGTTGATTTAGTAGACGAAAAATCATAAAGTTTGAAATATCTATTTTTTACTTATTCTTAAGCAAAATAGTAGATTTAAAATCAGAATAGAGAATGATAGAAATAAAGAAATATGCCGCTATAGATATTGGGTCAAATGCCATGCGTTTATTGATAGTCAATATTGTGGAGCAAGAAGGCAAAGAGCCGCAGTTTAACAAGAGTTCTTTGGTACGCGTGCCTATTCGTCTGGGGCAAGATGCCTTTACGGTGGGTGAAATATCTGAGGAGAATGTTGATAGAATGTGCGATGCTATGAAAGCTTTCAATCTACTGATGAAAGTACATAGAGTAGAGTCTTACAAGGCTTTTGCTACTTCGGCTATGAGAGAAGCGTATAACGGAAAGGAAGTAGTTGATATCATTAAGGATAAAGCAGACATCATAATTGAAATTATAGACGGGAAAAAAGAAGCGGCAATTATTGCTTCAACGGATTTACATCATTTGATAAAAACAGATGAAACCTATCTGTTTGTAGATGTTGGCGGCGGAAGTACAGAGTTTACATTGTTTTCTAATGGTAAACTAGTCAACTCTAAATCATTTAAAGCGGGAACTGTTCGTTTATTAAATGAGATGGTTTGTGACGTGGTATGGGAAGAAATCGAAAAATGGATTAAAATAAATACCGCCGATTTTGAAGAAGTTACACTAATTGGATCCGGTGGAAATATAAATAAACTCTTTAAAATGTCCGGAAAGGCACAAGAAAAAGCCTTGTCCTATATTTATTTGAACTCACAATACTCTTTCTTGAATTCACTAACCTACGAGCAAAGGGTTTCAGAACTAGGACTCAATCCAGACCGTGCAGATGTAATTGTTCCTGCCACGAGAATCTACCTAAATGCTATGAAATGGAGTGGTGCCCGACATATTTATGTCCCTAAAATAGGACTGTCCGATGGTATTGTAAAAGCAATGTATTATGGTAATATTTAAACAGCAGACTTTAAATAGTATAGTTGTTCTTTAAGCTGCATGAAACAAAACTACTTCGATTATAAGCCAAGCCTAGGCTAGCAATGTTTAATTAGCCAGATAAACCAAGTAAAAACACCAATTTTTTCTTTATAGCTTTTGGAAAAAAAGCAAGGGAAGCTAACGATGTTTAAGATAGAACGGATTTTAAATCAGCGGTTTTAGGCATCTAAATCAAGACCAAACGTCGTCCTTAAAAGCTCTATATTCGGGTTTATTTCATGAAGTCTGTTATACCGGTCTTGGTCATTAAAATTCTTTCTGTTTTGGACACTTTCATTTACAATAACCTCTATTGTAATGTCATGATTATGCAGATGCCCATGCAAATGGCCCAAAAGCCCTTTTAATTCTTTTTCAAAATCTAATTTAGATCCTTCATTAGGTAATTCAAGTGTGATAGCAACACCGCTCAAAACAGGATCGTTAATGAGTAATAATGATTCCATTATTCTGAAACCTTTTTCTCCTAGTCTTTTGGCGTATTTTGTCCAATGCAGCAACATTTCTGTTTCTGAAAAAGATTCTGTTGGCAGATGAACCTCTTCTTTTACAAAGGCTTTATTACTCTCTTCTAGTGCTTTTTTGGCACGAACACTCGATAATGACAATGCCGAAACTTTAGTCTCAGTAGCGCTAGAGGGATTGGTTTTTGCCGGTTCAATGGAATCCGGTTTATGCTCAGGCTTTTCATCTACCGAAGTTTCAACCGCTTTTACAGCAGGAATAACGGCAGCCGGAGTCTGCTCGATAGTCTTTGTTTTATCAGCTATTGAATAGTCGTTTTTTCTAAAATGAGTGGGTGGGATTATAAATGCGTCAACTTTTTTTTTTCTCCATCAAAAGTGATAGAGGCTAATTGCATCAGACAAAGTTCGACGAGTAGTCGCTGATTTTGGCTGAGCTTGAATTTTAAATCACAATCATTTGCTATTGTGATTCCCTTTAGTAAGAAATCCTGACTGCATTTTTGCGCTTGTAAAGCATACATTTTTTGGGCTTGTTCTCCAACTTCTAATAATGATAAGGTGGAAGGAGTTTTACTTACTAATAAATCCCTGAAATGAGAGGCTAATCCCGATACAAAATGATGACTGTCAAATCCTTTGGAAAGTATTTCATTGAAAGAAACCAATAATTCAGGAATCTTATTTTCAATAATTAAGTCGGTAACCGTAATATAGGTCTCGTAGTCAAGAACATTCAAGTTTTCAGTAACTGCTTGGCGGGTTAGATTATTCCCGCAATAAGAAACGACTCTGTCAAAAATAGACAAGGCATCACGCATGGCGCCATCTGCTTTCTGGGCAATGATGTGCAAAGCATCGTCTTCGTAAACGATTCCTTGATTTGTGGCCACTTCTGCAAGATGTTCTTTGGCGTCTTTTACTGTAATTCTTTTAAAATCAAATATTTGACAACGAGATAATATCGTTGGAATAATTTTATGTTTCTCGGTAGTAGCCAAAATAAAAATGGCATGTTTTGGCGGCTCTTCTAATGTTTTTAAGAAAGCATTAAATGCTGCTGAAGATAACATATGTACTTCATCAATAATATAAACCTTATACTTTCCAGTTTGTGGGGGAATGCGAACCTGATCAATCAAACTCCTGATATCATCAACAGAATTATTTGATGCTGCATCCAGCTCAAAGACATTAAAGGCAAAATCTTCAGTGGGGTCATCATAACCTGGCTGGTTGATTTTTCTAGCTAAAATCCTGGCGCAGGTCGTTTTTCCAACTCCTCTGGGACCCGTAAATAATAGGGCAGAGGCAAGATGATTACTTTCTATGGCATTCAATAAAGTATTGGTAATGGCTTTTTGGCCCACTACATCGCTAAATGTTTGTGGACGATATTTACGTGCCGATACTACAAATTGTTCCATAGGATTTTTATTCGAAAGCAAATATAGGCAAAGCGGTTATATTATGAAAAGGATAGTTTGTTTAATTCTAAAATTAACACTTCCATAAAAAGCGGCTAACTTGTGTTGGTGTGCAGTTGCTAAAAAGTTAGAAAATGCAAAGCATTAATAGGCTCAACTTCTGTTTTTTTGTTTGGTCAGCACTGTGAAATCAGCTGTTATATTGAGAGGTAGTTTCTTATATAAACTAGTCTCGTCATTATCTAGACGCCTTTGTGTAATGCTTATTTCAAAACGTCGGATTAGAGTTTTTTATGCGAGTGGATAGTACAAAATATGTCTTGGATATTAATTTAAGAAGGCTTGAGCCCACCAACTTAAAGTAGAAAAGTTTTAGGTGAGCTAATAGTCTATAGTATTATAGTATCCTGATCTTGGATAACACAAAGTCATTTGTGGAAAAGATTTAAAGTACAACAGTTTTCTTTTTTTAACCTTCTCATGATTATTTGTAAAATTGTCCTCAAACGATAATTAAAATCTGGTCTAAAAACAGCTATTATAAAAACGAAAATTTTGGAAAAGAACCCTCTAATTTTTAAAATTGTGAGCGATAATAGTAATCGTATTCCTTTACTTATTTCTGTTTTGTATACTTAGTTTAATTAGTACTTCAGCTGCTTCAGAAACGGAGTTTGCAGCAAATCCTGTTACAAACACACCTTTCTTGCCTGATCTCGATTTAATACCAAATACTACTGCCTCATCGTCGGGGTTTGAATCTCCTTCGTATCGGTAAACATGAACAATTTCATATTTGTCAGGGTTTTTGGGAATGTCTTCTTCGTGCAGGTTAAAATCGTAGGTAAAACCTAGTTCATTCAATTCATCCAAGGCTTTGGAAACGGAGGCATAATGATAGATATTTTTCATAATGTATTATGGTTAGTTATGGAGTTTGAAAAAAGCTTCTCTTTTTAGTATCCAAGAAAAACGATAGCCTTGTCCGTGATTTACTTAATTCTATTTTTCATACTTATTTGGATTAAGGCTTGAGCAGCTTCAGTAATTGAATTTGCAAAAAAAACCGGGGTCAAAGACCTCTTTTTTACCTGAAGAGGATTGTATTCCATAAATGACAGCGGCGTCTCCAAGATCTGTGTCCCCTTCGTAGCGATAAACGTGTTTGATTTCTTATTTATTGGGGTTTTTCGCTATATTCTCTTCAGGAAGGTTAAAATCATAACTAAAACCATTTTCATTCAATTCGTCTAAAGCTTTTGAAACAGTCGCGTAATGATACATTTGTGTCATAATACAGAGAGGCTTAGCAGTTATATTTTAAAGGTAACTATTTTATTAATGAGTTTTTACAATACTGTTGTTAAAGTAAATTATTAAAATTGAACTTCATTAATAAATTGTCGTAAATTCGCGGAACAGACCGCCTTATCGCCGTTTTGAGCAATCAAGAAGGAGGAAAGTCCGGACACCATAGAGAAGCATAGCGGGTAACACCCGTCGGTTTTGTCCGCAAGGACCAGATTAGGACAAGTGCAACAGAAAGTATGTACAGGTAATGCTGTAGTGAAACCAGGTAAACTCTATGCGGTGAAATATCAAGTATATCAGCATTTAAGGGCGTCTCGTCCGTTGTTGAAGGGTAGATAGTTTGAGCTTATGAGTAATTGTAAGCCTAGATAAATGATAAGGGTTCGCCTCGGCGAATACAGAATCCGGCTTATAGGTCTGTTTTTTTTTATATTATTGAAATATTTTAGTAATATAAGTATTGTAAATTATAGGAAGAAAACCAGTATGATATTAAATTTCAACAAGTTCTATGCTACTTAATGGTTTAATCCTTATTTCAAATCGTAAGTCATGCAAACAAGAATAGGAATTTTAGGATTAGGTGGTGTGGGTGGTTTTTTTGGTGGACTTTTAGCAAAAGCATATGAAGAGTCGGAGCAAATAGAAATAATCTTTATAGCTCGTGGAGAAACTCAAAAGGCAATAGCAGAATCAGGTTTGAAAATTATAGCTGATGAAAATGAGACTATAGTATTTCCGAGCATAGTTTCAAATGACCCAGAAGTTATTGGAAAATTAGACTACCTTATTTGCGCCACGAAGACTTATGACATAGAAGATAGTCTGCAATCAATAAAAAAATGCGTTAACAAAAACACTATTATTCTCCCTTTATACAATGGTGTCGACGCTCCGGAACGAATAAGTAATTTGTTTCCTGACAATGAAGTGCTGCAGGGTTGCGTTTATATTGTTTCAATGATTGAAGCTCCCGGTGTCATAAAAAAAATGGGGCCGTATCAGAAACTATTTTTTGGGTCCAGAACCGCTTCAATTTACAAATTGAATGCACTGCAAGCTATTTTAAAAAAAGCGAATATAGATAGTCAGCTTATTGACGCAATCGAAGAAACTGTTTGGGAAAAATTCATATTCATTTCAGCATTAGCATCTGCAACCTCTTACTTGGACCAGAATATCGGAGAGATTTTAGAAAATGAATCGAACCGTAAATTCTACCTTACTTTACTCAACGAAATCACCATGATTGCGGCAATAAAAGGATTGGAATTGCCCAAGGATATCATAATGAAAACAATTGTCAAATTAGAGAAAATGCCTCATGAAGCTAGCTCTTCGATGCATCGTGATGTATTAGCAGGTCGCAAATTCGAACTGGAGTCATTGACAGAGTTTGTTGTCAATGAAGGTGTAAAATATGAAATGGAAACACCAAGTTATAAATTGGTTTTGGATAAATTAACTTAAGATTTTTGCATTTAAGTAGTTTTAGCATCAGTCATATTTATATTCGAAAGTTGCTTTTATTTAAATAGTTGTAGCTGTTTTTTGATCAATAAATTCTTACATTTGGTTTTAAATTAATCATAAGAATAGTATTACGTGAAAAAAAATTACTCATTTTATTGGGTTTACTTTCCTTATCAAGTATAAATGCTCAAGAGAAAATCACTACAGTAAAAAGTCAATTCAAAATTAATGTTTTACTTCCTGGATTTGTTTATGAACATGGTTTAAGTACTAAAAATACGCTTTATTCAGAATTGAGTTCCGGTTATGGATATACATCAAATGGATTTGGGAAAACCTATACTTTTTATCCTATTATTAATGAGCAATTCCGTCATTATTATAATTTAGAAAAAAGAGCTAAAAAAGAAAAAGTTACTGCTCATAATTCAGGAGGATTTGTTGCAGTGATAGCTCTTTACAACTTCAGATCAATTTCAACAAATGATAACTTTCGGCCCGCAAATTCTTCGATTACTATTTCTCCAGTTTGGGGTTTTCAACTAACCTATAAAGGGAATTTAACCTTGATTTGAATATGGGTATTGGTTATAATTTAGAAAATAACAACAGTGAAATTGTACCTGTGCTAAATTTTGCTCTAGGATGGGTAATTGGTAAATAATCTGTCCTTTTTATAGAAATGAAAAGCATTATTCGTACTGAAGTAATTTTTTCTAAATAGTGGAGCTGAGATATTTTTTTACTCTCAATTCCTGTTAAAATAGTCATTTGTGCCTTCTTATTTGCTCTCTACTAGGTCCAAGTAATCAAAAATAAAACAGCATCATTTTTTTTGGAAATTATACTAAATAATCTGATTCAGTTTGTTCTATTTATAAAGTTTCATACTTATTCATTATAATTTAAGTAATTCTCATCATAATGTGTCATAATATAAGCTATTAGTTTTTTTTTAGATTATAAATAAATTTAAGCTTGCACAATAGATTTTTTATTAAATTGCACTTTGTAAAGTAAATTATTGTTAATACTCAAATTAAAATGAGCTCCCCAAGTCTCTACTTTAAGTTAATTGATACTTTTCCACTGGCATGTTATTTTTTTGATAATGAATTCAAAATCATGCATGCGAATCTCCCGTGCTTAAAAATGTTAAACAGCTCTTTGGTCGAAATTGAGGGTAAGTTGTTAGCAAGTTTTTACCCTGAAATTAATTTATGTGTTAAGAACGAAGGAAAAAATATTAAAACTTTTTATCTTGACAAAGACTTAAATAAGACTGAGATAGTACTGAATTATGCGTCTATTGAAAATAAGACATTTGGAATGTTATATATAATAGTAAAACCTCATTCCAACCCATATAAAAATAATGGAAAAAAGTATAATGAAACGATATTAGACAATTTTCCTGCTGACATTGCCGTTTTTGATGAGAATCACAATTATTTATATATAAATCCAAACGGTATTCGTGATGTTGAAACTAGGGAATGGATGATAGGTAAAAGCGATTTTGATTATTGCGATTACAAAGGCCTAGATAAATCAATGGCTCAAAAAAGGCGTGATCTTTTTAATATTGTAGTTGAAACAAAACAGCAAATTGAATGGTTAGATGAGTATCATAGAGAAAACAAAGATATTTATGTGCTTCGCCGGTTTTGTCCTGTTTATATTGATGGAGTTTTTATATATGTGATAGGCTATGGTATTGACGTGTCTGAGTTAAAAAGAACTCAAAATAGTTTGATCTCTAATGAGAAAAGAAATCAATTGATTCTTAATTCTTCTTTAGACGCTGTCGTTGTAATTATTCCTGATGGTACAATTACCTTTTGGAATGCACAAGCTGAAATTATTTTTGGATGGAAATCAAAAGAGGTTTTAGGGAAAATATTAGGTGATACTATTGTTCCTGAACGGTTCAGAAAAATGCATGAAGCTGGCATTAAGAACCATAGTGCTGGATTGGGTGGGACAACAGCAAATAAGATAATTGAATTTCCAGCATTAAATAGAAACAACAAAGAATTTCCAATTGAATTTTCAATTTTGCCTATTTATGATAAAGGAATAGTAATTAATTATTGTTCCTTTATTAGGGATATTAGTTCGAGAAAGGATAAGGAATTTGAAATTTGCCAGCAAAACAAAATATTAAAAAACAAAAATTCAGAATTAGAACAATTTACATACATTACTTCGCATGACCTTCAAGAACCGCTCTTAAGCTTAATCAGTTTTAGTGAATTACTATTAGATGAATATTCAAGCAGTTTAGATGCAGATGCAAAGTTATATATTGAGTTTATAAATAAGTCTGCGATTAGAATGCGAGCATTAGTAACGGGTTTAATGGAGTATGCAAGAATTGGAAAAAGAGCTGATGTAAAAGAATTAGATTGTAATAAAATTATTACTGACGTTTTGTCTGATTTGTCTGTAAAAATTAACAAGACTGAAACGGAGATTTCAGTTGAAAATTTACCTGAAATAAGAGGTTATGAAACGTATATTAGATTATTATTTCAAAACCTGTTAGGCAATGCAATCAAGTTTAGCAAAGAAAGCGAAAAATGCTTAATCAAAATTATATGTTCAGAAACTAAAAATGATTGGAAATTCTCAGTTGAAGATAATGGAATAGGAATAGCCGAAAAAAACCTTGACCAAGTGTTTCTAATTTTCAAAAGGTTGAATAATGATTCTCTTGATGTAGGATATGGAATAGGATTAGCCCATTGCAAAAAAATAGTTGATATACACGATGGGGAAATTTATGTTAAATCTAAATTAGGGGTAGGAAGTACATTTAGTTTTACAATTTCAAAAAACATATAGTAATGCTCAAGTTAGATACAATCTTATTAATAGATGATGATTTTGCAACCAATTATCTGCATAAAAAAATAATTTCAAAATTGGATACAAATTGTTCAGTTGAAGTTGCTACTAACGGCAAAGATGGTATTGACAAATTATTGGCTTTAAATGAAACTATAAATAATAAAGACACTTTAGTCCTAATATTTCTGGATCTAAATATGCCCGTAATGGACGGTTGGGGTTTTTTAGAAACTTTCGAAGAAATCAAACCTACTCTTAATTTCGATACTAAATTGTTTATTGTAAGTTCTTCAATTAATTCAGATGATGAGTCAAGAGCAAGAAGCAACCATCAAGTTCTTGATTATTTGCCAAAGCACCTCAATGCAGCGACATTGTCAAAAATAATTTTTAATTAGACCTAATTATTCTTCTTCAGAGCTATCAAATAAACCTTCATCATCTATTTCTTCAGTAGTTGACTTTTCAGTTTCAAAGAAACTAAAAATTGAACCTCCGTAACTTTTTTTGAAAGAAAAATGAATCATGTGATCCAGTTTAGTATATTTAGAATGTTCAATAACCATCATTCCATCTTCATTAAGTGTGTTTTTTTCGAAAATAAGTAAAACAATTTTTTCGAATGTAGCTTGGTCTAGAGCATATGGAGGGTCAGCGAATATAACATCAAAAGAAGCTTTGTTTCTTTCTAAAAATTTGAAAACATCACTTTTCGTTGCTGCAATATTGAAATCATATTCCGTAGCCACTTGCTTGATAAACTTCACACAACCAAAATCGCCATCCACAGAAGTTATTGGCGAACTACCTCTTGAGGCAAACTCGTAGCTTATATTTCCTGTACCAGAGAACAAATCCAAGACCTTCAGTCCTTCAAAACTAAAATGGTTATTTAAGACATTAAATAATGCTTCTTTAGACATATCGGTTGTGGGACGAACTGGTAATCCTTTGGGCGGAGAGATTCGTCTTCCTTTGTATTTTCCTGAAATTATTCTCATGAGTTGAAAAGTATAAAATGTTTTCTGTTTTCGGCCTCAGAAAAATAATTGTTCCATCGCAAGGCTTCCACGTCGATTAGTGAAACTTTACGGATGTATTTGTATGCAATTTTGAAAAATTCACTTTCTGAATCAATATCTCCTATTAATTCCAGAGGAAAATTTTCCGGATTCAAGTTTAATTGCTCTGCGGTAAACAAGACGTAATAAATAAAATCTTCTGGCGTCTCGTAATCAAAAGAGTTGAATAGCAACAATTTTTGATTTTGTATTACAATGATTTCAAAATGGCCTTGGCAAAAATGAACGGTCATTTTTTTGTCATCTATGTTTTTTGAGGCATCCAAAAGGGTAGACACAAGAACACTGTTAGCATGTTTATAATCGAAAGTGCCAAACTGGTCAATGAAAAAATTATTCATGTTTACATAAGGTATGTAAACGGAATTGATTTCATAATTACTGATTTCATCAAATGCAAAAAAATCAGTTTCAAAAACCTTAGTATTGTACTGCAAATAACTTCCCATGAAATTCTCGTCAAAAAGAGGAGTGGGCACAAATGTGGACAGATTGTTATTGTGTAAAACAAGTACATCGTCATATTCCTCATTCAACTCCGGATAATCTTTAAAAGCATTCGAAAACAAATCCTCGATCTTTATCTCTTTATGAAAGCTACCAAACTGTACTTCATTAAAGGAAGTAACCGTATTATTTAGTGTATCAAAACAACAAAAAGAAAGTCCGGTCAAGGAAACTTGAATGGACAGTTTTTTATATTTTTTTTCGGTAATATTTGTACTCTGTGTGGACATAATCTGATTTGAAACCTATTCTTTCTATACAATCCAGAAAGGATTTAATGCGACCACAAACTTACACTATTTTTTTATTCTAACGGTATTTAATGTGGTTCCCTCAATTTTGATTCCTATATTTGAACTTCATTTTACAGTAACCATTCCACAATGAATTCCTCCTTGTTTTATAGCCTTTTACGAAATAATTTCCCCTTTGTCCCCACCTACAATCAGGATGTTTTTTTTCAAAAAATCGCGATTTTTTTGACAGAACCAGATAATGACGCTGTTTTTGTGCTCAAAGGATACGCGGGGACGGGAAAGACTACGGTTATTTCGACTATTGTAAACAATCTTTTAAGCATCAATAAAAAATATGTTTTACTCGCGCCAACAGGTCGCGCTGCCAAAGTAATTGCCAACTACTCTGAGAAACCCGCTTTTACTATTCATAAAAAAATTTATTTCCCTAAGAAATCTTCGGGTGGCGGCGTATCCTTTACCTTGCAACAAAACAAACATACAAACACTATTTTTATAGTTGACGAGGCTTCGATGATATCGGATACCAATTCGGATTCTAAATTGTATGAAAGTAGTTCCTTGCTGGATGATTTGATTTCGTATGTCTATTCAGGAACTAATTGCAAAATGATTCTATTGGGAGATACCGCCCAGTTGCCTCCGGTTAATTTAGACATCAGCCCAGCATTAGATATCCAAACCCTGGGTTTGAATTACAATAAAGAAGTAGAGCATATAGAACTCGACGAAGTCATGCGTCAGGAAGAAGATTCGGGAATTTTATACAATGCCACCGAACTCAGGGAATTACTGAAGGATTCCTTCATTACCGACTTCCAGTTTGATGTCAAGAAATTTAAGGATATTGTCCGCCTCGTTGATGGATACGATATTCAGGATGCGATAAATTCTGCTTACAGCAATTATAGTATTGAAGATACTGCTTTCATTGTGCGTTCTAATAAAAGAGCAAATCAATACAACGAACAAATAAGAACTAAAATTCTCGATAAAGAAAGCGAATTATCAACAGGTGATTTCTTGATGGTAGTCAAGAATAATTATTTCTGGCTAAAAGATTCCGATGAAGCTGGATTTATTGCTAATGGTGATATTATCGAAGTTCTAGAAATCTTTAATATCAAGGAATTGTATGGTTTTAAGTTTGCCAAAGTTAAAATGCGAATGGTCGATTATCCAAAACAGATTCCGATCGAAACCATCTTATTATTGGACACCATAAAAAGTGAATCTCCATCTTTGACCTACGAAGAGTCTAACCGTTTGTATCAGGAAGTACTGAAAGATTACGAAGGGGAAACTAAATTCAAACAATTCCAGAAAGTGAAAGCAAATGAATATTTTAATGGGCTTCAAGTGAAATTTTCTTATGCAATAACATGTCATAAATCACAAGGCGGGCAGTGGAACACTGTTTTTATAGAACAACCGTATTTGCCAAACGGTATAGATAGGGATTATATCCGCTGGCTATATACTGCGATGACCCGAGCCAAGAATAAATTATATTTGATAGGATTTAAGGACGAAAATTTCGTGGAATGATTTTAAAAATAACCGCAAATTCGCAAATTTTTCAATTTAATTTTAAAATAAATAATTTGCAAATTTGCGGTAAAAAGATAGCTGTATATACAATGATAAATTAGTGTCAGCTTCCTTGAGTATGACCTCCGTGAAGATTATATAAATTATAAGTTTTATTTTTTTTCAAGTACAAATTCCAACGTATCGATATAAGCGCCATCGATTCCGATGAAGCTGGATTTATTGCCAATGGTGATAATATCGAAATTCTAGAAATCTTTAATATCAAAGAATTGTATGGTTTTAAGTTTGCCAAAGTTAAAATGCGAATGGTCGAATATCCAAAACAGATTCCGATCGAAACCATCTTATTATTGGATACTATAAAAAGCGAATCTCCATCTTTGACCTACGAAGAGTCTAACCGTTTGTACCAGGAAGTGCTGAAAGATTACGAAGGGGAAACTAAATTCACACAATTCCAGAAAGTAAAAGCCAACGAATACTTCTATGGGCTTCAAGTGAAATTTTCTTATGCAATAACATGTCATAAATCACAAGGCGGGCACTGGAACACTGTTTTTATAGAACAACCGTATTTGCCAAACGGTATAGATAGGGATTGCATCCGCTGGCTATATACTGCGATGACCCGAGCTAAGAATAAATTATATTTGATAGGATTTAAGGACGAAAATTTCGTGGAATGATTTTAAAAATAACCACAAATTCACAAATTTTTCAATTTAATTTTAAAATAAATAATTTGCAAATTTGCGGTAAAAAGATAGCTGTAAATACAATGATAAATTAGTGTTTGCTTCCTTGAGTATGACCTCCGTGAAGATGATATAAATTATAAGTTTTATTTTTTTTCAAGTATAAATTCTAACGTATCGACATAAGCGCCATCGATTCCGTTTTCAACTTCAAAAGTTTGGGAGAAAGGCTCCGCCTTCATCTGTAAGCTTTCTAATTGTAGCGAATCAATTTTTGCTATATATTGGCCCGATTTTAAACCTAAATAACTAAAATAACCATCGGGTTCCGACAGAATACTGGTAATTAATTTATCGTTAAGGTCATAAATAACGACTTTTAAACCTCCGGTGCCTATCAGTTGTTCATTTTCTTTTATGTAGACCATTCCTGAAACTTCTCCCAAAACTTGAACCGGAATTTCAATGATTTTTAATTGATTGGGGTTTAGCGTACAACTTAAAGTTTTGTTCTTTATGCGCCAAGCTATCGAATTAATTTTGCTGGTATTGAGTTCTACATAATTTTTGATGTAGGGCTCTAATCCGGTTATGATGGTAGTTCCATCTGGGTTAACAAGATGACAATTACCAGCCCTTAAAATGATTTGAACTCCTTTTACCAATGGTTCTTTAGCTCCTCTCTTCCCATTTGCATCGATGTCTAAAAATGGAACGAATTTCACACTCGCTCTGCCCACATTCGCTCGATTGTTGAAACTGACAAAATCAGCTTGGGGTTCAAAGATTAAACTTCCGCTTGCGGACTGTGAAAACGAAGCACTATTTTTTATTAAAAATGCTGGAAAATCCGGTATAGATTTGATCGAAATTTTGAGTAAAACCTATTTGAAAACTTGCATCCTGATTATTAAAATTATAATTGAAAGAAGCCTGAATATATCCTTTTTTAAAAATAGGTTTTCTCAGTTGTGTTTGCAATGTCGTCATGGCATCGGCATCGTATCCATATCGCAATTGGGGAACGAGGACAAATCTTTTAGGAAGTCGTAGTGAAGTAGAAAAATTGCTATAAACTATTGGCTTATTATTGCTGGTAAAAAAGGCATTGGTTGTAAAATTAAAATTAAAACCACGAGAACTTCCGGACAGCAAAAATTCAGAAGTCGTGAACTTTGTAGAATTAATAAGGTTTTGCTGAACGTTAAACCGGGAAGTTCCTGAGAAAAAAGAACTTCGAATGGGCAAGGAAACGCTGGCTCGACGAATTTCGGTATAATTGAATCGAATGGCTTGCTGGTTCTTGTCGTATTTGCTGTAATCAAAATCAAACCGGAGGTTTCTTGGTGTGGTATAATTCAAATTAAGATCTAACAGCACTTTTGAATAATAGCTTGCTGTAAGAAATAATTGGGACGACAATCGAAAGGAAGAATTCAAAAACGGAATGCTTTTATTTGATTCTAATGAGGAAACATATTCCACTCCGGCGCCCAAAGTTACATGATTGGAGAGTCCATAATTTACTTTTGCGTTGGTAAAAACACTGCCTTTACCATCCTCAATAATCCCGGAACTAATCGTGTATTCCATTTCCGTTTTTGGAAGGAACGCAGTGGGAACCACAAATTGATTGCTAAATAGCTGCTCTTCGCCCCAAGGCCCATAATACCGCAGCGAAACTTCGGTACGGCCATACATTAGGGGTACGTCAAAAGAAAAGAAACCGTTTGCATCTGCCTGCATATAATCGATCAATACATTGTTGATGTAGAGTTCCACCGTCCAATTAGCTTGGGTATGGTCACTCAAAATATAGGTCCCAAAAGATTTTCGGATTTTAGTAGAGGCATTCGTGATTTGAGCTCCAATGACGGGAAACAAAATAGTCGATTTTGTAGATGCTCCAATTTTACCTAGGGTAACTTGCTTAATATATTTATTGTCATTGTTTACATAACGCCAGCGATAATATTGGTTTCTGGTCTTTATAGGTTGGTTACTTATTAAATTTAGGGAAGTGGTTAACTCCCCTCCTGCTACAATACCTCCTAAATTGAGGAGCATCCTTTCCGAATGACCACCTTCTGCTTGCTGGGTAGTGTTGATGGCCCAATTTGCCGTCCCAAAATGGAGTAGTGGTTTGTCCCGTACTATAGTCGTATCGGCTACAAATTCCATTTTTATTTTGTTAAGATTGTCGCGCAGGACTTGTAAACGGGCTTCTCTGATAGCGGGAAGTTCCAGTTTTGAAGACATGCCAACCGATAAACTTCTAAAACTAAAACTGTTTTCGAGACCAAATATTTGATTGAAATAGGAAGCTTTCAGGAATAAGTTTGTGCTGCTGTGAATCAAATCGCCCGATCTCAGCCTAAAAACCTCCTCTTTGTAGCTAATGGTATTGGTGCTTTGGTCAAATTTGAAGGTGTTTTTTTGATTAATAAAAAAACCTTCAATACTAGTAAAATTTGAATTGGGCGTGTTTTTTATTTTTATAAAATCCAAAACTTCAGATACAGATAGATAGACTTCTGATCCACATATTACGGAGAAAATCTCTTTTTCGCCAATGTATTTGATCTTAAGCAGCACTAAAACTTCATCGCAGTCTTGCTCTTGAGCAACAGCAGAAAAGGATATCATAGAGATAAATAAGTACAAGATACGAGACAATTTAGTCATAAAGGGCAGAGAGAAAGCAATTCTTTTTGCTAATGAAAAGTGATTTTTAAGAACGAATTACTTGACATCTATGAATACTAATTAGTATTCGTTTCTTCATCCGTATTTTGAACTCGTGCTTTTTCTAAATGTTCTGTCAAATTAAATGTGAAGCTGTCCAGTTCAGTGACAGAGGTTTTTAGATGATTGCTTAAGCTTTCTAACTCTTCCTTTGTTATAGTAAGAGAATTAATATGATTTGTCAGACCTTGAATTCGACATAAAGGACTTCTAATTTGATGGGAAATGATAAAGTGCATTTTAGTAATAGAAGATTCGTATTTTTCTTTTTCTCTATCTTTTTGCTCTCTTAGGTCTTTGTATCTAATAACGATATAGCAAGAGATCCAGATTGAAGCAATTGACAAGACTCTGTTAGCAATAATGCTATGATGCATCTCGGGATTATAATAAAGGGCTGTGTCCATGGTCGTCAAAATTGTCGATATAGCGGCAGCTGTAATTATTTTTTTGTTGCTTAGGGTAATGGAAATACCTAAAGGAACTACATATAATATAGAGATTGCAGTTCCCGGAGGAACAGCGAGGTCTATTATGAAAATAAGTAGTATTATACTTGGCGGGAGAAATTTTGACCTAATCAATTGATGCATTTTATTAAATGGCTTGTAAATAAATGGCTTAGATATGATGCCACCCTTCTCTAATTGAAATTAAGTATTAAGCTTGTTTTATTTATGAAAACTAAAAAAAATGATGAAGGAAACCTTCTTATTTGGTATCAGGAGCACTAGTTTCTAGTGAATATTCCTCCATTGAAGACAAATTCAAGAAAGCCTCGGCATAAGTGGCTACTTGATTTGGAGTAGTATAAGTTACCTGCAATTTTCCTTTGCTATAATCAACACTAGGGATATTCTTTAGTTTTATTTTGGTGTGGCGCAAATTTCCTGGAGCATAAACGGCATAGCCTTTTATTAAACCCACATTAGTACTAACTCCCTCTGGTGAAATATGGTTGACATGCAGTTCCCCATAAGATGATTGATTCCCGGTACGGTTAATATCCAAGGATAAAATCTGTGAAGGTAGAAATGCTAAATTAGATAAGCTTACAGCTGTATTTGAAGCTCCAATCGTAATAATATTTGCTATTGAAATTCCGAAAATTGCATTTAACACAACAGATGTACCTTCTAGTTTGGGAGAATCCTGCGCACTTGCTTCCTTTGCTAAAAGCTTTGATTTAGGAACCGGTCTGAAATAAAGATGGGAGCGGTATTCACCTTCTTTTAATTCGCTGGTCTTGATTAGTTGTATTTTTATGGTTTGCCATTCGTTGGGAGCCAGAGTAATGGTACGAGGATAATACCGAAGATAGGGCGAGGCAAAATTTTGATTGACTTCCGGTTCTTCTATGATCTTGAACTTACCATTTTCATCCATATGAATCTGATTGTAGGACAATCTGTAGCTGGCAGTATCTTTACCTGTATTGCCTAAATTAAGAGTTTGTACACGGCTTTGAAAGCCATCAAAGACAATACGTTTGGGGTAGACCATCAAATCGCCTTGAGCCAATAATGGAATAGAAAAACTTAAAAAAACGATTAATATTAAAACACTTCTTTTAGTCATTTTGAGGATTTAAGATTTTATTTTAAGGACCACACTTGCGCTAATAAAAAAATAACAGGGTAGTCCACTAATAATAGAGTACCCTGCATTTTTTCTAGTTGTAGTTTACGACAGCTACAAAAGCTGATGTGTTTTTATAGGTTGCTGCTGAAGTTATAGCAGCAGTAATAGTTAAAGTTCCTCCTAAATAAACTATTTGTGTACCATCTGCGCCTATAGCACCAGTTAAATCTTCCGCAGCTACAGTTCCTCCTGTAAGCGAAGTAGTAATGCCAGAAATTGTTAATGTTTCGGTTGAGTTAGCTGTTGTACTTGTAAGTACAATAGCAGTACCTGCATTACCTATTGAGAAATCATACGTAAATGATGGTTCTCCAGAAACGGTAAAGGAAGCAGAAGTTGGTGCTGCTTCTGTTGTTGATATGGTTACTGCACCAGAAGGGGCGAAGCTATTATCGTTGTTCACCAAAATTGTTCCAGCGCCATTAGCTGCAAACGTACCAAAAGTAAGATCTGCTCCTTTTACAATAGTTATTGGAGTAATAGTAACTGCAGAACTACCAGTGGTAGCAGTTGCACTTGCTTGCGCCAAAGCGCTTGTGCTGAACACAGCAGACACAGCCATAATAGATAAAATTGATGTAATTTTTTTCATCGTAAAAAAAGATTTGGGGTTAAAATTAAGAAGCAAGTACAGCTTTTGTCCGGATTCTTAATCAATTAAATAATTTGTTTTGTATTGGCAAAAGCGCCAATCAGTCTGCGAATGTATATGGTTTTCTTATAGTTGTAAAACATGAAGTAACAAGTGTAGGCCTGCAATGATAAGTGATTAGCTTAGTCTTTGTATAGAAAGCAATAAAAATCAAAAAAAGTTACAATTAAACTTTTTAATGTTTTTTTAAGCTATAAAAAAAACATTAAAAAGTTTAATTTAACAAAATTTAAGGATAATTTATAATACAGTTATATTTTATAAAAGTATCGTTTTGAAAATTTATATTTGATTTTGGGAGAATCAAAAAGGGAGCTAAAATTTTGTTTAATTCAATTTTTATTCACTGCGAGTAGTGACAAAAAGTATCGTTTTTAAAGGAAATAGCTAATAACGCAAATTTTCTTTTATAGTAATTTTATGATATTGATTTCTTCAAAAAAAAATACCCTCAGTATAAGAAATAGAGGGTATTGCTGGGATAATACTGAAAGTGTAAATCTTTCTTTATGTTAAAACTAAGTTAAATAGAAAAAAGTGTTTTTCCCTTGAGTTAGCTAACTATAAAAGGATTTAGCTTTCTATACTTGTAGCAGCCTTATCTGTTAAGAATAATAATTCTCCATCCAAAGGTTTAATTAATTGGGTAGGATATTTTTCGGGATTATAAGCTCCATGCAAAACTTCGTTTAATGCCTGCGCTTTATTTTCTCCAAAAGTGAGTACTACAATTTGCTTCGCTCGATTAATAAGAGCTGCTATTAGGGTTATTCTAAACATACTTTGAGGCTCAAGATAATAGGCTGCTACCCATTTATCTTGTTCTTGCAAAACGGCTTGCCCTGGAAAAAGGGAAGCGGTATGGCCATCATCGCCCATTCCTAGTAAAATGAGGTCAAATTGTCCGTCCTCGCCCGTTATGCTTTTAATAGATTCTTCGTATTCCACTGCATAAGCCTCAGCAGATACTCCTTCTTTATACATTGGGAATATGTTGTTTTTTGGTATACTAAGATGACTTAACAGGGTATCGTTAGCCATTTTTGCGTTGCTAAGTGCATCATCAAGAGGAACCCAACGCTCGTCACCCCAAAAAACATAGACCTTTTCCCAATCTATTTTTTCCTGATAAGCGGGCGTTGCCAAAAGTTTGTAAAGCGCTACAGGCGAAGATCCACCGGTAAGTGCAACCACAAAGCGACCTCGTTTTTCTATAGCGTTATGAGCAGCAGTTACAAATAGATCGGCGGCTGGGCTAGCTATTTCTTCTTTTGTATTAAATATACGTACCATCTGCTATTTCTTTTTGTTTTTGCTCTTCTATTTTTTCTACTTCAACTTCTTCATTAAGTGTGTTCGATGCCCACGAATGCCCCTGACGTGCCAGTAATTCATTTGCTGCTTCAGGACCCCAGCCGCCGGCATCATATTTATGTAAACTTAAAGATTTATCATTTTCCCAGGCTTCCTGAATGGTTGTTACCACATCCCAGGCTTCTTCGACCTGATCGGAGCGCATGAATAAAGTAGGATCTCCTTGCAAAGCATCTAATAATAATGTTTCATAGGCTTCAGGTGATTGGGTAGAACATGAAAAATAATCAAAAACCATTTCGGCTGGTTTTAATGAAAGGGATAGACCAGGTTTTTTTGTCATAAACTGCAATCGGATATCCATTGCAGGCTGAATGTTTATAATTAAGCGGTTTGGCATCATACCTTCTTTTCCAAAAGAAAAAGTAGAATGGGGGTACTGGTCTAAACTGTATGACAATTGAGGATTGCTTTTCCTGCATTCTTTTACCAGTACGAACGTAAAAAGGAACACCCTGCCAACGCCAGTTATCCAGATAAAACTTCATTGCTACAAATGTTTCTGTATTAGAGTTTGCATCAACTCCTTTTTCTTGTAGATATCCTGGTATCGTTTTCCCTTTTACCGATGCCTTTTCGTATTGACCCCTCACGGTGTAGTGTTCTACTTCGTCAGGAGTTATGCGGCGTATCGCTTTCAAAACGTCGGCTTTACGATTTCTGACCTCATCAGCTTCTAAGGATGTGGGAGCCTCCATGGCAACCATGGTTAAAATTTGCATCAGGTGATTTTGTATCATATCCCTTAGTGCTCCTGCATCTTCATAAAAGCCACCGCGGTCTTCCACACCCACTTCTTCGGCAACAGTAATCTGAACTGAATCAATGAAGTTACGGTTCCATAAAGGCTCAAACATAGAATTTCCAAAACGGAAAGCCAGGATGTTTTGTACTGTTTCTTTTCCTAAATAGTGATCTATGCGGTATATTTGTTCCTCTTTAAAGGTTTTTAGACAAAAGCTTATTTAGTTGCTCAGCAGAATTTTTATCGTAACCAAAAGGTTTTTCAATAATAATACGATCTTGTTCCGGATTAGCGGCAAGGTCTAATTTCTTAATATTATTAGAAATCGTTTCAATAAAAGAGGGTGCTATCGAGAGGTAAAAAAGTCGATTGGCACGGGCACCAAAAGACGAATCTATGGCGTCCAACTTTTGTTTCATTAGCAAGTATGATTCTTCTTTGTCTATATCATTTTGCAAATAGCTAATATGAGCAGCAAATAGCTCAAATTCTTTTTTGGAGGTTATTTTATTTCTGGAAAACTCGGTCAGGTTCTCGCTCACCAAGCTTCGGTATAGTTCATCGCTGTTTTTTGCCCTTCCAAGCGCAATAATCTCAAACTTTTCGGGCATACGACCATCAAGGTAAAGATTATAAAAAGCGGGGAAAAGTTTTCTTTTTGCTAAGTCACCCGTAGCCCCAAAAACAAGAATGATAGTAGGCTGTATAGTATCGAGATTATCCATTATGTTCCATTTAAAATTTAGTTATTCCACTCGGTATGGAATATACCATTAGTATCCGTACGCTCATAGGTATGAGCCCCGAAGTAGTCGCGCAATGCTTGTATCAGGTTAGTCGGGAGTTTTTCTGATCGATAAGCGTCAAAATAGGCTAAGGAGTTCATTAGACCTGCAATAGGTATCCCTTTTTGAACGGCAAATTGAACGGTATTCCTTATGCTGGATTGATTCTCGTTTAAGGTCTTTGCGATACTATCATCGAGCAGTATGTTTTTAAGTTCCCCGTTTTTGGCATAAGCCTGACGGAAATCTTCCAATACTGTGGAACGAATAATACATCCACCGCGCCAAATCTTAGCTATGGTCTCTAGATTCAGATCATAGTTGTATTCAGTTGAAGCTTTAGTTAACAAGGCTAATCCTTGGGCATAAGTAATTAATATAGAAAAATGTAAAGCCCCTTTAAGTGTTTCTATGGCTAAAGGAAGGTCAGTCTTAGTTTGTTCCACATTCCAAATCAATTTTGAGGAAGCCTCAATCCTTTCTGGTTTGTTTTTAGACATTTCCCTCATTGCAACGGCAGCATCTACTGTTGGAAGGGGAACTTCTAAGTCCATGGCATTTTGAGAAGTCCATTTTCCAGTTCCTTTGGATTTCGCCCAGTCGGAAATGCGATTTATTAGCATCTCTCCGTCGGTATCTTTTTTCTTTAGAATGTGTCCTGTTATTTCAATCAGGTAGGATTCGAGTTCGGTATCATTCCAGTCTCCAAATACTTTTTGAATTGTAGTATCGTCTAGTTCGTAACCGCGTTTCATAAGATCATATGCCTCCGAAATAAGCTGCATAATACCATATTCAATTCCGTTATGAGCCATTTTTACGTAGTTCCCAGCAGATCCGTTGCCTAAGTATTCTACGCAGGGTTCCCCATTGACTTTTGCTGCTATAGATTCAAAAATAGGACGTAAGCTTTCATAGGCTTCTTTATTACCTCCTGGCATAAGGCTAGGACCAAAACGTGCTCCTTTTTCGCCTCCGGAGATTCCCATTCCAAAAAAATGGATGCCTTTGGCTGATAATTCTGTAAATCTTCGGTCGGTATCTGTAAAGTAGGTATTTCCACCGTCGATAAGAATATCTCCTTTATCTAAGTAGGGTAGTAGGCTTTCAATAGCTTTGTCTACAGGCTTTCCTGCTGGGACAAGCAACATAATTGCCCGTGGCTGCTTTATCAGTCCTACAAACTCTTTAACATCTATAGTTGCCTTGATTCGGTGTTGTGGATTCGCTTCCTTTGTCAGAGAGAAAACTTTATCGACATCTAAATCTAAACCAGCTACAGCATATTTTTGGTCGGCCATATTTAAGAGTAGGTTGCGACCCATTACACCCAAGCCAATTATACCAAAATCAAATGTGTTCATAATTAGTTTCTAAATTTATTATTGCAAAAAAAAGGCTGGGCTTTATACAAATATAAAGTCCCGCCAAAATTAGTCAATTATGCTACAGTAACGCTATTTATAGCTTCTTTTAATGCTTTTGCAGCAGCAGCGGGATCTTCAGCACCATAAATGGCACCACCTGCAACAGCAACTTCTGCACCAGCAGCTACAACATCTTTTATTGTATCAATGTTTACACCACCTGCTACAGAGAAGGGAACTTTTGCTAGTCTACCTTCACTAATAAGTGTTTGTACAGAGTATCCTGCTAAAGCTTGTTCGTCAAGACCAGCATGTAACTCAACAAAAGCAACTCCAAAAGCAGTTACTTCTTTAGCTCTTTGTATTCTGTCCTTAACTCCAATAGTATCAACTACTACCTTTTTACCGTATTTTTTTGCAGCTTCTACAGCACCTTTTATGGTAGCATCATCTACAGCACCCATAACGGTTACTAAATCCGCTCCAGCTTTAAATGCTATTTCAGCCTCTAGTGAACCAGTATCAGCAATTTTCATGTCTGCAAAGATTAATTTGTCAGGAAAAGCTGTTTTCATTGCGGTTACCACTTGAATGCCTTCGGCTTTGATTAGTGGTGTTCCTAATTCTATAATATCTACGTAAGGTGCTACTTTATGTGCTACTTCTAATGCCGCTTCTGTAGTAAGTAAATCAATTGCGACTTGTAATTTTGTCATGTCTAAAATGTTTAAAAAAATTAATAATATATAAAAAAAATCGTTATTCTAGGTTGGCGTGTTTGGGCCATAGGTCTTCTTTGGTCAATTCTGATTCTTGCCAAAGCGACATAAAGACGCCTTCCAGTATAAGTAATGTAAATTGTTCAAAAAGGCTGCCTGCATATTGCTTTGAGACCGAAACCCCAAAGTCAGTTTTTGTTGCCGCTTTTATGAATATCATATGGTCTGCCACTTCCGCTAATTTGCTTTCTGCATCGGCAGTCAGCGCAATAACGGTAGCCTTTTGACTTTTCGCTTTAACCGCTGATGAGAGTACTGAAGAAGTCGTACCTGAGCCTGATGCCAGAAGTAACAAATCTCCTTCGAGAATAGCAGGTGTATTCGTTTCACCTACAATGAATACGGTGTACCCCAAATGCATAAACCGCATGGCTGCCATTTTTAATGCAAGTCCACTTCTCCCAGCTGCCATTACAAAAATTCGTTTGGCTTGTTTAATTTCGTGAACCAAAACCTTTATCTGTTGGGGGTCAATCTCATTTGCTAATTGTAGATTTTCCTCCAAAATAACAAGCAGGTTTTTATTTGTCAAAGTATCTCTGTTCATATTGTTTTCTTTTTAAATAAGGTAGTTTGCTCATCAGATTGTTCAAATTATCACGCTAATAAAATCAGGTAATTTTGATGACTGTTTTTTTGAGTTTCTACTTATTAGTTTTGCTAGACTGCAACCACAGGAAACATTTATGTATTAATTCGTCAGATGCTGAATTAAACGAAATAATTAGCCCGTAATAGCTTTTTTGCAGCAACACTTTCTGTTTATATGGATAGTGTTAATTACTTGTGCAAAGATACGTGAGCAGGGAAGGAAGGATGTTATATAAACAAGACTATGCGGTATAAATTTGCGCCAGTTCGTTTTGAAGGTCGGTTGGAGTTTCCTTCAGTTTTGATTTTACAAATTTATTAAGTGCAGATGGGGAACTAAATCCAAGGTCAAATGCAATTTCTTTGTGTGATAGATCAGAAAACAATAATTGTCTCTTAATTTCTGTAAGTATTCGGTTATGTATAGCATTAATTGCGGTTTCACCAGAATACTTTTTATTTAGTGCATTGAGCTTTTTACTGCTGATAGCAAGTTCTAATGCATAGTATTGTACGGTACGCTCGCTTTTATATTGATGGTTCAAAAGTTTTTTGAAGGCAATATAAGTGTTTTGGTCTGCGCCCTGAGTGTCATGCTGTAAAACAGGATGTAGACCGTGTATCGATTCTATGAGCCCTAAAAGGACAATTTTGATATAAAAAACGGGCCTGTTCTTTTTTAACAAGACTAGGATAATTGTAAATATCTTGTATGTTTTTTATAATAGGAAGCACCTGCTCAAATTCAAGGCTAGAGAGTGCAGTGTTATTAAGGTGGACGGATAGGTTAACGTTGTAAGGACTTAGTTCATTTTTCAAGATATCCGAACAAAACAATACTTCTTCAAATAATATAATTTTGCCTGTCAAATCACTAGAAAGATTTGACACGAAGTGGATTTGATCTGGAAATAGAATGGAAATTTTTCCTGCTTTTAAAAAATGTATTTTGTCTTCGATATGTACTTTAATATTTCCAGATTCCACTAGGATAATACAAAAATGATCTTTTTTATGTGGTTTCAAATAATCTACAACACTTGCTGTTCCGAGATCAAAAACTCGGAAGGACAAATTTTTATCATCCGTTTTTTGAATATTTTTCTTAATCTCAAACCTCTTTAAATACATAGGATATTTTTTAGATAAGTGCAAATCGATGTGAAATCAGCAACTTTAATTCTGGAAGTTACTTGGAATATTATGCCCCATGCTACTTCTAACGATTATTTATTAAATTTAAAAGGCTTATTTAGTCTAATTGTTTTCATCTAATAACTTTGGCGTCAATGCATGGCATTGTGAAACATATTAGAAATCAACAATCAATAAATATTTTGCAAATATACCATTTATTGATTTTAAGAGAATGATTTAACTTAAAATTAAACTTTGACTAAATTCAGTTCTGTTCTTAGATCAGTAGTAAAGAATTTTTGTTTTTTAAATAAATGAATTTAACTAAGGGGTAAATGAATTATCAGTCAGCTGTAATTAGGTCCAGGAACTCCTTGTTAATAGGTTTTTGATGGAAGGAAACTACATTTGGATCATTGCAAACTCTAGTAATATCCTCATTACTAATAGAGCTTGAAACAATAAAGACTTTAGAATTTTCCTTTACAGCAGCGGGTAGTTTGTTGTAGGCTTCTAGGAATTCAAAACCAGAAAGATACGGCATGTATAAATCTAAAAAAATTATCTGAGGTAGTTCACTCATATTCTGATTCTCCTCTAAATAAGTCAGCGCGTCGCTCGCTAACGAAAACGCTACTGTTATTTCACTAAAGTTATTATTGACAATTACTCGAGAGTACACGTAATGCTCGAAAAGGTCATCATCAATGATTATCACTTTTTTGAATTTTTGTCGTAGTTTGGTTTTCATTTTTTTAGTTTTTAGGTACAATCATAAGAGAATATTTAATACAAAAGAAAAAACAGCTTGATTATTTGTTAGTCTTTTATTTTAATAAATTTATTAAAATCTTCTTGTCGTCTTTTTGCCACAGGCAAAAAGATTCCATTGGGAAATTCGCAGTAATATCCGTCTTTTTTTGAGATCTTCAGAACGTGATGTAGGTTTATTATATAGGGGTGGTGGATTCTAAAAAAAAGATTAGAATCGAGGATTGAATTGTATTCCTTTAAATTTTTACTAGACGTAACCTTCTTACCGTTAAGGAGAAAGAAAGTAGTGTATCTTCCGTCGGCTTGGCAATACATAATTTCTTTCATTGGGATGAGTTCAATATTATCTAAGGAGGAAACAGCAACAAAACCATGTGGCTGACTTGAAGAGTTTAAAATATCTATTGTATTAATTTTCTGGTTTTGGTAGGAGCGTTCCATTTTAATGTATTTGATTGCTTTATAAACTGCCAAAATAAGGTCGTTGCATTCGACTGGGTTTAAAATGAAGTCAATTGCATTTTGTTTGAATGCCATTAAAGCATCTTCTTTGTGGCCAGAAATAAATACCAGTTTCGGAAGGTTCTGTTCTAACTGCGAAAACTTTTTAAAAAAAGTATCTTCCTTAAATGAAATACTTAAAAATACGAGATCTGGTTTATGTATTTTTATACTATTGATTCCTTCAGTTACAGAACTAGTATCGCTAACTATTTTGAGAATCATAAAATTTTCTTCCTCAAACTTTTTGATCTTTTGTGTAACATCATTTTCTTCTACAATAATAACGGCATTAATAATAGTCATAGGCATAGGTTATTTTTGGGGGGACTAATTTTTTAAATTTCACGAACACTTTTGATTCTCAAATTAGCGGTGGTGGTATAGAGTTAAGCCGTTAAATTTACCTTTGTTATTTTGTTTTTTTTTTAAATGTACTGAGGAGGTAAACAATAGCTCTTTCGACTGATTTAGAAGTAATTATGAAATTAATAAATTTTAGTTGTTTTGTCTGCAATTTAGTGTTTAATTAGCAATAAAAACACGCTTTTATCAAATAATATTATGCTAAACTCCTTATTTTTATTATCTAACGACATTAAAAACTGCAACATATTTAAGCTGGCTTTTTTATCGCTGGATAAGAAATAGAGAATTCGTTTAAAACAAAATTAATAGGAGTAAAATCAATTGCTAGTAAAACAAAAAAATACTACTTAACTTAGCCAATTAGCTTTTGAATACAATGAAAATAATAGCCGTCATTCCCGCCCGTTACGCTTCAACACGATTTCCTGCCAAACTTATGCAGGATTTGGGGGGTAAAACAGTCATTTTAAGAACCTACGAAGCCGCCTTGACCACTCGCTTGTTTGATGATGTTTTTGTAGTTACGGATTCAGATTTGATATATGACGAGATAGTTTCGCATGGAGGCAAAGCAATCCGGAGTGTCAAAGAACATGAATCTGGTAGTGACCGCATTGCGGAAGCAATTGAAAATCTCGAAGTGGATATCGTAGTAAACGTGCAGGGGGACGAACCTTTTATCAATGAGGAACCGCTGGCTAAACTAATAGAGATTTTTAGGAAAGATTCGTCAAAACAAGTGGACTTGGCTTCTTTGATGCGAGAAATCAAGGACGAAGACGAAATCAACAACCCTAATAATGTGAAAGTTGTTACGGACCAAAACGGATTTGCATTGTATTTTTCACGTTCCGTAATTCCGTTTCCTAGGGAGAAAAATGTTGGAGTTCGTTACATGCAGCACATAGGAATTTATGCCTTCCGCAAGCAGGCATTGTCTGATTTTTATAGTTTACCCATGAAATCATTGGAAGCGTCAGAAAAACTGGAGCAATTGCGTTACCTAGAATTTGGAAGACGTATCAAAATGATCGAAACAACCCATGTCGGAATCGGAATCGATACTCCCGAAGATTTGGAAAAGGCGAGAAGAATGCTATAGTACATCTTATATTTCAGTTTTCAGATAATGGTTTCCGTAGTTGAAATGCTAGGCTTATGTTTTTAACGTAAGGTTATTGCCATAAAATTCACAACATTCATTTAAATTTAGTAGTTTTATCAGTAACTAATTTATTTAAATATGAAAAAAATAATGTTCCATCTTTTTCTTTTGCTGCCCTTATTGGGACAGGCGCAAATGAAAGCAGATGACGTAAAAACCTTTACCTTGACTAACGGAATGAAGTTTCTGGTAGTGGAAGACTTTTCTATCCCAAATGCGAATATGTACTTGTTCTACAAGGTAGGAAGCCGAAATGAATATCAAGGCATTACTGGTCTCTCTCATTTTTTTGAACACATGATGTTTAATGGGGCGAAAAAATACGGTCCAAAACTCTTTGACCAAACTATGGAGTTTAATGGAGGGGCAAATAATGCCTATACCACGGAAAATGTCACAGTTTACACGAACTGGTTTCCGGCCTCATCTTCAGAAGTTATATTTGATCTTGA
>CALJVL010000028.1 GCA_937773775.1 uncultured Flavobacterium sp.
TGCGAATTTTGTGGTAAATTCACGTTTACGTTTCGCAATAAATTTTTTCTTTAACGGAAAATAATCGGTTACGAAGTTCGCAACCTAGCCAAGTGGCGAAACGTCAGGCTGTGAAAAAACCTCCTTTTTCCATTAAAAAGCTTCAATTTTCCTGTTCTACAAGTCAAATAAAGCCTTTTAAGAAGGCTCTTTTTTTAGGCTACTAATTTCATTAGATAATAATCAAGGGCGTTAGTTCGCTTTAAATACTCCGTTTTTAGCAAAAGCAAGACTTGTGCTCTGTAAGGTGTGTTCCATTTTTTGAGTTTGGCAATCAGATCAGGAACGCCCAGTATATTGATACTGCGTTTGATGTTATAAACCAGCATAATTAAGCTGTGTTCTCCGTTTACTTTTTCTAGTCCCGTTAAATTAGTGTGATTATAACCCCATTGTCTTTTTATAGTACCGAATATATGTTCGTTTATCTCTTGTCGTGTTCGGTATAATTGTGGGTTTTCCTGATAGCGTTTGTTGTTTTCTTCAACAGCTTGCGCGTACTGGCTCCGATCGATTTCCCGCCCTGCTGGTCTAGCAGTACAAAGATGTTTTACAAGACATTCCCGGCAGGCTGGGGTTCGGTATTTTTTAAATTGATAACTACTTTGCTCTGTTCGCCCACTTTTTTTATGCCACCTTCCTGTAGTTTTTAAAGTTTCTCCTTGGGGACACGTATAGCTGTCGTTTTCTGCATCGTATTTAAATTTGGCTACCAAGTAATCGGGTTGCGTAACGCTTTCTTTGCTTGTTCCTGGCGTAGGATGCGCTACAATGGTGCTGATGTTATGGTTTATGCATTGGGCGATTTCCCTTCCATTATGGTAGCCTTTATCCACCAAAACAGTAAAAGTATCTAGTCCCAAATTTTCCTTTGCTTCCAAAGCGATAGCTCCTAAGGCGTTAAGATCGTTCCGATTTATGGTGTGAGTAGCCACAACTAAATTATGCTTATTATCCACTGCTGCTTGGATATTATAGCTTATCTCAACTACTACTCCTTGAACTAAAAGGGCTCTCGCATCTTGATCGGTGGTACTTATTTGGGGTTGTCCACTCTCTTTTAGTTTGTCTTCTAGAAGTTCGTAGCGTATTTTATTCTTTTTTAATCGTTCTATTTTTTCTGCAATCTTTGTGATTGCAATGCTATTATCCTGTAGATCATTCTTAGCCAATTCGGCAAGATATTCTTGGGTTCGCTCTTCAATATACGCTAAGTGTCTCTCTATTTTCTTTTGGTTGAAGTTTGCTTTCTTACTGTTGTGCGCTCTGCTTTTTGTGCCGTCAATAGCGATGATTTCACAGCCAATTAGGTCAGCATCTTTAAGGAAAGAAACAAAGAGTTTAAAGAGTTTTTTTAATCCCAATGGATTTTGTTTTCTAAAGTCGGATATACTATGGTAGTTGGGTATGATTGCACATAAAAGCCATTGCAATTCGTTATTGCGAGCGCACTCCTTTTCTAGCTTTCTTGAGCTACGCAGCCCATTTAGATAACCATACAAATAGATTTTAAGAAAGATTTTAGTATCAAAGCTCGGGCGACCTTCCCCTTTAATGGTTTGAACAGAAAAACCTAAAGTTTGTAATGACAATGCTTCGACAAAAGCATCGATAAAACGAACGGGGTTTTCCGGTAAAATAGTGTCTTCTAAACTAGAAAAAAATAGCTGATTGCGAGGAGTTCCTGTGATGTGTTGCATCATTAAATATACAACTTTTCTTGCTTTAATATTCGAAATATACATTATATTTGAAAGAACATAACGACGGTTTTTTCACAGACTGACGTTGTGCGTCAGTTTGGAGCGACAGAAAACCGAATGAAAAAAGAATAATTAAATTTAAACACGAATAAAAAACAAATCCATTAAAATTTATGAAAACAAAAATTTCAACTAAAATGATAATAACTTTATCAATTTGTTTATTTACATTTTTTTCAAAAGCACAAAACGCAAGTGTCGAAAAATCAACTTTTGGAATTCAAATTGGAACTTTAGGAATTTGGGCACATCGAGAAGTGAAATTAACCAATGAAATTGCATTGCGAGCGGAAATAGGAATGGATGCTGGATTTTTTGGAGGAAGTTTTTATCCAAATAATGGATATTTAATGACACCTGTTATAACATTAGAGCCAAGATGGTATTATAATTTAGATAAACGAATTTCTAAATCAAAAAATATAACCGGAAACAGTGGAAATTTCATAACACTTCAAACAAGTTATCATCCTAATTGGTTTGTAATATCAAATTATGATAATGTAGAAATTGCTAACCAAATTTCAATAATTCCAACTTGGGGTTTAAAAAGAAATATTGGAAAACATTTTACATATGAAACTGGAATTGGAATTGGATATAGATATATTTTTGCTGAAAGTGCTGGATATTCAAGAAATGAAGGAGAAGCGGCAGCTAACTTGCATTTAAGAATTGGATATAGATTTTAAATAAAAAACCGAACGCACAACAGCAGTTTGCAAAAATGACGGGTTTTGGGCTTAATTTAAAGTTGGTTTTGTACTTGCAAAGTCAGTGTTTAACCGAAAGTTTATGCTTCCTTAATCCGCCACTTCTGCAAGCTGCGACACGTCAGGCTGTGAAAAAACCTCCTTTTTCCATTAAAAAGCTTCAATTTTCCTGTTCTACAAGTCAAATAAAGCCTTTTAAGAAGGCTCTTTTTTTAGGCTACTAATTTCATTAGATAATAATCAAGGGCGTTAGTTCGCTTTAAATACTCCGTTTTTAGCAAAAGCAAGACTTGTACTCTGTAAGGTGTGTTCCATTTTTTGAGTTTGGCAATCAGATCAGGAACGCCCAGTATATTGATACTGCGTTTGATGTTATAAACCAGCATAATTAAGCTGTGTTCTCCGTTTACTTTTTCTAGTCCCGTTAAATTAGTGTGATTATAACCCCATTGTCTTTTTATAGTACCGAATATATGTTCGTTTATCTCTTGTCGTGTTCGGTATAATTGTGGGTTTTCCTGATAGCGTTTGTTGTTTTCTTCAACAGCTTGCGCGTACTGGCTCCGATCGATTTCCCGCCCTGCTGGTCTAGCAGTACAAAGATGTTTTACAAGACATTCCCGGCAGGCTGGGGTTCGGTATTTTTTAAATTGATAACTACTTTGCTCTGTTCGCCCACTTTTTTTATGCCACCTTCCTGTAGTTTTTAAAGTTTCTCCTTGGGGACACGTATAGCTGTCGTTTTCTGCATCGTATTTAAATTTGGCTACCAAGTAATCGGGTTGCGTAACGCTTTCTTTGCTTGTTCCTGGCGTAGGATGCGCTACAATGGTGCTGATGTTATGGTTTATGCATTGGGCGATTTCCCTTCCATTATGGTAGCCTTTATCCACCAAAACAGTAAAAGTATCTAGTCCCAAATTTTCCTTTGCTTCCAAAGCGATAGCTCCTAAGGCGTTAAGATCGTTCCGATTTATGGTGTGAGTAGCCACAACTAAATTATGCTTATTATCCACTGCTGCTTGGATATTATAGCTTATCTCAACTACTACTCCTTGAACTAAAAGGGCTCTCGCATCTTGATCGGTGGTACTTATTTGGGGTTGTCCACTCTCTTTTAGTTTGTCTTCTAGAAGTTCGTAGCGTATTTTATTCTTTTTTAATCGTTCTATTTTTTCTGCAATCTTTGTGATTGCAATGCTATTATCCTGTAGATCATTCTTAGCCAATTCGGCAAGATATTCTTGGGTTCGCTCTTCAATATACGCTAAGTGTCTCTCTATTTTCTTTTGGTTGAAGTTTGCTTTCTTACTGTTGTGCGCTCTGCTTTTTGTGCCGTCAATAGCGATGATTTCACAGCCAATTAGGTCAGCATCTTTAAGGAAAGAAACAAAGAGTTTAAAGAGTTTTTTTAATCCCAATGGATTTTGTTTTCTAAAGTCGGATATACTATGGTAGTTGGGTATGATTGCACATAAAAGCCATTGCAATTCGTTATTGCGAGCGCACTCCTTTTCTAGCTTTCTTGAGCTACGCAGCCCATTTAGATAACCATACAAATAGATTTTAAGAAAGATTTTAGTATCAAAGCTAGGGCGACCTTCCCCTTTAATGGTTTGAACAGAAAAACCTAAAGTTTGTAATGACAATGCTTCGACAAAAGCATCGATAAAACGAACGGGGTTTTCCGGTAAAATAGTGTCTTCTAAACTAGAAAAAAATAGCTGATTGCGAGGAGTTCCTGTGATGTGTTGCATCATTAAATATACAACTTTTCTTGCTTTAATATTCGAAATATACATTATATTTGAAAGAACATAACGACGGTTTTTTCACAGACTGACGTTATGAGCCAGTTTTTTCCGAAATTCCGCAGACAATTTTCATTGAATTTGAAATCTCTTTTTCGCAAGAAAAGCACTCCATGCAAGAAAAAAAAATCGATATTTAAAGCAGAAGCCGAAATGTTGATTTTAAAATGCGGAAACGTAAATATTGATTTTGAACTGCCTAAACACGAAAGTTGAAACTTTGAAACCTCGAATTAAAACGCAAAAAGTCCGAGGCCAAAAAGTGGAGTAATTCGACTTTTTTTGAGTTTTTGAGCCCTATTTGTTAATTAAATCGAAACTAAATATTGAAGAAAATAACCTAAAAGTTTGCTGAATATTCAAAGACAAATTATAATTTCGACGAGAAACCGGCTCATAACAGCAGTTACACAAGATTTGGGTTTTGGGCTTAATCGAAAGTTTGTCTTGTACTTGGATGTTTTGGCAAAACCGAAAATCATCGCTAATTTCGTCCCAAACCTCGTGTAGCTGCGGGACGTTAGCTGAAACTTTACCAAAAAATCGTATATAAAATATGGAAGAAAACACAAGTAAAATAAATTTAATCTATGAACAATTTGTTCTTAACATACAAAGTGTTCAATTATTCTTTAAAAAGTTTTCAATTCTTGCTTTAGAAGAAGATAAATCTATTTTAATATCTAAAAAAGAGTATTTGGAGAAAGCTTTAAAAAAGACTTTCGGACAAAAAGCTTTTGAAGAAATGATGACTAAAATAGATGAAGTAGCAGAAATTGAAGAAATTGAAGTCAATACAACTACAGTTATTGAAGAAGAGAATATTAGTAAAACAAACTCTTCTGAATATAATAAATCCAACTATTATGATTTAATGATTCAGATGGAAAATGCTCCAAAGCTTCAAACTAAAAATTATGAAATTTTGGCGAATAGTACATTTCTAATTTTAAATAATTATTTTGAGTTTTTATTTGCAGATTTATTAACATTTCACTTTACGAACAATAGAAATTTAATTGGTGAAAAAAATATAAATATTTCATTAAATGATTTAAAAAATTATTCTACCATTGAAGAAGCATATGATGACTTTTTGTTTAAAGAAGTTGAAAAACTACTCCTTGAAATGACGTTTGAAGAAATAAAAAACTATTTTAAAAAATTAGATGTAAGCTTATCAGAAGACTTTATTAAATGGGATAATATAAATGAAATAAGAGAAAGAAGACATTTATTAGTTCACAATAATTCAATAGTAAATAAAAAATATATTGCAAAATCTAATAACCCATATAATTTAAATATTGGAGATATAGCCAAAATTGATGAAGACTATCTAAATAAATCTATCGTTGAGATTCAAGTTGCGGGAATATTGTTAATAATGAATTGTTGGGGTAAATGGGGAAAAAAACACGCTACAGATGCAATAATGGAGTTACTAACACTCACATTTGATTTACTAAAACAAAAAAGAAACAGAACTGCATCAAGAATATGTGAATATGTTGAAAAAAACATTAAGCCAAGTAATGATGATGAAGAGAATTGTATAATTAGAATTAAATTTAATTATTGCATTTCATTAAAAAGGATTGATGAAAAAAAAATATTAGAAAAAAAATTAGAAGAATTAAGAGTCGGCAGTATGTCTCCAATATTTGAAATAGCAAAACATATTTTAAGTGATGAATATAAAATTGCGATATCTCTTTTTAAAAACTCAATAACTGTTGATGAATTTATTATTGATGATTATTTAGAATGGCCAATTTTTGAAGAGATTAGAAATGATAAAGATTTAAATGACGAAGCTTTAGAACAATTTCGAGAAGTTAAACTATTGAACTAATAAAAGCTTCAGCTAACAGCCATTCCTATGTAAAGCATCATTAAGTTTTCAACAACTTTTAAGAGGGTTATATGTAAGGTGTTTTTCGAATATAGAATTCCGTTTCAGCGGCTTGTTGGAAAATTTGGAAACAACTTTTTGTCCGCTGAAAGCTTTGGACTGAAAAAGTTATTCTAACTTTTTCAATGATGCCAAGAATTAATTCCTCTTTTACTTCATACTATTTCTTTTTATAATCTTAAAGCTCACACTCCTATATGTGGTCTGCTTATGGCAGCCACCAGCATCGGTATGATTGTAAGAATAATAAAATAGCTACCGACTTTGAGATGTGGCTTCATTTTATGGAACCACCATGGCTGTTTTGTAGTCTATTTTTCTTGTATTGTTGAGCTTGTTAAGAAGGTTATTTTTATTGTTCTACTAACTCTATATTTCTATTAATTTGATAGGCGGTTTCGGTTTTAATAACTGATAAAATTCTGCGTGCCATTTTATGGGCTACTTTTATAATGACACTTTTTACGTTTTTACCTTGATGTTTCCGGTAATAATTTTGCATTTCGGTATCTTTTCTAATGGCTATCCAAGCCGCTTCTACTAAATAACTTCGTAACTGTGAACGACTCCTCGGAGTAATTCCTAAACACTTTTCTGACTCTCCACTATTATACATTCCAGGGACTAATCCGATGTAAGAACTAAACTGCCCTTCGTTATTGAACCGACGTAAATCTCCACATTCGGCTAAGATTACACTAGCTAGATATCCTCCTATTCCTGGAATACTTTTCAAAAGATTGTAATCTTTCTTATTATTTTTTCTACAATAAGCACGCATTTGATTGGCAATTTCTAAATATTCTGATTTGATAAACTTGAACATGCGTATTTTTCCTTGCAAGGCTAAATCACCACAAGAGCTACTGAATTTAATATCCTCTAACCACACAATAAAAGCTATACTCCAATTTGGATTATCAAACTCTTCAGGAACTTTAATTCCATGAAACAACAACATACTTTTGATATGTGATTTGGTTTGTCGCAGTTTCTTGGTCACTTGCGTTCTATGGCGCGCCAAGGTCGTAAACTGTTCATGCTCTTCTGTGGGAATAAAAACGCCTCTTAGAACACCTGATTTTAATTGATTGGACAAGTTTTTAGAATCTAAGGCATCTGTTTTTTGATAGCGCTCTTTATCTCCTCTCTTTACGTCTGAGGGATTAACAACTAGAACGTTCCATCCTAAGTTTAAAAAATAACGTGCTACGGAGAAGCCACAGCAACCCGCTTCATAAACTAAATCAACGGCATGATCTGGAAATGTTCGCTCCACATATTGATACAAATCCTCTGCATTAGAAGGTATAGAATAAGTCTTGTGAAAAAATAAATCTGTTTGGATAGAAACTGTCCAGCTTTTTTTGTGAATATCTAAACCAATGAATATCTTTGGAATAGAAAAGGCGTCTTGTAATTGCATAATCTTCGTTTTTAGTACTCTCAAAGTTATGCTTTTACATTGATGCTTTGATATAGCTGGAATTTAGTGGAATTGCCGTTTCGCATCACGTTTTCGTTAAGCCGAAAATTTAGCGATTACGAACTTCCAGCCATCTCAAAGTGGCATAACGTCAGGCTGTGAAAAAACCTCCTTTTTCCATTAAAAAGCTTGAATTTTCCTGTTCTACAAGTCAAATAAAGCCTTTTAAGAAGGCTCTTTTTTTAGGCTACTAATTTCATTAGATAATAATCAAGGGCGTTAGTTCGCTTTAAATACTCCGTTTTTAGCAAAAGCAAGACTTGTGCTCTGTAAGGTGTGTTCCATTTTTTGAGTTTGGCAATCAGATCAGGAACGCCCAGTATATTGATACTGCGTTTGATGTTATAAACCAGCATAATTAAGCTGTGTTCTCCGTTTACTTTTTCTAGTCCCGTTAAATTAGTGTGATTATAACCCCATTGTCTTTTTATAGTACCGAATATATGTTCGTTTATCTCTTGTCGTGTTCGGTATAATTGTGGGTTTTCCTGATAGCGTTTGTTGTTTTCTTCAACAGCTTGCGCGTACTGGCTCCGATCGATTTCCCACCCTGCTGGTCTAGCAGTACAAAGATGTTTTACAAGACATTCCCGGCAGGCTGGGGTTCGGTATTTTTTAAATTGATAACTACTTTGCTCTGTTCGCCCACTTTTTTTATGCCACCTTCCTGTAGTTTTTAAAGTTTCTCCTTGGGGACACGTATAGCTGTCGTTTTCTGCATCGTATTTAAATTTGGCTACCAAGTAATCGGGTTGCGTAACGCTTTCTTTGCTTGTTCCTGGCGTAGGATGCGCTACAATGGTGCTGATGTTATGGTTTATGCATTGGGCGATTTCCCTTCCATTATGGTAGCCTTTATCCACCAAAACAGTAAAAGTATCTAGTCCCAAATTTTCCTTTGCTTCCAAAGCGATAGCTCCTAAGGCGTTAAGATCGTTCCGATTTATGGTGTGAGTAGCCACAACTAAATTATGCTTATTATCCACTGCTGCTTGGATATTATAGCTTATCTCAACTACTACTCCTTGAACTAAAAGGGCTCTCGCATCTTGATCGGTGGTACTTATTTGGGGTTGTCCACTCTCTTTTAGTTTGTCTTCTAGAAGTTCGTAGCGTATTTTATTCTTTTTTAATCGTTCTATTTTTTCTGCAATCTTTGTGATTGCAATGCTATTATCCTGTAGATCATTCTTAGCCAATTCGGCAAGATATTCTTGGGTTCGCTCTTCAATATACGCTAAGTGTCTCTCTATTTTCTTTTGGTTGAAGTTTGCTTTCTTACTGTTGTGCGCTCTGCTTTTTGTGCCGTCAATAGCGATGATTTCACAGCCAATTAGGTCAGCATCTTTAAGGAAAGAAACAAAGAGTTTAAAGAGTTTTTTTAATCCCAATGGATTTTGTTTTCTAAAGTCGGATATACTATGGTAGTTGGGTATGATTGCACATAAAAGCCATTGCAATTCGTTATTGCGAGCGCACTCCTTTTCTAGCTTTCTTGAGCTACGCAGCCCATTTAGATAACCATACAAATAGATTTTAAGAAAGATTTTAGTATCAAAGCTCGGGCGACCTTCCCCTTTAATGGTTTGAACAGAAAAACCTAAAGTTTGTAATGACAATGCTTCGACAAAAGCATCGATAAAACGAACGGGGTTTTCCGGTAAAATAGTGTCTTCTAAACTAGAAAAAAATAGCTGATTGCGAGGAGTTCCTGTGATGTGTTGCATCATTAAATATACAACTTTTCTTGCTTTAATATTCGAAATATACATTATATTTGAAAGAACATAACGACGGTTTTTTCACAGACTGACGTTGGCACGCATTTTAAAACCGAAAACACACAGAAGAAGTATATGAAAAAAGGTTGCTTATATTCTTTAGGGATTTCCCTCATTTTACTTTTAGGTTTTATTTATATGCTTCTTCACGCATTTGACCCCGAATATGATAAAGTTGAAATAGAACAGAATATTGGAGGAATATTAATTTGTAATTCTGTTTATAATTCTGATATTCACGACTGGCAGTATGACATAAATTATGAATATCAGTCAAAAGACAATAAAATATATAAAATTGGAAATGGAACTTACCATACTAGAGAATGGAACAGAAATGAACAATTAAAAAAATACGGTAATTGGTACATCCTAAAAACTGGAGATTGGTATGGAACAGATAAAGTTATAATTGGAAATTTAAAATCAAAAAAATGGAAAGATTATGAATTTACCCCAGAGAATATTGAAAAGGAAAAATTATGGAAAGAATTAAATATTAAAAGTTTAAAAACTTACTTACCATCAGAATGTTTTATAACAGAAATTAACGATGGATTTATAAAAGCCAATTACAAATTTAGAATTGACGAAACAAAAACGAAACTTATGGACGAAAGAAACTTAATTTATGAGATTGATAAAGAAAGTGGAAAGCCATATTTGAAAAGCATAAGTAAATAAAAAAACGCCTGCCAACAGCTGTTTTGAGCTAGCTGGAGTTTAGTGGAATTACCGTTTCGCATCAACTTTCTGCAAAGCCGAAAGTTGGAAGGTTACGAACTTCCAGCCATCTCAAAGCAGCGGGACGTTAGGTAGCATAACACCAAAATTGCGAATAATGAAGAAATTTTACTTTTTACTTTTACTTTCTATTGGACTTTCAAACTGTCAGAGAAAAGAATTTGCTAAATGTGATTCTTTGAAATCGTACATTTATTCAGATGCAACCGAAGAAGAAGTTTATACATTGAAATTAACTTGCAATGACACAATATTTCTAACAGAATATTTACCTAATCAAAAATCGTTTTTCACTATAAATGAGACAAAACATAAAATAAAAATAGATTCTTTAGTTGACAACATTGATTTTTCCAATTTAGAAGAATCATATTCTATAACATCTTTACAAGACAGACACGCCTTTAAATTATTGATACAAAATGGAAAAAAACTTGATTCTGTATTCGTTTATGGAAAGAAAGCTCCAACCAATATCTATAAAATATCTGCTGAATTCAGGAAAATAATTAAATCATTAAAATTTTCTCCTTACACGAAAGATATAGAGTACGGAAAACATATTGTTAGATTTCCTCCGCCACCGCCACCGCCATCTGACAAAGAAACTGTTAACCAAACTATATTTAAAACTTGGAATTAGAAAAAATAAAAAAAAAGTTACGCTACCTAACACACGTCTTGCACCATTTGCGAATTTAGTGGAATTACCGTTTTAATTCGTATTTTCGTTCAGCCGAAAATACTCGTCTTCGTAAGTCGCAAACGGCGCAAGGCGCGAGAACGTTAGCAGTTATACTCCCAAAAATGACGCAGAAAATAATATGAAAGAAAAAATATCGAGTAAAATAAGCATATTACCAACGATAATTATAATTCTGATAAGCGTTGTTTTATTTGGTGGAATTGGAATTATGTTGCTTTTAAGATTCTTTGAGAAATTAGAAACAGAAGATAAAATTACTTGGGCAAATTTAATTTTTCCATTCTTAATTTTAGTATTTATTGTTTATTCAATAAGATACATTGTTATTACTTTCCCCAAAGTAATTATAGACAAATCTGGAATTAGCTTTTCTACATATTTTAAAAAAGAGTTTTACAACTGGAATGAAATTGAGAATATTGAAATCACTGGAAAGCAAAATCTCTCTTTTCTTTTTACTACAATGCCGATTGAAGCAACAACTTTAAATCTAAAAAGTGGAAAGCAGAAATATATTTGGGCTGACAATTATTCAAATATTTCTGAAATTAGAATTTTATTGGACAGAGCTGAAAAACTACTTTCCGAAAATAAAAACGAAATAAATTCTCTAGATTTTAAAATTAATAGAAACGGAAAAATATTAAATCAAATAAATTTTAAAAACAAAATTGAATTTAATGGAAATCATTTTCTTTCTGCAAATGGTTTGCTTTTTTATGGTTTTATTGTATTCGTTTTATTTATGTTTTTCCAAAACCCAACAAGAATGATAAATAATTATAAAGCGCTATTGTTTATAATTACAGTCGGTACAGTTATGTGCGGAATATTTAGTTTTAAAATGTATTATTTCATAGTAACTGAAAAATATATTATTGTAAAAAATAGTATTTGGTTTTGGTACAATAAAATCTACGAAATAGAAAATGTAAAAGAATTAGTAATTGAATCGCCACATAAACAATCAACTTCATTAAGAATAATAACAAATGATTTTCAATCAAAAATGTATCAAGCTGGAAGTTTAAGAGACAAAACTTGGACAGAACTGAAAGAATATTTACTAAAAAAAGAGATAAAAGTTAGAAATGAAACATATCATTAACAGAAAGTACAACTGCTAACACACGTTTGGCGCAATT
>CALJVL010000029.1 GCA_937773775.1 uncultured Flavobacterium sp.
GAACATGAGTTTCGGGTTTCTGGGAATTCAAATGGGTTTTGCATTGCAAAATTCGAATGTGAGCAGAATATTTCAAACTTTAGGTGCTAACATTGATGACATCCCTATTTTATGGGTTGCCGCTCCTATGACTGGCTTAATTATCCAACCAATTATTGGTTATTTTTCAGATAGAACCTGGACAAAATTAGGGAGAAGAAAACCCTATTTTTTAGCAGGAGCAATCTTAGCTTCGGCAGCTTTATTTATAATGCCTAATTCACCTGCGCTATGGTTTGCAGCAGGAATGTTGTGGATTATGGATGCTTCCATCAATGTTTCTATGGAACCATTTCGTGCTTTTGTTGGGGATAATCTTCCAGAAAAGCAACGCACAATGGGATTTGCAATGCAGAGTTTCTTCATTGGTATTGGTGCTTACTTTGCTTCAAAACTACCTTTGATTTTTACTCATTTAGGTGTTGATAATACAGCACCGCTTGGAATAATTCCCGATTCAGTGAAATACTCCTTTTATTTTGGTGGAATTGTATTTATCATAACTGTGCTTTGGACAGTTATCACTTCTAAAGAATATTCGCCACAAGAATTAGCTGCTTTTGAAAAGCACAAAGAAACCACTTTTACAAAAGAAGAACATTCTTCAGATTGGTTTGCATCAAATGGAAGATCGCATTTAAATAAAGGAATACTATTTCTAATTATAAGTGCTCTATTTTCGTTTGTCATCTATAATTTTGATCTAAAGAAAGACTTATACGTCCTATCAATTGGACTAATTGGATTGGGCGGATTAGCAATGCTGGTTTCCGGATTAATGCAAAAAGCAAATAATACCGAAAATGGCTTCGTAACCATTATGAATGATTTTCAGTTTATGCCAAAAATCATGAAACAATTGGCTTGGGTTCAATTCTTTTCTTGGTTTGCGCTTTTTTCCATGTGGATTTATACCACTCTCGCCGTAACGCAACATATTTATGGAACTACAGACACTACCTCCGAAGCTTACAATACTGGTGCGAATCAAGTAGGTGAAATGTTTGCTAATTATAATCTAATTGCTGCAATCGCTTCTTTTTTATTGCCATTATTAGCAAAATATACGAATCGAAAATTCACTCATTTTGTCGCACTTGTCTGCGGAGGACTTGGACTAATATCTGTTTATTTTATTACTGACCCCACCGTATTCACTATGGAATGGCTCCCCATGATTGGCGTTGGAATTGCTTGGGCAAGTATATTATCAATACCCTACGCCATGTTATCTGGCTCACTGCCATCTAACAAAATGGGATATTACATGGGAGTTTTCAACTTCTTCATCGTAATCCCGCAATTAGTTGCTGCATCCATTTTAGGATTTTTAGTTTCTAAATTTTTTGACAACGAACCCATCTATGCACTTTTGATTGGTGGAGCATCAATGATTCTAGCCGGAATTATAGCTCTTACCATTAATGACGAAACAAAAATTACAATAAATGAATAAGAAAGCATTCATCTTCGACCTTGACGGAGTAATAGTAGATACTGCCCGATACCATTATTTAGCTTGGCAAAAAATAGCCCAGGAATTAAATATAGATTTCACACTTGAACACAACGAACTTTTAAAAGGAGTAAGCCGCGTGCGCTCTCTTGATATCATTTTAGAATTAGGAAAAGTAGAAGCTTCGCAAGAAGACAAAAACAGATGGCTAATTCAAAAAAACGAAGAATACCTATCCTATTTAGTGGATATGGACCAAAGCGAAATTTTACCAGGAGTTATTGCTATGTTGAAATTCTTGAAAGAGAAAAACCAAGCTATAGTATTGGGTTCAGCAAGTAAAAACGCTAGACCTATTTTGGAAAAAACAGGCATTATGCACTATTTCGACGTTATCGTTGATGGAAATGATGTTACCAATGCAAAACCAGATCCTGAAGTTTTCCTAATTGCTGTCAAATTATTAGGCGCAAAACCAGAAGACGCTATTGTTTTTGAAGATTCAGTTGCAGGAGTACAAGCAGCTAATATTGGAAACATGACAAGCATTGGAATAGGCGAAGAAACAACACTGTATGAAGCAAAATATATTTATCCAGATTTTACCCATATCGATATCAGTTTCATTGAAGGATTAATAAATAGATAAAATAAAAAGAAACGAGAATCAAGAGGTTGTAGAAACTGTCATCAACTTCTAAACCTTAAACTTTTTAAACTTTAAAAAAAGAAAAGAATGAACCAAGATTATATAAAACCAGACAATTGGTCCATCATTGAAGAGGGATTTGATGCAGAAAGTGTAAAGTCATCTGAAAGTCTTTTTAGTATTGGAAACGGTGCTATGGGACAACGTGCCAATTTTGAAGAAAGTTACACCGGAAAAACTTTTCAAGGAAGTTATATTGCAGGAATCTACTACCCGGATAAAACAAAAGTGGGTTGGTGGAAAAATGGATACCCAGAATATTTTGCAAAAGTTTTAAATGCCCCAAACTGGATTGGAATTGACATTGAAATTAATGGCGAGAATTTAGACATGAATGCTTGTACTGAAGTGACAGAATTCCGTCGTGAATTGAACATGAAAGAGGGCTGGTACAACCGTTCTTTTAAAGCGAAACTAAAAAACGGAACACAAATAGCCGTTAATGTAACCCGTTTCCTTTCGATAACTTTGGATGAAGTTGGAATCATTAATTATGAAATCACCCCTTTAAACAAGGATGCTAAAATAGTCTACAAACCCTATATCGATGCGGGAGTTACTAACGAAGATGCCAACTGGGACGAAAAATTCTGGGAGCCTCTTGAAGTAAAACATACTGGTAATGAAGCTTTTGTTACGGCACAAACTTTTAAGACTCATTTTAAGGTGACTACTTTCATGCAAAACAGCATTTTAGAAAATGCCCGAAATTTAAATCTTTCCCCTACTAGCTTTGACACTACAATTGATAGAATTCAAAGTACTTATGCTATTATTGTAGCTCAAGGCAAAAAATCCTCTATTCAAAAAATAGGTGGATATACTGTTTCTTTAAATCATACTAACACCTTTTCTGCTGCCGAAAAAGCAATCCAATCTGCTTTAGCAAAAGGATACGATCAATTATTACAAGACCAAATCGATGCTTGGGCAAAAATTTGGGAAATGTCAGACATTACGATCGATGGAGATGTAAAAGCACAGCAAGGAATCCGTTTTAATATTTTTCAATTAAACCAAACGTATTTAGGAAAAGACAGCCGTTTAAACATTGGACCAAAAGGATTTACGGGTGAAAAATATGGAGGTTCCACGTATTGGGACACCGAAGCTTATTGCATTCCGTTTTACATGGCCACCAAAGACCAAGAAGTCGCACGAAACTTATTGACGTACCGCTACAATCAATTGGACAAAGCCATTCTGAATGCTGAGAAAAACCTTGGCTTCAAAGACGGAGCGGCATTATACCCTATGGTGACCATGAATGGAGAGGAGTGTCATAACGAATGGGAGATTACCCATGAAGAAATACACAGAAATGGTGCTATTGCTTTTGCAATATTCAATTACCACCGTTTCACTGGCGATTACTCCTATATTCCTGAAAAAGGATTGGAAGTTCTAATTGGAATTGCCCGCTTTTGGCATCAAAGAGCCAACTTCTCAAAAGACAAAAATCAATATGTTATTCTTGGAGTTACAGGACCTAACGAATACGAAAACAACATCAATAATAATTTCTACACTAATTATATTGCAAAATGGTGTATTGATTATACTTATGAGCAACTTAAAAAAGTATCGCTGGAATACCCTGCAGACCATAAACGCATAATTGAAAAAGTAAAACTGGCAGATGCCGAACTTCAAGAATGGAAAAAAGTGGCAGACAATATGTACTTCGCTAAATCAGAAGAACTAGGTGTTTATTTACAGCAAGATGGCTTCTTAGATAAAGATTTAGTTCCGGTAAAAGATTTAGATCCTTCGCAAAGACCAATTAACCAAAAATGGTCTTGGGACAGAGTTTTACGTTCTCCCTATATCAAACAAGCAGATGTATTGCAATGTTTCTATTTCTTTGAAGAGCATTTTTCTAAAGAAGAATTGAAACGTAATTTTGAATTCTACGAATCCTTTACAGTTCATGAAAGTTCACTTTCCCCATGCGTGCATTCTATTCAAGCGGCAGCGCTAGACAAAATGGACATGGCATATACTTTTTACCTGCGAACATCCCGTTTAGATCTCGATGACTACAATAAAGAAGTCGAAGAAGGTTGCCATATTACCTCTATGGCTGGAACATGGATTAGTATAGTTGAAGGCTTTGGTGGAATGCGTGTGAAAAATAACAAACTACACTTCTCTCCAAAAATCCCTAAGGAATGGAAAGCGTATTCCTTTAAAATCAATTTTAGAGGTCAGATTTTAAAAGTAGATATCAATCATGACGGAACTACTTTTTCTTTAGACGGAACCCAAGAGTTAACACTTATAGTAAATGACAAAAGTGTTGTGGTATCCCCAAATAATATAGTTACCCTAAAATAAATTTTAAAGAACTTGTAGATAATTCCTTCTTTGCAAGGCCCAGAAAGCCACCAAACAATCCCAATTTGATTGGGATTGTTTATTAAAATAAATCAATGATAATCAAAATGTGCCTATTTATGAATAAATTTGACTCTGTACTAATCAAAAAGACAGACTTCCTAAAAAGAATAACTTTATTACTTTTCTTTATGTCTCTAACCCTAACCGCGCAAATAGACAAAATTGAACCTCCCTTTTGGTTTGCAGGAATGCATAATCCAGAAGTGCAAATTATGTTTTATGGCAAAGACATTGCTCAATATCAAGTTGCAACAACAAATTCAATTGCGATAACTGATATCAAAAAAACTGAAAATCCAAACTATCTTTTCGTCACCATCAACACCGAGGGCACCGAAGCAACTACGATTGACTTTCTATTTAAAAAAGATGACAAAGTAGCTTTTACACAAAAATACACCTTAAAACAAAGACGACAAAATTCAGCAAAACGCAAAGGTTTTGACGCTTCGGATATGATCTATCTCATTATGCCGGATCGTTTTGCTAATGGCAACCCAAAAAATGATAGCAGTAAAGACACCCAAGAAAAATCAGACAGGAATTTACCCGGAGGACGACACGGTGGCGACATAGAAGGAATTATAAAAAATCTAGATTATATTTCTTCCTTGGGAGCAACTGCCATTTGGAGCACTCCACTTTCCGAAGACAATGACAAAACATTTTCCTACCATACTTATGCCCAATCAGATGTGTACAAAATAGATCCCCGTTATGGAACTAACGATGATTATAAAAGACTAGCTTCAGAACTTCATAAAAAAGACATGAAATTAGTTATGGATTATGTAACTAATCACTGGGGAATTGAACATTGGATGATGAAAGATCTACCCACTAATGACTGGATTCACCAATTTGAAAATTTTACACAAACCAATCATAAAAGATCAACTATCAATGACATCAATGCATCAAAAATTGACAGAGACATTTGTCTTGATGGATGGTTTGTATCTACAATGCCTGATTTAAACCAGAAAAATCCGTTAGTTTTAAACTATTTAAAACAAAATGCCATTTGGTGGATTGAGTATGCAGATTTAGATGGTTTTAGAGTAGACACTTATAACTATTCAGACCCCGAAGGAATAGCGGCTTGGACAAAATCTATTACTGATGAATATCCTAATTTTAACATTGCAGGGGAAATCTGGATGCACAATCAAGCGCAAATGGCCTATTGGCAAAAAGACAGTAAAATTGGCGCGATACAAAATTACAATTCGAATCTTCCGACGGTAATGGATTTCACTTTGCACGACGCATTAGGGACCGTTTTCAATGAAGATGATGGAAGTTGGGACAAGGGAATGCTAAGAATTTACGATAATTTCTCCAATGACTTTTTATACCCGAATCCAAATAACATTTTAGTTTTTGCAGAAAACCATGACACAAACCGCATCAATGAAGTCTATAAAAATGATTTCAAAAAATATCAGATGACAATGGCTTTGATTGCTACCGTGAGAGGGATTCCTCAATTGTATTATGGAAGTGAAATTGGGATGAGTGGAGACAAAGACAAAGGAGATGCTGATATTCGCCAAGATTTCCCCGGAGGTTGGCTAGGTGACCAAAACAATGCTTTTATAAAAGAAGGCCGAACAGAATTGCAAAACAAATATTTTGATTTCACTTCAAAATTGTTCAATTGGAGAAAAACTAATGAAGCAGTTCATTTTGGAAAAATGACCCATTACATCCCTGAAAACAATGTTTATGTTTATTTTAGATATACTGACAAGAAAACAGTTATGATGATTATCAACAATAGTCAAGATCGCCAAACTATAAAAACAGATCGTTTTCAAGAAAATATAAAAAACTACCAAAACGGGAAAGATATTTTGACTGACAACTCCTTTAATATAGCTTCTGAAATTGTTATTGATAGCAAATCAGTTTTGATATTAGAGTTAGAATAATTTCAGATTAGCAACTGAGTCGGATATCGCTTCCTCTTCACTTTTTAAATAAAAACATGAAAAAAATTTCAAAACCTTTTTTACTACTAACAATGTTCTTCTTGGTAAGCTGTTCTAGTACAAAAACAGTTACTAATAAAACAACAAAAACCCCATTCGTTTGGGAAGCAGCCAGCGTTTACTTCCTAATGACAGACCGTTTTAATAACGGAGATCCATCAAATGATTTAAACTTTGAAAGAAACGAAAAGACTGGAAAACTTCGTAGTTTTGAAGGTGGCGATATCATAGGGATTTCTAAAAAAATAGATGAAGGCTATTTTGATAAATTAGGAATAAATGCCATTTGGTTTACACCAATAGTAGAACAAATACATGACGCAGTTGATGAAGGAACTGGATTAAGCTATGCTTTTCATGGTTATTGGGCCAGAGACTGGACGGCATTAGACCCTAATTTTGGAACAAAAGAAGACTTAGCTTCCTTAGTTAAAAAAGCACATGCACATGGCATTCGCATCATTCTTGACGGCGTAATTAATCATACAGGACCAGTGACAGCTGCTGATACTGTATGGCCTTCAGACTGGGTAAGAACAGGACCGCAATGTGACTATAAATCATTTGAAACCACGACGGCTTGTACCTTGGTAAAAAACCTACCAGATATAAAAACGGAGAGTGCCCAAGAAGTGGCGCTTCCTCCTTTTTTAATCAAAAAATGGAAGAAAGAAGGTCGTTACGAAAAAGAAGTGGCTTCACTAGACGCTTTTTTTGAAAGAACCGGTTATGCCAGAACGCCAAAAAATTACATCATCAAATGGTTGACAGACTATATTACGGGATATGGAATTGATGGTTATAGAGCAGATACCGTAAAACATACAGAAGCTTCGGTTTGGGCCGATTTTAAAACTCAATGCGATTATGCTTTTGCCAATTGGAAAAAAAATAATCCAAGTCAAGTATTGGACAATAATTCCTTTTACACTATTGCCGAAGTTTATAATTACAACATCAGTGCAGGCAAATATTTTGATTTTGGAAACAAAAAAGTAAACTATTATGACAATGGTTTTAACAATATGATCAACTTCGAATTCAAATGGGATGCGAAAAAAGACTATGAATTCATCTTCTCTAAATATTCTAAAATATTGAATCAAGAATTAAAAGGATCAAGTGTTTTAAACTATTTGTCTTCTCATGATGACGGCGGTCCATTTGACGCAGCAAGAACTAAAAACAAAGAAACAGCGACAAAATTATTACTTTCTCCAGGTCTGGCGCAAGTTTTTTACGGGGACGAATCAGCTCGCTCTTTAATTGTTGAAGGAACCGAAGGCGATGCTACTTTGCGTTCTTTTATGAATTGGGAAGATATTCAGTCGAATCCATCTACACAAAAGGCTCTTTTACATTGGCAAAAACTGGGACAATTCAGGAGAGACCATCCCTCTATCGGGGCGGGAATTCACAAAGAAATCACCGCCCAACCCTATACTTTTTCAAGAACTTTCTCTAAAGGAAGTTTCGCAGACCAGGTAGTCATAGGATTAGATTTATCGATAGGCAAAAAAGAACTTTCAGTTGGAACTATATTTGCTGAGGGCACAAAATTAAAAGATGCCTATTCCGGAAAAGAAACTACCGTTTCAAATGGGAAAATAAGTATCGAGACGGATTTTGATATTGTATTATTGGAATACTCTCAAAAGGAAAGGTAGCAAAAACCGAAAAAACAGACTGCTTTTTCATTTTTAGGTACTGAGTGGTCAACATTTTCAATGTTTAAATAAAAAATACCAAAACGTCTTTAGAAATAAAGGCGTTTTTATTTTAGCTACCTTTGTAAAAAATCAATCCAATGCTAAAAATTGGTCATCGTGGAGCAAGAGGTTACGAACCAGAGAATACTTTACGAGGTTTCCAAAAAGCAATTGAGCTGCGTGTTGACCAAATTGAATTAGATGTTCATTTGAGCTCAGATAATGAGTTAATGGTTATTCATGATGAAACCATTGATAGAACTACCAATGGAATGGGTTTTGTAAATCAGCTTTCTTTGCAGGAATTGAAAGATTTCCGAATGGAAAAAGAACAACAAATTCCAACTCTATCAGAAGTATTAGATCTGATCGACCAAAAGTGCTCAATTAATATCGAATTAAAGAGCTACGAAACTGCCAATAAAGTGGTGGATTTAATTGAAAAGTACGTTTTAGAAAAAAAATGGAATTACAATCAATTTTTAGTTTCTAGTTTTGATTGGAATGCCCTGCAACAAGTGGGTTTTTCCAATCCAGAGATCCCTATTGGAGTGTTGACAGAAACTGATTTGAATCTGGCTTTGGCTTTCGCCAAATTCATACAGGCGAAGTCTATCCATCCGTACTTTCATTTACTAACTAAAGAGAATACGGTAAGTATGCAGGAAAAGGGCTTTCAGGTATTTCCCTGGACGGTGAATGAAACTGAAGACATAAGAAAAGTAAAAACGTATAACGTAAACGGAATCATCTCTGATTTCCCAGACAGATTATAAATTTTGCGAATAGCAAAACAATAGCAATATGAATCAAGATTTTGATATAATAATAGTAGGTGGCGGTGCGGCAGGATTTTTTACAGCCATAAATATAGTGGAGAAAAATCCAAAACTAAAAGTAGCCATCTTAGAACGTGGCGCCGAAGTATTACAAAAAGTTCGCATTTCAGGCGGTGGAAGATGCAATGTAACGCACGCTTGTTTTGAACCTAATGAATTGGTTAAATACTATCCCCGTGGCGAGAAAGAATTGCGTGGCCCTTTCCATCAATTTTCTTCTGGCGACACCATCGAATGGTTTGAAAAACACAGCGTGGAACTGAAAATTGAAGAGGACGGCAGAATGTTCCCCGTTTCGAATTCATCGCAAACCATAATCGATTGCTTCCTTGAGGCAACGCAGAAATTAGGGATAAAAGTTTTAACGGGACAAAGCGTACAATCTATTTTCAAAAAAGAAAATGTTTGGAAAATAGAAACACAAAACGAAAATTACATTGCCGAAAAATTAATTCTTGCAACGGGAAGCAACCCAAAAATATGGGAAATGCTGCAAACTTTTGGGCACGCAGTTGTCAGTCCAGTTCCTTCCCTTTTTACCTTCAATATCAAAGATCCCAGAATCAAGGAACTACCGGGTGTGGCAGCACAGGTTACGGTAAAAGTAAAAGACAGCAAACTAGAATCGACGGGGCCTTTATTGATTACGCACTGGGGAATGAGCGGCCCTGCCGTATTGAAACTTTCCGCTTGGGGTGCTAGAATACTGCACGACAAAAACTACCAGTTTACCATCTTTGTGAATTGGCTGAATGATATTGACACTGAAGATGCGGAGAAAAAACTAAAGAAACTAAAACAAGAACACGCCAAAAAAGCGGTGTCCAAAAAATCCCATTTTGACTTCCCTAACCGTTTGTGGGAAAGTTTAGTGTTGGCCTCAGGAATCGAAACCGAAACCAAATGGGCCGATTTGTCCAAAACGCAACTGCAAAACCTATCCAATCAATTAACAAACGGAACGTTCCAAGTCAATGGAAAAAGTACCTTTAAAGAAGAATTTGTAACCGCCGGCGGAATTAACCTGAAGGAAATCAACTTCAAAACCATGCAAAGCAAATTGCATGAAAACCTATATTTTGCCGGTGAAATTGTAAATATTGATGCCATTACGGGCGGATTTAATTTCCAAAATGCGTGGACGAGCGGGTTTATACTGGCGAATAGTATTTAGATTAACTTAATTTGAATATTAATTAACAAGAATTTACACATTCCCTAAGATTTCATTAAGACGAATCTAATAATTTTACTATCAAGTTATTAGATTCGTAACATATGAAAGTAAAACTACTCTGTACCCTGCTCTTTTTCATTTCTCAATGTAACTACTCACAAACCATTAAAGGCAAAGTTATATTTAATAATTATGCTATAGCCGACGTAGAAGTTATCAATGCTAATACAAAAACGCTTACAAGCTCTGATGCCAATGGTAAATTTTCAATTGCTGTGAAAACAAATGATGTTCTTGTTTTTGTATCTAAAGGTTATGAAGTAAAACAAATCGCGATTAATTCCGAGACAATTACTAAAAATAACCTAACCATTGAATTAATATTAAAAGCAGAAGAGCTAAACGAGGTGGTAATAACTAAAATGCCCTCAATTAATTTAAGTTTAGATGAGAATTACGAACAAGGAAAGCTGGATAAATTAGCTTTAGAAAAATCAACAAGAAGTTTAAAAACGGGAGTTTACAATGGAAGTATTGAAAACGGAATGGATTTAATGCGAATTGGCGGAATGATTCTAGGCTTGTTCAGAAAAGAAAAAGAAACTGCTGCAAAAACAGTCCCTAAAATTGAATTTAAAGCACGGGCTGCAACTGAATACAACCAGAAATTCTATGTCGAAAGCTTAAAATTGAAACCAGAACAAATACCGCTATTTCTTGAATTTTGCGATGCCGATCCAAAATCAAAAACAGTTTCAGAAAGCAGCAATGGTTTGGCCTTGATGGATTTTTTATTTTCCAAAAATACCGAATTCAAAAAGCTAACTCCTGTTGCTAGATGATTTAAAAATGTTCTACAGTTATTACTAGCCACTTCAAACTGCATAGTTCCCCTTTAGGAGTTAGGGGCTTATTTATTCAGCCACCAGATACTCGCGTTCAAGACCATAGCAAAACTTACCCATAGCAAATAAGGGATAAACAGATAGCCAGCAATTTTATTGATCCTGCCAAATTGAACGTAGGTTTCATAAATCATAAGCCAGAGGATTACGATTTCCAGTAGCGCCAACATGGGGTTCATCAATCCGAAAAACAAATAAGACCACAAAGCATTTAAGGCTAATTGTATGGCAAAAACCACCAAAGCTTTTTTGACAAGCGTCGTATTCGACTCAATACGATCCCAAACTAATCCTGCAGCAATCCCAATCATGATATAAAGCGTACTCCATACTGGCGCGAAAACCCAATTAGGTGGATTAAAACTCGGTTTTACCAAAGTGGGATACCAAGTAATGATTGCAGAACGAGTAACCATTCCTGAAAAATAACCGACAACAAGACAAGTTACAACAACAGTAAGAATTTTAGTGATTCTATTCATTTTGACAATTTTCAATTTTGCCCAAAATTAAACAAAAACTTTAGACTGATTCCACAAATAAACAAATACACGGATAAAGCAAAAAAAGTATCTTTGCACAAATTATAAAATACATGTTTTCAGCAAAAGACTTTATTCCAACACAATATTCTCATTCTATTGAACGTGGCGATTTCAAGTGGAGCGCTCCCAGCAATATTGCACTCGTAAAATATTGGGGAAAAAAGGACAACCAGATTCCGGCAAATCCATCAGTGAGTTTTACCCTGAACAACTGCAAAACGATAACTAAGTTGGCTTTCGCCAAAAAGGACATTTCGACTGCACTAAATGTGACGAAGACTAATTTCTCATTTGACTTGCTATTCGAGGGGAAGCCAAAAGAAGATTTCAAACCAAAGATCCAGAAATTCCTAGAGCGTATCGAAATCTATTTGCCTTTTCTAAAAGACTACCATTTTACTATAGATACCGAGAATACTTTTCCTCACAGTTCGGGAATTGCGTCTTCGGCATCAGGAATGGCAGCTTTAGCTATGAATTTCATGAGTTTAGAAAAAGCCCTAAATCCTGCAATGACAGAAGAATACTTTTTTCAAAAAGCCTCTTTCCTAGCTCGTTTAGGTTCCGGCAGCGCTTGTAGAAGTGTAAAAGGAAGTGTTGTCGTTTGGGGAAATCAAGAAAACATCAAGGGCAGCTCGGATTTATTTGGAGTGGAATTCCCCAATGCTATACATGCTAATTTCAAAAATTTCCAAGACACTATCTTGCTAGTTGATAAAGGGGAGAAACAAGTTTCAAGCACCCTAGGCCATGATTTGATGCACAGTCATCCTTATGCCGAAAGACGTTTTGCGCAAGCACATGAAAATTTGGATCAACTAATTGCAATCTTTGAAAGCGGTGATTTGGAGGGATTCATAAAAGTGGTCGAAAACGAAGCCTTGACATTGCACGCGATGATGATGACCTCAATGCCCTACTTCATCTTGATGAAACCAAACACCTTGCAGATCATCAATGCAATTTGGAAATTTCGTGCTGAGACCAAAATACCTGCTTGTTTTACGCTCGATGCGGGAGCAAATGTTCATGTTTTATATCCCGAAAACGATAGCGCTGCAGTTTTACAATTTATTAAGGACGAATTAGTTGGCTTTTGCCAAAATGGGCAGTACATTTGTGACGAAATAGGAAATGGTGCTTCATCAATGATTTAATTATCATTATATTTACGAACCACTTCTACTTTAAGCGTTAACCTAGATCAATTAAATATGAAAGGACCCTTATTTTATTCAAAAATACTACTCTTTGGAGAATACGGAATTATCCGTGACTCTAAGGGTTTATCGATTCCTTATAATTTTTATAATGGTGCTTTGAAAAGAAATGAAGACCCATCTCCAGAAGCGATTGCATCAAATGCAAGTTTGAAGCGTTTTGCCATTTATCTAGAAATTTTACAAAATGAACAGCTTGACTTAGTGACCTTCGACCTAAAGGCTTTAAAAAGCGACGTCGAAACTGGGATGTATTTTGATTCTAGTATTCCACAAGGCTATGGCGTGGGTAGCAGCGGCGCTTTAGTTGCTGCTATTTATGATAAATACGCACAAGACAAAATTACGGTTCTAGAGAATCTTACACGAGAAAAACTTTTACAATTAAAAAACATATTCTCTCAAATGGAAAGCTTTTTTCACGGAAAAAGTTCTGGTCTTGATCCTTTAAACAGTTATTTAAGCATTCCTATTTTGATCAATTCCAAAGACAATATTGAAGCAACTGGTATTCCTAATCAAACTTTGGACGGCAAAGGTGCCGTCTTTTTGCTAGACTCCGGAATTGTAGGGGAAACAGCTCCGATGGTGACCATATTTATGGAAAACCTAAAAGACAAGGGCTTCCGTGCCATGCTGAAAAATCAGTTTGTAAGATATACCGATGCTTGTGTTGAAAATTTTCTTGGTGGCGACATGAAGTCTTTATTCATGAACACTAAAAAATTATCTAAAGTAGTTTTGAATAATTTTAAACCGATGATTCCAGAACAGTTTCATGCCATTTGGCAAAAAGGAATTGACACTAATGATTACTATTTAAAACTTTGTGGTTCTGGTGGCGGTGGCTATATTTTAGGGTTTACCGAAGATATGGAACGTGCAAGATTATCATTAAAGGACTATAAACTAGAAGTCGTATACCAATTCTAAAATAAGCACAAATTTATTTTATCGTTTAATTTCGTGCAACAATTTTAAACCTTAAAACTTTAAACTTTACAAATGTTAAGCAGAAAAAACAAACTATTAATAATGAAAATTGTCAGTTTGTTCTCTGTAGTTAGGGGATACAACATTCCAATCATTATTTTAGCGCAGTACCTGTCGGCCATTTTCATTTTAGCACCCGAAAAAGGGGCGCTGTATATTTTACTCGATTTCGACTTATTTTTACTCGTTTTTGCATCCTCTTTAGCAATTGCATCCGGTTACATTATCAATAATTTTTACGATAGTCAAAAAGACTTGATCAACCGCCCCAACAAAACAATGCTGGACAGACTGGTAAGTCAAAAAACAAAATTAACCGCCTATTTTATATTAAATTTTGCAGTTGCTTTAACTGCCTTGTTAGTCTCATGGCGTGCTTTCCTGTTTTTTTCAAGTTATATTTTCCTGATTTGGTTTTATTCCCATAAAATAAAAAAATACCCTTTAATAGGAAATCTAACGGCTGCACTCATGGCAGTTATTCCATTTTTTGCAATACTCCTACATTACTACAACGGCTTGACATTTGAAGAAATAGAAAATTACAAAGGCCACTTTGCCGTAATTTTTGCACATGCAAGTTTTCTTTTCCTCCTGCTACTTGTGCGAGAGATGATCAAAGATTTAGAAAATATAAAAGGTGATTTGGCAAGCGGTTACAGAACTATTCCCATTCTTTACGGAGAGGAGCTATCTAAAAAGATTATCACGGCATTAACGATTTTAACGGTATTTCCTATTTATATTTTGATCGATATATATGACGTGGGCTACATGGATATTTATTTTTATTCTTGTTTGATTGTCTTGATCTTCTTTTTACTTTATTTATCGAAATCCGAAAAGAAGGAGCAGTATCTGTTGCTACATAACATACTCAAATTCATAATCGTCGCTGGAGTATTTTGTATCGTACTTATCGATCCATCCGTTTTGTGGAATGGTAAAAGAATGCTGATGCTGGCCTAAAACAGAACTTCATTTACCATACTTCAGAGCACAAAACACTAACATTCGACAAAATTCACTAAAGAATCCTAGGTTTTAGCCCCGATAGCAGCGGCATCCTTTTTTTAGGCGATTTTTCTTCGCCACAAAAAAGATACAGCAAATAGCGGGAAATAGCTCCTCAAAAACTTCATCGCTGCCCTATCAACCCGCTTCTTAATTAGACACTTAGCGTTTTATAATCTCAATTATCGATTAGCAATTATATAAATACTATCTTTGCACAAATTATGGAATATTATGAATAATAAGGAAGGCAATAATAAAAAAAGCGGTGCTAGACCAACAAGTTCTAGACCTAGCTCGAACAAGCCAAAACCTGCGATGCAAAAAAGGGCACAAGGGCCAAAAAAAGTAAAAATAAATACTAAAGTTGCAGAAGTTGTTACTGATAAAGTGGAGAAAAAACCAAATCAGGCACCAAAAAGACCAAAAGTAAAAGATGAAATTCGTCTTAATAAATATATCGCCAATTCTGGTGCTTGCTCAAGACGTGACGCGGATATTTACATCACATCTGGGAATGTAAAAGTAAACGGGATTCCAGTTGTTGAAATGGGATATATGGTGAAGCCAGGAGATGTGGTGAATTTTGATGGAGCTGTTTTGACTCCAGAGAAAAAAGTATATATCTTATTGAACAAACCTAAAAACTTTACAACGGCACTTGATGAAGGTCAAGAATACCGTAATGTAATGGAATTAGTTCGTGGATCAACCAATGCAAAAATTGGACCTATTGGGAGAATGGACAAAAACACTACAGGTCTATTGTTGTTTACAAACGACACTGATATGATCCGTAAGTTTACTTTACCAAGCCAAAAATCATCGAAAATTTACCAGGTTTCGTTAGATAAAAATTTGAAATTTGAAGATTTAGAAAAAATAAACAAAGGTCTTACCCTTGATGGTCACCGTGTTTTTGTTGAAGACGTTAGTTATATTGACGGAGAAGCAAAAAGCGAAATTGGCTTGAAATTAAGATCATCTAACGTGAAAGTAGTTCGTTCTATTTTTGAGCACTTTAGTTACGATGTTTTGAGAATTGACAGAGTTGCTTTTGCAGGTTTGACTAAAAAGAATTTACCTAGAGGAAACTGGAGAATGCTTACTGATCAAGAAATTATAAACTTGAAGAACGTATAACAGTCACTGAGATTATAAAATAAAAATCCCTTTCGTCTAAGCGAAATGGGATTTTTTTACTTAAAACCTCTTACTATTATGACTCCTGAAAAATTGCAATCAATCGCTTTTAAATGGTTTGAGACCTTCAACAATAAAGAGCTAGAAAAGCTATTATCCCTATATGATGAAGATGCAGCACATTTTAGTCCTAAATTAAAAATACATAAACCAGAAACGAATGGCTTTGTCACAGGCAAACAGGCTTTGCGCGAATGGTGGCAAGATGCTTTTGATCGATTGCCTAGTTTAAACTACAAAGTGACCTCGCTTACTGCAAATGAGGACCGCGTTTTTATGGAATACATAAGAACCGTAGATAATGAGGAAGACATGCTTGTTGCTGAAGTTTTGGATATTAAAGAAAACAAAATCATTGCTTCACGAGTTTACCACGGATAATATTTTTGGAAAAAATAAATTTAAAACGTATAAGAATAGGTTAGATTTACTCTTCACTAAATCAAAACCTTATGAGAATAAAATTTTCTGTTTTAATTGCCCTCCTTGTTTCTTTATTAGTAGTTAACTGCAAGTCCAAAGAACAAGATTTCACTAGCATAACAAAAAGTTATTTTGACGATAAAAATGCGCTTGATCCTTTGGGTGCAACGCAAAACGGCCAAAATGAATACAACGATCAGTTGCAGTTTGAAATGACTGATAGCTACAGAAAAGCGCAGCTTGCCTTTTTTGATAAATATGAAACTACATTATCTTCGATAGACGAAAAACAACTTTCTGAAGAAGAACAAAACAGTTACGAAATTATAAAATGGGAAGTAGAAGTTGGAAAAGAATTGTTAAAACAACCCACTAATCTAATGCCTATCCATCAATTTTGGGGAACTCATCTGACGATGGGCCAATACGCAGGTGGAACCAGCGCTCAACCTTTTAAAACTGAAAAAGATTACACCAATTTCTTAACAAGAATGGACAAATACAGCGTTTGGATTGATTCGGCTCTAGTTTATATGAAAAAGGGAATTGAAAAAGGAGCTGTATTACCAAAATCCTTAACGGAGAAAGTGATTCCACAATTTGCCGAAATGGC
>CALJVL010000030.1 GCA_937773775.1 uncultured Flavobacterium sp.
GGCAACTCCATTGACAGTGATGGTTCTTTCTAACATTCCCGAGATCGACGCGATGCTACAAAAATTTCCTGAGAAATTAATATGCTCATAGATTTCATCGGCAACAACATAAACATGTGGGTGTTTTTCCAATACTTTAGCTAATGCAGTTAGTTCTTCACGGTTGTAAACAGAACCACTTGGGTTACAAGGCGTGCTGAACCACATCATTTTAGTTTTTGGTGTTATAGCCGCTTCGAGTTGCGCGGGAGTGATTTTGAAATCACTATCTATAGATGTTGGAACCACTACGGGAACTCCACCGGAAAGCTTTACGATCTCGAAATAAGAAACCCAGTAAGGTGCAGGCAAAATTACTTCGTCACCATCATTTAGCATTACTTGTGCAATGTTATATAAAGATTGCTTTGCTCCAGTTGAAACCACAATTTGCGATGGCTTGTACTCTAGATTATTATCTCTTTTAAATTTGCGACAGATTGCTTCTTTCAATTCTCCGTATCCTTCTACTGGAGAATAGGTACTATAGTTTTCATCAATTGCACGTTTTGCTGCTTCTTTGATAAAATCGGGTGTATTAAAGTCAGGCTCTCCTAAACTTAAGCTGATGATGTCTTTTCCTTGTGCTTTTAATTCTCTAGCCAAAGCAGCCATCGCTAATGTTTGTGAAGTTGCTAGATTGTTAATTCTGTCTGAAAGTGGGTTCATTAATGTCTTGTTGAATTACCCTAATTTTCATCTGAGAGTTAAGGCAGGTTAATTAATAGTTTTTAGTTTTATTTTGGTTGTAGAGACGCTCTGCTGTGGGTTTCTACAATTTTAGTTTTACAATTATATTAGTTCTGGCTTCATCCCCAATTCTTTTAGGTGCTTGAAATGGGCGATAACTGCGCTTCGCATCGTTTTGTATTCGTAATATGGTAAATTGCATTCTAGCGCTGTTTCTTTTACGATTTTTGCGATTTTCCCGTAATGAACATGGCTGATATGGGGGAAAATATGATGCTCAATTTGGTGATTTAGCCCGCCTGTATACCAGTTTACAATAGCATTTTTTGGAGCAAAATTAGTGGTTGTGAACAATTGGTGTATTGCCCAAGTATTATCCATTTGGCCTAATTCATCTGGTGACGGATTAGTAGTTTCTTCTACGACATGGGCCAGTTGGAACACAACGCTTAAAATTAGCCCTGCTGTATAATGCATGATAAAGAATCCTATTAGTACTTTCCACCAAGTGATACCAATCACTATTGGTAATACAATCCAGATGGAAACATAAATTACTTTTGTAATTATTAATGTAGTCCAAAGTATTTTCGGATTTTTGGCTTCACCATAAGATAATTTTCTTTTCAGGTAACTTTTCATCTGCTTGAAATCAGTTGTTAGGGCCCAATTAAAAGTAAGTAATCCGTATAAAAAGACCGAGTAATATTGTTGAAAACGGTGGAAATTATGCCATTTAGCATTTTTTGTAAAGCGTATAATTCTACCTGCATCTAGGTCTTCGTCGTGACCTGGAATATTAGTATAAGTATGGTGCAAAACGTTATGCTGTACTTGCCAGTTGTGAACATTACCTGCTAGGACGTAAATGGTCCCTCCCATGAATTTATTCACCCAGCTTTTATTTGAGTATGAACCATGATTTCCGTCATGCATCACATTCATTCCTACTCCAGCCATACCTATTCCCATTACAATGGTCAATAAAATGTGCGCCCAAAAAGGCATACCAAGAGTTAAAATTAAAAAATAGGGAGCTAAAAAAACGGTTATAAGAATAATCGTTTTTAAATAGAGCTTCCAGTTTCCTGTTTTTTGGATATTGTTTTCTTTGAAGTAATTGTTTACCCGTGAGTTAAGTGTCCTGAAGAACTTCAGTTTATCTTGCCTTGCAAATGTAGGTGCTGTATTATTCATATATGATCTTTATAAGCTTCAAAGATAATTATTATAAATTTTAACTCTGCCAAATTGAGTTAAATTTTTCAAGCTTAAAAATGGTACTTTTGTTAAAAAAAAAGAACAATGGACGAGATTCTTAAGCATTTTCCTTATTTAACCGATATTCAAAAAGAGCAGTTCGCAAAATTGGACGCTCAATATCATGATTGGAATGAAAAAATAAATGTAATTTCTAGGAAAGATATTGATGCCTTGTATACTAAACATGTTTTGCACTCTTTAGGGATTGCTAAAATTATAAAGTTCGAGCCCGGGACTTTTGTATTGGATGTGGGCACCGGCGGCGGATTTCCTGGAATCCCATTGGCTATTCTTTATCCCGAGACGCGCTTCTTTCTGATCGATATAATTGGAAAAAAAATAAAAGTGGTTCAGGCTGTTGCCGAAGCATTAGAATTGAAAAACGTAAAAGCCGAGCAGTTGCGTGCCGAAAACGTAAAAGGAGATTTTGATTTCATCGTTAGCCGCGCTGTGACCAATATGCCTGATTTTGTTTCGTGGGTAAAAACCAAAATCAAGAAAAACAACAAGCATGAATTGAAAAATGGAATTCTTTACCTAAAAGGAGGCGACTTGACCGAAGAATTAAAAGATTTTCCAAAAGCTAGTGAATACAATTTAGCTGATTTCTTTGAAGATGAATTCTTTGAAACTAAGAAAGTAGTGCATTTGCCGTTGAAGTTTACGACGTAGTTATATGTCTTAAAGTTGAAAGAGTACAAAATAAAAAATTAAGGTAAAAAGCCGAATCTAAATGTAGATTCGGCTTTTGTTATATTTGTAAAGTTCTTTAAGACTTTCGTCTTTCTAACTTTAAGATTGATTTATTCTCCCAAAAATGGGTATCTATAATCTGTTGGAGTAACAAAAGTTTCTTTGATTGTTCTAGGAGAAGCCCAACGCAATAAGTTCAATGGAGAACCCGCTTTGTCATTGGTTCCTGAAGCTCTTGCTCCACCAAATGGTTGTTGTCCTACAACAGCACCTGTTGGTTTGTCATTGATATAGAAGTTACCTGCGGCATTTTGTAATTTTACTGTTGCTACTTCGATTGCATAACGATCTGTACTGAAAACAGCTCCTGTTAATGCATATTCAGATGTTGCGTCGAGCAACTCTAAAGTTTCTTCCCATTTCGCATCTTCGTAAACGAAAATGGTCATAACTGGTCCGAATAATTCAGTTGCCATTGTTTTATAGTGAGGATTAGTTGTTACGATTACTGTAGGCTCAATAAAGTATCCAACTGATTTGTCGTAGTTTCCTCCAACGATAATTTCAGCATCATCATCTTTTTTAGCTTGGTCAATAAAACCAGCCAGTTTGTCAAATGAACCTTCGTGAATAACTGCAGTAATGAAATTACTAAAATCTTCTGGAGAACCCATTTTCATTGATTTTACATCAGTGATGATTTTTTCTTTTATGGCTGGCCAAAGACTTTGTGGTACGTAAGATCTAGATGCAGCAGAACATTTTTGTCCTTGGAATTCGAAAGCTCCACGAACAATACCTGTTGCAACTTGTTTAGGGTTAGCGCTTGGATGTGCAATAATAAAATCTTTTCCACCTGTTTCCCCTACAATTCTTGGGTAGGTTTTGTAGTGGTGAATATTAGTTCCAATTTTTGCCCAAATGTCTTTAAAAACATTAGTCGAGCCTGTAAAGTGAATTCCAGCAAAATCACGACTTGCTAAAACAGTATCAGTAATCATGGAAGGATCTCCAAAAACGACATTGATAACTCCATCAGGAACACCTGCTTCTTTAAATACTTCAATTATAATTTGTGCAGAGAAAATTTGGCTGTCACTTGGTTTCCAAACCACAACGTTACCCATCATAGCCGCACTCGCAGGAAGATTGGCAGCAATTGCTGTAAAATTGAAAGGAGTAATAGCATAGACGAATCCTTCAAGAGGTCTGTACTCTAAACGATTCCACATATCCGAAGTAGATGTTGGTTGGTCGCCGTATATTTGAGTCATGAATTCTACGTTGAAACGTAAAAAATCAATTAGCTCACATGATGCATCAATTTCTGCTTGATGAACATTTTTAGACTGTGCAATCATTGTTGCAGCATTTATTCTAGCTCTGTAAGGACCTGCAATTAACTCGGCCGCTTTAAGGAAAATGGCTGCACGTTGTTCCCAAGCCATATTAGCCCAAGCTGTTCTAGATTCTAATGCATTTGCAATCGCTTTCTCAACATGTGATTTTTCAGCAAGATGGTAGGTTCCTACGATATGTTTGTGGTCGTGAGGAGCCGACATTGCTTTTGTATTTCCAGTTCTAATTTCTTCGCTACCGATGTATAATGGCACGTCAATTTTAGAATTCCACATTTTAGTGTAAGCTGCTTGAACGGCTGCTTTTTCAGGTGAATTTGGTGCATACCCTTTTACCGGTTCGTTAACCGCTTTTGGTACATTAAAAAATCCTTTTAGCATGATATTGTGATTTGTTAATCTGTATAAACAGATAAGATTAGACAATTAAAAAATAAATTATTCTGAATGTTACGAATAATTTATTGCAATGCAAAAGTACAAAGGATAATTTAAAAAGTTGATGAATTTAGAATAAGAAAATGGAATATCTTCAGTGGTAAAAATTAATTCAAGGCAAATGGAGCACATAATTTAAAAGTGGGCACGAAAACTTTGAAATTTTTTGTACTTGTAAAATTGATCATATTAAAATAGCCTTTCATAGCGCCGTAAGGGGATGAAAGTAAGCATCCTGAGCTATAAGTGTGAAGTTCCCCCGGTTTTAACACTGGTTTTTTTCCAATGATCCCGTCGCCATCAACAACCTCTATGCTGTTTAGAGAGTCAAAAATTTCCCAATGCCTAGAAATTAATTGAACAGAATCTTTACTATGGTTTTCTATTGTAATCTGATAACTAAAGGCAAATTGTATCTTGTAGTTCTGGAAGTAAGTGCCTTCAAAACTAGTTAATACTGAGATTTTTATGCCTCTTGTTATTTGAGAAACCATAATAAAGTTTTATCGATGTGGGTTATAGTAACAAAATTACGATTTTTTGATTTTGTTTTGTTGTTTTCATTAATATTTTTTTTAATTAATGATATCTAAGGAGTTAGCTGTTCCTTTACCTATTACTCTGCAATAGCGGCCTGTATTTTCGCGGTAATAAACCAGAATGGAATAATCGTTTTCTGTTTGATAAAAATTTCCGTCGATCGTATTTTTATTGTCGATTACTCCTTTGCTGTCAGCAACGGTATATTTAAAATTTGTAAATCCTTGTTTTATTAAAACTGCTTTTTCATAAAGCCCTTTTTTAGGATTGTAATCCATCATGAATTCAGGTGCTAGGCTATAGTTGTTAAACATTCCGTTAATATAGATTTCTTTATTGATTCTAAATGAGGGAGCTGAAAGACTAAAATAGACCCAAGCATAATCGGCTTCTATCTCGCTGTTTTCTGCATTTAAATTGCGTACCACAAAGTTGCCATTAATGTCTTCGAAAACGGAATATGGAAAATTAGCTTGGGCATTATTCGTGTACAAATAAGCACTGTAAATTTCAGTAGTGCCATCCACTCGAGATATATTATTGTTGGCAGCTCTGATGTTTTTGTTTTCAAAATATAGAAATTCATTCCCAGCCCAAAATTGGGTCTCTTCATTATATTTGTAAATTAAATCATTACCAATTGTATACTGGGGGGCTATGTTTTTAATTGCAGAATTAAGCTTTCCATTTTGTATAAGTAGCAACTTTAAGTTTTTAAGCGGGTTTTGAAAATTAATTATACTTGATTTTACAGTAAATTCCAAGTTGTGCTTGGTTTCTAAATTGCTCACCGTTCGGGCTCGTTTCACTTGTATAGGGACAGTAACAAAATCTTCATGCAAAATGAATTTTCTAGAAAAAACAAGTTCTTTGTGGTCATTTAAAACTTTAATTATGTAATTTCCGCTGATAAGCAGTTGCTGCGTAAACTGGTTTGGAATTGATAATGTGTAGTGGGAGTAGATCTGTAAAGTATTGAAAGAGTTGTTGTAATTCTGGATTCTTTGGTTGTCAAAACCCTGCAAGTATTCGTTTTTTGGGATTTCCGAGTGATTCCAATTGTAATCGCAATGGACGATTTCGTAATAATAATCCGCCTCATTTCCAAATAAATCATCGAATTGTAACTGGAATCCGTTGCCTAATGGGAATATAGGAACTACATTTTGATTGTTCTGAACAAAGGAGACGGTCTTTATGTTAAATGGGGGTGCTATTTCATTTTCTACTTGCGCAGTAGCTGAAGTAATGATGAGTAGCAGTATTATTTTTCGAAAAAAGGAATTAAGCATAAGTATTAAATTGCTGAAATGTAAATATAACGAATTAAGCAATACCATTATTATGCCAATTATTGACCCTATTTAAAACAAACAGGGATGATTTCTCCTTTGGCCAAACAGTATTTCTCTACTAATTTTGCTGCGATTTTATTGGTGTAGTCTTCTTCAGTTACTTTAAAACCGATAGCTCGTAATTTGTCAAAATAATCGCGCCCGTAAATACGGACGTGATCATATTGTCCAAAAATTTCGGAACGTTCTTTTTGATCTGTTATGCTGTCATCTGCAAAAGTAGTTGCTCTTGATAGATCTTGTGGAATCTGTAAAATGGCCATTCCCCCTGGTTTTAAAACGCGGTATAATTCCTGCATCGCTTTAGTGTCATCTGGAATGTGTTCCAGAACGTGATTGCAAAGAATAATATCGTATTGGTTATCCTCAAAAGGCAAGTTGCAAATGTCTGCTTTAACGTCAGCCAATGGCGAAAGCAAATCGGTCGTCGTGTAATTCAGATTTTTCTGGTTTCTAAACAGTTTGTAAAAAGCTTGTTCAGGCGCAAAATGCAATACTTTCTTTTTTTCTTTTGAAGTAAAAAAATCAGTTTTTTCATTTAAGTATAACCATAATAAACGGTGTCTTTCAAGTGAGAGTGTGCTCGGAGAAAGCACATTATTTCTTTGAGTTCCGTATCCGTAAGGCAAAAAAGTTTTGAAGCTTTTCCCATCTATTGGATCCGTAAAGGCAGTCCCCTTTAATGCAAGAGCCAAAACAGGTCTAGCAACATAACTTAGCCGAATAAGTAGTGGACGAGGTATTGTATTAAGTACGAGTTTGAAAAGCTTCTTCATTACAATACTAAAGGTGTTTTTCTGAACTCATCTTCTTCATTACTCACAATTCCTAATGCTTGGTATACATACGCAAAGGTCGATAGTATTTCTGGTTTCCCATCAATAAGCGCAACATCATGCTCAAAATGAGCACTTGGTTTTCCATCTGCAGTCAGAATTGTCCAGCCGTCTTTCAGTTGTTTGATGTTCTTTGTCCCCATGTTAATCATAGGTTCGATGGCAACTACCATTCCTTCGACGAAAAGCTTTCCGCGACCACGTTTTCCGTAGTTCGGCATTTCGGGGTCTTCATGCATTTTTTGGCCAAGGCCATGTCCTACTAATTCGCGAACGACTCCGTAGCCTTGTGCTTCAGTATATTTTTGGATTGCGTTACCAACATCTTCCACTCGGTTTCCGGCTTTAAATTCACGAATCCCAACATAAAGGGACTCTTTAGTTACCTGCAATAATTTTTTGACTTCTGGAGTAACTTCTCCTATTTCAAAAGAATAGGCATGATCGCCGTGGTAGCCGTTTTTGTAAGCGCCACAGTCCACGGATATTACGTCGCCGCTTTTAAGTGGGGTGTTATTTGGGATTCCGTGTACGACTTGCGCATTTGGACTCATACAAAGTGAATTTGGAAATCCGTACAAGCCAAGAAAACTGGGTTCAGCGCCATGGTCACGAATGAATTCTTGAGCTAACTTATCTAAGTATAGAGTGGTAACACCTTCCTTTATTTCGGAGGCAATCATTCCTAATGTTTTCGATACTATCAAGGCGCTTTCACGCATTAATTCTATTTCTTCACGGGATTTTACTATAATCATGTTTCTTATTTTCAGTTTGCAAAAGTACGATTTTAAAATTATTTAATCAGGATTAGCCATAATTTTAAAGAGTTCAGAATTAGAGATGAAATATCTGTTTTCTAAAACAATTGATGCTAATTGAGAGCTTATCAAATTATTCTCTCTGCTGTTTATTAAAAACATGGAGCTTTCGCCAAAGGAAAATAACCGCTCCTCCGATTTTAACATCAGAGTATAATCTTGAGCTAATTTTTTTATAATTAGGTTTTGTTTTTGAAGTGATTGGATTTCTATTTTTTGAGCGCTTATTTTATTAGAAAGCTGCACTTTTTCTAGATTTAAAATGAATTCTGTTTCTTGAATTTTAAACTTGGCTAATTTCAAGTTGCCGCGTTCTTTTCGCAAAAACAAAGGGAAGGAAAAATTCAAACCTATTTTATAGTCCTCAAATTGATAGTTGTCAATATAGCTGGGTTCAGATAAATAGGTGTATCCAACATCTATTTTAGGCAGGAGCATGTTTGCTTTTAGTTTTTTCTCTAAGTTTAGAATTTCAATTTTATTTTCTAAAGCATTTATTTTCGGATGATTTTCTAGTGTAAACTCTTTGTTTAGCAAGTCATTTGTTTTTAATGTTTCCTGGATAGTTTCTTCTAAATCTAATTCAGGAATAAGTTCATCGGATATTTCAAGCGGAATGCTATTCTCTAGCCAAAGAAAATTAGATAATTCTAACTTAGCTTTGTTTAACTTTAGTTGCGAATCTTCAAGACTTAGCAGCCTACTTTTCAAGCTGATTCCAGCTTCAACACTGTCAATAGCCCGCTTGTCGCCTGCTTTTATTAAAGATTTAATTCCGTCAAAACGAATTTGTGCATTTTTATTATAAGTTTCGTACAACTGTACCTCACTGTAGTTTTTCTTCCAATTAAAATAAGCAATTGAGGCATCATATAAAACCGCAATCGCTTGCAGTTTTCTTTCGGCTTCACTCAATTGTATCTGAACTTTGGCTTTACGAACATCGGTCATTCTTTGATTAATAAATAAACCTTGTCCCAGTGGTATTGTTATTCCTAGAGAGGTCAAGCCTTGGTTCGGAACTGTGTTTTCGGGATTTAAGTAAATTCCTTCATTGTTATCAAAACTAGCCTTTATCTCGACTCCGTACCAAGTTGGAATTTTGAAACTACTGTTAAGAAGGGAGTAATATTCTGTGTTTTTGAACTGTTTCTCCTTAAAATCGACTTCTATTTTTGGGTCAAAGCCACCGCGAGCCATCATCAAGTTGGCTTGAGCTTTGTTAATTTCTAAATTTGCATTTTTAACTAGTGGATGGTATTTTTTTACATATCCCAAGAACTCATTGTAAGTAAATTCTTCCGACAAATTTCCGTTTAGATTTTGGCCAAAAGCAAACTGTCCAAGCAACAGTAAAATGACAATAACTTGCTTCATTATTTTTTCTCTTTAGCTGTTTTTGAGTCTGTTTTGTAATAATTTGGTGGAAACCCATTTAAAATTCGCCATACTTCAAACCAAATGGGAACAGTATCAAGCAAAGCAAGAGTTTCGACACCTGAGCCTATACTTATTTTTTTTGGCCATCTCGCTTCATCCTTGTCAGGAGCAATCAAAATCCTGTATTTTCCGTTGTCGCTGATAAAATTTTCTATAGCGACAATTTTACCGCCAAAAGTACCGTAAGAAACATCTGGCCATCCTGAGAAAACGATTGTAGGCCAGCCATCAAACCAAACCCTTACTTTTTCTCCCTTGTTAATTAAGGGTAAATCTATTGGATCAACATATGTCTCCACAGCAACGTCATATTTAGCGGGCATTATGCTTACAATTGGGGTTCCTTCTTTTATAGTTTGTCCGATACCTGCTTGTAGCACTCTATTAACGTAACCATTTTGAGGTGCTTTTATATAGTACATGCCGTTTCTGATACTGTAATTAGCGTACTGATTTTCTAATTTTTTCACTTGTGCTTCGGTATCAAATTGATTGCTCAACGCAGTGTATTGGTCACTTTGTGTTTTTGATACTTTCTCGGAGTATTCAGCGGTAATTCTGTTGGTTTCTACTTTAGCATTGATGTATTCATTTTTACTGGTCAGAAATTTATTTTCCTGAGTAATGATTTTAGCATCTACTTCTTGCAGTTTTAATCTTTTTTCTTCAACATCAGTCAAGGGTTTGAGTCCTTCATTGTTAAGTTGGACTGAACGACTGAATTGAGTATTTGCAATCTTGAGCTGTGTTTTTACGGCAACAAGATCGATACTATCACTTTTTATTTTTAAAAGAGATTGTTTGATTTTGTTTTCTGCTTGTTCTAATTTGAGTCTTTTTTCAGTTTCAATAGATTGAATTTGGCTAGACAGGGTGGTTACTTTTGAGCCATACGATTCTAATGACAGCTTTTTTGCATTAACTTGTTTTTGTGTGTTCGCTACTAAATTAGGATCCATGTAATCCTCTTTTATTTCGGAAATAAAAAGGATAGTGTCACCTTTATTTACAAAATCACCTTCTTGAACGTACCAGTTTTCTATTCGTCCCGAAATAACACTTTGTATGGACTGTGGTCTTTGATTAGGCTTTAACGTAGTTACTGATCCGGAACCAGAAATGTTTTGGGTCCAAGGAAGAAATAGGATTAGCACTCCTATGATGCAGACGGAGATGATAATTCTGTTTAAAGTCTTTGAATTTGAATTTAAATTGAGGTTTTTGACCGTTTCGAATTTTTCTAAATCTGAAGAATTGGTTTTATTGTTGTCAGATATGTTTAGCATAACCTATAATTTTTTTGAGTCGTTTTGAATACGTCCATTTTGCATTATGATTTCTCTATTGCATTTTGTTTTCCAGTAAGGGTTTTTTGAAGAAACTATAATGGTCCATTTGTTCTCTTCTGCGGTGATAAAATCAATTATTTCATTGGCAATCTTTTCATCCATAGCATCCGTAGGATCCTCGTAGAACAGGATTTTAGGCTTATGAATAATGCTCCTGGCTAAAAGAATTTTTTGTGCATTAGAGGATGATAATTGTCTTCCTTCAGGAAATATATGAGTGTCTAAGCTTTCTGGTAAAGACTTGACAAAAGAGCTCAATTGTACCCCGTCAATGGCCCATTTCAAATCTTCTTGGGTAATATTCTTATTATTAAATGTAATGTTGTCAAGATAAGTCCCTTCAAAAGGGGACTCTCCATGAATTACGCTACCTATTTGTGACCGGTATTGTTTTGAGTCTATTTTTTTGAAAGTGTCATCATTTATATAGAAACTTCCTGATGTAGGTTTTAATAATCCCGACAGCATTCGAATCAATGTTGTTTTACCAGAACCATTTGCTCCATTGATAACAATTCTTTCGCCTTGATCGATTTTCAATGAAATGTCTTTTAAAATACTATTTATTGAATCTGGAAACCTGAATTTTATGTTTTCTGTTTCTAAGGTGATATCCGTATAGCAGTAATTAATGCTTTCGTTGTCAAACTCTTCTTCTAAAGTTAAATCGGTTATTTGGCCAATTTTCTCAACAGAAGTTAGTACATCATAAAACGTTTCTAGGCCAAGAATAATTTTCTCAACAGAGTTTATGACTAATAAAATGATAATCTCAGCGGCTACAAACTGTCCAATATTCATTTGCTGTGAAACCACTAAAAACCCACCAATAGAAAGTAAACTGGCGGTAATGATAATCTTAAAAATAATTAATTGTGTGAATTGTCTTTTGAGAACATTGAAATGCTTCTCTCTATAATTTAAATAGTCGCTTACCAAGTGGTCATTTTTTTGAAGGCCGAAATCAAAATTAAGTTGGTTTCTAAAACTAAAATTATTTCTTGCCATTTCTTGTAACCAACTAGCGACCTTATATTTATACTTTGATTCTCTTAAACTAGTTTCCAGTCCCGATTTATAAGATAGTTTAAATATAAAATACAAGAGAATAATCAGCATTATCCCAAACACAATAAAATAAGGATGATACAATGACAATAGAATTACCCCAAACACAATCTGAAGTATAGCAGCAGAAAAGTCTATTAACAATTTTGAAGTTCCTTTTTGAATGGCCATCGTGTCAAAAAAACGATTGGCTAATTCTGGCGGATAGGTATTGTATAATTCTTCAGATTTGATTTTGGGCAATCTGACTGCAAATTCAAATGAAGAACGAACGAATATTTTTTGTTGTAAATTCTCAGTTATTCTCAGTTGCATTAAGGATAGTATTCCAACGAGGGCTACTCCCATTACGACAAGGAATATTAAAACCACCCAGGAGACACTTACGCGTCCTGACTGTATGAAATTGATAATGGCCTGAACCCCCAAGGGAAGAGATAAACTGATTAATCCAGCGAAGATTGCGTAAAAAAACAGTTGTGAAATATCTTTTTTATCTAATTCTAATAAATTGTAAAATCTTTTTAACGGAGTCATATATTATTATTTGTTTGATGAATAAAAAACAGATTATCGAGCTAAAATATGCTCAATAAAGTTTAAATAAATCATTGTTGAAGTTGTGTTTTTATTACAATCGGTTATTGTTTTTAAATGTTCTTTTAAAAAATGTTGATGCAAACTACCTTCAACAATAGTAGAGACCAAACTTTTGGCGTAAATATAGTCTGGATTTACCTCATTAACTATTTCCACAATGCGATTGATGATTCTTTTATATACTAGAAAAAAACCTTCTTTGTTGTCTTCGTCAATTTCTTTAGAATGTAGTGTTTTAGAAAACTCTACAATTATTATTTTGTTTAATATTGACTCGTTAATATGCGCTGTGCTTAAATCATCATCAATTTTCTCAGTAACTATTGTTATCGCTTTTCGTAATTTATCTAATGGATCAATAACATTTGTAGTAGCAAAAACAAGCTTGTATTCAATCCAGCTCCAATACCAGGACGATAAATAAATCATCAATTTGTGTTTATTCTCAAAGTACCGATAAAGTGAGCTTTCATTTGATCCAATACGATTTCCTAGTTTTTTAAAAGTAAAATGTTCAAAACCAATTTCCTCTATTAATAGAATACTGTGTTTAATTATTTTTTTTCCTAATTCCGATGTTTCGGGGTCCTTCACAAACAACCTATCGTTTACGGTTATTTTAAAATTACTTATTAATGTGTTCATAATTGTTTTTTAAATAGAATAAAGGTATCCAACTTACTCATAATTTTATTTGAAATCCAAAATTTAATTCCAGAATTTTGTCTATTTCTTGCTGCTTGATTAAATTGTTTTTTAAGTCGAGATATTTCAAATTATGCAATGCCTCAATTTCCAAAGGGAATTTTTCAAATTGATTGTTGCTCAGATATAATTTTTTTAAATTCTTAAGAAGTTTGATTTCCGATGGAATCCTATTTAGTTCGTCATTTTCTAAATGCAATGAATTTAAGCTCGGTAATTTTGATAAAGTCTTCAGGTTTTTTTCGAATTTAAAGTTCAGATCATTATTTAGGAATAGCTCTTCTAAAGCGGTTAGATTCGTGAAATTATTTGGTAAATCTTCAAAATCATTACCACTTAAGTTTAATGTTTTGAGTTTTTTTAGAGAACTGATTCCTTTTGGGAGTTCTTTTAAATGATCATTTTCTATACTTAAATACTCTAGGTTTATAAATTTAGAAAAGTCGATTTTTTCAGTATCAATATTTTGATTACTAAGATCTAAACGTATCACTTTTTCTGGATTTAATAAGGCATTTTCAATATTTTTTTCTTCTTGATCTGCCATAGTGGTCGTTTGGGCGCTTAAATTTACTGTAATAAAAATCATAAAAAGGAACTGTCGAACTAATGTAATTTTTTTCATAGTCTGCTAATTTTATTTGATTTGTTTATATTGATTGCAAATGTAATAGTAATACTTTTAATTCAGTTTAATATTAACGTTTATTTTAGTTTTTTTTTAAATAAAAAAACCGGTGTGAAATAGAAATGGAAATAGCTTTTCTCTTTTTTGAAGTTTAAAAATTGTGTGCACGGAGTGAGGATTCGGAAATTATAAATTCCGAGAATTTTTTTTTTCTGGGTACTTACACATAAAAAAAGCTAGCTTTTGTGTGAGCTAGCTTTTTATAATTTAAATCGAATTTATTAGCTTACAGCAAGGAATGCTGCGTCATTGCATCCGGCTTTTCAATTCCCATTAACTCTAAAATAGTTGGAGCAATATCGCCTAAAACACCGTCGTGGATTTCTTTTAAATCTTTGTCAACCAGAATAAAAGGAACTGGATTTGTTGTATGTGCAGTATTTGGGCTTCCGTCAGGATTCATCATAGTTTCACAGTTTCCGTGGTCTGCGATGACTAGAACGGTATAGTTGTTTGCCACTGCCGTCGTGATTACCCTCTCAACACATTTGTCAACTGCTTCACAAGCTTTTATTACTGCGGCCATAATTCCGGTATGACCTACCATGTCACCATTGGCGAAATTAAGGCATACAAAGTCTACATCTCCTTTTTCAAGCTCGGGAACCAAGGCGTCCGTAAGTTCAAAAGCACTCATTTCAGGTTGCAGATCATAAGTGGCTACTTTAGGCGAATTTTTTAAAATTCGTTTTTCACCTCTAAAAGGGATTTCTCTACCACCTGAAAAGAAAAAAGTAACATGAGGGTACTTTTCTGTTTCTGCAATTCTAATTTGGGTTTTGTTGTGTTTTTCTAAAACTTCGCCTAATGTTTCTTCTATGTTGTCTTTATTGTAGACTACTTTTACATTTTTGTATGTTTCGTCATAATTAGTCAATGTGACGTAATACAAATTGAGTTTGTGCATATTTTGTTCGTGAAAGTCTTGTTGCGAAAGTGCTTCAGTCAATTCTCTTCCTCGGTCTGTTCTGAAATTAAAGAATATTACGACATCTTCATCTTCTATACAGGCAAGAGGTTTGTCATTTTCATCAATCATCACTAGCGGATTAATGAATTCGTCCGTTATATCAGTTTCATAACTTTTTTCTATTGAAGCAACTGCATTTTTAGAGTGGGTTCCTTTTCCGTTTACCAATAAATCATAGGCAAGTTTTACTCTTTCCCAGCGTTTATCACGATCCATTGCGTAATAGCGCCCAATTACAGAAGCTAATTTTACAGTAGTGCCTGACATGTAATTTTCTAAATTCTGAATATAATTTTTTCCTGATTTTGGATCTACATCCCGTCCATCCGTGAAAGCATGAACGAATACTTCTTTTAATCCGTATTCCTGCGTCGCATCTATCAGTCCACGTAAATGGGAGGTATGGGAGTGAACTCCGCCATCGGATACTAATCCTAAAAAGTGTACTTTTTTATTATTGTCTTTGGCATATTGAAATGCATCTTTAAGTACTTGCTCTTTAGCTAGGGTTTTATTGGCAACAGCCAGGTTTATTTTAGCTAAATCCTGATATACAATTCTACCAGCGCCCAAATTCATGTGGCCTACTTCACTATTCCCCATTTGTCCCTCTGGTAAACCCACATTTAATCCATCGGTTCTAAGTTGGGCACTAGGGTATTTTTTATAAAGACTGTTTATAAACGGAACATTTGCGTTGTCGATTGCAGATACTTTTGGGTCTGGGGATTTGCCCCATCCGTCTAAAATCATTAGTATAACTTTCTTGTTCATTTTAATATGTTTTAAGCAAAGGTAAAGCATTTCTAAAAATGTTCGAAGGAATCAAAACTACTATTATGTATTCAGGAATTATGACAGGTGAAAAATAATGATTTTACCACAGAAGCGGTGTTGCTTTGAAATTACCACAAATCAGAATTTGCTTTTCACACTGTTATAGTCAATAAAATAACGAATGCTTATAGAAAAAACATGTTTTAGTTTGTCATTGGTCAGTAACGAAGTGACTTTTTCTCCAAAATCTTTATTTATTTCTCTTTGAAAATTAGCGGCATTATTTCTATATAAAATAGAGATTTCACTTCCTGGGGCAAACCACCAAGAATACGATAAGTCAGCATTCCAGGAATTAAAACTGGAGTTTTTATTGGTGTTATAGTTAGTATAATCAGATAGTCTGCCATTTTGTTCCAGGGATAAAAAGTTTTTGTTTTCAGCATAGGACCAGTAATGGCGAACAGCTAGGTTGAAAGTCATTCTGCTGTTGATGGAATATTTTCCAGAAAGAGAGTTGGAGTAGGTAATCACATTTCGATTGGCAAAAAGAATGGTAGCGGGGGTAGCTGAATTTAAGTCATCGTCTATGCTTATTATATATCCTTTATTATTGTTGCGCCTAGAAAAATCAAAGTTGTATAGCAAAGAAAATTTGTCGTTGAAACGGTATCTTGGACTTAAGTAAAAACCAAAAGAGTTTCTGCCAGCTTCGCTCAGTATCGTAACTGATGGTCGGATATCTACAGCAAATTTATTATTGTAATTAGAAGAAAAATAAAAGGACCCTCCGTATTTATTTGGGAAAATTAAAAATCGATTTTCTGTCCGCGGCTCGTAGTAATCATAGGATTCAAGCGGGCTTGCATTTATTTGTAAGCCAAAATAATGATTTTGTTTGTTATTTGAACTTATGTCTAGATTGATGTTATTAGCCTGAATTTTTCCTGTTTCTTTTTGAAATTGGGTGTAGACATTTATATTTGTTCGAAATGTGTTGAAATATTTTGTTGGATTTAAAATTCTGTAACTTGCACTTCCGGATAAGGTATAATAGTTAGTTTCAAAGTTTATTCCTAAATCATTGTTATCGAAATCCTTAGAGACCATTTCCGCGCCTAAATTGAATCGGTATTTACCGGAAGTTTCGCCAAAACTCAATGATGTAGCCGTTCCTTTCTTGTCTTGAAGCTCATTTATGAAACTGTATTTTATATTTCCGGAAAGGTTATAAGTGTTTTTTAGGGTGTTTAAATCCCAAACTAACGCAGAGACATTTCCATCACGAAAGTTTCCGTTTCGGGTTACGTTTGTGTTGACGAATGAAATAGAGGAGTTTTTGCGAAAGCGCTGGTCTAAAACCATGACACTATAGTTTGATAATGATTCCAACTCTTCTCTTCTTATCTCTTTGCTTTCCGCGTTCTGAATTATTGCATAGGTTCTTTCAGTGACTGCATTAAGAATGCCTATTCCTAAGCCGCCTTTTGTTCTGCCAGATACTTTAAAGGCGTTGATTAAGTTGACACTTGATGGATTGTCGATGACTTGTTCATTTGTGGTCACTTTCGGAGACCTGCTGGGGTTTCCGCCAATTCTTCTGGAATAGACTAAATTTCCTTTACTGAACAAATCTGTTCCTTCCGTAAAAAAAGCTCTATTTTCATTGAATTGCTGTTCGAATGGTCCCAAATTCAATATCTGATTGTCGTACTTTGTTTGGCCAAAATCGGGGATAAGAATCATGTCGAGCGTAAAAGCATCATTAATTCCGTATTTTAAATCCAGGCCACCCTTCAGTGTGCCGTATGTTTTCTGCCCCTTACTTGCATTTGTATAAAAAGAGGAATAAGGCAATAGGAAGAGACGGGTAGGTGGTTTTATGTTTTCAATTCCCTCAAGGGTTCCGTTTTGCTGTGTGAAAGTACCAATTGTAGAATCTATAAAATTCCATGAATATTGTTGTCTATCTCGCTGTATTTCTCTCCAAAAGTTCAAGCCCCAAGTTTGCTTATTTTCGTCTGAAAAACGTAAAGCTGCGTAGGGAATACGCATTTCAACAGCCCAACCGAATGCCGTTATTATTGCTTTGCTTTTCCAGATGGCATCCCACGAGTAGTCATCTCCTGAAGCATCCGTTGTTACGGAATCGGCCTGCCCATCAGCTGCACTAACTATAAATTGAAAATTCTGCTGGCCATCATTGTTCCCGTTTATGAAAACCCCAAAAAGATCAGAAGTGCCAAAGACATCGCGCTTGGTAATTTCTTTCAAAATTTTACTGGGTTCATCATCGTACAGTAGAGCAGCCACATATATGGCATCATTATCAAAAGCAATTTTCACTTCTGTTCTTTTGTTTTCGGAAATGGCTTTTCCATTATCTGGCCGATACATGACAAAGTTGGTTGCGATAGGACAGGATTGCCAAATGCGTTCGTCAAACCGCCCATCAATAACGATGTTTTCAGAGGTGAATTTAGTTTGAAGTGATTTTTTTTGGCTGTGGCCGACAAAAGAAAAAAAGAGAATGACTATAAAAAGTAATTTTCTCATGAAAACTTGATTGATGTAGGTGGTTGATGAAATGAGATTCTTTTAAAATTAGACTATCATTTGATGAATTTGTTACAGTTTCTTTTTAAAAAAGATTGTATTTTGTTTTATTGTATAAAAAACCGAGCTTGGAAACGCTTTGTATTAAATCTCATCATGCAAGCTTGGTACTACTTTTAAAATTTGTTTTTCACACGATTATAATCAATAAAGTAGCGAAGGCTAAAGGAAAGAATATTAGTCATGTCTGCGTTAAAGACGTTTTTAAGGTTTGAGCTGAAGTTTCTCTCGACAGTGCTAGAGCCTATCTGTGCATAATTACGATACAGAACTGAAATTTCACTGCCAGGAGCGAACCACCAAGAATACGATAAATCAAAGTTCCAAGAATTGAAATTTCGGTTTTTGTTCAAGGAATAGTTATTGTTAGCTGTCAGATAACCGTTGTCTTGTAAAGTAAAAAAAGCATCATTATCCGAGTATGACCAATAATAGCGACCAGTAAGATTTAAAGTCATCTTAGTATTTATTGCATATTTACCTGTAATATTATTTTGAAGTATTTCTCGATCTCTATTGCCAATAATAATCGAGCTATTATCAAATCCTACCCAACCCCGATCATTTACTTTGTATGTGTATTCGACATTATAAGCCAAAGAGAGTTTAGTGTTGAATCTGTATTTGACGGCGCCACTCAGCCAATAGGAAACTCTCTGGTCTTCGTCAAACTTGGTTATTTCAGCTTCAGCTTCATAGGTAAAAGATTTGTTTTGATTTGTAGCAAATCCAACGTATCCAATAACGCTTTTTGGGATGTATAAATAGCGTCCGTATACGCGAGGCTCGAAAAAATCAAAACGGTCCAAAGGGTTTACAGAAAAAGCAAACCCAACATAATCATTTTTTAATGTGGTTGCTGTTATGTAAGTCTTGTACCAAGCCTCTTGTGTCTTGCCAGTTGTGTTTTGCACTTCTAAATTTAGTTCCTGCGAAATTTTAAATGTGTTGAAAATTTTTGTTGGGTTTACTATCCTATAACTCCCAGTTGCAGAAGCACTATGATAATTGGTGTAAAAGATGATTCCAAGGTCATTTATATCATAATTTTGAGAAATGTATTTTCCGGACAGGTCGTATCTATATTTACCACTTGTTTTTGCAAAATTCAATGAGGTTTTGATGCCGTTATAATCTTCAATATCATTAACAGCGCTGTATTTGATGTCACCATATAAATTATAGGAATTTGCTTTTGTGCTCAAGTCAAACAGGGCGGCGGAAACATTTGCATCCCTAAATCTTCCATTTCGTATTGTATTTGTGTTCACGAAAGAAACTGATGAGTTTTGATTAAAACGTTGGTCAAAAACCAACACATTATAGTTTGTCAATGGTTCTATAACTTCTTTACGGTATTCGTCCGTTTCGGTATCCCTAATTGTTGCATAGGTTTTTTTTGTGATGGCATTCAAGAAACCAACTCCTAATCCAGCTTCTGTTCGTCCAGATACTTTTATAGCATTAAGTAAGTCAACGGTACCAGGATAGTTTGTGATTTCTTCATTGGCTGCAGTTTCAGGCACGGAAATAGGTAAGCCACCTATTCTTCGAGAGTAAAAGAGATTACCTATGTTAAATAAATTAGTTCCTTCGGTAAAGAAAGGCCTGTTTTCATCGAATTGTTGTTCAAATGGCTCCAGATTTAAAATGGCATTATCAAATTTTGTTTGTCCGAAATCAGGTACTAGTATGGCGTCTAATGTAAACGCATCATTAATCCCATATTTAATATCAAGTCCAGCTTTGAAAGTTTTGTCAGAACCCAATTCATTATTTTGATAATAGAAAGAAGTGTACGGGATAAAGAAGAGGCGAGTAGGTGTATTTATGTTTTCTATTCCTTTAAGAATTCCTGATTGCGCAGTAATGGATCCGATCTTAGTATCAACAAGGTTCCAAGTGTATTTTTGTACATCGCGTTTTATCTCACGCATAAAATTCAAGCCCCAGGTTTGTTTTTGGACTTTAGAGAAGCGCAAGGCAGCATAGGGAATTCTCATTTCCACCACCCAGCCGAAATCAGTTATAGAAACTTTGCTGTCCCAAATACCATCCCATGTGTAATCTTCTCCGTCCTTTGTCGCCACACAGTCCATTTGAACTCCTGCGGCACTTACGTAAAAACTATAATCTTGTTGACCATCATTAAACCCATTGATTGAAACTGAAAAATGATCGGAAACTCCAAAAACATCCCGATTGGTGATTTCTTTTTGAATTTTATCAGGCTCATTATCGTATAATAGTGCTGAAATATAAACTGCATCATTGTCATATAACACCTTTACTTCTGTCCTTTTATCTATACCGATTGGCTTTCCGTTGTCGGGCTCAAACATCACAAAATTTGAAGCTATTTCTGTATCTAAGCTCCAGGCATCTTCATTTATTTTACCGTCTATAGTGATTTCATTTGTTGTAGATTTTGCAAAAAGGACTTTTTTCTGACAATAGCTGGTTAGACTAAAAAAGATGAAAAAAGTTAAAAGAAAGTGGTGGAACTTCATCTGTTATCGTGATTTCGGTCTTACAAAAATAGTATTATTAACATAAAAACAAAAGTTTGTCAGTTTTTTTTAGTTAAACTTACATTAAAAATCGTTAAAAATACCTTAAAATTTCATTTCTTGTGTTTGATGAAGGATCTTTTCCATACTTTTTGCGCGCCCAAATTACTTAAAAACAATGATGTGCAAGATCTACCTCGCACTGTTATTATTATTTTTTCGTTCTCTGCAAGTAAGTTATTATTTTCTGAACCTAATATTCTAAAGGAAATTGAAATTGCTAAAGTAGTAAAAACAAGTTCTGAAACGAAAGAGGAAACTGTTTATAATAGTTTGAACTCCAATCAATTTGCCTTGCCTAAAGTAGAAAGTTTCACAGAAGCCTTAAAGGGCTTTTATCTTCTAAAAGAAAAGGGTTTAATTAGTAAAAACATATTGACACTGATTGATTTTAGCATGTCGTCTAATTCCAAAAGACCTTGGGTTATAGACTTGACGACAAATACAATTTTATACAATTCTCTAGTTGCTCATGGAAGAAATACGGGGAATGAATTTGCAAACAGTTTTTCAAATGCAGCCCAATCTTTTAAAAGTAGTCTTGGATTCTATGCCACAGGAGAAATCTACAGTGGGAAACACGGAAAGTCTCTAAGATTAGATGGCTTAGAAAAAGGTATAAATAGTAATGCTAGACAAAGAGCCGTTGTTATTCATGGAGCGGACTATGTATCTGATTCATTTATCCAGAATCATGAAAGGTTAGGAAGAAGTTTAGGTTGTCCAGCGATTCCTGTAGAATTAACGGATAAGATAATACAAACGATCAAGGATAAGTCGTGTTTGTTTATTTACTATCCTTCAGATGCCTACAAAGTGGCTTCTAAATTAGTGTCTTAAAAAAGAAAAGTTTTGAATATTTAGAGGATGCTCAGAAAGGCGTTCAGAATTTAATAGTTTTAAGAGAAAAAGGCATTATTCAAAATTGTTCATTAACGATTTTAACTAGTGGCTTTTTTAGTTTTGTGTAAAACAATCTAATGATTTTTTCGGTATTGTTTGGGATACTATTGTCTCTTGGCCTTCATTTTTCCCTTTTAAGTAGATGTTTTGTTTTTGTGGCGTAATTTAATTCCTTACACCTAGCCTTAATTGTAATAGTTGCTTTTATTAACTCCCAAATGCGGAGCTGTATCTAGATCGTCGCATTTTAAATGACAACTAATAATAAGATTCTCTTTGTTTAAAGAATTCGCTGTCATAAGCGATAGCTCACTTAAGGCTTCCTTTTCTCTATGGAATCGAGATTTGGTATAAAATAGTAAAGCTGTAACAATTTAATTTTAAAACGGTTAGAATTAAACCTTGGTTTATCATAAAGTTTTAGGGTAAAAAACTTGTTTCAAAGCCAACTTATTATTTATATTTGCAGTCAGTAATGCGAAAGTAGCTCAGTTGGTAGAGCTCCAGCCTTCCAAGCTGGTTGTCGCGAGTTCGAGCCTCGTCTTTCGCTCTTTAAAGCCAAAACATTTATGTTTTGGCTTTTTTATTTTAACTTTAAAAAAGATTGAAGCATCCTTTTTCAGATATCCTTTTTTTTATTAAAAGAAAAACTTGCGTTGGATAGATTATTTTCTATCTTTGCATCCTGTTAATGCGAAAGTAGCTCAGTTGGTAGAGCTCCAGCCTTCCAAGCTGGTTGTCGCGAGTTCGAGCCTCGTCTTTCGCTCTTCAAAGCCGAAACATTTATGTTTCGGCTTTTTTATTTGATATAACTCAGGTTTGTTCCCTTCTCAATTTCCTCAGCAACTTGATTTTGCCTAAAAAGCCGAGCCGATAAATTCCCTTTTAAAAGTATTGTAGAGCCTTTTACGTCCAGCCAGCTTCCTTCTCTTAATCCTAAAACTGGAATTGTGTTGAAGGCGTGAAATTCTTTTATTCTCGTTTCTCTAGTCTCCCCCATATGTTTAGACTCTAAGTCAGGATCTGAATAATGTGCATTTATGTTAAATGGGATTAATCCTGTGGTTTGAAAACTTGGCGGATAAAGGATAGGCATATCGTTTGTGTTTTGCATGCTTAAGCCACAAATTACGCTCCCTGCACTTGTACCTAAATACGGGATTCCTTTTTTAATGGCTTGACCAAGTGCGGTCATGATGTTGTTTCGGTATAATTCATTCACTAATACAAAGGTATTACCGCCTCCGGTAAATATTCCGTCTGCGTTTTCAATCGCTGAAACTGGGTCTTTAAATTCATGAATGCCTTTTACACTTATGTTTATTTTAGCGAAAGCTAAAGAAGCTTTGGATGTATACTCTTCATGGGATAAGCCACTAGGTCTTGCGTACGGGATGAAAAGAACGGTTTTGCAGTCTTCGAAATGCTTACTCAATTCAGGTAAGAGGTATTCTAAATATCCGGCCCCGTGCAGTGTTGACGTACTTGCTATGATTATGTTTTTCATTTTTTTTCTTTGAAATTTATCAGTTAAAGGTATAAAATCAGGCTTGTTTTTTGGCTTGTTTTTTATTAACATTTTTTTACCAAGTCCTTAGTAGTTAATTTAGAAAGGCTTAGGATAATTTTACAACTAATGAATAATTAAATGTAATTACGATGTAGATGGGTAAATTTAGTTGTGTCTTTTTTGTATTATTTGCCGCTGCAGCATTGGCACAAACAGCGATTCCGAGAAAATTAAGTGGAAAAGTGAGGACCGATTTTGGAACTCCAGAAGGTTTCTATGTGATAAACTTAAAAACGGAACAAGCAGAGATGACTGATGACGGGGGCTATTTTTCAGTACTAGCAACTGTTGGGGATACTCTACTGTTTTCGGCAGCGCAATTTAGGGGAACTCGGATTGTTCTGACTGTCGATGATTTTGGAGAAAAATTATTTTCGGTACAAATGGAGCCCATAATGAATCAACTGAACGAAGTTGTGATTAGGCGGTATAACAATATAAATGCGGTTTCCTTAGGAATCATTCCTTCAAATCAGAAATCGTATACAGCGGCAGAGCGAAAATATGCAACTGCAAGTTCAGGTAGATTGAATCCGATGGGACTTGATCCTGTGCTGAATTTCATTTCTGGAAGAACTGCTATGCTTAAAAAAGAACTCGTAGTAGAAAGGAAAGAAACTTATTTGGCAATGTTAGATAATATATTTGACGAAAATCACTTCGTAAACAAGTTAAATATACCTTTGGCTTACGTGAAAGGATTTGAATATTACGCTGTCGAAAATGAAAAGTTTACTAAAATTTTAAGTTCTAAAAATTTAATATCGACTGAATTCCTGTTAGCAGAGCTGGCCACAAAATATAATGAAATCATCGCTTGTGAAAACGAATAATACTTTCCTCTTTTTTTTGATACTACTTTCTCAGATTACTTTTGGTCAAACTTTTAGTGAAAGTGAGATTTATGGAAAGATAATTGTCGACTCAATCGCTGTCGAAGGAGTAAATATCGTGAACACTTCTAATGAAAAAGCGGTAAGTTCAGATAAAAACGGAATGTTTTCAATTTTTGCAAAAGAGGGAGATGTTTTGGTTATTTCTGCTGTAAATCTTATAACATTTTATAAAGAATTAAATAAGCAGGATTTTTTAAAGGTAGTTGTTTTGATAAAAATGGATATTGAAAATTTTGCTCTTAAAAAAGTGTTGATAATTGAATATTCTCGCATTACAGCGGAAAATCTAGGAATCATTCCTTTTGGCCAAAAAAGATACACGGCAGCTGAAAGAAGATTAAAAACGGCAGGTGATTTTAAACCTATAATGTTATTAGGGCTAATTGGTGGGTCTATGCCTTTAGATCCTTTGATTAACATGATAAATGGAAGAACAAAAAAACTTAAGAAGGAAGTATTTTTAGAAAGAAAAGAGTTAAATTTAAAATTGCTAGCTACTCTTTTTAAAGATAAATTTTTTGTAGAAAAGCTTAAAATCCCATCGGGCTATGTAGAAGGGTTTAAATATTATGTTGTTGAAAATGAAAAGTTCACTAATATTTTAAGTTCTAAAAATTTAATATCGACTGAATTCTTATTAGCAGAGCTAGCTACAAAATATAATGAAATCATCGCTTGTGAAAACGAATAATACTTTCCTCTTTTTTTTGACACTACTTTCTCAGATTACTTTTGGTCAAACTTTTGGTGAAAAGAAAATACAAGGAAAAATAATTATCGATTCAATTGCCGTCGAAGGAATAAACATCGTGAATACTTTCAATGAAAAAGCGGCAAGTTCAGATAAAAACGGAATGTTTTCAATTTTGGCAAAAGAGGGAGATGTTTTGATTATTTCTGCTGTAAATCTTGTAACTTTACATAAGAGGTTAACCAGAGGTGATTTGGCTCTAGGAGTTATTGATTTTCAGATGACTTCTAATAGTATTGAGCTAGAAGAAGTGATTGTAAATGAGAATTCAAAAATCAGTGCTGTAAATTTGGGAATTGTACCTATCGGACAAAAAAAGTACACTCCTGCCGCAAGGAAATTACATACAGCAAGGTCTGGTTTGTTGGATAGACCTTTGAATTGGATGTCTGGACGAACCTCTATGCTTAAAAAAGAAGTTGCAGTGGAATATAAAGAGCAACTTATGAATAGACTAAAGTATGTTTTTGAAGACAAGTACTACGTCCAAACGCTCAAAATACCGCAAGATTACATCAGAGGGTTTCAATATTATTGCATTGAAGACATGGATTTTGTTGCAGCTTTAAATGCTAAAAACAAGACACTATCCATGTTTCTGATCATTACTTTAGCTAAAAAATATATTAAAACCATAGCAAATGAAAACTAAAATAGTAATAGTACTCGTGAGTCTGTTTAGCCAATTTTGCTTTAGCCAAATTGATTCACCAACACTGTTAAAAGGACAAGTTAGAAATGATTTGGTACCGGTGGAAAACGTGATTGTATTCAATGTAAATTCTAAAACAGGTGTAATTGTCAATAGTTATGGCTTTTTTAAGATTATCGCTAAACTTAATGATACCTTGGTTTTTTCAAGTTTGACCTTTAAATCCAAGAGGGTCATTCTTTCGGAAAAAGAGTTTATTGTTCCTGAATTTGTTGTAGAAATGGATGTTTTTACCAATGAGTTAGCTGAGGTGCTAATTCTAGCAAAAAAAGAGGTAAATCCAATATCGGGTGGTACCCAGAAATATGTTGATATGCAGTTTTTTGATGATGAACAATCTTCACCAAAAAACAGAACTATGCCACGAGACGGGAGTATTGAAATGGGGATGAATTTCGTGCGCATTTATAAAGATGTTTTGAAAATGCTTAGAAAAAATAATCCTGAAAAAGTCGACTTCTACAAGGATACTAGTTTTTCAGAGCTCGCCTTGGAAAGAGTGAATTATGCTTTTTTTGCTAATACTTTACAATTAAAAGATGATGAGATTAAGCTTTTTCTTGTTTTTTGCGAGAATGACACAAAATCCAGAACTCTAATGGCTCCAACTGATGAGTTTCAACTTATAGATTTCCTCATTTCAAAAAACAAGGAGTACAAAAGAATTACTACTTTTGAAGAATGAAAAAAACGATCTTCTATTTATTTTTAGCAATCTTTTTTGTGACATTGACCTCTTTCAGTGTTCATAAATTTTATATGGGTATTTATCAAGTAAATTATGCACCCGAAAAAAAAAATGCTTCAAATTACAGCTAGAATTTTTGTGGATGACCTAGACAAAGCGCTTGAGAAAAAATACAATAAAAAACTGCATCTAGGAACGCAGACAGAATCACCTGCAGAAATGGTTTTGCTGAAAAAATACCTTGCTGAAAAACTTTCGATTAAGGTAAATGGAAAATCCAGCACGATGAACTTTTTGAGTAAAGAACTGGAAGGGGACGTTCTTGTTTGTTATTTAAGTATTAATGGAGTCTCCAAAATCAGCTCGCTGGAAACCTATAATTCTATTTTAATTGATTGGAATTTAGAACAGCAAAACATTGCACATTTCACCATTTTGGGAGAGAAGCAAAGTTTTCTTTTCACGGAATCTTCCACTAAGCATATGTTAAAATTCTGATTAAAGAATGGTGCTTTGTTAAAAAACAGTATTTTCACGTCTTAATTATTTTAATCCTACCTATGAAAAAAATCATATTATTTTTTATTCTTCCAGTAGCTTTATTTGCGCAAGAAAAAACATCAACCGTAACCTCAAAACAACAAGGTTCCTACGACACCAATAAGTTTAGTCAGATGTATGACTTATTGGCGACGCCCAATATGTTTCGTACGGCATCTGGTGCCCCGGGTCCTGCTTATTATCAACAACAAGCTGACTATAAAATTGATATAGAGTTGGATGATAAAAAAGCAAAGTTGAGCGGTTCTGAAACTATTACATATTACAATAACTCACCAGATAGCCTTGAGTATTTATGGATACAATTGGATCAAAATCAAGCTTCGGAAGATTCTGAGTCTCCGCTGGCAGAAAGCGATAAAATGGATCAGACTTATCCAGCATCAACTTTTGCTAACAAATTTTTAGAAAAAGGATTGGATCGTGGGTTTAATCTAAAGTATGTAAAAGACGCTAATGGCAAAGCCATGTCCTATATAGTAAACCACACCATGATGAGAATCAATTTGGCTTCTCCAATGAAACCAAATTCAACAATATCATTTTCTATCAAATGGTCGTACAACATCAATGATTATCAAAAAGACGGAGGTCGTTCTGGTTACGAGTTTTTTGAAAAAGAGGGAAATAGATTGTATGTAATTGCTCAATTCTATCCTAGAATGGCTGTTTACAATGATGTGGAAGGATGGCAAAACATGCAGTTTTGGGGAAGTGGAGAGTTTGCTCTGCCTTTCGGAGATTTTGACGTAAATATCACTGTTCCTGCTGATCACGTTATGGAGGCAACAGGGGAGTTAATGAATAAAAGTGAAGTTTTCACTCCGGCACAAGTGAAAAGGTATGAACTGGCGCAGAAATCATTCGATAAGCCAGTTGTGATTGTTACTCAAGCTGAGGCTGAAGCCAGTGAAAAAGGCTTCTCTGACAAGAAGAAAACATGGAAATTTAGCGCTAAAAATGTTAGAGATTTTGGAATTGCTACATCTAGAAAATTCATCTATGATGCAATGGCAGTACAATTAAGCGATAAAATAGTAATGGCGGCTTCAGTTTATCCGAAAGAGGCAAATCCGCTTTGGGGAGAAACCTCTACAATGACTGTTGCACATACTTTAAAAAGTTATTCTTCCCATACATTTGATTATCCTTATCCAAAAGCGGTATCTGTATCGGCAGAAGATCAAGGAATGGAGTATCCTATGATCTGTTGGAATTTTGGACGTCCAGATGCAAATGGAGTGACCAGTGAGCAAGTTAAAAACGGAATGATGGGAGTTGTTATACATGAAGTAGGACACAACTTTTTCCCAATGATTGTGAATTCTGATGAGCGTCAATGGACTTGGATGGATGAAGGCTTAAACTCTTTTATGGAGTTTATGGCTGAACAGGAATTAGGTACAGACTTTCCTTCTAGACGTGGTCCTGCGAAAAACATTGTTCCTTATATGAGTGGAGATCAAAAATTCCTAGAACCTATAATGTCTAACTCTGAAAATATTATTCAATTTGGTAATAATGCATACGGGAAACCGGCAACAGGACTTAATATCTTGAGAGAAACCATTATGGGTAGAGAGTTATTCGATTATGCTTTTAAAGTGTATTCTAACCGTTGGAAGTTCAAGCACCCAACTCCAGAAGATTTTTTCAGAACTATGGAAGATGCGTCGGCAGTAGATCTGGACTGGTTCTTTAGAGGCTGGTTTTACTCAACTGATTTTGTAGACATCGGTATTAAAGAGGTTAAACAATATTATATTTCTGAAACACCAACTGTAGCGCTTAAAGATGCAAAAGTAAGAAAAGGACGTTTCGGACTTGATAGAGGCCCGTTTGTATATTTGATAGAAGAAAGTAACTCGGAGTTAAAAGCAAATCAAAAGAAAGCATTAAAAATCGAGGATGTAAAATTGCTTTCGGATTATGTAAGTGCTCTTACTGCAGAAGAAAAAGGAGCTTTAAAATCACCAAAATACTTCTATGAAGTGGAGTTCAATAAACCAGGTGGTATGATAATGCCAATTCTTGTTGAAATCACTTATGAAGACGACACAGTGGATAATTTTAAATACCCAGCACAAATCTGGAGAAAAAGTAATGATAGCGCTAAGAAAGTATATGCTACTGAAAAAGCAATCAAAAAAATTCAAATTGACCCAAAATTGGAAACGGCAGATATTGATGTGACTAATAATACTTGGCCAAAAGAAAAGCTAAAAACTAAATTTGATTAAGTAACAGATAAAAAAAAGACTCTTTTAAGAGTCTTTTTTTTATGAAAAATTTAAAAGGCAAGAATTGAAAATTTGATATCTTTGCTGTAATAAAAAAATTAGAAATATGTTTGGCATTGGAGGAGGGGAGTTAGTTTTCATTATGTTTATTGTACTCATGCTTTTTGGTTCTGACAAAGTACCGGAGATGGCACGGACTATGGGTAAGGCCATGGCGCAACTAAAAAATGCGACTAACGATATAAAAAGTGAAATTCAGAAAGGAATTGAGTCCAATGGTCTTGATCAAAAGTCATTGTCAGATATGACTGGGAACATAAATTCCCAAATCAGCAAGGCCAAAGAGGACCTATTAGGAGACACGGTAACGCAAGCGAATAAGGTTAAAGAAGACATTGAAGATGCTACAGGACCAGTGAAACGTCAAAAATAATGATAGAAAAAATACTGTCGCTAGATACCGATTTGCTCATATATCTAAATAATTTGGGGTCTGTACAATATGATGGGCTTTGGTTGATGATTACTAATCAGCTCAATTGGTTGCCTTTATTTTTGCTGTTATTATACCTTATTTTTAAAAAATTAGGCACAAAGCAAAGCCTGTATTTGCTTTTGTTTGTCGCGCTTTTAATTACGTTTACAGATCAAGTTACCAACTTATTCAAAAATGGTTTTCAAAGACATCGCCCTTGTGATAACCCAGAAGTAAATTCTTTAATTAGAGTAGTCCAATTCAGGGGTTCCTACAGTTTCTTTTCTGGTCATGCCGCAAACTCTATGGCAGTGGTTACTTTTTTATATTTTAATTTAAATCGCTATTTTAAATATTTTTACATACTCTTTCTGTGGCCGTTAATCTTTGCCTACAGCAGAATTTATCTGGGGTTGCATTACCCGGTTGATATATTGTCCGGCTATCTGTTTGGTGTCTTTTCAGGATTTATATTTTTTAAATTACATCAAGCCGTACAAAAAAAGTATTTCCCTCTAAAGTTTTAAAAAGCTATTCTTACATTCTATTTTAATAGTATGATTGAAAGTAGTTTCCTCAAGATCAAAAAAAAAGAGCTTCCGTTGGGAGCTCTTTTTTTTTAGGGAATTTGCATTGGAACTAGTAGAATTTTCATCCCCCATCCAGGCTATTTTAAATCTAATCAATACTGTTGATTCTACAGAACTCGGCTGACGGTTAATCCATCACGAATGGGCAATAAAACAGTTTCTACCCTTGGGTCATTTATCAATAAGTTATTATAGTCTAAAAGTATTTTCGTGCTGATGTCTTTAGGATTTAATGGCTCCAGCACTTTTCCACTCCACAGCACGTTATCAGATAGGATTACGCCCCCTTTATTCATTTTAGGCACTATTATCTCAAAATAGTTAATATAGTTCTCCTTATCTGCATCTATGAAAACCAAATCAAATGTAACATCCAAATTTGGGATTATTTCTGTTGCTTCCCCAAGATGCTGTACAATTTGTTTCCCCCAAGAGGATTTGTCAAAATGTTTACGCTGGAAATCAACTAGCTCTTCTTTGATGTCGATGGTGTGTAGTATTCCGTTTTCTTGCATTCCTTCACACAAGCACAAAGCCGAATAGCCAGTGAAAGTACCAATCTCAAGTATGTTTATTGGTCGGATTAATTTTGATAACATGCTTAAAA
>CALJVL010000031.1 GCA_937773775.1 uncultured Flavobacterium sp.
AGAGCATTAGTTGCGAATGACGGTCAAGCATTTGCTAACTTTACGGCACAAGAGAATCAAGGTAAAAATTTGTTTTTAGCTCCACCGGTTTTTGACGGAACAGGAAATAGAACATCTGGAGGAGTAGGTGTGCTGCTTGCCACGCCGCTCCTGAATTTGATATTGATCCGAATACAAGAAACAATGGTATTATAGGTGTTTTAAATGGAACTGGGATTGACATAACAAACACAAGAGCTCCATCATTGAGAGATTTAGTTAAACCAGACGGAAGTTCTAATGGCTCATTTATGCATGCCGGAAACTTAGCAATGATACAAACTGTTATTGGCCACTATGGAAGTATCAACTTAGCTCCAGTAAATACAAATTTAGATCCAAGATTAAGACCTAATGGGTTTGGGCAAAGTTTAAACCTAACAGTTCCAGAAGTTAATGCACTTGTAGCTTTTATTAAAACACTGTCAGGAACTAATGTTTATGTAGATACCAAATGGTCCAAACCTTTTGAATAAAAAACACTCGGAATTTAAATTGCAACGTCATTCAAAGAATCGGATTATGATTTTTAATATACTTTATGTTTTAACCCCTCTTTTATTACTAGTGAATTATTTACACCAGATGACAAACAGTAATTATCAGAATCAAATAACTAAATTGACTAGGGTTTTGAAACTTAGTTTGTTTTATTAATTCTGATCATCTTCTGAACCCCATTTGTCTAAACTCCTTAAAATATCTTCAAGTGACTGTCCTCTGTCGCTTAGTTCATATTCGACTTTAGGAGGAACAACTGGAAAAACTTTTCTAGAAATAAGGCCATCCTTCTCTAATTCTCTCACAGTTTGCGTGAACATCTTATTGGAAATTTCAGGGACTTTTTTTTGTAACATCCCAGACCGTAAAGGGCCTTCCAACAAATGAAATAAAACCAAAGGCTTCCATTTCGTCCCGATTAAGCCCATAGTGTAATTCAGCGGACAATTATTTATACTCATATTTTAAATTTATATGATTGGAAATCAATATTTTACTCTTTTTAGTAAGTATTACACTTTTAGGTAAGTTATTGCTATTTATACAAATATAAATTAAATTTGGTTTTAAATAATAACTTATGGAAACTATAAAAAAATATCCGAAATCATTTTCACACATCGGACTTACAGTACCAAATATTAAAGATGCCGTAAAATTTTATTCAGAAGTAATGGGATGGTACATAATTATGGAGCCAGCCCAAGTAAAAAAAGAAAAGGAAACCGCAATTGGACAAATGTGTATTGACGTTTTTGGCGAAGATTGGGAGAAATTCGAAATTGCACACTTATCAACATCAGACGGAATCGGAATCGAGTTGTTTTCCTTTCCCAACGGAGTTAAAGAAGCCCCTGAGTTTAATCCTTTCAACACCGGCCTTTTTCATTTCTGTATTCAAGATCCAAATATCGAGGAACTGGTAGCTGAAATAGTGTCTCATGGCGGTAAACAAAGAATGCCAATCAGGGAATACTATCCAAAGGAGAAACCTTTTAAAATGTGCTATGTGGAAGACCCGTTTGGAATTGTATTTGAAGTCTATACCCATAGTTATGAATTGACTTATTCTTCAGGCGCTTACGCCGAATAAAAACGTTTAGGCAAACAAATACATAGAGTGACTGATATCACGCCAGAGCACAGTCGCTCTTGTTTTATGTCAGCTTTTTTTATTTTGGCTTTTAAAAGTACAGATTGCGCAAGCATAAAAAACAAAAAAAGCACCACATAAAAATATGGCACCATACTATTTGAGCTGTTGAAAAAATAGATTTTAAATGTCCAGAAATCGTTTTACTAATTTATCCCAGAAAGAACTATAAATCGCAACCAAGGTAAAAACTAATAAAAATAGATGGTACCAGGCATTTGTGAGTAGGTCCATAAAATCAAGCTTACCATCGGCAAAACTTAGAATTAACAATACTTGTGCCCCATAAGGTAAAATTCCTTGAATAACGCAGGAAAAGATATCAAGTATTGCAGCTGTTTTTTTTAGGACTCAATGCATATTCATCATTGATTTCCTTGGCAATTCCGCCTGTTATCACAATTGACACTGTATTATTGGCAATAGCCACATTGGTGAAACCAACCAAAGCTCCAATTCCCGCCTGCGCCGATTTTTTACTTTTAATACGTTTCTTAATTTGATACAGTATATAATCAATTCCTCCCGCTTTATCAACCATTGCAGCCAAACCGCCAGTCAGCATAGACAACAGAAATATTTCGGTCATACTCGTAAATCCTTCATATATCTTTTGGGCAAACACCATCAGTGTAAAATGATTTCCAAAATAGCCAATCACTCCAGCCAATAGAGTTCCAATAATTAATGTCGAAAAAACATTAACGCCAACCAATGCGAGAACAATAACCAAAACATAAGGAATAATTGTTATCCATTCAAAACCGCCCGTAGGAATTGCGACAGCCGTGATATCTGAGTTCAATCCCAAATAAAAGAAAACTAAAATAGTAATGATGGCAGCAGGAAAAGCAATGAACAAATTTATTTTGAATTTATCTTTAAGTTCACAACCTAGAGATTGAGTAGCGGCAATTGTTGTGTCCGAAATCATCGAAAGGTTATCACCTAGCATCGAGCCTCCCAGCAAGGCACCTGCAATCAGAGGCAATGAAACTCCACTTGAATGTGCTAGGTTAACCGCTATAGGGCCGATAGCAACAATAGCACCCACAGAAGTTCCCGTAGCTGTCGAGAGAAATGCAGCAATTAAAAAGATACCTAATGGAAAGTAAGCAACGTCAATAGTATTGATGCCAAGGTTTACAACTGCATCTACACCTCCCGTTGCTTTACTGACAACAGCGAATGCTCCAGCCAAAAGATAAATCAAACACATGGTCATAATTTTACTCTCTCCGCAGCCAGCTATCAAAGTGGCGGCTTTTTCATCGGCTGAGCTCTTGAACATCAAAAAAGCTGCAATAATACCAATTAACACTGCAACTGGAGCAGGCAAAGCATAAAAGTCATTTAGCCAAATACCAGCTCCTAAAAATGTGAAAATAAAAATCAATAAGGGAATTAAAGCGTAGGCACTTCCTTTCTTTTTCAATAAATGAGTCATAAAACAGTTTTAAAATGAAATAATTATAAGGAAAAACTACAGCTAAAAAGGATGGGAATGTAAAACAACATTTTTTCCAAAGAGTTTGGCTTATCGTTTTAGCACCTTGCTCGTCTTTGCAGGTTGCTATCCTATTAAAGGATTCGTGATAATGGTTGCAAAAGTACTTAATTCTTTATGAAATCATTTCTCTTTTATTAAAAAAAAAGCAAAAAAAAGCGCCACAAAATGCAGCGCAATATTAAAATCGTTTGCAAACGAGAATACTATTTTATTTTAGAAAGCAACATTCCATTTTGGTAGCCTTCCGTTTTCATCTAAGAAGTTTTGTAAAACTTGTCCTTCTACAAATGTTGGGATCCCTTTCGACTTATCGTTGAATGTTTCATACCACACTACTTCTAAAGTACTGATATCTTCTTTAGCCATTTGTGCTGGCCAAGAATATTTTCTTCCTGTTTTTGCAAATTGATGCCCTTCAACAATTTTTTCTTTCAAACCACCATTTTTGATTTTCAAAGATCCGTCATTTTGAACAGTTCCAGTAGAACCTACCATGATCAACTCTTTTTCATCCCCAACTGCATAAACCAAAAACACGCCACTTCCTTCAGAAGCATTGCAAACTTGTTCTAAACTATCAGCTGCTGTAAAAGTAAAGCTATCGCTTACTTTAAACTTTTTCAATTCTTTGTACATCTTTCTTTTGTATTAATTTTAAATAAAATGCCTCACAGAACAGTGAGGCATTTTTATAATGAATTGAAATCATTAATAATTTTTCAATTATCCAATAACCTCTTTTACTTTCTTACCAATTTCAGCTGGAGAATCCACAACGTGTATTCCACATTCTCTCATGATTTGTTTTTTAGCTTCTGCCGTATCGTCAGATCCGCCTACAATAGCACCTGCATGCCCCATTGTTCTTCCTGCTGGAGCAGTAACTCCTGCAATGAAACCTACAACTGGTTTGCGGTTACCATCTGCTTTAATCCAATGTGCAGCATCAGCTTCTAATTGACCACCTATTTCACCTATCATTACGATACATTCAGTTTCCGGGTCATTCATCAACAATTCCACTGCTTCTTTCGTAGTTGTTCCAATGATTGGGTCTCCACCAATACCGATAGCAGTAGTGATTCCTAATCCTTGTTTTACCACTTGATCAGCTGCTTCGTAAGTCAAAGTTCCAGATTTAGATACGATACCTACAGTTCCTTTTTTGAAAACAAAACCTGGCATGATACCAACTTTAGCCTCTCCTGGAGTAATAACACCTGGGCAGTTTGGGCCTATTAGCCTTGCGCTTCTTTCTTTTACGTAAGCATTTGCTTTAATCATATCAGCTACAGGGATTCCTTCCGTAATTGCTATAATCACTTTTATTCCAGCGTCTGCAGCTTCCATTATTGCATCAGCTGCAAAAGCAGGTGGTACAAAAATAATAGTTGTGTCAGCACCAGCTTGTTCAACTGCGTCTTTTACCGTATTGAAAACTGGACGATCTAGATGAGTAGTACCCCCTTTTCCCGGAGTTACACCACCAACAATATTAGTACCATACTCGATCATTTGAGAAGCATGGAAAGTTCCTTCGCTTCCTGTAAAACCTTGAACAATAATTTTGGAATCTTTATTAACTAAAACACTCATGATATATATTTTATGTGATTTTTAAAAATTGTGCTGCAAAAGTAAGGATTTGAAAATTATTTGAGAGCTTTCCCATCAAAATATATTAGGATATTTGACTCATTTGATAACCTCTGTGTAACTTATTGTCTTTTATTTGCCAAATTGATATAAAATTCGCCAACAACATCTCTTCTCTTGGATTCTCTACTGTTTTTACAAAATGGGCATAACGCACGGTAATCATATCGTTTTCTGCTATAATGTGGCTTATTCTTATTTTAGAACGAACATACGCTTTGGCTAGTTCATCGGATAAATTCACCAGAGAATCAAAATCCAACTGTATGAATCCCTTGCTACTATTCCAATCTACCATAACATCAGGATGTAAAAATTCCTTGAGAATGGCACTGTCTAAAAGAGCATCTGATTTGTAGAATTCTTGAACGATTTCTTTTGCTGTCATAATTCTTTTAATTTATTTAAAATGTCGGGAATTTTTTTAATATTGGCAAGTTGCTTTAACTTTTCTCTGGATTCTTCAATGGGGGTTCCAAAATAACTTTTACCTCCTTCTACTGACTTTGTAACTCCTGTTTGACCAAGAATGATAGCTTTTTCTCCAATTGTGACTCCACTTGCTGTACCGACTTGTCCCCAAATCGTAACTTCATCTTCAATAATTACACAACCTGCAATACCAGTTTGGGAAGCTATCAAACATTTTTTTCCTATCACTGTGTCATGACCTACATGCACCTGATTATCAATTTTTGTCCCCTCACCAATTATTGTGTCACCAGTAACTCCTTTGTCAATAGTACAAAGGGCACCAATTCCTACATTATCTTTTATAACGACCCTACCACCCGAAAGCAATTGATCAAAGCCGTCCTCTCGCTTTTTATAATAAAAAGCATCAGCACCTAAAATGCTACCGGCGTGAATAATTACGTTATCTCCAATTACGGTATGGTCATAAATGGAAACATTAGAATGTATCATGCAGTTCCTACCAATAACCACGTGGTTTCCAACGAAAGTATTTGGCTGTATTACAGTCCCTTGACCCACAATAGCTGAAGCAGAAACTGATACATTACAGGGCTGAAAAGGTTTGAAGTGATTCGTTAACTTATTGAAGTCCCTGAAAGGATCGTCAGATATTAGAAGCGCTTTCCCCTCAGGACAAGCTACTTTTTTATTAATCAGAATGATTGTTGCAGCTGATTTTAATGCTTTATCATAGTATTTAGGATGATCGACAAAAACGATATCTCCTCTTTCTACGACATGAATTTCGTTCATGCCTAAAATTTCAAAATTCTTATCGCCTATAGATTCGCACTTAAGCAAATTTGCGATTTCTTGTAAAGAATGTACTTTATTAAATTTCATAAATTTAGTGTTCATAGATCAATAATCAGTATCCAGTCTAATTGTAAACTGAATACTGACCATTGCAAGCTATTCTTTAACGCGTTCCATGTAAGAACCTGACGCAGTGTCTATCTTTATTTTATCTCCTTCATTGATGAATAAAGGCACGTTTATGGTAGCACCCGTTTCCACAGTTGCCGATTTTGTGGCATTTGTAGCAGTATTTCCTTTAATTCCTGGTTCAGCATATGTTACTTCGAGAATAACAGAAGGCGGCATATCTACTGATAAAGGCAAATCAGTCTCTGTATTGATACTTACCATTACGGTTTCTCCTTCTTTTAATAGATCCGGTGAATCCAAAATATTTTTATTCAAAGAGATTTGCTCGAAGTTTTCCGTATTCATAAAATGAAAATCATCCCCTTCAGGATATAAATATTGAAACTTATGGTTTTCAACTCTTACTTCTTCAATTTTATGTCCTGCTGAAAAGGTATTATCCAATACTTTTCCATTACTTAAACTTCTAAGTTTCGTCCTCACAAAAGCAGGCCCTTTTCCTGGCTTAACATGAAGAAATTCAATGATTTTGTAGATGTCATTATTATATTTAATGCACAATCCATTTTTGATGTCAGATGTAGATGCCATTTTATTGTTTTTTTATTGATTCGTTTATTTGTTGATTCGTTTATTTGTCTAATATATAATAAATCAAACAACTAATTTTTTTAATAATTTCCAGTATATCCTTTCATAACTCCTCTGGATGAATTTCTAATGAAATCCAGTATTTCGTCACGCTCAGGAGTTGCTTCCATCTCTGCTTCGATAATTCCTATTGCCTGTGTAGTGTTATAGTTTTTTTGGTACAAGATTCTATAAATATCTTGAACCTCTTTAATTTTTTCAGTCGTAAAACCCCTTCTTCTTAGGCCTACAGAATTAATCCCAACATAAGACAAAGGCTCTTTCGCCGCTTTTGTGAACGGGGGAACGTCCTTTCTAACTAATGAACCGCCAGAAATCATGGCATGGTCACCAATGTGGATAAACTGATGCACTGCTGCCAATCCACCAATAACAGCAAATTTACCAACAGTTACATGTCCTGCTAAGGCCACACCATTTACAATAATGACATTGTCACCGATATGACAGTCATGGGCAATATGCGCCGTTGCCATAACCAAACAATTCTTTCCAAGTGTTGTCTGACCAGATGCTATCGTACCACGGTTGATTGTAACACACTCTCTGATGGTACAGTTATCACCAATGATAGCAAGTGATTCCTCTCCACCAAACTTTAAATCTTGTGGAATTGCAGAGATAACTGCTCCAGGAAATATATTACAATTTTTTCCAATTCTTGCGCCTTCCATAATGGTAACATTAGAACCTATCCATGTTCCATCGCCAATAACTACGTTATTATGAATAGTCGTAAAAGGCTCAATGACAACATTTTTGGCTATTTTCGCGCCAGGATGAACATATGCTAAGGGTTGATTCATCTACTTATTTTTATGTTTTTTTTATATTCGTGATAAAAAATTTGAACGTTAAATTTCGTGTTTCTTACACTAGTCTTAAATTTATTGCTTTTTGGCAATTTGAGCCATCAATTCTGCTTCTGCAACTAGCTTTCCATTCGCGTAAGCGTTGGCCTGCATATGACAAATTCCTCGTCTTATAGGAGTGATTAAATCGCATTTGAATATCAAAGTATCTCCAGGTAACACTTTGTGTTTGAATTTGACACTGTCTATTTTCATAAAGTAAGTCAAATAGTTTTCTGGATCTGGAACAGTGCTTAACACTAATATCCCTCCTGTTTGCGCCATAGCTTCAACAATTAAAACACCAGGCATAACTGGAGCTTCTGGAAAATGCCCTACAAAGAAACCTTCGTTCATTGTCACATTTTTCATTCCCACCACATGACTTTCAGACATTTCTATAATTCTGTCAATGAACAAAAATGGGGGTCTATGAGGAAGCACTGACATAATTTTGTGAATGTCCATCAACGGCTCCATATTTAAGTCAAAAACTGGAACATAATTTCTTTGTTCTATTTTAATAATTTTTGCCATTTTCTTCGCAAACTGAGTATTAACAAAATGACCTGGTTTGTTAGCGATAACTTTACCTTGTATTTTTGTTCCAATCAAGGCTAAATCCCCAACCACATCAAGTAACTTGTGTCTAGCAGCTTCATTAGGATAATGCAAAGTAAGGTTGTCTAATATTCCATTAGATTTTACGTTAACGGTGTCTTTTCTGAACGCCTTCTTCAAGTTCTTCATTGTAGATTCAGATATCTCTTTATCAACATATACGATGGCATTATTCAAGTCGCCTCCTTTAATTAAACCATTGTCTAACAATTCCTCGAGTTCATGTAAAAAACTAAAGGTTCTTGATTCAGATATTTCCGTTTTAAAATCGGCAATGCTTTTCATATTGGCATTCTGAGTACCTAATATTTTAGTACCAAAATCAACCATAGCAGTAACGCAATAATGTTCGCTTGGCATAATCAATATTTCACTGCCCGATTCTTCATCAGTAAAAGAAATAACTTCTTTTACTACATAGACCTTTCGTTTTGCGTTCTGCTCTTCGACTCCAGCTTTTTCGAGAGCTTCCACAAAGTACTTAGAAGAACCATCCATAATAGGTAGCTCAGAAGCATTTAACTCGATAATTACATTGTCCAAATCGCAACCGACTAATGCCGCCAAAACATGTTCTGGGGTTTGGATTTTTACTCCAAGTTTTTCTAAATTGGTTCCTCTTTGTGTATTAACAACATAATTCGCGTCAGCTTCAACAACAGGTTGTCCCTCTAGGTCTACTCTAACAAAAGTGAATCCATTATTGATTGGAGCCGGCTTGAAAGTCATTTCAACCTCTTTACCAGTGTGTAAACCGACCCCAGTAAGAGAGATTTCTGCCTTGATAGTCTTCTGTTTAACCATTATTCCCTTTTTTTTTGTTTTAATATTTGTTTCTTTAATTCTTCTATGTCTGCGACAATTTTCGGTAGGTTTTTGAAGTACACATATGATTTACTAAAATCATTGTAACCAAATGTTGGACTTCCTTGCAAGATTTCATCATCTTTAATATTCCTGCCAACACCAGATTGCGCTTGAATTCGAACATTATTTCCTATAATTAAATGCCCAGCAATTCCTACTTGTCCACCGATCATGCCGTTTTTACCAATTTTAGTGGAACCAGCGATACCCGTTTGAGCAGCAATCACTGTATTCTCGCCTATTTCGACATTATGGGCAATCTGAATTTGATTGTCAAGTTTTACCCCTTTTCTTATAATGGTAGAGCCCATTGTTGCCCTATCTATTGTAGTGCAAGAACCAATATCCACATTATCCTCTATCATAACGTTTCCAATTTGGGGTATTTTTTTAAATGTCCCGTCAGTATTAGGCGCAAAACCAAAACCATCCGCACCTATTATTGCACCCGAATGAATGGTGCAGTTGTTTCCAATCACTGTTTCTGAATATACTTTTGCACCTGCAAAAACAATCACATTATCACCCATAACAACATTGTCCCCAATAAAACAATTAGGGTAGATCTTAACATCATCACCAATCACAACATTTAAACCTACATAACTAAAACTGCCCAAATATAAATTTTTGCCATATTTAGTGTTTTCCGAAATAACCGATGGCTGTTCTATTCCGATTTTGTTTCCCTTCGCATGATCATAAAACTCTAGTAATTTTGAAAAAGCCATATAGGCATCATCAACTTTTATTAATGTTGTTTTTATTTCTGCTTCTGCTTCAAAGGTTTTATTGACTATCGTTATGGTAGCTTCTGTTTTATAAATGAAGCCATTGTATTTAGGATTCGATAAAAAAGTCAATGAACCCTTTTTTCCTTCTTCGATTTTAGATAACTCATGCACTTCAGCATTGGGATTCCCAACAACCTCACCTTCCAAAATTCCCGCTATTTGTTCTGCTGTAAATTTCATTCCGACAAAAATATAAAAAAATTGATTTTAAATGTTAATTTCTAGTAGTTGTTTTGGGAAACATATGTAATGTTTAGTAACAGATTTCGATAATGATTTTAAATTCAGCTGGTCAGAAGATTCTATTACGTCCTCTACAGTCCTATCTTTTTTCAAAATTCGGATTGGTTCCTGAACCTTGCTATAAGCTTGATTTTTTATTTTTCCTTTAAAAATAAAAAAATTAGTTTCCGCTATACTTATGTCATTTTCTGACGCAAAACGTTCTCTCAAAGGCTGTAAATCTTCCACAGGCACTTTTTCACTAGTCAATTTTATTTTCAATAAATCCCTATTGATGATCATCTTGCTTAACGACGATAAAATAAAATCGTCATGGCGTTGCCATGACTTTAAAGCGCTAATAATATCAAAATCATCTAATTGGGAAAACAAATCCAAAGTCTCTGTATCGAATGTTGCTAGTGTAATTTTGTTTTGTAAAAAAAACAGTAGCGGATCACTGCAAGGCAAAGTCATTCCTTTTAATGTAAGTTCTTTGGCACGTTTTAATATTCTGGTCAAAATTAACTCTGCAACCAAACTAGTTTTATGCAGATAAACCTGCCAGTACATTAGTCGTCTGGACATTAGGAATTTCTCAACTGAATAAATTCCTTTTTCTTCAATGACCAAAACATTATCCACCACATTCATCATTTGGATTAATCGCTCCGAATTCACATTTCCTTCCGCAACGCCTGAATAGAAGCTATCCCGTTTTAAATAATCCATTCGGTCCATATCCATTTGACTCGAAATAAGCTGCAACATGAATTTTCTATGATAATCGCCTTCAAATACCTGAATGGCTAAATTCAACTGACCATTAAATTCCACATTCAATTGATGCATAAACAACAACGAAATTTCCTCATGATGTACATCCTCCACAATACTTTTTTCCATCGCATGGGAAAATGGTCCGTGCCCTATGTCGTGCAACAAAATCGCAATATATAATGCGTTTTCTTCTTCAGAGCTGATAGAAACCCCTTTAAAACGTAGCACTTCCACTGCCTTTTGCATCAAATGCATGCAGCCCAAAGCGTGGTGAAAACGAGTATGATTGGCTCCTGGATACACTAAGTAAGACAATCCCATTTGAGAAATCCTTCTTAAACGCTGGAAATAAGGCTGTTGTATCAGGTCGTAAATTAATGCATTCGGGATGGTTATAAACCCATAAATGGGATCATTAAATATTTTTAGCTTATTGATTTGACTCACTATAACTTTATTTTAGGTCAACAAATATAGTCAAATTTAGACCTTATTAATAAAAATGGGGATCTGATAGCTGTTTCAGTCCAAAGTGATTTGTTTTCTTACATTAAATATAGAAAACAGTAATTCTGATAAAATTAACATAATATTAAGTTCGTTTAGTTCGGTGTTTTACGAACCAATCGTAACTTTGCAAAAAATTTTCATGGACAATCTTCAAAAAGAAAGAGAGGAAATCATTGAAATACTAGGTATCCATTTTGAGTCTTTATATAATATTCCGCCTTTAGCCGGAAGGATTATAGGGCTATTAATTATTGATGGATGTAAGTCAGGATTAAACTTTGAAAACATAGTTGGAAAACTAGCAGCAAGTAAAAGTTCTATATCAACCAATATAAATTTGCTTCTTAAAATGGAAAAGATATATTATTTTACGATTGCAGGTGACCGAAAAAAATACTTTAACTCTGCTCCATTAAGTGACAGATTATCTAATTATTTAAAAATGATAGAGGCAGAAGTTTTTATGATAAATAAAATGCATGATTACCGTAAAAAAACAGCGTCCTGCGCTGAAGAAGACCTCAGCCTAGCAAATATAGTTTCGTACAATACTCATTTACAAATAGTTGAGAAATCACTTAAAAAAACTATAAACGGATTTAAAAAAATAGAAATAAACAACAACAAAAATTCATCTAATTCAACAAAATGAAAAAAATTTCACTATCAATAATAGCTATTTTGCTTTTAGTTTCTTCCTGTGGTAAGAAAGAGCAACAAGCCCAAGGACCATCATCTTTCGCAGTTCAAAAAATAGTTGCAGAAGACGCCACTACATATGAGGAATTCACTGCCAATATTGAAGGTCAGCAAAATGTAGAAATCCGACCAAAAGTCAATGGTTTCATACAAAACATTTATATTGAAGAAGGACAGCTGATAAAAAAAGGTCAAGCGCTGTTCAAATTAGAAACACAAATGTTAAATCAAGATGCTTCAGCTTCAAAAGCGATGGTTCAGGCGGCACAAGTTGAAGTAGATCGATTGAAACCTCTTGTAGAAAGAAACATTATCAGCCAGGTGCAGTTGGAAACTGCAAAAGCAAATCTAGCTCAAGCTAAAAGCACTTACGGAAGTATTATGGCAAACATTGGTTATGGAACTATCCATTCTCCTGTAAACGGAGTAATTGGAAGCCTTCCGTTTAGAGAAGGTAGTTTAGTGAATCCTAATACCGATATGCCATTAACAACCGTGTCCGATACTAAAATTATACGGGCCTATTTTACTATGAATGAAAAACAATTACTGTCATTTAATAAAATATTTAAAGGAGCGACTGCAGCTGATAAGCTAAAATCAACTCCTGATGTTACTTTAATTTTAGTTGATGATTCGGAATACGATCAAAAAGGCAAAATCACTACTATGAGCGGATTGATGAATCCAACTACCGGGACGACTGAGTTTAGAGCCGATTTCAAAAACCCTCAAGGGCTTTTAAAAAGCGGCAGTAGTGGAATTATTCGTTTGCCAATCTTACAAAGTAACGTAATTATACTTCCGCAAAAAGCTGTTTTTGAAATACAGGGAAAGAAAATTGTTTATGTTGTCGGAAAAGGAAACAAAGTGAAATCAAGAATTATCGAAACCAATGGAACTTCAGGGTTGAATTTCATTGTTACAAGTGGTCTTAGTATTGATGATGTGGTGGTGGTTGAAGGGGCCTCCAAGCTTAAAGACGATGAAGAAATCATACCGAAAGTGGCAGCAAATCAAGACACATTAAAAAAAGCAGCTACCCTTTCTGCAAAACAATAAACAAAAGAAATAACCGCATAAAGACAATAAAATGTTAAAAACTTTTATAGAGAGACCCGTACTTTCCACAGTAATATCAATCATAATTACCATTTTGGGTGTGTTAGGATTGATGTCCTTGCCAGTAGAAGAGTATCCTGCAATCGCTCCGCCTACGGTGCAGGTTTCAGCAACTTATACTGGTGCTAACGCAGAAACTGTTTTAAATAGTGTAGTCATTCCGCTAGAAGAGGAAATTAATGGTGTTGAAGGTATGAGATACATGACTTCTACAGCTGCAAACGACGGATCTGCAAATATTACCGTGTATTTTGGGTTGGGAACAGATCCAGATATTGCTGCGGTAAACGTTCAAAACAGAGTTGCAAGAGCTACTAGTAAACTGCCATCATCGGTTGTACAAACAGGGGTTACTACAATAAAGAGTCAGAATAGTGCGTTGATGTTCTTTGCTTTGTATTCGAACAATAAAGACTATGACGAAATTTTTATTCAGAACTATGCCAAAATTAACTTAGTCCCAAAATTACAACGTGTAAAAGGAGTCGGTCAGGTTAACGTTATTGGTGCGAAGGATTATTCTATGAGAATATGGATTGATCCTGAAAAAATGGCTCTTTATAATATTGCACCAAAAGATGTTCAAGCTGCTTTGCAGGAACAAAATGTGGAGGCAGCTCCCGGTAAAATTGGACAAAATGCGAAAGGTATTTATGAATATGTAATTAAATATAAAGGAAGACTTTCTGAAGCAAAAGAGTACGAAAACATCATTATAAAATCTATCGGAAATGGTAATTTTCTAAGAATTAAAGATGTTGCAAAGGTGGAACTTGGGGCATTCAATTACGGAACTAAGAATACTGCCATGGGTAAAGAGGGTGTTGTAGCGGGAGTATTCCAAACTTCTGGTTCAAATGCTCAAGATATCACTACCGAAATCATGGCTATTTTAGAAGAGTCTAAACCTGATTTTCCCGCAGGAATCGATTATATTATACCTTATAACTCTAAAACTTTCCTCGATGCATCAATTAATAAAGTCATATATACTTTGATTGAAGCCTTTTTATTAGTTTTCTTAGTAGTTTATTTATTCTTGCAAGATTTTAAATCTACTTTAATTCCGGCGATTGCAGTACCTGTCGCGATTATAGGTACTTTTTTCTTCTTACAAATATTTGGTTTCTCCATCAATATGCTGACGTTATTTGCGATGATTTTGGCCATTGGTATTGTCGTCGATGATGCTATTGTTGTCGTCGAAGCCGTACATACTAAATTAGATGAAGGTACAAAATCGGCCAAAGAAGCTACTCTTTCAGCAATGAGCGAAATTTCGGGAGCTATTATCTCAATCACGCTTGTAATGTCTGCTGTATTCATTCCTGTATCTTTTCTAGGTGGACCAGCTGGAGTGTTTTACCAACAGTTCGCTGTTACTTTAGCTATTGCTATTTTGATTTCAGCGGTAAACGCATTGACTTTAAGTCCTGCTTTATGCGCGTTACTGTTGAAACCACATGCCGAGTCTAAGCACCATAATGCCAATTTTAAAGAACGCTTTTTCATTGCTTTCAATACAAATTTTGATCGAATGAATGATAAGTACGTAAAATCATTAGGATTCTTAACTAGAAAAAAATGGATCGTTGTCGTTGCGCTTTTTGTCTTCTCTGGAATTTCCGTATTTCTTTTCCAAATAACACCTTCTGGATTTATACCTAACGAAGACCGTGGAATCATTTTTGCCGATGTAACACTACCGCCAGGTTCTACTTTAGAAAATACCCAAAACACAGTACAAGAATTAGATTCTATAATTGCGTCAATGGATCTTGTAGAAGCGCGAATAAACATTGTAGGATACAGTTTGCTGAATAATATCAACGGTGGTTCTTACTCTTTCTCCGTAATTAAGTTAAAAGATTGGGGGGAGCGAACTGAAGATGGTCAATCTGTAGATGCTGTGGTAAAACAATTATTTGCTAAAACAGCAGCTATGAAAGATGCCAAGATATTATTTTTTACACCTCCAAGCATTAGAGGACTAGGTACCACTGATGGTTTTGAATTAAAAATTGAAGACAAAGGAAATGATGACTGGCAAACGGTAAGTAACGTAAGTAATAAGTTTCTTGGGGAATTAATGAAACGACCTGAGGTACAATATGCTATTACTAATTTCAATCCAAATTTCCCTCAATATCAGATGGACGTTAATGTCGAGAGAGCTAAGGATGCGGGTGTTGAAATTGCAACGATATTTAATACTATGCAAGGTTACTATGGTGGCTTATATACTACAGACTTTAACAAGTTTGGTAAGCAATACCGCGTAATGATTCAGGCAAAACCTGAAGATCGCGCTAACCTTGCATCTGTTAACAACATATATGTAGTTAACAATCTTGGCGAAAAAGTAGCAATAAGTCAGTTCGTTGACTTTGAAAGAATCTACGGCCCTGAAGCTGTTTCTCGTTTCAATATGTTAAAATCTGTAAATGTAAACGGAAAATCAAATCCTGGTTTTAGTAGTGGTGATGCCATTAAAGCAGTCCAGGAAACTGCGGCACAACATTTACCTAAAACTTATACCTATGAATTTTCTGGATTGACTAGAGAAGAAATTATAGCAGGAAACCAAGCAATTAGCGTGTTTTTATTAAGTTTGATATTTGTTTACTTCCTACTAAGTGCTCAGTACGAAAGTTATTTAGTTCCACTATCAATTCTACTTTCATTGCCAGTTGGTGTAGCTGGAGCTATTGGTTTCGTCTATCTCACAGGCTTAGAAAACAACATCTACTTTCAAGTCGCCCTGATTATGCTTATTGGATTACTCGCCAAGAATGCTATTTTGATTGTAGAATTTGCCTTGCAAAGACGACGCAATGGCATGGATTTGACAAAAGCAGCTATTCAAGGCGCACGCGCTCGTTTACGACCTATTTTAATGACCTCATTAGCTTTTATATTTGGTTTATTACCCTTAGCGCTCGCTTCTGGGGTAGGAGCTGTAGGTAACCGTTCCATAGGAACAGGAGCTGTAGGAGGAATGTTAGTGGGTACAATCTTAGGAATATTTGTTATTCCTGTTTTATTTGTAATCTTTCAAGGCTTACAAGAACGTATTAGCGGTACACCAATAGTAGCTAATCAAGAAAATGATGTTACATTTTTAGATAAAGAAAATGAAAAATAAAATATACAGAGTCACATTATTAGCTGTGACAGCAACGCTAACACAATCGTGTTTTGTTGCCAAAGAATATGAACGTCCCGAATTACAAACAGAAAACTTGTATCGAAATGAAGTGGTGTCAACAGACACTACTTCATTAGCAAATGTTTCGTGGGACAAGGTCTTTACCGATCCACTTTTACAGGGATATATTTCAAAAGGATTGCAAAACAATCTGGATGTGCGCATCGCCATGCAAAATATTATTGCCGCACAAGCTACACTGAAACAGGGAAAAGCGGGCTACTTCCCTAGCCTATCTGTAGGAGCTGACTGGACGCATCAAACCATTGCGAAAAACAGCCAATCAGGTACTTTTTTGCAAACTCTAGACGTAGATCAGTACCAATTGTCAGGAAACCTTTCTTGGGAAGCTGATATTTGGGGAAAAATAAGAAGTAACAAAAGAGCAACTAATGCAGCCTTTTTACAAACTACTGCGGTTAATCAAGCGATAAAAACACAATTAATTTCAGCTATTGCGACTAGCTATTTCCAATTACTTGCAGTAGACGCACAAATTAAAGTGGCTGAAGAAACCTTACTCAACAGAGACGAAAGCGTAACAACAATCATTGAGCTTAAAAAAGCGGGTAACGTCACTGAAGTAGGTGTAAAACAAACAGAAGCACAAAAATACGCTACAGAGATAATCATTGCCGATTTAAAAAATAGTGTGATTATTCTTGAAAATACACTAAGCACACTATTGGCTGAACCTTCTGCAAAAATTAAACGCTCTACTTTTGAGTCTCAAAATATGCAACCCACAATCACTTTAGGTGTTCCTGCTAATTTACTGCGAAACAGACCTGATGTAATTGCCGCTGAATACAACTTAATTACCAACTTTGAAATGACTAACGTTGCGAAAAGTGGTTTTTATCCAAGCTTAAGAGTCACCGCTAGCGGCGGTCTTCAAAGTATCGACTTGAAAGAATGGTTTAGTGCCAATTCGCTTTTTGCCAATGTTATTACCGGACTGACTCAGCCCCTTTTTAATCAAAGACAAGTGAAAACTAAGTTTGAAATAGCCAAAGTAAATCAGGAAAAAGCCTATTTACAATTTGAGCAAACATTACTAACGGCTGGCAAAGAAGTTTCGGATGCGTTAGCACAATACAACAATGAAACTTATAAAATTACGATTCGTGAAAAACAGGCAGACGCATTAATAAAAGCAAGTAATTACTCAGAAGAATTATTAACCTACGGTTTAGCTAATTACTTGGAAGTATTAACTGCTAAAGATGCTGCTTTAAATGCTCAATTAAGTTTAGTAGATAATAAATTCCAACAATATAAGGCCGTAATCCAACTGTACAGAGCCCTTGGTGGTGGATGGCAATAACAGAAGAACTTAATAAGATTATTATAGGTTAATTAATTCAAAAAAAACCACTAAGTATCGTACCTAGTGGCTTTTTTATGAAAAGAAATATGCTATTTATAATCTTCTTATCCAGATATTTCTAAATTGAGTTTTGCAACCATGTTCTTGTAACGAAATCACATCTTCTGCGTGCGAGAAAGGATAATTATGTAACCCGGAATAAAGCGTCAATCCGCTGATAGTTACATTATTTTGTACCAAAACACCATTATGAAAAACAGTAATTCTCGCTGGAGCATCAATCAATCCATTCGCTTTAAAACGTGGAGCGGTATATAAAACATCATAGCTATTCCATTCTAAAGGCGTTTTCATTGCATTAACTAGGGGGGGATGATCTTTGTAGATACTTCCTGCCTGCCCATTACTATACGTTCTATTATTATAGGAATCTAATACCTGTAGCTCGTACCTGTTTTGAAAAAACACACCGCTATTCCCTCTCCATTGCCCACCATCTACAACGACATCCGGTGCACTCCATTCCATATGCAGCTGACAGTCGCCAAACTGCATTTTAGTTTGAATACCTCCTGTATCAGGGACAACTTCCATATAATCGTTGTCTACAATTTTCCAAGCAGCAGGTTTACTATTATCATTTTGACTTACCCATTGATCCATGTCTTTACCGTCAAATAAGATAATGGCGTCCGAAGGTGCCTCTCCTACTTGTTTTCCTGGTGTAACTGTTTTTACTTCTAGTTCCCAAATTTCAGTCATTTCTGGTTTCATTGGCATTGGTGATACTTCTGGTGGGGTGTCAATTACCGTATGCTGCGCCATCAGAGCTGTACTTGAAAACAAAACTACTATTCCAAAATAACCATTTATTTTTTTTAATTTCATAACTACTCAATTTAATAAAAGATAAAAATATAATAAAACACCTCTGTTTTTACACTAAACTGAAAAAAGACGATATTATTCTTAATTTGTTTAGATAAACATTCATTCGTTATTGCTATTACAAATTATTCAAATTACCAATTTAGATCTATTTTGTTCAATTTCAATAAATAATTTCAAAACAATTTACAGCTCATAATCTCGCACCAAAAACATAGTTTCTTATAACAGAATTTCCTTCAACTCTACTCTTTTATAAATGGATGTGTTGGAAATCAATTTTGTTTGTGCTTACATAACGACGCTTTTTCCAACTAACTTTTTATAGCCTAGATTCAATTACTAAATATGGCTTCTTGATTACTTTTTATTTAGTGGTTTTTAATATATTTTGTTATAAATCAGAGGTTTCAACAAAATTTAATATTAAACTCGGATTCTGTAAGTCAAGACAATTATCTTTGATAGCCAAATCAACACTTTTAAAATTAATTTAACTGTAATCCACAGCTTACTAAATATCTAAATAAACATGAGCACACCAAAATTCGCAACAAACGCTTTGCATGCAGGTCACGACACAACAAAACATGGAGGGACAAGAGCGGTTCCTATTTACCAAACGTCTTCATACGTTTTCGATAACTCTGAGCATGCAGCCAATTTGTTTGGTCTTACTGAAGCGGGGTATATTTACACTAGATTAAATAACCCAACTAATGATATTTTAGAACAACGTCTTGCCGCACTTGAAGGAGGCATCGCAGCGGTTGTTACAGCTTCAGGAACAGCGGCAATTGCTACTTCTCTGCTGGTGTTATTAAAAACAGGGGATCACATTGTGGCTTCTAACAGTTTATATGGCGGCACTTTTAATCTTTTGAATAATACTTTGCCAAGGTTAGGGATCACTACCACTTTTGTAGATCCGTCGGATCCAACAAATTTCACAAAAGCAGCTAAAGAAAACACAAAAGTATTTTTTGCAGAAAGTTTAGGGAATCCCAAATTAGATGTATTGGATTTAAAAGCTATTGCAGAGGAGTCCAAAGCTTTCAAAGTTCCTTTCATGGTTGATAATACTGTAGCTTCGCCTTATTTATTAAACCCTATTGAGTACGGAGCAAACATTGTAATTCACTCTTTGACTAAGTATATCGCTGGAAACGGAACTTCATTAGGCGGAGCAGTTATTGATGCTGGAACTTTTGATTGGAGTAGCGGAAAATTCCCTGAATTTACAGAGCCAAATGAAGGGTATCATGGATTGGTATATCACGAGGCATTAGGTGCAGCCGCTTTTATTGCTAAAGTTAGAATCGAAGGATTACGTGATTATGGTGCTGCTCTAAGTCCATTTAACGCTTTTCAAATAATTCAAGGACTTGAAACATTAGCAGTTCGTGTTCAAAAACACAGTGAAAATGGTTTGGCTTTATCTCAATGGTTAGAAAGTCAAGAGCAAGTGGCTTGGGTAAACTATCCAGGTTTAAAATCAAGTAAATATTACGACTTGGCACAACACTATTTGCCGAAAGGTCAAAATGGATTGTTGACTTTTGGTTTAAAAGGAGGATTTGAAGCTGCTAAGAAAGTGGCCGATGAAACAAAGTTGTTTTCACTTCTGGCAAATATTGGTGATACAAAATCATTAGTTATACATCCCGCTAGTACGACTCATCAACAATTGTCTGATGAGCAACAACTGGTTTCTGGAGTCACTAAAGATTTAATTCGTTTGTCAGTAGGACTTGAGGATATAGATGATTTGAAAGCCGATTTGAAAGCTGTTTTCGATACCTTACAGAAATCTTAACTTGTTAATTATAATAAAAAAGTTAACTAGAGATTTTTTTTGAGTAGTAACCTATTTTTAATTAAGATATAGCAAAAGCTTCCTGAGAAATTAGGAGGCTTTTTCGATTAATACAAAATTAAAAACCTAAACCAGAAGAAAGAGAGGATTCATCCACGCTCTTCCTGGTTAGCTAGCGTCTTTAATAATGTATTTTTATTCTTCTTTTAGCTTTTCGGCACTTCTTATATCCAGGTACGATTTCATAAACAAAACGGCTATTCCTAATCTAAAAAGCCTGTAAACCCATATGTCAACTTCCCAAAAGAATAGTTTGTGTGTTCTTTCGGTATAGAATAAAGAATCAATAAAAGAAATTAAAAGTAGAATAGCTAGTGCTAAGTAAACGTTTTTGCGCATTTTCATAAAAAAGAATTTGTGGTTTTTATTATTGATTCGTTTATTAAAAAAGTTCGTCGATTCTTAGAATAAGGAATCACATGCTTTATAAACTCTATTATATTGCTACGCCGATTTACTGTCACTCAAGTCCTCATCTTGTGGAATTACAAACTTTATGTTTAAAAGTAACTACCTAATTATCAGAAAAAGCATGTCGACAATTATAAATAAATTGCCTTTTTTATAATTTTGTATGTGGTAAAAACCTAAGCAATTCAACGCTGTTTTTCATTTAAGGTTTAATCTATCTATTTTATTTCCAATAGTAAACTCTTTGATTTCGCTTTCTAAAAGACTAAATTCATTTTTCATGACCCGCTTTCTGATGTTTCCGTTTTTTAATACGAATATCTCGTCGCATGTGTCACTTAATGTTGAAAAAATGTGAGATGAAATTAGTATCGTTTTTTGTATTTCTTTTAATTTGTGCATTATTTCAGTGATTATAATATTACTTTGAATATCTACTCCGTTAAATGACTCATCGAGGATAAAAAAAATGTTTTCTTGAATTAAAATAGCGGTTAACGCAAGCTTTTTTTTCATTCCGGTGGAATATTTATCAGCATATTCATCTAATGGCAAATCAAAAACATTCTTTTCTTGCAAATCTATATGTTCTATATTTCTTGCATTACATAATAACTTAAGGTATTCTTTGCCAGTCATCTTTGAAAAAAAATAAGGCTCCGTTTGAAGGTAACCTAAAAAGTTTTTTAATTGTCCATATTCACATATAACACTTCCTTTATGTTTTTCTAATCCCGAAATACATTTAAATAAGGTTGTTTTTCCAGAACCATTTTCTCCAACAATTAAATATATCTTTCCTTTTTCTAGATTTAAATTGATGTCCTCTAAAACTATTTTTGTTCCAAAGGATTTAGATAAGTTTTCAATAGTAATCATTTTAGTATTTCTTTTAATTTTTTTGTTGATTGAATGTATAAATAGGGAATTATTATTAATAATAACGGCGGAAGCCATACAATAAAAGCAAATACAACTCCAAATCTAATGTTTAGCTTTTCAGGAAACACGGAATATTTTGCTAACATTGTAGTGAAAATAAATAAATATCCGAAACATTGAAAGCCCAGTATTAAATCAATTTTCGTGTAAAAACACAGTGATAAACTTACTATAATTGGTAAACACAAAAGTGTTGAATATTGGATAATATTTTTTAATTTGAAAACCAAGAACTCTTTTGGGCTCAGTGAAAATATCCAAACATAAAACTCTTTTTCAGAATTTGCATAATAAGTAAGGCAGCCCGATAAAGCAACAATTAAAGAAAAAATACCAAGATTAAAATTATTAACACTTATCGACATGAACGCCAAAAAATAGGCAAATAAATACAAGAAATAAGTTGTTCTAAAACCAACCGTAAATTCAAAAGGATGCTTACTAAATGGTGTTGGTAAAACAAAGTTTGGTTTTTTATTTAAATCAATTAGCGTTGACAGACCAGTTGCAAGTAAAAGTAAAAATGAACTCAAATACTTTTCTTGAAATATCAAAAAGATAATAAAAGGTGTCGCAATAATAAAATTTTCAATAATTCTCAACTTAATATATTCACTTTTTGAATAGCAAAGCTTCAAAAATTCGTTTCTACTAGCTTCCGCTAGCTTTATTACAAAACTTAAACCTAGCAAAATAAAAGCATATTCGGCGTATTGCGTTTTTTCAAATAATGTAATTGAAACTCCAATAAAGCCCGCAATAATAATAAAGTATCCGAAAACAGGCATTATCCCCCATTCGGTTAATTGTCTGTTTAGCATTTTTAGTTGTAAAGTAAAATATTCTTTCATTTTTTGGGTACGCTAAAAACAAATTCAATTCTTCGCAATTTTCGCGTTTTTTATTGCACAGATAGCACATCAAATATAGGATTTATTTTACTTAATTTTATTCTATATTTTTGAAATCCAATAATAATACTAACAAAATGGATTGTTTTATGGTTTTTTGCATTTGGACAGGATTAATCAAAAAGTTCTTTAGCAACGGAAAACACCAATCACAAATCAGCTTGTGAAGGGAGGAAACGGCATACTTTTTCGTTTTCTAGCTATTTCCGTAAAAACAGAAACTCGCTCTAACGAAAAAGATACAGTTGACTGCCCGACCACAGCTCTTGCGAAGGAAATGTCAAAAAAACTAAAAAGCTTCAGTGCAAACACTAGAGGAATCATAATTGAAACGAAATAAAAAAGTGCTTTTTATCGTTACAGAAGTTTAACTCTAATGTTGAACTTTATCATAAAATTAGTATCTACGCAGCCTGAAAAGATGTAATTTGGCAATTGATAAATTCCTTTTATACTACACAGATATATGGACAAAATAAAAATACTTTGGGTTGATGATGAGATTGACTATCTAAAACCACACATACTATTCCTTGAGAAAAAAAACTACAGCGTGACCACTTGCAATAATGGCCGAGATGCCATTGATATATTTGAAAGCGAAAATTTTGACATCGTATTTCTTGACGAGAACATGCCGGGCATAAGTGGACTGGAAACCCTGTCTGAAATGAAAGAAAAAAAAATCTGCCATTCCGATGATTATGATCACTAAAAGTGAGGAGGAATACATCATGGAAGAAGCAATTGGCTCTAAGATTGCCGATTATTTGATTAAACCAGTCAATCCAAATCAGATTCTGTTGAGTTTGAAAAAGAATCTGGATCATTCCCGTTTGATTTCGCAAAAAACGACTTTGGATTACCAGAAAGAGTTTAGGAAAATTTCGATGGATATGGCGATGGTTAATTCCTATGAAGACTGGGTCGAACTGTACAAAAAATTAATTTTCTGGGAACTTAATCTAGAAAACATCAACGATCATGGGATGATTCAAATTCTGGAATCCCAAAAAGCGGAAGCTAATTCCCAGTTCGGAAAATTTATTGAACGTAATTATGAGGATTGGTTTTTACCTAAAGCGGATAAACCTGTCCAGTCCCATACCTTATTTAGAGAACTAGTGGTTCCTGAAATCGTAAAAAAAGACAAACCCATTCTTTTTGTAGTCATCGATAACTTGCGTTATGACCAATGGAAGGTTTTTGAAAGCGAAGTGGCCAACTATTATAAACTAGAAAAAGAAATTCCTTACTACGCCATTTTGCCTACTGCAACACAATATGCCAGAAACGCAATTTTCTCTGGTTTAACGCCACTTGAAATGGAGAAGCAGTTTCCTCAATATTGGAAAAATGATCCAGAAGAAGGTGGTAAAAACCTATATGAAGCAGAGTTTTTGTTGGCGCAATTAAAACGATTGGGGCTTAATCTAAAGCAAGATTATTTTAAAATAACCAACTTAACAGCAGGAAAAAAACTGGTTGACAACTTCAAAGGACTAAAGGACAATGACCTAGTGACGGTAGTTTATAACTTTGTGGATATGCTCTCACACGCCAAAACCGAAATGGATGTGGTGAAAGAATTGGCTTCGGACGACAAGGCATATC
>CALJVL010000032.1 GCA_937773775.1 uncultured Flavobacterium sp.
GGGTAAAATGATGCTTTTTGATACTCGGAAATTTGACATACAAACCTATGTTCTCGATCCAAGTGATGAAGCACCTTGCAAAATCGCCTGTGACAAATTCTTCAAAGGGGATTTAATGGATTTTGAAACCATCTATAATTTTGGGAAACTAGTAGATGTATTGACTTTTGAAATTGAATTGGTGAATCTTGCCGCTTTGGTAAAATTAGAAGAAGAAGGATTGAAAGTGTATCCTTCGCCCAAAACACTAAAATTGATACAAAACAAGGGAGTTCAGAAAGATTTTTATACTGAACACAATATACCAACTGCTCCTTACGGCAGATTTACCAATCTAAAAAGTCTAATCGTAGACATTCTAGATTCTAAAACAAAACTTCCATTTGTATGGAAATGCACTGAATTTGGTTACGATGGCAACGGGGTCAAAATTATTAGACAAATCTCTGATTTAGACGAGCTACCTAATGTAGAGTGTATCGCTGAGGAAATGATTCCTTTTAAAAACGAATTGGCGGTTATTGTTTGCCGAAACCCTTCTGGAGAAATAAGGACTTATCCAGTAGTGGAAATGGAGTTTCATCCAGAAGCTAATCAGGTGGAGTACGTAATCTGCCCTGCTAGGATCGATGACAAAGTAGCCGATAAAGCTAGGGCAATTGCATTAGGTGTTTCTGAAAAGTTCAATCACGTGGGATTACTCGCGGTCGAAATGTTTCAAACTGATGACGATGAGATATTGATAAATGAAGTAGCCCCCCGCCCACACAATTCAGGACATTATTCCATAGAGGGAAGTTATACTTCTCAATTTGAAAATCATTTGCGTGCAATCTTAGATCTTCCATTAGGAAATACTGAAAGTAAGCTCGCAGCTGTTATGGTTAACTTGGTAGGTGCAGAAGGGTTTTCTGGAAATGTAGTCTATAAAAACATTCATACTATTTTAGGATGGAATGGAGTCACTCCACATATTTACGGTAAAAAACAAACACGTCCTTTTCGTAAAATGGGACATGTGACTATCGTAAACCAATACATGAATGAGGCAAGAAAAATTGCCGAAGATGTGAAAGATACAATAAGAGTAATTGCATAAATATATTGAAAGATTGAAAAAAATTAAATGATTGAAAAAGGTGGTTTGTCTTAAAGCAAACTTCAATTGAAATCTTTAAATTCTTAAATCTTTAAATCTTTAAATAATAACAAAATGAGTAAAATAGCTATAATAATGGGAAGCATTTCTGATATGCCTGTCATGCAAGATGCCATCGAAGTCCTAAAAGGGTTTGGAATAGAAATAGAAATTGATATTGTTTCGGCTCACAGAACCCCAGACAAACTATATGATTTCAGTAAAAACGCGCACCTTCGTGGCATTTCAGTAATTATTGCCGGTGCCGGTGGCGCAGCACATTTACCTGGAATGGTCGCATCTATGTCCCCTCTTCCAGTTATCGGTGTTCCCGTCAAATCAAGCAATTCTATTGATGGCTGGGATAGCATTTTGTCAATTCTTCAAATGCCGGGCGGAGTTCCAGTTGCTACTGTAGCCTTAAATGGCGCAAAAAATGCAGGAATCCTTGCAGCTCAAATAATCGGAAGTCACGACAAAGCCATTCTAAACAAGGTAATCAAATATAAAAGAGGCTTAGAAGAGTCCGTAATTATTGCCTCAGAAAGTTTACTTAAAAAATAACTCTCCCCTTATAAAAAAAGGCTTCCAATTGAGGAAGCCTTTTTTTATGTATTAAAATTTTTATCTTTCATTCGAAATTAGTCCTCTTCTTCAATTTCTTCAAGAATACCTTCAAATTCAGAAGCTATAAAATCTTCCTTACTCAACCACTTCTCAGAAGTTACTAAACTATAATTGACATTATCTCTCGTAGTTAGTTCCCAGATTATATCTTCGGCTTCAGGGAAAGGGATGTTTTGAGTCATTTGATCTTCAAACAATCTTTTAACCAAATTTCTATCTGAAAGTCCGTTGTTCAATAATTTCAGCACATTTTCTGCTGTTAATTTTTTCACTTCTTCAACATCATTTGGCTCCATAGAAAAACGAATAACCGAAGCTTTTGCGTTTGGGAAGGTTCCATTAAAGGCTTTAAAAAGCAATTGATTCGTACTAAACAAAGCCGCCTGCATATCTATCTCCGGATATTCCTCACAAACGGTGTCAATTAACATGTCATTTGATATTTGTTGGATTTGACCATCATTTAACTTTTCGCTCAATTTGTATTCCAACACCATTACAGCAGCCTCTTTGGGTTCATAATCTGATATCGCCATGGAAAGCAATTCGCCTAAATTCTGTTTCTCGGCCGCAGATGCATCTGGATAATTGAACTTTTCTAATAATTGGACATAGTCTTCATCTGACCAATATCCTTCAATTTCATTGACGTTAAATACACTCTTTATTATAATTTGATAGTTCATCTATTGTATATTATTTTCTGTTGTTTATGATTAGTTATTTCTAAATCTAAGCTTAATTCACAATTTAAGCTTTTTAAAATACCATCGGCAATAAATAACATTTTTATAACATAACAGTTAAAATTTAAAGTAGCAAATGCATCCTGTTTTCTAATCTCATTTTTTTATAAATCGCTATATTTGTGTTTGAAATTATTTTGTTTCAATTAATGAAAACTAATTACAATACAATGAAAGTCTTAACTTCAAAATTCAACACTAAATACGATACGGCTCCCTTCTCAATGATTAAAAATGAAGATTTCCTTCCCGCTTTTCTAGAAGGAATTGCATTGGCAAAAAACGAAATTGATGCCATTGTAACTAACAAGGACAAGCCCACATTTGAGAATACTATCGAAGCTTTAGATTTTAGTGGCTACGCCTTAGATCGCATTTCAAGTATATTTTTCAACCTGAACTCGGCTGAAACTAGTGACGAGATTCAGAAAATCGCTCAGGAAGTTTCCCCTTTATTGTCTGAATTCGGGAACGACATAACGCTAAATGCTGATTTATTTGCCAAAGTAAAAGCCGTGTACGAACAAAAAGAAAGCTTGAGCCTCAATCCAGAAAAAGCCACACTTTTAGACAAAAAATACAAAAGTTTTTCCAGAAACGGCGCCAATTTGCCCGAAGCCAAAAAAATCATTCTTCGAGAAATCGACAAAGAACTATCGAAGACAAGTCTTAAGTTTGGCGAAAATGTTTTAGCGGAAACTCAAGGGTTTCAATTGCACATTATAAATGAGAACGACCTATCAGGTTTACCGGAAGGAACCATCGAAGCAGCTCGATCACTAGCCATGAGTCAGGAAAGCGACGGATGGATTTTTACTTTAGATTACCCTAGTTATGTTCCCTTTGTCACTTATGCTGACAACCGTGAACTCAGAAAAAAAATGGCTGTCGCTTTTGGCGCCAAAGGCTTTCAAAACAACGAATTTGACAATCAGGAAAATGTCCTTAAAATTGCAAAATTGCGATTCGATAGAGCGCAAGTTTTAGGTTATGCCAGCCACTCCCACTTTGTTCTTGAAGAAAGAATGGCTGAGAATCCAGAAAAAGTAAAAACATTCGCTACCGACCTAATGCAAAAAGCAAAGCCCGCCGCAATGAAAGAATTTGGCGAATTGTCAGCTTTCGCCAAAAAACGCGACGGAATTGAGCAATTGCAAAAATGGGATGGAGCCTATTACTCCGAGAAATTAAAACAAGAACTCTTTAATCTCGATGACGAAAAACTAAAACCCTATTTTCAGCTAGAAAAAGTACTAGATGGTGCCTTCACAGTAGCCCAAAAACTATATGGTATTACTTTCGAGGAAACTTTTGAAATTGACAAATACCACGATGAAGTAAATATCTACGAAGTAAAGGATATAGACGATCAATTGGTTGCCATTTTTTATGCTGATTTTTTTCCAAGGAAAGGCAAACGAAATGGCGCTTGGATGACTTCTTATAAATCACAGTTTATCAAAGAACGTCTAAACGAAAGGCCACACATATCTATTGTTTGCAATTTCACAAAAGCAACAGAAACGAAACCATCCTTGTTAACATTTAACGAAGTAACTACCCTATTTCATGAGTTTGGCCACGCTTTACACGGAATGTTAGCCAATACAACCTACCCGACTTTATCAGGAACTTCCGTTTATTGGGATTTTGTGGAATTACCAAGTCAGATTATGGAAAACTGGTGTTATGAGCCCGAAGCATTGGCTTTATTCGCCTATCACTATCAAACGGATGAAATGATACCGATTGAATTAGTGCAGAAAATCAAGGAGAGTTCTAATTTTCAAGAGGGAATGGCAACCATGCGTCAGTTAAGTTTTGGAATGTTAGACATGGGATGGCACGCACAGGACCCTTCACGCATCAAGGACATCAAAACTTTTGAATTGCAGCAATTTGCGGAGACGCAATTGTATCCTGACGTAAAAGAGAATGCCATGAGTACTTCATTCTCTCACATTTTTCAAGGCGGATATTCTTCAGGTTATTACAGCTATAAATGGGCCGAAGTACTGGATGCGGATGCCTTCGAATACTTTAAGGAAAAAGGCATTTTCAACAAAGAAGTTGCCGACAAATTCAAAGACAATATCCTTTCCAAGGGTGGGACAGAAAACCCAATGGTTTTGTACAAACGTTTCAGAGGTCACGAACCAAGTCCAGATGCTTTGTTAAAAAGAGCTGGCCTAATTTAGAAATAACAATAAAGACATTTGATTTCAAAACCGAGGCCGCGATGCTTCGGTTTTTTTATTAAAGGAAAACTACCATAAGCCACCAAAAAATCGGAATGCTCTCTACCCAAAAAGAAGTGTAGTATTTTGTTTGTTTTTCATTGGCGAATGCCAAAAACAAAGAAAGTGCAAGAACTAGAATTGCATTGACAATCAATTGTTCTTCGATAAAATTATTCTTTAAAAGCTCTAAAAAATAAAAAGGAAGCAAGAGTAATAATCCTACTATTTTTGTTCGCTTCACACCTATTTGTTGTGGTACGGTTTTTAAATGCGGATCATCATTAGTCAAATCAAGTATCTCAAAAATTAGAATTAGCACAAATACCAATATAAACCGTTGAATACATTTTAGAAAAAAAACAAATTCTAACGGAATATCTGCGTTTAACAGAGGTAAAACCAAAGTGACTCCCACCCAGCACAAAGCAACAATATAAATTTTCACACCAGCCCAGTTCCTGGCATTCTTCCTGTTTGGAAAAAAAGGCAGCGTATACAGTAACGTCAGTACTAAAAAAACTAATGAAATTATTTGAGTAATCCATTCTAGCTGAAAAAAGTAATAACCAACACCTAACAATGAAATAAAACTTAACAAAGCAATCAATTTAAGCTCGTTGCGCATTTCTCTCTTTTTGGCTCTAACTAACGCATCGTACTTCACAAAGTTATACCCCACAATAGTACCCCAAAAAGCAAAGTTAGCCATAGCTTGATCAGCAGTTATGTTGAACATAAAATGGGTCATTCGCACTAAAGCATATACCGACAAAGCCACATGAATACTGCTTCTAAGATAGAAATTAAATATTTGCCTAAAACTAACCATTAAACAAAATTAGTCAATTCTGAACAAATACATCATTTAGTTGAAAAATTGATAAATAATTAGTCCAAAACACGAATTAGATTGTTTATAATACTTATTTTTGCAGCACTAAAAAACACAACATTACTACACTTACATGAAAACAGACTCATTTGCTTTAAGACACTTAGGACCAAGAGATCACGATTTACCTAAAATGTTAGAAACTATAGGTGTTGAATCTTTAGACCAACTAATTAACGAGACTATTCCAGCTGACATTCGGTTAAAAAAACCTCTAGAATTGGAGCATATTATGACTGAATACGAATTTGCAAATCACATCAGATCATTGGGTCGGACTAACAAGGTTTACAAATCGTATATCGGCTTAGGTTACCACCCGACAGTTGTTCCAGCAGCAATTCAAAGAAATATTTTTGAAAACCCGAGCTGGTATACCGCTTACACCCCTTACCAGGCAGAAATTGCACAAGGAAGATTAGAAGCCATTTTGAATTTCCAAACTATGGTTATTGAGTTAACCGGAATGGAAATTGCCAATGCATCATTACTCGACGAAAGCACTGCCGCTGCGGAAGCAATGACTTTATTGTTTGATGTTCGCTCAAGAGATCAAAAGAAAAGTAATGTAAATAAATTTTTCGTTTCTGAAGAAATACTACCACAAACCTTATCCGTTTTACAAACACGTTCCGCGCCTATTGGAGTAGAGTTAGTTATTGGAAACCACCAAGAGTTTGATTTTTCAAAAGAATTTTTCGGAGCAATACTTCAATATCCAGGAAAACACGGTCAAATTTATGACTATGCTGGCTTTATTAAAAAAGCTGCCAATAATGAAATAAAAGTAGCTGTTGCTGCAGATATTTTATCACTAGTAAAATTAACACCCCCAGGAGAAATAGGTGCTGCAGTAGTAGTGGGGACAACACAACGTTTCGGAATCCCGATGGGTTATGGTGGCCCGCACGCCGCTTATTTTGCGACAAAGGAAGACTATAAGCGTTCTATGCCAGGGAGGATCATTGGTGTATCACAAGATGCTAATGGAAATCGTGCATTGCGTATGGCATTACAGACACGTGAACAACACATTAAACGCGAAAAAGCGACATCTAATATTTGTACAGCACAAGTGCTATTATCTGTGATGGCAGGAATGTTTGCTGTATATCACGGACCAAAAGGATTGCAATATATTGCCGATAAAGTACACAGAATGGCTTCCACTCTAGCAGATGCTTTAAATAAATTAGGCGTTTATCAAACTAACACTGCTTTTTTCGATACTATTGTTGTAAAAACAGATGCTAATAAAATTAGAGCGATTGCAGAAAAGAATGAAATTAATTTCTTTTATATCGATGACGAAACAATCTCCATATCGTTAAACGAAACGACCTTACTTACAGATATTGACGAAGTAATTGCTGTTTTTTCGGAAGCACTAGGGAAAGAAGCTTTTGTAGTAAATGAATACACCGAAGAAAATAACTATCCAACTCACTTATCCAGAACAACAGATTTTTTATTGCATGACGTGTTCAATAACCATCATTCTGAAACCAGCTTGATGCGTTACATCAAAAAATTAGAACGTAAAGATTTATCATTGACGCACTCGATGATTGCCTTGGGTTCTTGTACGATGAAATTGAACGCAGCGTCAGAAATGTTGCCTTTGAGCATGCCTTATTGGAATTCCATTCACCCATTTGCTCCATTAGATCAGGTGAAAGGCTACACGACAATGCTTAAAAAGTTAGAACATCAATTAAATGTGATCACAGGTTTTGCAGGCACCACGTTACAACCAAACTCTGGTGCACAAGGAGAATATGCTGGCTTAATGACAATTAGAGCGTATCACCTATCAAGAGGCGATAATCAAAGAAAAATATGTTTGATTCCTGGTTCAGCCCACGGAACAAACCCAGCCTCGGCTGCGATGGCCGGAATGACAATTATCGTTACTAAAACAATGGAAAACGGCAATATAGATGTAGAAGATGTAAAAGCAAAAGCACTACAGTATAAAGACCAATTGTCATGTTTAATGATAACTTACCCCTCTACACACGGTGTTTTTGAAAGTGCCATTAGAGAAATTACTCAAATTATCCACGACAATGGAGGTTTAGTGTACATGGATGGTGCGAATATGAATGCTCAAGTAGGATTAACTAACCCAGCAACTATTGGCGCTGATGTATGTCACTTGAACTTACACAAAACTTTTTCTATTCCTCATGGCGGTGGTGGGCCAGGTGTTGGGCCAATTTGTGTAAACGAGAAATTAGTTCCGTTTTTACCAAGTAATCCTTTAGTTCATGTGGGTGGCGAAAAAGCTATTACCGCTATATCTGGAGCGCCTTATGGTTCTGCTTTAGTATGTTTAATTTCATACGGTTACATTTGTATGTTAGGTGCTGAAGGAATTACTGACGCTACTAAATATGCTATTTTAAACGCAAACTATATGAAAGCGCGTCTTGAAGAGCATTATCCTATTTTATATTCTGGAGAACAAGGCAGAGCTGCTCACGAAATGATTTTAGATTGTAGAAGTTTCAAAGAAAAAGGAATTGAAGTCGTAGATATTGCGAAGCGATTAATGGATTATGGTTTTCATGCTCCGACGGTTTCGTTTCCAGTGGCTGGAACTTTAATGATTGAACCAACAGAGTCTGAAGATCTTGCTGAATTAGATCGTTTTTGTGACGCTATGATTTCAATTCGCAAAGAGATTGAAGCATCGCTAACTGACGAACCCAATAATATATTAAAAAATGCCCCCCATACTTTAGCAATGCTAACTGCTGACACTTGGTTATTACCATATTCAAGAGAGACAGCGGCATACCCATTAGCCTATATAGCTGACAATAAATTTTGGCCAAGTGTTCGTCGCGTAGACGAAACCTACGGCGATAGAAACTTAGTATGTAGTTGCGCACCTATTGAGGCATACATGGAAAGCTAATCCAAATAATATATTTAATAAAAAATGCCTCATAACTCGAGGCATTTTTTATTAAACCTTAAATGCAAAACTAAATTACAACCTTATTTTTCTAACTAAAGCTATTTATTTTAAAACAAAATAGTTTATATGCTTTTCCGCTCACTAAGTAAAATACAGATCTTTTGAAAATTTAATTGAAAATTTATCAGTAATTTAGCTAAAAACATAGGATTTCATAATTATATGCACGCATAGTAAATAACATGCTTGTAATCATTTTTTTATCTTTAGATTAGCATAAAATTTTTTTCAAAATAAACCGATGAAAATAAAAATAACTGGAATAGGAAGTTATATTCCTGAGAAAAAAGTAAGCAATACTGACTTTGGCAATCATGTTTTCTTAAATGAAGACGGTAGCTCTTTTGCATATCCAAACGAAGTAGTCATAAAAAAATTCAAAAGTATAACCGGAATTGAACACAGACGCTACGCCGAAGACCATTTAAACTCCTCTGATTTAGCTTTTATGGCATCAAAAAAGGCGATAAAAAACGCGGCTATCGATCCCGAAACGCTCGACTACATTATTTTCGCACATAACTTTGGTGATGTAAAATCTGGAACAAATCAATCTGATATGCTTCCAAGTCTAGCCACTCGAGTAAAGAATAAATTACAAATAAAAAATCCAAAATGTGTTGCCTACGATATCCTTTTTGGATGCCCCGGGTGGATAGAAGGTGTGTTGCAAGCCAATGCCTACATAAAGTCTGGCATGGCAAAAAGGTGTTTAGTAATAGGTTCTGAAACCTTATCGCGAGTAGTTGACGATCACGACAGAGACTCCATGATATATTCGGACGGTGCCGGAGCTTCAATTATTGAGGCTTCTGACGACGACACTGGTCTGCTATCCTATGAAAGTGGGACTTATGCCTTGGATGAAGCCAACTACTTATTTTTTGGAAAGTCGTACAATAGCGATTTAGACCCTGATACTCGTTACATAAAAATGCACGGACGCAAAATTTATGAATTTGCTTTAACCACTGTTCCTGCTGCTATGAAAAGCTGTTTGGACAAAAGTGGTATAGCGATCGATGAAGTCAAGAAAATCTTAATTCATCAAGCGAATGAGAAAATGGACGAAGCAATCATACAGCGTTTTTATAAATTACACGACAGACCGGTTCCACAAGACATTATGCCCATGAGTATAAGTGAGCTAGGAAACAGCAGCGTCGCAACTGTGCCTACCCTTTTTGATCTTTTAATACGCGGTGAAATAAAAAATCAGTCTATTCACAAAGGAGATATTCTCCTGTTTGCTTCGGTTGGAGCGGGCATGAACGTAAACGCGTTCATTTACAGATATTAATTTTATCGGGAGCTAATCCAGCTATCCATTACTAGTCCACACTTAAAAAGTGTGTTTTTAAAAAACTTAAAAAGAGCCCCTCATAGTCGCTTTTTTGAGATAATAAAAACTATCTTTTTTAATTGTGGTCTTTTCATTTTTATCTGGGCTAAAAATCTACCACAAGGAATATATCTTTGTACCTTTGAGACTTTGTTTATACCAATTAAAAAAATGTACGAAAAAACGTTTCCAAATAAAAGATTCAAACACACTTTAGAATTTTTAAACAAACACATTTCGACTACTGAAACTGTTTTAGATCTAGGCGTAGAAAACCCCTTCTGTAAAATCATGAAAGAAGCCGGTTATTTAGTAAAAAACAGTACTGGAGAAGATTTAGATTTAGACCAATCTATCTTTTCAACAGAAAAGCAAGACGTGGTAACCGCTTTTGAAATTTTTGAGCATCTATTGAATCCATATACGATTTTAAGTAAAATAGAATCCGACAAACTTTTCATCTCTATACCGATGCGTTTGTGGTTTTCACCAGCTTACAGAAGCAAAACAGACATGTGGGATAGGCACTACCATGAGTTTGAAGACTGGCAACTGGATTGGCTTTTAGAAAAGACAGGCTGGAAGATTATCGATCGCGAAAAATGGACAAATCCGGTAAATAAAGTAGGTATACGTCCCCTATTGCGTCGTTTAACCAACAGGTATTACATCGTTTATGCCGAAAGAGTAAAATAATGAACTACTATATTGTTATCCCAGCACACAACGAGGAAGCTTTTATCTCCTTAACATTGCAATCTTTGATTTTACAAAGTATTTTACCAAAAAAAGTGGTTGTGGTCAATGATAATTCCACTGATAAAACAGTCGAAATTGTTTTGGAATTCGCCAAAAAAAATCCATTTATCACATTAGTAAACAAAATATCAAGCGCGATACACTTACCAGGAAGCAAAGTAATCCAGGCCTTTCACAAAGGCTTTGAAACCTTGGATGACGATTACGATATTATTGTAAAACTAGATGCAGATCTTATTTTACCCCATAATTATTTCGCAACCATAATAGAACATTTTCAAAAAGACCCAACAATAGGAATGGCAGGGGGATTTGCTTACATCGAAAAAAATGGGGAATGGGTACTGGAAAACCTAACCGACAAGGATCATATCAGAGGTGCATTTAAAGCCTATAGGAAAGAATGCTTTAAACAAATAGGAAACCTCAAACCAGCGATGGGTTGGGATACTGTTGACGAATTATTGTGCAAATTTTACAACTGGAAAGTCATTACTGACGCTTCCTTAATTGTAAAACACCTAAAACCAACAGGCGCCAATTACAATAAAACAGCAAGATACAAGCAAGGCGAAGCATTTTACACTCTGGGATACGGCTTTGCAATAACAGCAATAGCATCGGCAAAACTAGCGGTAATGAAAAAAAAACCACTACTCTTTATCGATTATATAAAAGGTTTTTGGAAAGCGAAAGCTGCAAAAACACCCTTATTAGTCACCTCAGAACAAGCAAAGTTCATTAGAAGTTATCGATTAAAAAAAATGAAGGAAAAGCTTCTTTAGATATCTCAAATTAGGTTTTTTGAAAAAACTCAATACTGATAACTTAGAACTCATAACTATTTTTGTAATTTAGGCCTGTAATCGTAAAAAACATGATGCTCATTCGATATATAACGCAGATAGGAAAATACTTCTTGATGATAAAAGAAATTTTCAGCAAGCAAACCAAATGGTCTGTAATGAAAAAGCTTATCTTCAAGGAAATTGATGATTTAATCATCGAGTCTTTAGGTATAGTTGCTTTTATCTCTTTCTTTGTTGGAGGAGTTGTAGCAATCCAAACCGCCCTTAATCTTACAAATCCACTAATCCCAAAATACCTAATCGGTTTTGCAACACGTCAATCGATTATATTAGAGTTTGCCCCTACATTCATTTCTGTAATTATGGCAGGGAAAATGGGATCGTTTATCACATCTAGTATAGGAACCATGAGGGTTACAGAACAAATAGATGCGTTGGAAGTTATGGGAGTCAATTCGTTAAATTATCTTGTATTCCCAAAAATAATTGCCCTACTACTATACCCGTTCCTTATTGGAATCGCAATGTTTCTCGGTATACTGGGTGGATGGATAGCAGGAGTTTATGGTGGCTTTACCTCAAGTGAAGAATTTGTTAATGGGGCCCAAATGGATTTCATCCCGTTCCACATTGTATACGCTTTCATAAAAACATTGATATTTGCTATGTTATTAGCCACTATCCCCTCATTTCATGGTTACTATATGAAAGGCGGAGCATTAGAAGTGGGTAAAGCAAGTACGGTAGCTTTCGTATGGACATCAGTTTCGATTATACTTTTCAATTATATACTAACGCAGTTGTTATTAGGATCATGATAGAAATAATAAACCTAGAAAAATCATTCGGAGACAGCAAAATTCTTAAGGGGATTTCAAGCGTTTTTGAAACTGGAAAAACGAACCTAATTATTGGACAGAGTGGCTCGGGTAAAACTGTTTTATTAAAAAGTCTTTTGGGAATTCATTCCCCCGAGTCAGGAAAAATTTGTTTTGATGGTAGAATATATTCCCAATTGGCAGACGATGAGAAAAGAGAATTGAGAACTGAAATCGGAATGGTTTTTCAAGGCAGTGCCTTATTTGATTCAATGACTGTAGCAGAAAATGTAGGTTTCCCCCTTAAGATGTTTACTAACGATAATAATGCGAAAATTCAGGAAAGGGTAGATCAGGTTCTGAAAAGAGTCGATTTAGTTGACGCACACAATAAACTGCCTTCACAAATATCAGGAGGCATGCAAAAACGAGTGGCTATTGCAAGAGCTATTGTAAATAAACCAAAATACCTTTTTTGTGACGAGCCGAACTCGGGCTTAGATCCAAACACCGCTATATTAATTGACAACCTTATTAAACAAATTACAGAAGAGTACGACATAACAACTGTTATAAACACACATGACATGAACTCAGTGATGGAAATTGGCGAGAACATTTTATTTCTAAAAAACGGGTTGAAAGCTTGGCAAGGAACAAAAGAAGAGGTTTTTAGAACTGACAATCAAGATGTTATAGACTTTGTTTATTCGTCAAATTTGTTCAAAAAAGTCAGAGAAGCCTATTTAAAAGACTAACTCTTCGCTAATGATAAAAATTCATTCTGAACTATTTACGGCTGCCCGACCTAAATCAATTCAGCAATAGCACTACTTCTGCATTTGGGCTAAAAAGATACATTTTTCCAGAACTCAATTCAAGACATTCAAAACGCTTTGTCCTTACTGCTATTTTCTTAAAAATCTTTCCGTTTTGTATCCTGAAAACACTACCATACGGAATTTCAAATATATAATTTTTATCATTTTGTTTGTCAAACTGCTTCAACGCCAAAGACAATGTGGAGTCAGTATCACTGCTTGCTGTAGGGTTTTTGAAATGCCTGGCTATTAAAGGTAGCAGATTATTGGGGAATATTTCAGGGCTTATAAAAGGAACCATCATCTGCTGAAAAGAATACTTCCATTCATTTCCATGCGGTTTAATATTTCGTCCGAATTTCTCAAAAGCAACCAAATGAGAAATTTCGTGAATTAGGGTAATCAGGAACTTATATTTATTAAGACTTGAGTTAACCGTAATTTCATGCTTTCCATTCAGCCCTTTCCTATAATCACCATGACGTGTTTGCCTTTCATTTACAATTTTGAGATGCACACGATTAACCACAATTAGCTCAAAAACTGGTTTTACAGCGTGTTCTGGGATATACCTTGCAAGTGTTTCGCTCAAAATTTATACTGATTAAGGATTTGTTGAGGATACTTGTAATACTTTCCCATTGAAATATTTGTTTCCTGTCAATGTAAAGTCAAAAATATAATCTGCCATTTCGCTGGCTTTTATCGGTGCTTGGTAACCTGGAAAAGCTTCTTCTAACATTTCTGTTTGTACCGCCCCCAAAGCCAAAACATTAAAAGAAATCTCTCTTTCTTTATATTCTTCTGCAAGTAATTCAGACAAAGTAATAACAGCTCCTTTGCTGGAACTATAAGCTGCTAATCCAGCAAATTTAAGACTGCCTTGTATTCCTCCCATAGAACTTACGGTAACTACGTGACTTCCTTTTTGTAGATATGGCAAACAAACACGAGTCAAGTTCGCAACAGCAAAAACATTTACTTTATAAATATCTTCAAAATCTTTTTGTGTGGATTCTGAAAATGGCTTTAACATAAAACTACCCGCATTATGAACAACCGCATCCACTTTTTTCCAAGAAGTTGATAAGAAGCTATGCACTTTTTTCTAAATCTTCTTCACTTGAAAGATCTACAGACAGGCAAGTAATATTTTTATTTTCAATAAGAATTCTGGGCGTTTTTCTAGAAATGGCGAGAACATGATGCCCCGCATTGGCAAATTTTAAAGCCAACTCATATCCTATTCCTCTACTTGTACCTGTTACTATAATGTTTTTCATACTGCAAAAATAAACAAAACAAACAAAACATCACTTATGGCAGCCATTCAAAAAGCTGAAATCATTTGGATTTATCCACTTAGCATATTGGTTATTTAAGTCTCTGCCGCAATCATTTCCTTACTTAAGAATATCACATGTACGAAATCCATCACTTTAAATTAATCCTAAACTTCACCATAGTGATTAAAACTACTTATAGACAGACAAAATGCATCAAGAACATTACAAAATAATTTTAATTTAGAAAATATTGGCTTTTCGCTAAATCTATTAATAATTAGATTTTAACAACAAAAACCCTTTCAAATCGAAACTTGAAAGGGTCTTAAAAAAAAGGTGCGAAATTTTATTTATGAAACTAAAGTTCTAGAAATTACAATGCGCAATATTTCTGAAGTCCCTTCATATATTTGAGTTATTTTAGCATCACGCATCATACGCTCCACATGATATTCTGCCACATACCCATTCCCGCCGTGAATCTGTACCGCTTCAATAGTGGTGTCCATGGCTGTTTGTGAAGCAAATAGTTTAGCCATTGCTCCTGATTGAGAAATATCTTTTCCTTCGTCTTTTTCGGTTGCTGCTTTAAGAACTAACATTTTAGCTGCCATAATTTGAGTAGCCATATCTACTAATTTAAAAGCGATAGCTTGATGCTTAAAAATTTCTTTACCAAACGCTTTACGTTCTTGAGAGTATTTTAATGCTAACTCATATGAACCAGTCGCAATTCCTAAAGCTTGCGAAGCAATTCCTATTCTTCCTCCATTTAAAACGCTCATAGCAAAATTGAACCCAAACCCGTCTGCTCCTATTCTATTTTCTTTTGGAACTTTTACATCATTGAAAAGTAGAGAGTGTGTATCTGAACCACGTATCCCCATCTTCTTTTCTTTTGGACCAATATCAAATCCAGCCCAGCCTTTTTCAACTATAAACGCATTGATTCCCTTATGCCCTTTTTCTATATCTGTTTGAGCGATGACAATGTACGTAGAAGCTGAAGACCCATTTGTAATCCAATTTTTTGTACCATTTAATAAATAATAATCGCCTTTATCGATTGCTGTCGTTTTTTGCGAAGTTGCATCAGAGCCAGCTTCCGGCTCTGATAAACAGAAAGCTCCAATTACTTCACCTTTTGCAAGGGGAACAAGATATTTTAGTTTTTGCTCTTCATCACAGTACTTTTCTAAACCAGCGCAAACTAATGAATTGTTCACAGACATAATAACAGCCGCAGAAGCATCTATTTTTGAAATTTCAGTAATAGCTAAAACATAAGAAACACTGTCCAATCCAGAACCTCCATATTTAGGGTCAACCATCATTCCCATAAAACCAAGCTCAGCCATTTTCTTAACTTGCTCAGTTGGAAATTTCGAAAACTCATCTCTTTCAATTACTCCCGGTAACAATTCTGTTTGAGCAAAATCTCGAGCGGCTTGTTGAATCATTAACTGCTCTTCTGTTAGATTAAAATCCATATCTATATAACTTTTTTATTAGTTTGTTAATTCTCGTTAAAAATAAAAACCATAAGTCCCTTCAGATTAAATTACAGAACCCATTTGTGTATTATTTTGCAGACGAACTGACAATTATTTTATGTTGTCTAAATTATCTTGCTTTATGTTTAAATAAAGCACTCAAAGATACTTTTTTCTTGTGAAATTATCAATTTTGATTTGTAAATTTGATGCATGAAATACGATTATTATAACGTTATAGGAGTTATGTCAGGAACATCCCTTGACGGAATCGACTTGGCCCACATACAGTTTCATAAAAACAGTTATAAATGGACCTTTGAGGTTCTCGAAAGCGAAACAGTTTCCTACAATAACGAATGGGTAGACACCCTAAAATCGGCAGTTGATTTTTCTGCAGTTGAACTAAAAAAAACGAACCATGATTACACAAAGTATCTGGCTTCCGTCATCTCTAGTTTTATAAAAAAACATACAATTGAAAATCTCGACGCCGTTTGTTCTCATGGACACACCATTTTACACCAACCAGAAAAGGGAATAACACTTCAAATAGGGAACTTACCCGCAATTTCCAGCATGATTGGTCAAGTAGTAGTTTGCGATTTTAGAGTGCAGGATGTTCTATTTGGTGGACAGGGCGCTCCTTTAGTTCCAATAGGCGATCGCATTTTATTTCCACAATATGATTACTGCATGAATTTAGGTGGTTTTTCGAATGTTTCTTATGAAGAAAACGGCAAACGAATTGCATTCGATATTTCTCCCCTAAATACAGTTTTAAATTTCTATGCAAATCAACTGGGGCTGGATTATGACGACAAAGGGGCCATTTCAAGATCAGGAAAAATCAATCATAGCTTATTAGGTGAACTAAACGAATTACCTTATTACCACAGAAAACATCCTAAATCATTGGGATTTGAGTTTGTAAAGGAAACTATTTTACCCCTTATCGAAAAATTCAAAATAAACACTGAAGACAAGTTAAGAACCTTTACGGAGCACGCGGCTATGCAAATAGCACTGGCTTTACCAAACAAAAAAGGTAGCCTTTTTATAACTGGTGGCGGCGCCTACAATAATTTCTATATTGAACGAATACAAAAGCACCTTCCCGATGTAACAATAATTATCCCAGAAGTCAAAATTCTCGAATTCAAAGAAGCTTTAATTTTTGCCCTCCTTGGAATATTAAAGCTACGTGAAGAAAACAACGTTTTGTCGAGCGTAACCGGAGCTATTACCGATCACTGCTCGGGTGTAATTTACAATTTGAAATAAAACACAAAATACACTATTCGCATTATTCTATTTTTTATATTTGTACAAATTAAATATATCGCAACTAAATGAAAGATTTACTAAAGAAATTTGAAAATAAAGAGCCTGAAATTGTATTTAACTGGAAAGATGCCGAAACTGAAGCCGAAGGGTGGACGGTGATAAATTCACTTCGTGGCGGCGCAGCTGGTGGTGGTACGAGAATGAGAAAAGGCTTAGATATAAATGAAGTATTGTCTTTAGCAAAAACGATGGAAGTGAAATTCACAGTTTCTGGACCAGCTATCGGTGGTGCTAAATCTGGAATCAACTTCGACCCAAATGACCCAAGAAAAAAAGGAGTGTTGCAAAGATGGTATAAAGCGGTATCTCCATTATTGAAAAGTTATTATGGAACTGGTGGTGATTTGAATGTAGATGAAATTCACGAAGTAATACCCATGACTGAAGAATGTGGGGTTTGGCATCCGCAAGAAGGCGTTTTTAATGGTCATTTCAAACCTACCGACGCAGATAAAATTAATAGAATTGGTCAATTACGCCAAGGTGTTGTTAAAGTAATCGAAAACCCTAAATTCTCTCCGGATGTGTCCAAAAAATATACGATAGCCGACATGATCACTGGCTTTGGCGTTGCAGAGGCTGTTCGTCATTTCTACTCTATATATGGAGGAGACGTAAAAGGAAAAAAAGCGATTGTGCAAGGATTTGGAAATGTAGGTTCGGCAGCAGCCTTCTATTTAGCTGAAATGGGAGCTAAAGTCATTGGTATAATCGACAGGGACGGCGGACTGATAAACGAAGAAGGATTCACTTTTGAAGAAATAAGATCTTTGTTCCTTGCAAAAGACGGGAATAAATTAGTTGCAGAGAATATGATTCCTTTCGAAGAAATCAATCAAAAAATCTGGACAATTGGTGCTGAAATATTCACACCTTGTGCCGCTTCAAGATTGGTTACACAATCTCAAATTGACAGTTTAATCGCTAATGGACTGGAAATTATCTCCTGTGGTGCTAATGTTCCTTTTGCCGATAAAGAAATCTTTTTTGGTTCTATAATGGAAGACGTAGACCACAAAGTGAGCTTGATTCCTGACTTTATTTCAAACTGCGGTATGGCGAGAGTTTTTGCTTATTTCATGGAAAAGAAAGTGCACATGACTGATGAGGCCATTTTTCAAGACACTTCCGCAACTATAAAAAATGCAGTTCAAAAAGCGCACGAATTAAACAACTCAAAAACCAACATAAGTGCTACTGCTTTTGAAATTGCTTTAAAGCAACTAGTTTAAAAAACAATTTAGGGTCACTTCACTTTTTTAATAGTGCCCAATAATACTAATTAATCAGTTCGATGAAACCGCATAAACGCGAATTTATTGAACTGATTTTTTTATAAAATATTGAAACTTGAACCCAAGATTCGGAAATACCTCCACAATTAACACTATTTTTGTTTGACATTGTAATCTTAAAAAGTAACAATTTTTATAATATATTAGCGTTTCAATAATAAAGAAAATTTGTATGAGTATATTGCTACAAACGGACAGTTTGTCTGTTGCACGTGAAAGTTTGGCCGAGGCTGCCCCTGTTGAGAAAACTTTATCAATTATTGAATTATTAACTAGCGGAGGGATTGCGGGTCAGATTATAATGACTGCTTTATTCCTTATGTTTTTTGCTGCACTGTACCTTTATTTTGAACGTCTCATGGCAATCAACTCCGCCTCAAAAATTGATAGTAATTTTATGGGGCAAATCCGAGAAAACATAAGAAATGGTCGCATCGACAATGCTAAAATAGCCTGCGCACATTCTAAATCACCAGTTGCCAGATTAATCGAAAAAGGAATTTCAAGAATAGGGAGACCACTTGAGGATATTAATACTGCAATTGAGAATGCCGGAAAGTTAGAAATTTATAAGCTTGAAAAAAATGTAAGTATGCTGGCTACCATTTCTGGAGCGGGTCCTATGACTGGTTTCTTGGGAACAGTTGTTGGAATGATACAGGCATTTCATAAAATGGCGAGTGCAGGCGGACAAATTGAGGTTGGAGCGCTTTCTGAAGGGATCTATACCGCAATGACAACAACAGTAGTTGGACTGGTAGTAGGAATTATTGCCTATGTAGGATATAATCACTTAGTTGTCAAAACGGATAAAATTGTCCATCAAATGGAAGCTAATGCTGTTGATTTTTTAGATTTATTAAACGATCCAGCATAATTACGCAGCTCACGACTAAAAAACAAAATTACTAATTTTTAGTCTCTGGATATTGCTATAAAAACAAACAAAATCTACTTATGAATTTAAGAGGACGAAATAAAGTTAGTGCCGAATTCAACATGTCATCCATGACCGACATTGTATTCTTATTACTTATATTTTTTATGCTAACATCTACCATGGTAACCACAAATGCTTTGGACTTAGTTTTGCCTAAAGCACAAGGAAAAACAGACAGCAATAATAACATCGCTGTGAGCATCAATAAAGAATTAGAGTTTTTTATTGACAAAAAGCCAGTATCAGAAATTGAGTTAGAATCAAAACTATTGTCGCTTTTTTCGGCAGACAAGACCAAAACTATTATTTTAAGAGCCGAAGAAGGCGTTCCAATTGAGAAAGCAGTCAATGTTTTGGACATAGCTAACAGAAACCAAATCAAAGTTGTTTTAGCCGTAAGGCCTAAGTAAGCTTTAGTTGACCTCCAAAAAAGACGGATTCTACATGAAATATTTAGAAACAGAAGAAGAAAAAAAATCATTTGTCATCACATCAGTTCTTTTTGTGGTCATGTTTGTATTGTTTTTTTATTTAGGATTAACTTCTTTAGACCCTCCCCCTGAAAATGGAATTGCGATAAACTTTGGAACAACTGAGTTTGGATCGGGAGATGTTCAGCCCACTGAGGCCATCCAATCGGCTCCCAAAGCTACCGCTGCAAAACAGGCTGCATCGAGTGAGGACGAAATACTTTCTCAAGACATAGAGGAAGCAGTAGTAATGAAGCAAGTCAAAAAAGCGCAGCCAACTAAAGAAATAGCAAAACAAGAAGTTAGGCCAAAAGAGAGTCCAAAACCTTCAAAAAGCACGTCAGATGCACTATCCAGCTTGATAAATGGCCCCAAGTCCGACGGAAAAGCAAGAGGCAGCGAAGGCAACGACAATGTTTCAGGCGATAAAGGAAGTTTGAATGGAGACCCTTATGCAAACAGCTATTATGGTTCTGGGAGCGCAACTGGAAGCGGAATTGGCTGGGGCTTGAATAGCAGAAATATCAGCTCACGAGGAAAAGAAGTGCAAAAATGCAATGAATTTGGCACTGTTGTAGTACAAATAACGGTGAACAGAAACGGGAATGTTATTGCTGCTAAATATACCAAGGGAACTACAAATACAAGCCCATGCCTTGTAGAGCCAGCATTGGCTACAGCCAGAAAGTATAAATGGCAAGCTGATGCGAACGCACCACAAACCCAAATAGGATTTATCACCGTTAACTTTAAACTAGGCGAGTAGTTATCAAAAAATCAAAAACAATGAACTATCAAGAAACTACAGAATGGATGTTTTATCAACTTCCTATGTATCAACTTCAGGGTGCGTCGGCCTATAAAAAAGATTTAACAAACATACAGCTGCTGGTCAATCATCTTGGTAATCCACATACAAATTTAAAATGCATCCATGTAGCAGGTACTAATGGCAAAGGTTCAACTTCCCACATGTTATCTTCCATATTACAAGAAGCTGGCTATAAAGTCGGACTACATACTTCTCCTCATTTAAAAGATTTTCGGGAACGAATCAAGATTAACGGCATAGAAATTTCAGAAGAATTTGTCTGTGATTTTATCAATAAAAACAAAGGCTTTTTTGAATCTAATGACATCAGCTTTTTCGAAATGAGTGTTGGTCTTGCATTTGATTATTTTTTTAAAGAGAACGTTGATATTGCAATTATTGAAGTTGGAATGGGCGGAAGACTCGATGCTACGAATATTATCACACCGCTTGTATCAGTAATTACTAATATTGGACTCGATCACACGCAATTTCTTGGAAACACCATCGAACTCATCGCATTCGAGAAAGCAGGTATCATCAAGAACAGAATACCTGTGGTAATTGGAGAATACACAACTGAAACAAAAGAAGTCTTTATAAAAAAAGCTAAAGAATGTATTTCCGACATTTATTTTGCTCAAGATTTAATTTCAAAAACATATCCATCGGACCTAACAGGGGACTATCAAATACTCAATAAAAAAACCGCTCTTCTGACTGTCAATATCCTAAATGCACAGACGGCATTTAATGTTAGCCCAATCAATATTGAAAAAGGACTCTTACATGTGACGAAAAACACGGGGCTTCAAGGGAGATGGCAACAATTAGGAAACGCACCAAAAGTCATCTGTGATACGGCCCACAACAGAGAGGGCTTACATATTGTACTGAGACAAATTCAAAAAGAAACTTTTGAAAAATTACATATTGTATTGGGAGTTGTTAACGACAAAGACCTAAATCAAATACTCCCATTGTTTCCTAAAGATGCCATTTACTATTTCTGTAAGCCCAACATTCCTCGTGGCTTAGACTCTTCCGTTTTACAGAAAAACGCACTAAACTTCGACCTTCACGGCAAAACATATGCTTCCGTACCTGAAGCTTATTCCTTCGCTAGGAAGAACTCCACAAAAGACGACTTTATATTTATTGGCGGAAGCACTTTTGTAGTCGCTGAATTAGCTTTAAACGAAAGACTTTAAACTACTTTCTTGTCTCGAATAAAACATCCTTCAAAAATCTAATCTATTTGCTGTTGATGTGCTGCAAGTATCCGTACTAATGAGCGTCAAAATACGTATTCAAAAAACCAAAAAAATTATACACTATGGTAACCGCTTAAAATTTAGATGCTGATGGAAAAGACTGGAACAAAATGCATCCAAAATACCGCTTGCCTAAACAAGATCAAGGAAAAGCATTGATGGCTGTATTGAGCGAGAACTTTACAAGTATACCGAGCAATTATATGTACTATGTAACCCTACTTTACGTAAATTTTTTGTCGCGGCTCATACAACCCCTGGTTTCAAAGGACAAATTAATCTTTTTAGTTTTTAAATACTATTACAACAAATTAAAAATCAGTCGAATATAACTTCGCTAAAAAAATAATTAAAATTTATATATAAATGTTTTGCATAAGCGAAAAACTAATCTATATTTGCACTCGCAATAAGGAAATGAAAATTACCAAATTGAAGTAGGGCAATTAGCTCAGCTGGTTCAGAGCACCTCGTTTACACCGAGGGGGTCGGGGGTTCGAACCCCTCATTGCCCACAAAAAACTCCATTAGAAATAATGGAGTTTTTTTATGCAAAATAGTTTCGAAACAAGTCCGATAATGAAAAGACACACGAAAGAAACCCCTAATTCCGTCCCCCAAGTATAGTGTAAAAAAAACAACTTCAAATTACATAATCGATGCAGCCTTCTTTTACTCTAAAAATTTGGTTTTAAGACAGGTATTCCATCGTTCTCTCCAATGCCATTCCTCGTGAACCTTTGATGAGAATTATACTATTCTCTATTTTGGTCTCTTTCATAAAATCAGAAAAGTCCCCAAATGTTTCATAAAAACCAAAATGTGGATTATTGATTTTATTTGCATAAAATGCAGTCCCAACGAAAAAACACTTAACCGAATTCTGATTTGAAAGCAGTTTAATAATCTCAATATGTTCCTTCTGACTCTCATCACCCAATTCAAACATATCTCCCAAAATAACCACTTTATTAAGTTTTTCCAATTGCAAGAAATTCTCAATAGCTACAACCATACTGCTTGGATTGGCGTTATAAGCGTCCAAGATAATCTCGTTGGTTCCCTTCGATACTAATTGGGACCTATTGTTCTCCGGGACATAACTCTCCAAAGCCTCTTTAATAGACAAATCATCCACTCCAAAGAATTTACCTATGGTCACAGCGGCGCTTACATTATTGGCGTTATAAAAGCCTATTAAATTTGATTTAATCGTGATATTTGAATAACAAACCTCCACAAAAGGATCTGCCTTAACAGATTTAATTTGCAAGTCTGCTCTCTCATTATTTATTCCAAACGAATACGACCTTAAGCTTTTTGACCTTTCCACCTGAATTGAATCTTCCAGATTCACGAACGCTAACATATCATTATTAGAAAGATAGTGATACAGTTCGCTTTTTCCTTCGATAACGCCCGCAACACCGCCAAATCCTTCCAGATGCGCTTTACCAAAATTAGTTATATAACCAAAATCAGGCTTAGCTAAGTCGCAGAGAAACTCTATTTCTTTTTTATGATTAGCTCCCATTTCCACAATCCCAATTTCAGTTTGTGAATTAAAGGAAAGTAACGTTAAAGGAACTCCTATATGGTTGTTTAAGTTCCCTACTGTCGCCATTGTGTCATACTTCATCGATAAGACTACATGAATCAATTCTTTAGTCGTTGTCTTCCCATTACTTCCTGTTAACGTAATTATCGGTAAATTTAGATATATTCTATGAAATTTCGCAAGTTCCTGCAATGCAAATAGACTGTCTTCTACCAAAACTGTTCTTTCGTCAATATAAAAAGACGCGTCATCAATAATTACAAAAGAAGCACCTTTGACCAAGGCTTCCTCAGCGAATGTGTTCGCATCAAAACGCTCTCCTCTTATGGCAACAAATAGTGAATTTGACTCTATTTTTCGTGTATCGATCGAAACTGATTTGCATTTCAAAAACAAACTATGAATGTACTTAATATCCATTTAAAAAATATTTAAAAAAAAAGCCCTAATTAAAGGGCTTTCATATTAGTATATGAGACTAAATTAATTTCTTGGAGTTTTTCTTTTTTCTGCTTTTGGTCCTACCTTAGACATCGCGCATCTAAATCCAATGTAGTCAGTAGCCATATCTTGCGGAAAATATCTTCTTTGAGCTGGATCTAGCCAATAAGCCCTGTCTCTCCAAGAACCTCCTTTATAAACTCTTACTTCATCATTTATTAAGGTCGTTCTTTCGTTTGACACATCGTATTTCCTTACCATTCTTCCTAAACTGTCTGTAGTAACATTATGTTTTGGCGAGTTATACATGTTCTTACTATTTTTTTCTTTATCAGTATCTGACTCCGAAGGTCCAAACTTATAATATTTAGAAGATTGCTTGTCACCATCTCTGTAGTTAATATTATTACTTTTATCAAAGTTTTGCCTCAAATAAGTTTCGTCTTGATCAACTGGAACTTGGGCAATTTGACCTGGAAAACTTCTGACAATTACTTTACCATTACTTAAAGTATCCATCTTCATTGTCTCTAGAGTAACGATTTCGACTTTTCCATCTTCTCCAATTTTATTCTTAGTGTAACGATTTCCTCTAAAATAATTAAAATCATTTGACTCGTTATCGATAATTGGTCTGTAAACATCCAGTACCCATTCTGCTACATTTCCCGCCATATCATATAACCCAAAATCATTAGCCGGATATTTCTTAACTTCGTTAGTTATATCTGCACCATCATCAGACCATCCAGCTATACCACCGTAATCTCCATTTCCTTGTTTAAAATTAGCTAACTGATCTCCTTTATTTTGTCTCTTCCCTGAGCGGGTATAGCTTCCTGACCAAGGATATTTTTTTTGCCCCTTATATATGTTATACTCTCTTTGTCCCACATCGGCTGCAGCAGCATATTCCCATTCTGCTTCAGTTGGAAGCCTGTATTCGGGCAGAAGGATTCCTGATGAACGTTGCGCATAAACATCTTTTTGTTCTATTACTGTACCGCCTTTTCCAGTTTTAGGACTTTTTCTGGCTCCTTTTGCGCCTTTCAAAACAATCTCTTCATTTCCACCATAAGTCATTGTTGGTGCTTTCAAGTATGTTTCAGTACTAAAAGAAGCTTCTGCAGTAACATCTTGTGTTTTTGCATTCTTTTTTAAGAACCCCCGTTTCTCTAATATGGCTTCATTAACACGCTCTGTTCTCCACTGACTAAACTCCACTGCTTGAATCCAATTAACGCCAACGACAGGGTAGCTTGCATAGGCAGGGTGTCTTAGATAGTTATTAGTCATGGTTTCATTGTAACCTAATCTATTTCTCCAAACTAAAGTATCTGGTGAAGCACCTGCATATATATGTTTATAATTATCTTCAGTGGGAGGGAAAACATCTTTTAACCAATCTAAATATTCTAGGTACATAAAGTTTGTCACTTCTGTTTCGTCCATATAGAATGATTGTACGTGCTGTTGAGTAGGAGTATTGTTCCAATCGTGCATCACATCATCTTGTACTTTACCCATTGTAAAAGTACCGCCTTCAACAAAAACTAATCCAGGACCAGCTTCTGGTTTCTTGCTGCTGGAAACCCTTTTACTATCGACGTCCCAACCCGTACCTCTTGATGCGCCTTTTGAACTAGAATTCTTACTGCAACTCGTGAATCCAATTATAATTATCATCGATAACACTAATCGTAAGGCTATAACTTTATTTACTTTCATACTGTTTTAAAGGTAATAATTTAAGTGCTGCAATATAATAATTAACCATTAATCAACAACACCATATTGAACAAATTTCTTTTGACGGATTATATATAACGGATTATACAAACCGAACGCAAATTTATACTTTTTATTATATGTTTTTATCCTAAATGCCATATTTTTACTCCTTATAATACATGATCAATAATACAATTTGATAAAATAATGCGAAATTTACTTCTGATTTCTTTTATCTCATATACCCAAACAAGAGGCGACGTCACTATTGAATGGCTTGAAAGCACCAAAATGTATTATGGAAGTTCCAAAATTAATATCTCACAATTTTCCGGAGTCGGATATAATTATAACGCTTCCGAAAAATCACTCTATTACTCGATACAGATCAATGAACTAGGCAGCTTTGACGAAAACAACATTCAAATTACAAATGTAACATATGAATCCATCTCAGCTTCGAAACTTGGCGCCTTGGACAGTGGCAAAATCCCTAATTCTTTAAACCCCTCGTTAACAAACTCAAACTCAAGAGGGACAAAACAGTCATTTCTCAGGTTGTCGCCAATAATAAAAAGCGAGTTAGGGTTTAAAAAACTAATGTCATTCTCATATACCATTTACAACAAAACTTCTAAAACTTCACAACCAACCAAAGTCACAAACTCCATTTCTAATTCTGTTTTAGCAACTGGAGATTGGCACCGATTCTACGTTGAAAAATCAGGAGTATATAAAATCTCTAAAAAATTTTTACAAGAAATAGGACTTGACCTAATTAATGTTAACCCTAAAAAACTAAAAATTTACGGAAATGGAGGAAGAATGCTACCCCTGTCGAATGCTGCTTTTTACCCTTCTGATTTAATTGAAAATGCCATTCAAGTATTTGGAGAAAATGACGGCACATTTGATAATGATGATTATATTCTATTTTATGCCGAAGGACTTGACACTTGGAATGAAGAAAGTAAAACCCACAGCAATCTTTATGATATTAATTCATATTATTATGTCACCACAAAAGGAGACTCCGGAAAAAGGATAAGCGAAATGACTCAACCTCAAGGCAACAGCACAATAAGCTTAACTAATTTTGACGATCATCAATACCACGAATTAGATTTAGTTAATATCGCTAAACTTGGAAGACAGTGGTTTGGAGAGTCATTTGACATTAACCAGGAACAAGAATTTGAGTTTAACTTCCCTAATATAGACTCTTCTACACCGATTAAACTAACGACAACTGCGGCTTCCGCAGCATATACACCAATTTCATTTCAAGTGAGTTCAAACGGACAAGATATTGGAAAAATCTCATTCCCTGCAATTAACACTAGCTCAGACACAGAGTTTAACGTGCGGAATTTACCTACTAACACTTCTTTAAATGCTTCCGAAAACGTAAAAATAAAATTAACCTATAATAACAATGGCGTCCCCGGTCCAAAGGGTTTTTTAGACAACATTCGACTGATTGCCAAAAGAAAGCTTCAAGGTTATGGAAAACAATTCCTTTTCCAATATGACCTGTCTGCGGCCAACTTTGGGGTTGTCAACTACACAATCTCTAATGCTAGCGGCATTTCTCAAGTTTGGGATATTACTGACTTGTATAATGTAACGAAAATTGAAAACTTGAATCAAGACTCTTTCGCCTTTAAAGCAAACTTAGGAGAACTTCGGAAATACGTTGCTTTAGACGCTGCGAATTACTTTGTCCCTTTAAAGGACAACAAACCTAAAGTTCCTAACCAAAACCTAAAGGGCACCGTTTTCAAAAACAGCCAAGGCGAGTTTCAAGACATTGACTACGTCATCATTACTCCCAATTCCTTGCTTACTCAAGCTGAAAAATTAGCTGATTTTCACCGTTCCTATTCCAAACTGAGCGTAAAAGTTATCACTACAGAATCTATTTATCCTGAGTTTTCTTCTGGAAAACAAGATATAGCCGCCATCAGAAACTGTATCAAATACATCTATGAGAATGCTTCTTCTTCAGAAAAAAGAATAAAATACGTGAACCTTTTTGGAGATGCTTCTTATGATTATAAAAACAGAACAGTCAATAACACAAATATAGTTCCTATTTACCATGCCTTGAATAGCAGCTCAACTGGTGAGTCGTCCTTTGCCTCTGATGATTTCTATGGACTAATGGATGATAACGAAGGGAATATTGTTTCGTTTTTTGGCGGCATCGATATAGCAGTGGGAAGAATGCTGGTGAGTAGCCCAAAACAGGCAGATGAAATGGTAAACAAAGTTATAGAATACCATGACATAAAATCATATGGAAGCTGGAGAAACAACATAGTAATGATTAGCGATGACTCTGACGAAACTTTTGATGCAAGTTTACAGAATAGACAAAACAGCTTAGCCGACAAAATAACGGATGAAAAACCGTTCTTTAATGTCAACAAAATAATACTTGATTCTTATATTCAAGAAGCGTCCGCAGGAGGTTTTAGATACCCAAAAGCAAGAACAGATTTGTTTAGCGCTTTCGAAAAAGGAGCATTAATCTTCAATTACCTTGGACATGGTGGCGAAGACGGATTAACCTCAGAACGAATTTGGGAAAAATCAGACGGTCAAAATTTGAGCAACCAATTTAAATATCCTTTATTCATAACCATCACCTGTGACTTCTCCCGTTTTGACAACCCTAGCAGACCAACTGCTGGCGAGTACACCTACTGGAACCCTAGAGGCGGCGCAATTGCAATGATCACAACCATTAGATCGATAGGTCAATTTAGTGCCGAAAACTTTAATGATACTTTATCCAAAAATCTATTGTCTTTTGGGTCAAACCAATATGCATCAATTGCTGAAATTTTACGAATATCAAAAAATAACAATCCTAATTCATCAACTAACGTTATTTTTTACATTGGCGATCCTGCACTGTTTCTGGCCATACCTAAACCAAAAATACGCTTGACAAAAGTCAACAACGTTCCTTTAGAACAGACAATTGATGATTTTAAATCATTGGCAACGATGAAGTTGACAGGGGAGGTAACTGATGAAAACGAAAGTGTCCTTTTAAATTATAACGGCGAGATATACACAACTATTTTTGACAAAAGGATTCAGAAAGCAACTTATAATAATGATGGGAATAGTCCGCCAATAAATTTGAACACATTAGGCGAAACAATTTTTAGAGGAAACGCCACAGTAACAAAAGGTAAATTTGAATTTAGTTTTGTCGTCCCTCGAGATATCCGAATTCCCGTAGCTCCAGGAAAAATAAGTTTTTATGCTAAAAAGGGGGAGGTACTTGAAAACCAAACAGGCTTTGATACAAACATAAAAATAGGCGGAATCAACGAAAATGCAGCCGAAGACAATATTAGTCCAAAAGTGAAGTTATATATGAATGATGAAACTTTTGTTTCGGGCGGCATAACTAATACATCTCCCTTTTTACTAGCATTTCTCGAAGATGAAAACGGGATTAATACAGCTAGCGGCATAGGACATGATATAGTGGCGATTTTAGATGGCGATGTTAGTAATCCCTATTTGCTAAACGATTACTACCAGACCAATTTAGATGATTACACAAGTGGCAGTCTGAGGTTTCCATTAAGGGATCTAACTGTTGGATTACATACCATCACTTTTAAAGCCTGGGATGTATACAACAACCCTAATATAACTGAAATTCAGTTTGTAGTAATGGGAGACGAAGCAATAACTTTGACACATGTCTTAAACTATCCTAATCCATTTGTCAATTATACTGAATTTTGGTTTACGCACAACAGGCCATACGAGCCTTTGGATGTTCCGGTTCAGGTAATCACTATCACGGGAAAAGTAGTTTGGACAAAAAACCAAATCATATCAACGGACGGTTTTTTATCAAAAGAAATCAGCTGGAACGGCAAAGATGATTTTGGTAACAAAATTGGAAAAGGCGTTTATATATATAAACTAACAGTCAAATCTAGCTTGACAAATGACAAAGCTGAAAAAATTGAAAAACTTGTGATACTTTAATAAAATACTATATTTGTTCAATCACTTTTAAATAATAAAATGAGAAAATTAATACCTTATGTAGCCTGCCTACTTGGACTCTCTTTCGCAAATGCTCAAGATAGGGTCATAACCACAGCAGTTCCGTTTTTGCTTGTTGCTGCTGACGCAAGAGCTGCAGGTATGGCTGATATTGGCGTAGCAACTTCAACTGATGTGTTTTCGCAGCAATGGAACCCAGCAAAATACGCCTTCGCAGTTGACAAACAAGGTTTTTCTGTAAGTTACACTCCATACTTGATAGATTTAGCAAATGACATTTCACTAGGACAAGTTACCTATTACAACAAAATAAGTGAACGAAGTGCATTTGCAACAAGCCTTCGTTATTTTGGCTTTGGAGAAATTGAATTAAGAGAAAACGCCTTTGACGACCCCAGAACAGTTTCTCCAAACGAGTTCGCCTTGGACGGTTCCTATTCACTAAAATTAAGTGAAAAATTTTCCATGGCAGTTGCTGGAAGGTATATACGTTCCAACCTAAAAGTAGTTACAGATAACGGAGATGCTTCCGCAGCAAATTCATTTGCAGTCGATGTCGCTGGTTTTTATCAATCAGAAGAAATCGCTTATAGCGAATTTAATGGAAGATGGAGAGCCGGGTTTAACATTCAAAACTTGGGCCCAAAAATAAGTTACGATAATGATGAATTTAGTACGAACTTTTTGCCTGCTAATTTAAAAATAGGAACTGGATTTGATTTCATTCTTGACGATTACAATAAAGTAGCGGTAAATCTTGAATTCAACAAATTATTAGTGCCGACACCGCAAAACCCAGATTTAAACGGAGACGGAACAATCTCTTCTGAAGAAAGAGCCCAAAATTTAGATGACTACCGTTCAATAGGATGGGTTTCAGGGATATTTAAATCTTTTGGAGATGCACCTGACGGATTCAGTGAAGAACTTAAAGAGTTCACCTACACATTAGGAGCAGAATATTCATACCAAGATTCATTCGCCATGCGCATGGGTTATTTTAATGAAAGTGACTTAAAGGGCGCACGAAAATTTTTCTCTCTTGGCGCAGGTTTCACATATAACGTTGTCAAAGTTGATCTTTCCTACTTATTTTCAGCATCAAAAGTAAAAAACCCTTTAGAAAACACATTACGCTTCTCTTTAACCTTTAACTTTGGAGAGAAATATTATCAATACTAGTTACAAATAGAATTTAATTTAAAAAATCCAAATTTCAAACTATTGAAATTTGGATTTTTTTTCCTCAAAAAATCATGAAAGAAATAACCATCACGACCAGCTTCACTGCTTATAACGCAGTGAATGAACTTCCAAACGAAATCCAAAAGCTAATGGAGCAGGCAATAGCAATACGAAAAAATGCTTACGCTCCTTATTCAAAATTTCGCGTGGGCGTTGCCATTCTTCTAGACAATGGCCAAATTGTTTTGGGCTCGAACCAAGAGAACGCGGCATACCCCTCTGGCCTTTGCGCTGAACGCGTAGCTATATTTCAAGCCGGAGCTATATATCCCGAAGCAAAAATTTTAAAAATGGCAATTACAGCGGCGTCAGACACTAACACAACTACAACTCCAATCCCTCCTTGCGGTGCTTGCAGGCAATCAATTGCTGAATATGAAACAAAACAAGAAACGCCTATTGAAATATATTTTATGGGAGAATTAGGAGACATATATAAATCCGAGTCTTTGAAAAACTTACTTCCTTTTATGTTTGATAAAAACTTCTTGTAAAAAACCTAAAAACTAGCTTTTAAATTTCTCTTCTCAGTTGGAATGTCTTATTTTTGCAATTCGCAAATTTGTGTGAGAAAACTGCTTTGCGTCATTATGTCATAGTTGACAACATACTAAAAACTTTAGCAAAAGAACAATTGAGATGAAAGAAGTTACAAAAGAAGTCTATTTAAAGTGGTATGAAGACATGCTGCTTTGGAGAAAGTTTGAAGACAAACTTGCAGCATTATACATACAACAAAAAGTCAGAGGCTTTCTACATTTATATAATGGTCAAGAAGCCGTCCTCGCAGGTGCATTACATGCGATGGATTTGACAAAAGATAAGATGATTACTGCATACAGAAATCACGTGCAACCAATAGGAATGGGCGTTGACCCAAAACGTGTAATGGCAGAGCTTTTAGGAAAAGTAACCGGAACATCAAAAGGAATGGGCGGATCTATGCACATTTTCTCAAAGGAACACCGTTTTTATGGAGGACACGGAATTGTAGGTGGACAAATTCCTGTAGGTGCTGGGCTAGCTTTTGCTGATAAATATTTTGAAACTGGCGGGGTAACATTGACCTATTTCGGTGATGGAGCGGCTCGTCAAGGTTCATTACATGAAGCTTTTAACATGGCTATGTTGTGGAAATTACCTGTTGTTTTTATAGTAGAAAATAACGGTTACGCGATGGGAACTTCCGTAGAAAGAACAGCAAACCATACAGACATATGGAAATTGGGACTAGGCTATGAAATGCCTTGTGGACCAGTCGACGGAATGAATCCTGTAAAAGTTGCAGAAGCTATGACAGAGGCAATCGAAAGAGCTCGTCGTGGTGACGGACCGACATTTCTTGAAATGAAAACCTACCGTTACAGAGGACACTCTATGTCAGACGCACAATTATACCGTTCGAAAGACGAAGTTGAAGAGTACAAAAAAATTGACCCAATCACACAAATTTTGGATTTAATTAAGGAGCATAAATACGCCACTGAAGAGGAGGTAACAGCAATTGAAAAAAGAGTAAAAGCACGAGTACAAGAATGTGTTGATTTTGCTGAAGAGTCTGATTACCCACCAGTGCAGCAACTATATGATGTGGTATACGAACAAGAAAACTATCCATTCATACCTCATAAACTATAAAAATATTATGGCGATAAAAGTAACAATGCCTCGTTTGAGCGATACAATGACGGAAGGAACGGTAGCGACTTGGCTTAAAAAAGTAGGCGACAAAATAAGCGAAGGAGACATCCTTGCGGAAATTGAAACTGACAAAGCAACAATGGAATTTGAATCCTTTCATGAAGGAACACTTTTGCATATTGGAATACCAGAAGGCGAAGCTGCACCAGTAGATTCTTTACTGGCTATAATCGGTGACGAAGGCGAAGATATTTCTACCTTACTGGAAGAAAAATCAACGACTAGCGAACCCGCAAAAGAAGAAGAAGAAGAAGAAGAAGCTACCGCTAAAACAGAAGTCAAAAAAGAAGATACTGAATCACCAACAACAAAAACTCTACCTGAAGGAGTTGTGGTCGTGACCATGCCTCGTCTTAGCGATACAATGACCGAAGGAACTGTTGCTACTTGGCTGAACAAGGTAGGAGATAAAATCGCTGAAGGCGACATCCTTGCTGAAATCGAAACCGACAAGGCAACTATGGAATTCGAATCCTTCAACGAAGGAACTTTATTGTACATTGGAATCAAAGAAGGTGAGTCGGCTCCAGTTGATAGTCTATTAGCTATCATAGGGCCTGAAGGAACTGATATAACTGGAATTGCTTCAAATTATAAAGCCGGAGGTGCTGAAGAAGTAAAAGAAGCTACTCCTGTCGCAGATGAAGAGCCAGGACCAGCAGCAGCTGAAAAAGCGGAACCAATTGCACAAGAGGCATCAACGGATGGCCAACGTATTTTAGCATCACCGCTCGCAAAGAAGATTGCAAGTGATAAAGGAATTCAATTGACTCAAGTGAAAGGTTCAGGTGAAAATGGACGTATCGTAAAAAGCGATGTCGAAAACTTCACTCCTGTGGCTGCAACTGCTCCAACGGATAGTGCGACTGCACCGACAGCTGCTAAACCCGAAACAGCAACAGCTCCAAAAGTATTTGTTCCTGCTGGAGAAGTTTTCACTGAAGAAATCAAGAATTCGCAAATGCGAAAAATCATCGCCAAACGTTTAGCGGAATCATTATTCACTGCTCCACACTACAACTTAACAATTGAGGTAGCAATGGACGAAGCAATGAAATCAAGAGTAACGATAAATAGCATTCCGGACACAAAAGTGTCTTTTAATGATATGGTGATAAAAGCCTGCGCAATGGCATTGAAAAAACACCCTAAAGTCAATTCTACGTGGAGAGAGGATTCGATCCTAATAAACCACCACGTGAATATTGGTGTTGCTGTCGCTGTTGAAGACGGATTAGTTGTTCCTGTACTACGATTTACCGACGCGATGAATCTGTCTCAAATTGGCGGGAGCGTGAGAGATCTTGCTGGAAGAGCTAAAAACAAAAAATTATTACCTACCGAAATGGAAGGAAGTACTTTTACTGTTTCTAATCTTGGAATGTTCGGTATTACCGAATTTAATTCAATTATTAATCAACCCAATTCCGCTATCCTTTCAGTTGGAGCGATTGTAGAAAAGCCAGTTGTTAAAAATGGTGAAATAGTTGTAGGGAACACAATGATGTTATCTTTGGCTTGCGATCACAGAACAATTGACGGAGCTACCGGAGCTCAGTTCTTACAAACTTTGAAAATGTTTATCGAAAATCCAGTAGCAATGCTAGCGTAAAAGCTAGTTTGTATATAAATATGAATCCCGTTTTGAAAAATCAGAACGGGATTTTTTTATGAAACACAAATAAACTACCTGACCCTATTCTTTTCCTCAATCCAACGAGACATGTATTTCGTACTTGTCAATGAATGATGTTGCAACATAGCTCCCATAAAATTACACAAACGATGTTCTATTAGATCAACTTCTAGTTTTGAAATATGTTTTATAAAACCATCTTCAAATACAGACTTCAAATAGCGTTTTTCTATAATCTGGAAGCCATTTTCTTGGGCTTGAAGCCATAGGCTCTTCTCACGATACAGCTCTACCGCATTATCTACAAAAACTTGAACATTATCAGCAATAGCGCCATTCCACATTAAATCACCACACATCGATTCTGCCCCGATAGTAGTTGTCACACTTGGCGTACCACATTGCATTGCTTCTAATAATTTTCCTTTGATGCCTGCACCAAAACGCAGGGGAGCTAAAACTACACGAGCATTCCGCACTGCTTCTTGTGCATCAACGGCACGACCCCTAATATAAAAACCTTCTTTAGGCTGATACAACTTCAACACTTTTTGACTAGTGTAAGCTCCGTATATTTCCAAAATAGCCACCGGCAACTGCTTTCTCATTAGCGGCCAAATAGTTTCCTTTAGATACAGAACGGCATTCCAATTGGGTTCATGAAGAAAATTACCTATAAAAATAAAATTTTGCCGTTCTTCATAATTAGGCAATTTTTGAATACTTGAAACAGAAATGCGATCAAGTAGCAAAGGAATATAATAGAGCAGTTTATGATTTATTTTAAACACTGATTGAAGCAGTTCCATTTCAAATTCAGAAATCATCAAGGAAAGATCACAGCGCAAAATACTGGCTATTTCCCGCTTAGCAACATCTTCTTTAAATAAATCAGCGACAATAAACGAACGCTGTTCCTTGAAAGCTTTTTGACGTGCTAACCTTAAGCAATGTAGGTCTTCTGTATCCAGAAGTCTTAATGCATCAGGACAGTTTTCGGCAACACGCCATCCAAACTGCTCTTCCATCATAAAACGATCAAACAAGACAACCGACGGATTTAGGTCTTTTATAAAAACATCAAAACTGGAGCTATTTAACTCTATAGATTTTTTTACCACATCCAAAGCCGCAAGATCTGCCATATAAACACTATCCATCGCCGGACTAGCAAAAGTAACATCATAGTCTTTCCCTTTAAAGAGAGATATCAATTGTATCATTCTGCCACCCGCAGCCGAAGAATTGGGCTCAGGCCATACAAAACCTATTATCAAAAGCTTTTTACGCTGATTCATCATTTTTATTATTTCAATTACAAAATAATGCTATTTAGCCCGCATGACAATCATTTCGCCAACAAATCAGAAAGAAAACACTAATTTTGCAATAACAAAACACAACCACATGTTAGGATTAAAATTAGCAACTGACCCACGATGGGTAAATATAGTCGAATCAAACATCGAAGAAATTTTGACTGACCACGCCTGGTGTGAACAAAAGGCCGCTTCGAATGCTATAAGTCTAGTAACCCAAAATCCCGAATTAGAAGATTTAGTGACAGAACTATTAGTTATTGCTAAAGAGGAGCTAGATCATCTACAAATGGTTCATGACTTGATAAAGAGTAAAGGATTAACTTTAGGAAGAGAGCGTAAAGACCATTATGTAAACGAGCTCTTTAAATTTATGAAAAAAGACGGAAGCAGAAAAGATGCTCTATGTGATCGTTTGCTATTTTCAGCAATGATTGAAGCCCGCAGCTGTGAAAGATTCAAGGTCTTATCAAAAAACATAAAAGACCCAGAACTAGCTAAGTTTTACCACGATTTAATGATCAGCGAAGCAGGGCACTACACGACTTTTTTAGGATTCGCAAAGAAATATGCTGACAATATAGACACCGAAAAACGCTGGAAGGAATGGATTGAATTTGAAACTTCAATCTTCACAAACTATGGAAAGAACCAAACAATTCATGGATAGGTAAAAAGTGTTTTATGATAGCGGAAGAACTAATTTCCGCTGTAATATTTTCTAGTATAACCAAATGATACGATAATCAGATTAAAGCTTTTTGAACACTAAATAAGAAAGAGAGTACACATTTGTATACTCTCTTTTTTCTAGATTAATATTTAAACTTATTTTTTAATGATCATAAATTCTGATCGTCTATTTAAAGCATGCTCTTCTTCTGTACAATCAAGGTCGCAATTTACTTTCAATTCAGATTCTCCAAAACCTTTTCCTGAAATTCTATCTGCACTAATTCCTTTTGAAACTATATAATCAACTGTAGCATTGGCTCTACTTTCAGAAAGACCCATATTATAATCATCTTTACCCCTCGAGTCGGTATGTGACTTCGCGTAAATAACTAAATCTTCATTCTGTGACAGTACGTAAACTAATTTATCAAGTTCTTCCATAGCTTGTTTAGTGATACCACTTTTGTTATATTCAAAATAAATTGGTTTTAAAATTACCTCTACAGCAGTTACTACTATATCGATAGGCTCCAATGCGACATCTACCTTAACTACTCCGCAATCTGCCTTAGCAATGGACGCTTTATTTGAAAGAAAGCCATCTTTGTACGCTTCTACGGTATATCCCTTTTGACAATCGACATTGAACGCAACTCCACCAACATCATTTGACAACTGCTTATCTATAACTAGCTTATTTTCATCTAACAAAGAGACTCTAGAGTTAACGATTGGAAATCCGGTTTTAGAATTTTTGACAACAGTTTCAATTTGAGACTTACGTATCAGAACAGCACTGTATATATGATCAACACCAGAGCGATTACTAGAGATGTAACCTATATTTTTCTCTTTGTTGAATGTAAACGCTAAGTCGTCTTTCGCAGAGTTTATTGGTTGCCCCATATTTTTAGGCACCCCCCCAGTAGTCAAGTTTACTGAAAAAATATCCAAACCGCCAAACCCGGGTAGGCCATTTGAAGAAAAATACAAAATATTGTCTTCTGTAATAAATGGAAAGTTCTCATCTCCTACAGTATTAATCGAACTACCTAAATTTTCAGAAACAGCAAAACTGCCGTCAACATTTACTGCAACTTTCCATAAATCAGTCCCTCCTAAAGAGCCTAGCATATTAGATGCAAAATAAAGTATTTTTCCCTCTTTATCTATTGAAGGATTTCCTGTAGAATAATTTTTACTATTAAAAGGCAAGGGCATCGTGTTAACCCATATCCCATTTTCCTTACTTGCTTTGAAAAGATTTACCTGACCAAATCGCAGCTTTTGCGCTTTATCATTCACAAATAATTTCTCTTTAAAACTTTCACTTGAAAAATAAATAGTGCTTCCGTCGTTTGTTATAGAGACAGGACCTTCATGAAACCTAGAGTTTAATTCGTCTAGAGCAATTGGCTCTGTATAAGTTCCATCATTATTATATATAGATCGATAAATGTCTAAGAACGGTTCATTGTTCCACCCATATATTTTATTATTTTCATTTCTTGCACTCACAAAATAAAGCGAGTTCTCATAAAGAATAGCACCAAAATCGGATCGATCAGAGTTAACTGAAATCATTTCTACAACAAAGGCTTTCTCAATACCCATTAAATCTGAAAGGTAATTTGGATTCGCAATGAATTCCTTTGCTCTATTATCATTAGGCATCTTGACAACAAAAGTTTTCATCTGCTCATTTGACTCTGCATACTTACCATTAGATTTTAGCATTTGTCCATATCTATAATAAATATCAGGATCTTGCTCCGTCTTTAAAGCTAGGCCATACCATTTCTCGGCATCAACTGTATTATTCATATTATAATAACAATCTCCAAGCCGTTTCATTACATATGGGTCAGCATTTCCCTTTTCTATCAACGATAGATATTCTAGCACAGCTTGACCAAAATCATGGCTTTCAACTAATTTATCTGCAACTTTAGTATCTATACTTTGTGCTGATATCGAAATATTTACCAACGCAAAAAACAATATTAGATTAATTTTTTTCATCAATTACAAATTTATATTAGAAAAATCTAGGTGAACGTGAAACCTTTTTTGGCGTGAACAAGTCGTACAAAATAATAAACTCATGAGATGAAGGAGAGGTTACATTCAGCTCCGAAACTATATGATCATAAGCATACCCTATTCTTAACTCAGGTGTAATAGCAAAATTAACCATAGCACCAAAACTATCTTCGAGTCTGTAACTTGCTCCAACTTCAATTTTTTCCAGATACAAAAAATTAGCATTGACATCCAAAGAGGGCGATACATTAAATGCTGATTTTAACATAAAAGAAGGTTTAAACTTCAAATCATAATTAACATCAAAGACGTATCCGGCAGTTAAGAAATAGTGCGAGACATCAGAGCCATATTCTCGTCCATTATAATCCAAATGAGCCGCGTTCATCATATTAGGGATCGAAAAAGCAACATAATATTTATCCGTGTAATAAAAAGCTCCCGCTCCAAAATTTAATGAAGCATCATTAATATCCTCACCGAAAATTCCTTCAGAAGGATCTGGCAAAGAAGATTGAATTTCTCTAAGCCCAACTTTGTGAAATGAGACACCAGCTTTAACACCTAATGCAAGCCTATGTGTATCATTTAGTTTTAACGTATAAGAAAAATCACCGTACACATTTTGCTGCGTGATAGGGCCTATTTTATCAGAAATAACAGATAAGCCCAAACCCACATTTTTACCTGTTGGGGCATGTCCCGAAAAAGTGAAAGAGGTAGGTGCATCCTCAATATTTACCCACTGCTTTCTATATAAGGCGCCAAAGGAAATACTTTCTTTTGAACCAGCATATGCGGGATTAATAACATTCATATTATACATATATTGAGTATAATGTGGGTTTTGTTGCGCCATTGCATCTACCCAAGTAATAAGAACTAAAAGAGTAGCAAAAAATATTTTGTTCATATCAATTTGTTTTTCATTTTGTCGACATTAAGTACCAACATAATTTTAATAAATAACTATTTTTCTCTGATTAGATAGATCCAACCTGTTTTAGGCGCACCGTTGTTAAATTCTATAACATAATAGTAGGTTGCGCTTGGAAGTTCATTGCCATTATCTGACTGACCTTTCCATTGATTAGTATAATTTATCTGGCTATAAACTTTAATACCATATCTATCAAATATTTGAAGCTTCTTCACGTCCAACAATCTCAAATCAAAATAATCATTTGAGCCGTTTCCGTCTGGAGAGATTCCTTTTTGAATGTTACAAAATACAGATTCAACAACTATATTATTAGTTGTTTCACAACCAGTAGCCGTTGAAGTAATTGTCAAAGTATAGTTTAGCGGAAAAGTAACTTCAGCACTACTAGATCCAATAATATCTGACCCGTTCAAAGTATTAGAATTTGTCCCAATAGCGTTACCGAAATTATCTTTCCATTGATAGTCTACATTATTTGGATCATACGAACTTGCTAATGGTGACGCTGTAATTATATACTTCTTATTAATGCAGTCTCCCATACTCTCAAATTGAATTTCTGCAGGAATTGGATTTACAGTTTGAACAGCTCCTATAATCTCGCATGAAGTGTTGTTTTTAAAACGGACACTAACTCTATAGCTACCTGATTGTAGGTTTGTGAAAATTGGATTGTCTTGAAATGCCTCGCCAATACTATATTCAACACCCGCTTCGGATGCAATTGTTATTTCCCCAGTTGGATCAGCACAAGTAGGCTGCTTACTAACTGTAGCTGTAGGTATTAAAGGAGTTGCTGTTATACTTAAAATTACTTCTATTCTAGCATCGCTTAAACAATCTCCAATTGATGATTCAGCGTAATACGTGGCTGTACCAACACCGACTTGAACAGGGTTAGATACCACAATACCCCCCACCAAGTCAGTATACCAAGTAATGGTGTCACCAACTGCTATTGCAGTTATAGTTTGATCAGCTGTACTGTCTGAACAAATAGTCTGATCGTTTGCTGTTGGATTTGGTACTACACCTACAATTGTCAAAACGACAGCAGTACGAGTAAGGCTCTGGCAAACTCCGTCTGACGACTCTGCATAATAAGTGGTGGTTCCTACTCCTACCTGCGTTGGCTCTGAGACGGCACTTCCGCCAGTATCCATTGTATACCAAGATATTGAATTGCCCTCTGCAGTTGCAGTTAAGGTTTGTGTCGTTGTTCCATCGGTGCATTCCGTTATATCCCCTCCACTTACCGGTACGCCGGGTCTCGCATTAATAGTCAAATTAATTGCCACACGCGACGTACTAACACAAGATGTCGTGTTATTTACAGACTCCGCATAATACGTAATAGTTCCCAATGAGCTCAATGAAGGCTCAGCTACAACATTCCCATCAGTTGTTGCATCATACCATATTATCGATTCTCCAACTTGAGATGTAGCAATAGCGGTCAAAGTTTGAACTGGAGATGAAGCACATTCTGTTTGATCTCCTCCACTTACTGGATTAATCGGATTTGGATAGATCGTTAAGGTAACGGCAGTACGTGAGCTACTGACACAAGTTGTCTCTTCATTTCCAGATTCTGCATAATATATAATTGTTCCTACTGTGCTTAAAGAAGGGTCCGAAATAACATTCCCGCCTGTAGCGGCATCATACCATAATACTGATTCTCCTGCTTGAACTGTTGCCGTAGCCGTTAAACTTTGGATTGGTGATGAAACACATTCAGTTTGATCTCCTCCACTTAACGGAACAATTGGTTTTGGGTTTAATGTTAATATTACTGCTACACGTGAAGTACTTACACAAAATGTTACATCATCTTCAGATTCCGCATAATATGTAATCGTTCCTAACGTACCTAATGAGGGGTCTGCTACCACATTCCCATCACTAGCTGAATCATACCATACTACTGATTCTCCAGCTTCTACTGTCGCTGTAGCCGTCAAGGTTTGAATCGGTGACAAAGCACATTCCGTCTGATCTCCACCACTTACAGGAACGATTGGATTTGGGTTAATAGTTAAGGTAACTGCAGTACGTGAGCTACTAACACAGGGAGTACTGTCGTTTGCTGATTCGGCATAATAAGTAATTGTTCCCAATTCGTTTAAAGAAGGATCTGGCACTACATTTCCTGCGGTAGCTGCATCATACCAAACTACTGATTCTCCTGCTTGCGCTGTGGCGGTAGCAGTTAAAGTTTGAATTGGTGACAAAGCACATTCCGTTTTGTCACCGTCGCTTACGGGAACAATAGGCTTCGGATTTAAAGTTAACGTGACTGCTGTACGCGATATACTTACGCAAGATGTAACGTTATCTTCAGATTCCGCATAATAAGTAATGCTTCCTAATGCACTTAATGAAGGATCTGTCACTACATTCCCGCCAGTAGCTGCATCATACCATACTAATGATTGTCCAACTTCTGCTGTCGCTATAGAGGTCAAAGTTTGAACTAGAGATAAAGCACATTCCGTTTGGTCACCCCCACTTACCGGAGCGTTCGGGTTTGCATTAATAGTTAAAGTAACTCCAGTACGTGAGCTACTAACACAAGGCGTTCCGTCTTTTGCTGACTCAGCGTAATAAGTAATTGTTCCTAAAGCGCTTAAAGAAGGGTCCGATACTACATTCCCTCCAGTAACTGCGTCATACCAAACTATTGTCTCTCCTGTTTGAGAAGTAGCTGTAGCGGTTAAAGTTTGGATTGGTAATAAAGCACATTCAGTAAGATCACTTGCTGTTGGAGTTAGCGGCGGTCTATTAAATTCTACATTAATATCTGCTGTGGATGTTGGGCAGACCCCATTTGAGATCGACCATGTGAAAACATACAGTCCTTCTAAATCTACAGTAGCAGTAGAAACCCCATTGTTTGCGTCACTAAAGCTTGCAGAACCTGGTCCCGATTTTAATGTCCAAACACCCACGCCTACATCAGGAATATTACCCCCTAGAGAACCGCTTCCTAATAAACAATTAAACTGATCCGCACCTACGCTAGCAACGGTTGGATTTTCATTCAAATTAACGGAAATACTTGCCTCTTTATAACAAGGAACTAACGCATCTGCGGATACAACAACTGCATTCGGGTCTTTTGTGTTATAATCTATAGCTCCGCTTCCGTAATCCGAAGAACTGCTAAGTTCTGGACTTAAAAAGGAATTAGTAACACTATAATTAAACTCAGTATCATCTTGCATAGTTAATGCAAAAAACTTAATGTCTCCTACCGTATACCCTATTAAAGACTTCAATACTTCAACTTCAAAACCTAAATTATAATCGTCAATCCCTGAGTTACCATAATCAACTCCCATGACAGAAGACGCATTTCCAGCTGATACTCTTCCCAATCTTGTCTTAACAGAGTTTCCCGTTTTTAATTCGATAACATCTGCAAAATAATTTGTACCCCCATCGTCAGAAGATATAGCGAGACAAAAATCAGCTTGAAAATACGAATCAAAAGTACTTGTGTTATTATTAAAATAATTAAATCCTCTAACAGATGGTATAGCATCTGCTTCATCTCCATAATTCGAAACATTAAAACCTCCTGGCTTTGTATCTAGAAACACTAGCATACTTCTGTTGCTTTCGAGTTTCCCAGAAATACCAAAAATTACGTTATCTTCTGCAGGACTAATTTTAATAGAATTCACATATCCACTTGCTGCAGTTACAGATAAAGGTGCGGACAAATTATTATCTTCCATAGCTCCTTTTCCCCAAGCTGTTTCAGAAATGTTTCCATCGAAACTTACAGCATACCGCGTTCTAACGCTAACAATCTGACCTTTTTTTAATTCAGTTGTTTGAAACTCTCTGTTTGAAGACATAAATTGCTTTACAATCCCATCAATTGAAAATTCAAATAGATCGGCACCACCAGTTGCAATAAATACAAGTGGGGCGCCTTCACATATAACTGCATCCTCAGGTGTTACAGACAAACTCACCTCTGCCGGAGAAGAATAAACTGACGCAACCACGGGTACCCTTATACTAAAATCAGGACCAGTACTTGTTCGAACGTAATATGTTGTTGTTTGACTTAGATCTGGAGAATAGATTGATCCAGTAAACAATATAGTATTAGAACTTTGACTGGAATACCATTCGACAACATCACCACCACCTCCAGATGCTGACATAAATACTTTAACAGTAGCCTCACCTTCTTCAATACAAGCACTTCCAGCAGTTGTCTGAGGTGGTGGAATAATAGCTAAAGACTTCCCAGTCTTCAAAGTCTTACTGCTTTTCTTAACCGTATCCAATCTAGCAACTACAGTTGAAAACTCTGAGTTTATTTCTGAATTAGCCGAAGTTCTGTCAAAATTTTTTCCAATGAGGCTGCTCCCAAAAAAAGAAAAAAATAATAAAAATAAAAGTAATTTGCTTTTCATGTAATAAATATTGCGGTTAATATAATATAGCATTATTTTAAAATAATGACTGATAATTTGAAATGCTAATGTATTCTTTATATTTCGCTTTATTTAATATTATGTTAAAATGACGATTAAAAGCAAAAATTATCGTTTATCTACTAAATTAATTCCTAAATTCAGTTTTAACTATTAATTCATTTATAAAATAACAAATACAGCAAATAACAAAAGCAATACTACACGTAGTGACTGAAAACAAAAGCGACAGCATTTATAAAAATTAAATACGTCCCTATAACAAATTACTGTAGCTAATTAGCTAGTCATTATTAACTAATTTCACAACAAACCACTATCAGATAAAAAAGACTCAATATATGTTAAAAAAATAACCTCCATTACTAGAAAATATCGCCCAGCTAAAAAATAATCCCAATTACTAAATAACCAAATACCAGAAAAGGAAAAAAACGAGATGCTAAGCAAAATTTAATTAATCTTAACAAACAAGACCAATTTTTGTGAGTATTCGCCATTATCTTCTAAAGAGTTTTCTTCTAGTTTTACACGTGGAAAAACGATCGCAAGAGGAATCAAACCCTCGATTCTCAAAGTTATTATAATGACGAGATAACTTTCTGATAGCAACCAATTACAGTACTGTTTACTATTATTATAAACTAAATGCAAAAAAACAACATAACTATTAAGTACAAGCTAAGGACAAAAAATGGATCAATTGTAAAAGTTATGAGAAAACAATAAAAAGAAGATATTTGTATTTCTAAACCAGGTGCAAATGCAAGATTCTTATAGCGAACTTATCAAATTATTATTACCAGAGTTTATTATGGATTATTTTGAATTGACTTCTTATAAAAAAGCAGAAGCAACGTCATTTGTATGTAAAAGAAATTAATCCGCTTACTAAAGAGCATCGACAAAATAAATTTAGCTCCGAAGGATTCTTTGAAAAGATAACCGTTCAGGATTTTCCAATTCCTGGACATCAAGTATATCTGCATATCACCCGCAGGAGACGGCTTAACGAAGATACTGGACAGATTGTATTTAGAGATTGGAATTTAGGAGCAGACGGAACTCGGGGAACACAGGAGTTTGCGTCTTTATTAAAAGAAATCAATAGATTCCAAGCCTAATCACTATACTGCTTTTGCTTCTTTCTAAGGTGTTAGTGGCAAAAACCTACAACATCAGTACAAAGATTTCTTAAGTGAATTTAAAACCTGGAATCAAAAACCACACGCAATAGAATGGCTAATTTTCCTAAAAATATTGGTAAACGATTGTCAATAGAGGAAACCTCCTTATCCTATGGTGAACTCTATACGATTCTAACCAATAAGACAGCTAAAGGCAGAAAAGGAACCATCATTGCAATGGTTGCAGGAACAAAAGCTGAAACGGTAATCGCTATCATTGAAAAAATCACTCTTAAACAAAGAACTTTGGTTACCGTAATCACTCTTGATATGGCTGGAAATATGGGATTAATTGCTAAAAAATGTTTTCCAAATGCTACACGAGTAACCGACCGCTTCCATGTTCAAAAATTAGCCCTAGAAGCTTTGCAAGAAATCAGAATCAAATACCGCTGGTAAGCTATAGACCCGGAAAATCAAGCGATGGAAAAAGCTAAAAAGGAAATAAAAAGTTTAAATCTGAAGTGCTATCTAATGGAGATACACTTACACAATTACTAGCCCGTAGGCGCTATTCTTTATATAAAAACAAGTCTAGTTGGTCCGAAAACCAAATACAACGAGCCGCTATATTATTTGAATTATATCCAGATATCGAAAAAGCATACAATTTAGCCCAAGAATTGAGAAACGTCTTTAAAAAAACAACAGATAAAATCATTGGACTTTCAAAACTAGCAAAATGGCATGAGAAAGTAAATCAATCTGGGTTGAAGCCTTTCAATACGATCTCCAGATCCATAATGAATCATTACCAAACGATATTGAACTATTTTGATAACAGAAGCACTACTGCATCGGCTGAATCTTTCAATGCCAAAATAAAAGCATTCAGAAGTCAATTCAGAGGTGTTAGAAACGTTGCATTTTTCCTTTTTAGGCTGACTAATATTTATGCGTGATTTTTGCTACTCCACAGATTTTGGTCTTGATCCGTTTTATTTCCCATTTCCCATCAACTATTTCTTGAACAAAAATGCAAAATTTTTTACGCACAAAAAAACCCTATTCAAATGAATGAATAGGGTTTAAAAGAATCTGAAACGAATTCAGATTAAA
>CALJVL010000033.1 GCA_937773775.1 uncultured Flavobacterium sp.
ATTACTCTTTATTCTTTGTCTTGAGATCTCTCTCAAAACGGCTGTCAATTCAATATGTCTAGGAACGTGTTCTTCTATTTCTTTCGCCTGATTCGACTCACACTGTGTGCTGTCTCTCGAAGCGGGTGCAAAAATACAACTTCTTTTTAATCTCGCAAGCACTTTTTAAAAGTTTTTTTAGAAAATTTTACTTTCCGTTTTTCTCCTAAATTAAACCCAGTCTCCCGTGTTTCACTTACTCAATATTTATAGGAACTTGCTTCCTTTCGGGTCAGCAAAGATAATTACTTCTTTTATTTCTCACAACACTTTTTTAATTAAATTACGCTAATTTTTAAGTTTTGTTTTACACTAATAAGTAAGAACGCCTGCGTTGTTGCGGGTGCAAAACTACCACCTTTATTCGCGTAATTCAAGCTTTCTTCGTCGCCTTTTTTTGAGCCTTTTCTTAACTTTGAGTTTAACTTGCTGAAATTAGGGGCTTTTGAAAAGATAATGTTTTCGTCTTTGTTCCCCCCTACATAGCCACAAGAGCGACTACCCGAAATAAACTAAGCAGTTTTTTTCAAAGTTTGCGAGCTCTTTATACCAAACAAGAAAGTTTCGGGCCTTTCAAAGGCCCGAAACTTTCTTGTTGTTGAAATGATTTTAATCTTAGTCCTATATAATAAGGAGAGCGTTAGCGACATTTTGAAAATAGTTTTTTTGAAAAGCCACTCCCCTAGCCCTGATAGCAGTGAAAACCCTTAGATGCCGGGCTTAGGCACAAAAGATTGTAGCGCATAGCAGGTAAGAGCTCCTCATTGTAAACATAAAATGAGCATTAGCTTTTAATCGAAACGGATGGCTTTGACGGGCGAGATCTTAGTTATTATATAGGAAGGAATTAACAAAACCAGAAAGCAAACGCCAATCGTAAGAAGGTTCAGTGATACGATATACCCCCAATTAAGATATACAGGCGCCTGATCTACATAGTAATTCTCGGGATTGAGCTTTATTATGCCAAACTGCTGTTGCAGTAACAATATCGCTATCCCTATGAGATTTCCCCAGAATAACCCACGAAGAATCAAATAGGAGGCATTGTAAAGAAATATTTTTCGAATACTCCAGTTGTCTGCCCCTAATGCCTTCAAAATCCCTATCATTTGGGTACGTTCCAGAATAAGCACTAACAATGCCACCACCATATTGATGGTAGCGACCAATATCATTACAATCAAAATGACGACGATGTTGAAATCGAATAATTGAAGCCATTCAAATATATAACTGTATTTTTCTATTATAGTTTTAGTGTCAAGCGTCGAACCAAGTTTGTTGATACACCTGATCTCCCACCCGTTTTATATCGTCAAAATCATCCACGAAAACCTCGAAAGCTCCAACTTGATCGGGTTTCCATTTGTTAATTCGTTGCATGTGTCGAATATCGCCGATAATATAAGTAGCATCAAATTCCTGAAAACCAGAATTAAAAACTCCCGTGATATTAAAACCTCCGGATATTAGGCAGCTTATTCTGAGTTTCTTTCATGAAGAAAGTATTAAAGGCATCTCCCACCTTTAGCTTTAATCTATTGGCAAGGAATTGTGAAATTAACACATCTTCATTTAGCTTTTTCGAAAAAAACAGGCAATTTCCCCGCTACGAGGTAGTCCTCGATATTCTTCCAATCGTAGTCAGCACCAACTCCTTTAAAGATAATGCCCTCGAAAGCGGTCGCCGTTCTTATAATTCCCGGCTTTGCTTGCAATGGCTTGAATGTGACTCACCCCTTGAACCGATTTAAGACTTGAGGGATAAAAAATCCTGGTTTTTTGATAATTGTGAACTAAAGTAACTTCCGATTGGTTATTGTCATAGATTTGGAAATTATGATATGCCCATTAAATGCAGAAATTTTTTTCACGAATCCTTTTCTGTTGTAGCCCCAATTCCTGTCGCTACTGAAACAATCATCATGATCATTCCTATTGCAAGTTGCTGAAAATTGCAATATTTTTATAATTGGTGCAGATATGCTACTTTTATAGTCTTTAGCAGTTATTAGTCTTTTGGCTATGAAGTATTCTAAATTCAAGAGAGGTGTTTTGGTTGTTATGAAAATATACATAAAGTTTCCAGCGCCAAGAATCGCTCTCATTTTTCTCGACTCTATTATAAGATAAGAACATGACACTTGCATCGCATCATTTTTTTCGTATTTAAGACTTTCAGAAAAACAATCTTGATATTATCTTGTGGAGTACACGTATTGGTTTTTTCCGGAAGTTCAATCGAGAAACAAGATACCAGAGACGAGAAACAAGACTCTGTAATCGTAAAAAAAAAATGTTTTTACGCGCAATAAGGACTGGCGCCGATAATTGCAGGCTATACCTCCCCTATGTTAAAGGATAAAAAAATTGGCATTGTAACAAATCAATCGGGGCTTTTATCAGACAACACCCATATTGTCGATTTTCTAGTAGAAAAAAATATCTCGATTCAAAAAAATCTTTGCGCCTGAACATGGTTTCCGCGGGACCGCTGACGCTGGTGAACATGTCGTTGACGGCAAAGATCCCCAAAACAGGACTTCCTATCATATCGTTATATGGAGACAACAAAAAACCGAAGCCAGCGCAATTAGCCGGAATCGACATTATGGTATTTGATCTGCAGGATGTAGGCGCACGATTTTACACCTACATCTCCTCTCTGCATTATGTAATGGAAGCTTGCACCGAGAACAACATCGCGCTAATTATCCTTGACAGGCCAAACCCTAACGGAGCTGTTTTGGACGGCCCAATCTTGGAAAAGGAATATTCCAGTTTTGTGGGCATGCATCCAATTCCGGTTCTGCACGGTATGACAATCGGTGAATATGGACAAATGATCAATGGTGAAAAATGGTTGAAAAATGACATTCAATGCAAACTGACAGTTATTCCCTGTGTTAATTATAATCGAACAATGAATTATAGCCTGCCCGTAAAACCATCCCCCAATCTTCCGAATGATCAAGCCGTGAATCTATATGCGAGTTTATGCCTTTTTGAAGGCACCAATATAAGTGTGGGTAGAGGAACGGAAAAAACAATTTCAAATTTACGGATCACCCTATTTGCCAAAAACCGGCTTTAGTTTTACACCAAAACCAAATGTAGGGGGCCCAGAACCCGGTTTATAACGGGGCGGAATGTTTCGGTGAAGACTTGTCGGCTATTGCCAAAGTAAACCAATTGGAATTGAAATGGCTGATTAACGCTTATAAAACCAGCACTGACAAATCAAAATTCTTTACTGCGTTTTTTACAAAATTGGCGGGAACCAAAAAACTGCAGTCGCAAATAGAGAATGGAGTCTCTGAAGTAGAAATCAGAAAAAGCTGGGAGAAAGGATTAATCGAGTTTGAAGAAATGAGGAGGCAGTATTTGATTTACTAAAAAGAACCAAGAAGAAAGATGCGCTTTTGGATTGGCTATAAAGGCAATTTCTTCTTCATTTCTTCAATTATATTATAGGCCCGCTGGACAGACCGGAATGTTTTTCAAAGTTAAATCAGTAATTTGTTGGAACTTCTTTCTATCCGTATGCGGAAATTCTCTACATGCTTTTGGACGTACATTATATATCATGCATGCATTTTCACTATCCAGAAAAGTACAGGGTACATTTTGCAGCACATAATCCTTATCTTCATCAATGCGCAAGTATTGTTCGATAAATTGTTGCGGCTTCTGCTTTAGGTATTTTGATACCCGCTCAATATCTGCCGATGTAAACAATGGCCCAGTTGTTTTACAACAATTGGCACATTTTAGACAGTCGGTCTTTTTAAACTCTGAATCATGCAAATCCTGCATCACATAATCTAAATTCTTAGGTGTTTTCTTTTTAGAGCTTATCGAAATACTTTTTGGTTTCTATATGCTTATCTTTGGCAAGTTTTACAAGATCGTTTAAAGATGGTTTCAAGCTTACATTTTAAAATTGATATCTGCAAAACTAAGCTTTCTAAATCGAACAGTAAACTTTAAACTAAATAAATGAAAGACCTTTTTGGCAAAGCCATCCTTGATTTTCAAACGAATAATTCCCCTGAAGATTTGATTACCGAAACTACAATTTCGGAGGAAGATGAAATGAGTGTCGCTTATTTATTTCGATCCTATAATGAAATGCCTAATATGGAACAAAAAGCACTTCAACTAGCCAAAGGTAGAATCCTGGACGTCGGTTGTGGTGCAGGAAGCCACAGTTTAACTTTACAAAACGAAAGAAGTCTAGAAGTAACGGCCATCGACATTTCACCAAATGCGATTAAGGCGTGTACACTTCGAGGAATAAAAGATGCACGTTTACAAAACGTAATGACCTTAGAAAACGAAAAATATGATACTGTTTTATTATTAATGAACGGTGCTGGTATGTGCGGCAAGCTGAAGAACATACCCAATTTCCTTTTAAAACTCAAATCTCTATTAAATCCTGGAGGTCAAATTCTACTAGACAGCTCTGACATAATCTATATGTTTGATGACGATGAAGACGGCGGGAAATGGATTCCCTCCGAAAACGCATACTACGGTGAAGTTGTTTTCAACATCGCTTACAAAGGTGAAAAAGAAAAGCCTTTTGACTGGATGTACATTGACTACAACACCCTCCAAAATGCCGCTTTCGCCAACGGATTAAAACCTGAGTTGATTCTGGAAGGGGAGCATTATGATTATTTAGCACGGCTTTCAATTTGAAAAAGAAATACCCTTGATAGATCTTTAGTCACTAATACAAATGGGAAAGCCAAACAACGATCGTTATTTGGCTTTTCCATTTGTTACTGCAATATTAAGGTATATTCAAATACTTATGTGTTTGCAAAGATACCCTCCATTTTGGATTCTTCATCACGTAGTCCACGATTAATGGAGTCATTTCTTCTTTCTTGCTCCATTCGGGCTGAAGAAATAATATCGCGTCGTCATTTACCAACTCAGCCTGCTCTTCTGCAAAAATAAAATCATGTTTGTTAAAAATAATCACCTTCAATTCATGTGCTTTGTCATAAACAGTTTTGGTAGGCAACTTATTTTTCTTTGGCGAAAGACAAATCCAATCCCATATTCCAGTAAGATTGTATGCTCCCGAAGTTTCTATATGAACCTTGCGATTATTATTCTTAAGCATTTGCGTCAGCAAGGTCATATCCCCACATTAATGGTTCCCCTCCCGTCACGACAACAGTTTCCGCATATTTACTAGCATTAGCAACTACTAAATCGACACTAGTGGGCGGATGTAAAGCTGCGTTCCAACTTTCTTTAACATCACACCAATGACAACCTACATCGCAACCTCCTATTCTTACAAAATAAGCAGGTGTTCCGGTATGGAAACCTTCCCCTTGAATTGTATAAAACTCCTCCATTAAGGGAAGCATCGCCCCTTTATTAACTTCTAACTGTACTTCTTTTGATAACATTATTGTAATTTAAAGATGCAAAGATAGCCAATTTGAAAAGGAGTAATTTACTATTATGTAAATGCTTTCTAAAAATCACTAAAGGCTACAGAACAAGAGACCAAAATACTACGCAATTACGCAAAAAAAGAAGGTTATAAAAAAATTGATACCTACAACTATCATTTTTATTAAAACAAAAAAAAACCGATAGCGTTTAGGCTATCGGTTTTTTGTTTTAAATAAATCCGCTTACTTAAGCGTATTCACAGACTGCTTTGCGTATCCGTTTTCAGGATCAATCGCAAGTGTTTTTATTAAAAAACTCGATGGCTTTAACTTTGTCAGTATTAGCATAACCAGCAGCCATAGTATTATAAGCTTCGACTAATTTAGCTGTTACTGTAGCTATAGCCAATTCTTCAGGACCTTTTTTAGTTACAATGTCAATGTATTGTTGGTAATACTTAATCATCAACTCATCATTTCCAAGTAAACTATTCGTTCTTGCACGGTAAACATATACATCCTGAGTCGCTGGTGACGCTTCTATTACATTTCCAAAAGCAACATCTGCCTTATTCAAAGCAATTGAATCTTTTACAGCGCCGGTTTTTGTGTTATCGAAATACAAAGAGTTCCCTAAATAAAAATTATCAAGTAAGTAGTTTTTAGATTCTTTGTAAGAAGTTGCGATTTCAAAAATAGCAGCTGCTTCTTTATACATCTTCTTCTCATAAAGATCCTTTCCAGCTTCACTTAAGTCATTCGCAACAGAATTTTCCAAAGCATATGCTTTTTTAACAAGAGCAATTCCTTTATTAAACAATACTGGCTCTGCAACTGTTAAATCCGCGCCCATTGTTGCTTTTTTAATATTAGCAAAACCTAAATATAAATAATCCAATGACATTACATTATTTGATGCATTTGCTGTGAAATCTTCAAGAGCTTTGATTGCTACATCCACATTGTCGTTAAAATAAGCAGAGTAACCTAAATAACGTAAAATTCTAGGATTAACATTGTCAATTTCCTTCATTTTATCAGCTTCAATTTCCAAAGCTTTGTAATCATGAGCCACAATTAAAAAATCCGCATGACGCATACGTGAAGCCAACGAATAATCGGTTAGAACCATATATTTTTCATAATAAGACAAGGCTTGTTTCATGTATTGGTCATTTCTAGAAGGTACATTAACTGCCCAATAGTAATATGTCTCAGCTAATTCACGATATAAAGGCCCGTAATTCGGATTTGTTGCTATCACATCATTAAAAGCGTTTACCGCTTCTGTATATGCTTTAGCCCCTTTAAGTAAAACTCCCAATTGCATTTTTGCTCTTATCAAAGTGTTATCGATACGAAATGCATTACGATATGCTGAATAAGCATCATTTTGATTTTTATCACCATAATAAGCATCCCCAAAAGCTATTAGCACAAGCGGCTCTTGGCTGTACTTCTCGTCCACACGTTTCAAAGTACTTATCGCAGCTTTATAATCCGGTTTATAAGCATTCATATACGCTTTTGCCACATAGACGAACTCTTCAAAATCTCTTCTTCCCATTTCTTCTATTGCCAAATCAAATTTAATCTTGGCAGCTGCTACATTACCGTCATTAAGGTCCATTTGACCCAATCCGATATAATTAAAATGCTCTTCATCTTTAGCCCTTAAACCATTTTGATAACTAATCTTAGCAGAATCAACTACCCTTTGAGTAAGGTAAACGTTCCCTAAAAGAAAATAAGCAAGCCCTTCGTCTGGATCTGCCTTGATTATCGATTTTAAAGTGATTTTTGCGTTTTGGTACTTTTCGGCGTCCATCTCTTTTTTAGCTTGATCTATATCTTGCGCGTGACTAAACGTTACGGAAGACAAAAAAGCAACACCTAAAATTTTAAATTTGTTCATTTTAACTTTTTTTAATTTATTCATATTCACATTCATTATCATTTTTTCTCGTCAGTATTAGACTTAGTTTTAATAATAATATTTCTTCCTGGCATCCTAAAAGGAAGCAATCCAGATTTTAAAATTATCCTTTGACCTATATCTCCGGCAACAAATGAAGCGAACCCCATTCCCAATCCAGAATAACCTTGACAATTTATTATATACAAATCACGTGCCAAAGGATAAGTTCCTTCTGCTATGTTATTTTGCGAAGGTGCAAAATAGCCAATATTATTTAAACTTTTGACATTAAGCACATTTATGTTTTTCATGTCACCTTTCAAAGCAGTTGAAGGCTGTGATAACCAATTGACGCCTACGACTCCAACCATTCCTTCATTCTCAGAAACATATTTAATTACGTCTTCGTTAGTTTTGAACGAAAAAACATCCTTAGTAGGCATTTCATCTAATCCTGCAAGATCGTTCATATACCGCACCGTGCTAGAATTAGGGTTATCGAAAACTAATCCTTTTATATTCGTTTGTTTTTTACCTTGCATAAAACTAAGAACATCTTCTAATGCAATCAAAGTATCATTACTTGTATTATTCCTAATAAAAGCGATTGCGTCAATACCTATTTTTGTTGCTTTAGGAGTTATGCGTTTTCGTTCGAAGTATTTGATTTCATCCTGATTCAATGTTCTCGACAAAACAGCTACCCCAGCACTGTCATTAAGAAATGCTTTAATTAACTCTTTCTCTGACCTTGCATCTAAATTAATCTTAGCTTCATATTTACTCTCAAAAACCGCTATCTGATCATCAATGATGGGCTTTAAAGTCTCATCGACTAATATCGTTACCTTTCCTTTCAGAATGGTATCTACACCTTTTTTCGAATCGTCAGATTGCTTACAAGATATTAGTACCAGAAATAATGAAGCGAGAACTAAATAAGTAAGTTTGAAAAACTTTTTCATAATATATCATTTATTATTGTTAATGAGACGAACTAACCTTATGAAACCATACGCTATAAGTAGCATTCCAAAAGCAATTCTATAACCCAATTTCATATCTAAAGGAAAATTATTCATAAAAATAATCAATAATCCTAGAATCAAGTAAAGTGCAAAAAACAAAACACCTATAACGAGAAGAAACCGCTCTTTGAGCGATTTCTCCTGAATACTTCTATATATTTTATCTAGCATTAATCTGCTGTTTGAATAGTAATCGGAAGAGAATATAATACTCTAACCGGTTTTCCATTTTGAACTCCAGGATTCCATCTTGGGGACCTATCCAAGACTCTTATCGCTTCTTTTCCAGTTCCGTAACCAATGTCCCTAAGCACTTTGATATCTGTTAGTGAACCATCTTTTTCTACTACAAAAGTAACATAGATTTTTCCTTTAAGACCTTCTTCGTCCGGAGCACGGTAGTTATCACCAACGTACTTATAAAACTTAGCCATTCCTCCAGGAAATTCAGGTTTTACTTCGATACCTGCTGTATTATAAATTTGATTGTCTTCTTCTACAATTTTTGTTGGTCCAGGACCTACTGGCGCAACAGTTAACACTGCATCAGGGTCTCCTTTAATTGTCTCTGCACCAATCTTTTTTTCCTTCATTTCGATAATCTTCGGCGGCTCTTCAGTCACATCTTCTGCCTTAGCTACCACCGGCTTCACAAACTTAACCTGATCTACTTTTGGAGGTGGTGGTGGTGGTGGTGGAATATTTAGTTTAGGTTCTTCTTTTTTCTTTGGCGGCAGTTTAATAGCAGTGATTTTGATATCCCTGTCCATATCGTCTTCAGCACCTTGAGGAAGTAAATCGATGATAAGAGGGGCCGCCAGAGCAATACTAAAAAATATCGCTCCAATAATAAGCGCTTTTATAGTAGTCTTTCTGTTTGACTTTCTTAATTCATAAGCCCCGTAAACTTTGTTACGACCTTCAAATACTATATCAAGCCATTGATTTTTTAATATGTCTAATTTCATTTTTCTTAATTATTAGGTTATTGGGGCATAAGAATGAAACTTACTTTCCTTCTAACAATTTTTGTTCCTCTGGTGTAAATTCAGGTACGATCGCATAGGTTTCAACACCTGTAATTGCCATCTCATCAAGAATATCAACTAAGTTCTTATACTTCGATTTCTTACTAGGTTTGATAATAACAATCATCCCTTTGCTTTTATTCCCTGTATATGCGACAACTGATGCTTTTCGCGACAATATCTCCTTACGTATTCCATCTTTCCCAAAAGCCATATCTTTTGGACCGCCAATCGGTGCTGCTAACAACCCCATATAATAAATTAATTTATTATCTTCTCCCAACAATACTGTCATCGTACGATTCTCATCTACTTTGATATCTTTGTTTTTAGAAGGGTCGTCATCCTTATCTGGCAAACCCAAACTCATCGATTGAGGTTTAGACAACGTCGTGGTAAGCATAAAAAATGTAATCAATAAGAATGCCAAATCTACCATAGCAGTTAAATCTACTTTTGCGTTTGATTTTTTACTTCTTACTTTACCACCTTTTCCGCCTCCACCGTCGCCGGTATTTAATTCAGCCATTGTAGTGTCTTTTTTTTATTAAAAATCGTTTCCTCTCAAGCCAGTAACTAAACTAAAGCTATTGATTTTTTGCTCTTGTAAAATATCCATCACTTTTCTAATGGCTGGATATTCCTCTTTACCATCACCTTTAATGGCGACTTGCAATTCCTTATCGTTTACTTCGATATTTGCAATACGCGCATTGTAGATCCATTCTTTCAATTGATTATCAAGTGAATCCGCAGGAATACCAGGTTGCCCCGCTTTACTTCTATCAGCCGCTTTCATGTCAATGATTTGTTGAAGATTAAGAATTGGTACACCGAAATCATCCATCATTGAAAATATCTGTTTGTCACCATCAGAAAAAGTCACGCCGTATTTCTCGCCCATCAATTCTAAGGTTCTCCTACGAACTTCTCTTCCTTTTAAATCAAAGAACACTTTTCCTTTACCAACAGTTAAAGTAGCCAAATCAGATGTAGGTAATTTCGTCTGAACTGTTGAGACTGGTGTATCCACAACAAGCGCTTCGGGTATTTTTGCAGTCGAAGTCATTACAAAGAAGGTAAGCAAAAGGAACGCGACATCACACATCGCAGTCATGTCTGTAGACCCCGGGTTTTTTTTAATTTTTATTTTAGCCATTCTTTATGTTTTTTATTTGATATAAATATCAAAATATTATTGCTTCAAACTTCCTCTAAATCTTCTGTAAGTATTCACAATTGAAACAGCAGCTTCGTCGATAGAATAAGTTAAGTCATCAATTTTTGAAGTAAAGAAATTGTAAGAAATAATTGCTACAGCTGAAGTTCCAATACCTGTTGCTGTATTAATAAGTGCTTCAGAAATACCAGCTGCAAGAGCTGCTTGATCGGGTGTTCCAGCCGCGGCCAATGCACCAAACGCTTTTATCATACCTGCTACAGTTCCTAACAAACCCACAAGTGTTCCTAAAGAAACCAAAGATGAAATTATTGTCATGTTTTTTTGTAGCATTGGCATTTCTAGTGAAGTAGCTTCTTCAATTTCCTTGTGAATAGTCTCCGCTGCTTCTTCGCTATTAAATCCTTCTTTTTTGACTGCTTGGTATTTAACTAAAGCAGATTTGATTGAATTTGCAACAGAACCTTGTTGTTTGTCACATAAAACAATAGCTTCATCAATTTCGCCAGTTTTAATACTTAATTGTACTTTTGTCATAAAAGCATCAAGTTTATCTTTACCAGCAGCTTTAGATATAACAAAAAATCTTTCTATAGAAAAAACAAGAACCATCAATAACATTCCTAACAATACTGGCACTACTGCACCTCCATGATAAACCTGTCCTAAAGTGTTCAATGGAATTCCTTCAGAATTTCCACCTTCAAAATTAGAAGGATTACCCATAATGAACTTCCAGATTAACACACCAACACCAATACATGCAACAATAATAAGCCCTGAAACCATTCCTCCTCCGTTTGAAGTGCTTTCTTTTTTAACGTTTGCCATTTTTTTTAATTTTAATAGTTTTAAACAATTTATTTTTAGTTCTATTTAACTTGTAGTTGCGCAAATTTATATGATTAGTTCAGATAAAAAAACTTTTTTTTATTTTTTTGAAAAATAATTTTATTCGGAATTATTTTGAGATTTTGAATTAATTGATTTTTAATCAACATCGTTAAACAAATTTAGTATTTTTCGAAAAATAACATACTGTTTTGTGAATTATTAAGAATTTAATTTAACAAATATACCATTATATCTCAAAATATTTTTTTTAACTATCAGTAATAAAACACACATATAATTGCGTTAAACACTAATTTTATTTACATTTAGTTTGCCGAAAAAAATAATTGTACTAAATTACCCAAGCTTTTTAATTCATTTACGCTCTGACAAAAAGAGACGATTTTATAAAAGTAATCACAGAATGATATACACACAAGAGCTATAGTATTATTTTGGGTGGCGCAACCCTAGATCGAGGTGCTCTAGGAAATGTCTATGTAAAAATACCTCTAAAAAAATTAAATAGACACGGACTAATTGCTGGCGCTACGGGAGCCAGAAAGACAAAAATAATTCAGGCTTTATCTGAACAGTTATCTTCCTTTGGCATTCCAGTACTAATGATTGACGTTAAAGGTGACTTTAGCGGTATTACAAAAAAGGGAGAAGAAAAATCCTTTATCATGGAGCGCCACGCTAAAATTAACATCCCTTATAATGTCGCAGAATTTTTTGTTGAGCTATTAACCCTATCCGAACAAAACGGGGTGAGGCTTCGCGCCACCTTTCTGAATTTGGCCCAGTCTTATTTTCACGAATATTAGGTTTAAATGATACACGGTCTAGTGTTGTTTCAGTAATTTATAAATATTGCGATGATAATAGAATGCCCCTACTTGATCTTAAAGACATAACAGAAATAATAAGTTACAGCACTGAGGAAGAAAAAGAGGAAATTACAAAAAGCTACGGAAAGATCTCCACTTCGACTACCGGAATCATTCTTAGAAAAATAATTGAACTAGAACAGCAAGGAGCAGGGCTGTTTTTTGGCGAAATGTAATTTGACATTCAGGACTTAATGCGAATTGACGAAAACGGAAAAGGATATATAAATATCGTTCGATTGATCGGTGTTCAGGAGAGACCGAAGTTATTCTGCACTTTCATGTTGAGTTTACTTGCTGAAATATAGCAGCAAATGTCGGGAAAAGGAGATTCAGACCAACCTGAATTAGTCGTTTTTATTGATGAAGCACATTTGATTTTTAATGAAGCCAGCAAAGTCTTATTGGAACAAATAGAAACAATCATAAAACTGATACGCTCTAAGGGAATCGGGATTTATTTTATAACGCAAAACCCTATGGATGTTCCCTGTGGTGTTTTGGCACAACTAAGATTGAAGATTCAACATGCTTTAAGAGCATTTACTGAACAAGACAGAAAATCCATCAAACAAACCGCGGATAATTACCCCCTCCTCCGATTATTACAGTACCAATGAGGTATTGACTAGCCTAGGAATCGGTGAGGCATTAGTTACCGCGCTAAACGAGAAAGGGATTCCCACTACGCTTTTCGCAACCATGATAAGAGCACCTATGGGCCGTATGATGTTTTGACGGAAAGTGAAATCCACGAAATCAACAGCAAATCCCGTTTAGTTAAAAAATATAGTGAAGTTATTGACCGCGAAAGCGCCTACGAAATGCTCAATAAAAAAATCGCCATTATTGATGTTGAAGCCACTAAGGGCTTGGAAAACAAGAACTAAACGAATCTAAAACGACAGCTTCCCAAGAAAAAACCCGACAGATGCAATCGGAAAATCAGTTTCAAAAGTTTTGACAAGCGCGACTTTTATTATAGGAGCCTATGGCATATCGTCAAAAATGATACTAAAGTAAACTATAATATCATGATGGATTTTAATATTCTAAACCATACCTTAGAACCGTCTTATTTAAAGTTCAGTCAAAAAAACAAAAACAAATCCTAGTAACCAAAAACTGAAATAACCCAAGAGTAAAATAATTTCAAAAAAAACTACCCAGAAAACAGATTCTTAACCGCTAATCCATTTTAACGCTCTTCAATAAAAAATGACGCTAGCTGCGAATATGTTTAGTCCTAATACTAAAGTAAACAATATAAAAATGAAAAAATATTTTATACAAAATGCTCCTTTTATTGTCCCTACGACGGACGGAAAGTTAATTGAAGAACATCATGGCCTGGCTTCAACCAAGAACCCGCAGATTTCAATTGCACATATGATTGCACCTCCAAAATGGAGCGAACCCTATCAAACCCCTGAGTTTGACGAATACACTTATATCATAAAAGGAAAAAAGCAATTTATCATTGATGACGAAATTGTCATTCTTGAAACAGGCCAATCCATTAAAATAGATAAGAACACTCGCGTTCAATATTCGAACCCATTTGATGAAGAATGTGAATACATTGCGATTTGCCAACCTGCCTTTGATTTTAAAAAAGTGCATCGGGAGGAATAATGTAGCACTGATAGAAGTAAATCCTTTTTTGTCCTCTCCCGCTTACGAAAAAGAACAAAAAAAATTGCAACGAATAGCGGAAATAGCTCCAAAAAAGCTATTTCAGCAATTCTAGTATTTTATTTTCTACTAATTCGCTGTCCCACATACTCTCTATGTTATCTGTTTTTAAAACCTCTTCCATAATAGCATTTTGAAGATCACCTATAGCCAAGGCTTCAGTATAAGGGCGGTCACTAAAAGTCACCCTACTGTAAAGCGGAATCCACTTATCAGGGTGCTTATCTGAAAACCATTTCTCTATTTTCTTTTGCAAAAGGAATTTATCATCAGCAGTTTTGGAGCTCATTTCCATAAAATTCCGGTATGAAAGCTCCGCTATGGCATCAGCATTTGGTTTGCGCGATTTTTGATATTCCATAAAAATAATCTCCCAATCATCTCCATGTTTTTCGATCATCTCATAGAGAATAGATATATCCTCAAAACCGGAATTCATTCCTTGTCCGTAAAAAGGCACGATGGCGTGAGAGGAATCACCAATTAAAGCTACCTTATCTTCGTACGTCCAAGGATAGCATTTCATGGTCACTAACGTACTGGTTGGATTATTGAAGAAATCTTCGGCTAATTTAGGAATAACATCAATAGAGTCCGGAAAGTTTTTCTCAAAAAAAGCTTCCACCTTCTTGCGGTCTTTTAGCAAATTAAACGAATTTTCCCCTTCAAAAGGCATAAACAAGGTGCAGGTAAAACTTCCGTCTAAATTAGGTAGGGCAATCAACATATATTCACCGCGAGGCCAAATATGAAAGGAATTCTTATCTAATTTATAGGTACCATCCGGGTTTGCAGGAATATTTAATTCTTTGTAGCCCATATTTAGGAACTCTTGTGAGTAATTAAACATATTCTGACGTTGCATGCGATGACGAATTCTTGAAAATGCTCCATCAGCACCAAAGACAATATCGTATTTTTTTTCTTCCCAAATCCCTCGTTCGGTTTCCCCCATATGCAATGTGGCATCTTTTAAGGTTACATCCCAAATTTTTTGATTAAAGAAAAATTCTGCCCCCGCTTCTTCGGCAAGATCAATCATCTTTCGATTTAGAATCCCTCTCGAAATAGAATAAATGGCTTCGCCTTCTTGACCGTAATTCTGAAAGTTGAGTTTATCCACTAAATGAATGGCGCGTTTATCCATTGGAATGGCAATTTCGCGCACTGCATCACCTACCTCTACGCCATCTAAGGCCTTCCAACCACGGTTTGACATGGCTAAATTTATAGAACGTCCTGAGAATTGGATTTGCCTAATATCTGGACTTCTGTCATATATGTGAACTGTATGACCTGCTTTGCGTAAGTAAATAGCTAATAAAGATCCAACTAAGCCGGAACCTACTATTGCTATCATTTTTGGAGTTTGCATTATTTTTTATAAGATTTAGGCAAAATTACTGATTTATTATTTCAAGGTCTTCAAAAACCTCAGTTTTTACTAGGATTAAAAACCAATTTTGTTGAAGTTTTGACAATTTCTTCCTTATTCATTTTCATTTTTCTAAACTTTCCTTCATTATACATTTTAGCCTGATCATTGTAATGCGAACTTAAAGGATTACCCGACTGTCCTGTTGGCAGAATGCTCCAACTGTTTTCTACATCTGAAAAATCAACTATTCGTCTGCTTGATGGCCCCCCCGTAACTACATATTTTCCTTCATTTGTATAATTAAACATTTGGTTGTTAATCACTTCGTTTGAACCAGAAACTTTAAATGGACCAACATTAAATATTTTTCGCAGTGCTTCCACTTTCCCCAAAGGATGTTCATATTCTACGACATGTACTTTATTCCAAGTCCAATCTTGAACTGATTCCCCCAATTGCACCTCCAAAGTTACAACAGCCTCCTTAAAGGATTGGGAAAGAATTTCCCTTCTGCTTTCTTTTTTATTTGGCGTTTCAATATTATCCCACCACGGTGAATTATTATTAGTGATTTGTTCCGCAATCATTTGTTTCATGACATGAGTTGCCAAAAACTGTTTAAAACCATCTTTCCCTAGCTCGTCTGCAAACGTAGCTTTTAGGTACAAATAAATCCATTTGTTGTAAATCGTTGGTGCTATATCATTCAAATTACTGGTTCCTTTCCAAGCTTTTAAAATTGAAATTGCTTGGGCTTCATTTTTTGAAAGTGACATTACGTCTAAATTTGATATTAAGTTTTTAACTACCTCAAGCGCCACTACTGAAGTATTATCCATCATCATTTTACTGACTGCTTCTTTATCCCAATTTGATTTGGAATCGAGCAGTTGAGTTATTCTTGTGGCTCGGTCTTTTGGCAGATAATAGCCGGGATATAAAAACCCATCAACCGCCTCTGGTTGATTATTCGCCGAATAAACATAATTCCATTCTGGATTTACTGCAGAAGGATTTTGAGAGAAATCCAAATACTCAGTTATTTCATCCTTCCCCGAAGCACCATCCAAAATAAAATGGGTATCTACCCCTTCTTGATGTTTGTATAGTTTTCCAGTCGCCCACCAAGCTACATTTCCTTTTGCATCTCCATACATCACATTCAATCCTGGCGCCGCTATAAGTGCAACTCCTTTCTTAAAATCGGCTTTGCTTTTAGAATGTGAAAGCGCATAAACAGCATCGAGAATACGAAGCGGCTGCTGCGTATAAACCCAAGACATTGCAACAGGTTTATTGCCTTTTAAACCGTCAATCAAATCATTCATAATAGGTCCGTGGCGACTAACTTTTACATTCATCACGACATCACTGCTGTCTTTCACTTTGATAAGCTTCTTTCTAACCTGATAAGCATTAAAACCTTCAGGGGTTTTATATTGATTACGATTGATAGGATTATTTTCTTCTTGATAAAAGTCGATATCGTCATTTTCGAACATGGTCAAACCGTAAGCATACTCTCTATTGTGACCTAATAAAGGATACGGAGTACCAGACAAATAACAGCCGTACAACTCGAATTCAGGAGTCATCAGGTGCGCTTCATACCAGGTACCAGGTTGTGAAAATCCGATATGGGGATCATTCGCAAAAATCACTCTTCCACTTTTGGTTTTCTTTTCGCCTATTACCCAACTATTACTACCTATAAAAGGAGGAATCGGTGATTTATCTAATAAAGCTGCAATTGATTCTGAAATGGCGAGGTATTCCTCAGGCTTTTCTGTAGCGTTTTTAATTTGAACTGTATTAAATGAACTATCTAAACCGAAATCTTTCAAGTAATCCATTCCGTATTTATTTCGAATGTCCGTCAAGAGAGGATCTGTTTTTTGAGCCATGGCAAAACTAAAAGACATATACCCGTAAATATTGTAAACATCCTTAATCGTAAAATTCTCCTTCTTCACACCTACCAAAAGAAACTCTATTGGGCTTGGCCCTTCTTCCATAAACTGGTTGATTCCATCGAGATATGACATCATTAGCTTATAACTCGGACTACTTTTATCCAAATTTGCAATCGCTTTATCGGAGGCTTCTTCTATACCCAATCCTGCAAAAAAGCGGTCATTCTTCAAAGCCACTTTTCCGAAAAGTTCGGACAAGCGACCCGGAGCGATACGTCGCATCAATTCCATTTGCCACAAACGATCTTGGGCATGAACATAACCCAAGGCCACCATAGCATCATTGGCACGAACGGCATAAATGTGAGGGACCCCATACTCGTCAAAATAAACTGTTGTCGTTTTTTGGATGCTACTAAGTACTAACTCACCCTCATATTTTGGCTTTAAATAGAAAGCATAAACAGTCAAAGCAGCTGTTAACAAGGCCAATATGGATACTAGAATCAGTAGTCCTTTTTTTAATTTATTCATGTTGGGTTTATAATATAAAAACAAATATAAATGATTTCCGATTCAAAGTGACAGAATTGTATTTCAACAATAAATGCTACCACACAAAAATACAGTTATTTTGTTTAATAAGTTATTGCAAAAGATAAACAAAAACTATATTTGCTCAAAAAATAAAATGAAACAGCTATCAAAACTAGATTTTTCGAATATGGAAAAAGTAGAGCGATTGAATTTGATCAATTCTTGTACAGGATACAAATCCGCTAATTTAATCGTAACAAAATCCATTCACGGCAAATCGAACATCGCTATTTTCAGCAGCGTGACCCACTTGGGCAGTAGCCCAGCATTGATCAGCTTCATCGTCCGGCCTTTAACAGTGCCAAGAGATACTTACCAAAACATCAAAGACAATCAGTATTTTACAGTAAACCACATAACAGAATCTATGATAGCAGACGCACATCATACTTCTGCAAATTATGAAAATGGCGTTTCTGAATTTGAAAAAACCAACCTTGAAGAAGAGTACAAAGAGGGTATAAAAATTCCTTTTGCAAAAGGAAGCCCAGTCCAGTTATACTGCAAATATGTAAATGAGTATCACATTAAAGAAAATGACACCATCCATGTAATTGCATCAATTGAAAACTTGTTTTTTGAAGAAAAGTTGAGACACGATGATGGCTGGTTACAAATAGACAAAGGAAATGTAGTCGCTTTAAACGGTCTAGACGGATATTGTTTGCCTAAACTAATTGATCGTTTCGAATATGCAAGGAAAGACACTCCGACAAAATCATTCTTAAAATAGATTATAAAAAAAGTGTATGAATCAAAAAAACGATTTAAACACTTTCATTATCTATTAAATCAAATATTTAATTGTTTTTGATTGATTTTTCTAGGAGATTAATTCCAAATCTAAAAATGCAAAATATACTGTTTTCATAATTGTCAAATTAAGAATTCATAACAGACCAAAAAAAGCAAAACCCCAAAAAAAGCTCATGCAATTTCGTCTATTTCTTATAAAATTACTTGATTGAAAATCAATCACTTCTTAACGTTGAATTCCCGCTTTCAAAATTTGGCCAAAGTCATACATGTCTTCAAAGGAACAATATAAAGGCACTGGCGCAAAACGAATCACATTAGGCTCACGCCAGTCTGTAATTACACCATTTTCCATTAAATAGTCAAATAAACCGCGGCCTTCCCCATGCAGAAAAACAGATAGCTGACAGCCTCTTTCAGATAGATCCGATGGCGTAATAATTTCAAAACTACTATCTACCTCCCTAGCTATTTCTTCAAGGATAAACTCCAAATAAGCCGTTAATTTATCTCTTTTTTCGATTATAACATCCATTCCTATTTCGTCAAACATATCCACAGAAGCCAAATAGGGCGCTAAAGATAGAATAGGTATATTACTAATTTGCCAACCCTCAGCTCCCTTAACAGGGTCAAAAGTTTGCTCCATTTTAAAACGGCGTTCCTTATTATGTCCCCACCAACCAGCAAACCTAGGTAAGTCTGGATTATTGTGGTGTTTCTCATGTATAAAACATCCAGAAGCGTTTCCAGGTCCTGAATTCATATATTTATAACTGCACCAAGAAGCAAAATCAGCATCCCAGTCGTGAAGTTCTAATTTTATATTTCCGACAGCATGCGCTAAGTCCCAACCCACAATAGCCCCAGCATCATGTCCCGCTGCGGTTATTGTTTTCATGTCAAAAACCTGACCGGTATAATAGTTAACACCTCCAATTAAGACCAAAGCGAGTTCATCGCCTACTTCTGCAATTTTAGCTAATACATCTTCTAACCGAATGTTATGTTCTCCCTCTCTTCTCTTAATTTCAACAATTGCATCTTCTGATTTGTATCCATGAAAATCCACTTGACTTTGAAACATGTATTGATCCGAAGGAAAGGCTTTTTCTTCGCAAATGATCTTGTATCTCGATTTTGTAGGTCTGTAAAAAGAAACCATCAGTAAATGAAGATTTACCGTTAGGGTATTCATCACTGTCACTTCAGAAGGTAGCGCCCCCACAATTTTACCCAACGGCTTTGCAAAACGTTCGTGATAATCCCACCAAGGCTTTTCGGCATAAAAATGCCCTTCTACGGCAAGATTAGCCCAATCATCCATAACTTCATCAACATAAGCCTTTGTTCTTTTAGGCTGTAAACCCAAAGAATTACCCGTGAAATAAATTACTTTTTCCCCGTTTACTTTCGGAAAAATAAATTCATCTCTATATTTATTCAGTTTGTCTTGTGAGTCAAGTCGCTGTGCAAATTCTTTGGTGTTTTCGAAAGTCATTGTTTGATTTATTAGTATTGTAAAAATAGTGAAAAGAAGTTAGTTAGCAGAGGAAAACAGGAAAAAGGGACACTGCGAAATACTAAAAACATTCGTTATGCGCCGCGTTAGAGATGGTAATGGAAAGCTTTATTGCCGGAACCATTAGTAATACGGCAAGGAGGAAGCGACCAAAGGAAGCTCCCGGACTGCCAGTATTACTCCGGTTGCGGCAATAAACTTGAAATGTACAGCCCGTAAACGCCCAAAAAAAAAATCTCGCCATTGCTGACGAGATTTAGTGAATTAACCCTTATTACTTATTAGATGATTAACATCGCATCACCGTATGAATAGAATTTATATTCTTCTTTGATCGCTTCTTCATATGCTCTTTTCATTAAATCATGTCCACAAAATGCAGAAACCATCATTAATAAAGTAGATTTTGGCGTGTGAAAGTTGGTGATCATACAGGTAGGAATCGTAAACTCGTGAGGAGGGAAAACGAATTTGTTTGTCCAACCATCAAAAGGGTTTAGCGTTCCATGTGACGAAACTGAGCTTTCTACAGCGCGCATTGAGGTCGTCCCCACTGTACAAATACGTTTTTTTCTTGATTTTGCATCATTAACAATATCACAAGCTCCTTGAGTAATTTTTAATTCCTCAGAATCCATTTTGTGTTTTGATAAATCCTCAACCTCAACTGGATTGAAAGTTCCCAAACCTACATGAAGTGTAACCTCAGCAAATTTAATTCCTTTAATTTCTAATTTTTTTAATAAATGCTTAGAGAAGTGCAATCCTGCAGTAGGTGCTGCAACAGCCCCTTCTTCTTTTGCATAAATGGTTTGGTAACGCTCAGCATCTTCTGGAGTTACATCTCTACTTATGTATTTAGGGATTGGAGTTTCTCCCAATTCCGTTAATTTTTTTCTGAATTCTTCATATGAACCATCGTAAAGGAAACGTAATGTTCTTCCACGAGAAGTAGTGTTGTCAATAACCTCAGCAACTAATGAATCGTCATCCCCGAAATATAATTTATTTCCGATTCTAATTTTACGAGCTGGATCTACTAAAACATCCCAAAGACGTTGTTCTGCATTTAATTCTCTAAGTAAGAAAACCTCGATTCTTGCTCCTGTTTTTTCCTTATTCCCGTATAAACGTGCTGGAAAAACTTTAGTGTTATTTAAAATTAAAACATCTCCATCATCAAAATAATCAATTACATCTTTGAAGGTCTTGTGTTCGATCGTTTGTTTTTTACGATCAATAACCATTAAGCGCGCTTCATCTCTATGTTCAGAAGGAAATTCTGCAAGAAGCTCTTTTGGTAAATCAAATTGAAATTGTGATAGTTTCATATTTATTGTTTTGTTTGAAAGTTTAAGGCTTAATAATTTAGCCCTATCGCTACATTTATTTAAGGCTGCAAATATACGACTGTGAGATAGGCGTTGTCAAGTGTTTTGCAGTTTATTTTAAGTAAACGCCCGGGAAGTCCTTACAGATTAAAGCCGAAAGGCTATAAACATTGATAATATCTAATTAATTTCAGAAACAGAAAAATCTAATTTCTCCATATCTTCCCAGAAATCAGGGTAGGATTTAGACACTACCTCTGCATTTTCTATTATTATAGGCACTTTTAATGCTAAAGGAGCAAATGCCATTGCCATTCGGTGGTCGTTATAAGTGGCGATTTTTACGTTATAATTAATTTCCGTAGCCGCGACAAGAGTCAGGCTATCATTAGTAACCGAAATATTGGCCCCTAATTTTGTCAATTCTATTCGTAATGCTTCCAGTCTATCCGTTTCTTTGATTTTTAAGGTATGAAGTCCTGTTAAATGACAGCCAATTCCTAAGCCCAGACAAGTAACAACGATAGTTTGAGCAATATCTGGGGTGTTGTTTAGTTCCAAGTTTAAAGTTTCCAATTTAAAACCAGGCAGTTTAACCAAAGTCATTTTATTTCCTTCAAAAAGAGTTTCAACACCCATCTGTTTGTAGATTTCGACTAAAGCAGAATCTCCTTGGAGGCTGTTTTCTTTGTAACTGTTTAATGTAACCGAAGCTGTATCGGCTAGAGCTACTAAACTAAAAAAGTAAGAGGCAGAACTCCAATCGGATTCTACCACCATTTCTTTAGTCTCCACTTCCTGTTGTGGATACACTTTGATCACGTTTCCTTCAAAACTGGTTTTAATATCCAAATCATTTAGCAAAGCCAAAGTCATTTTGATATAAGGAACTGATGTAATCTCACCCACCAAATTTATTTCGATTCCGTTTTCTAATTTTGGCGCCACTAACATTAAAGCTGATATGTATTGGCTGCTTACATTTGCAGGAATATTTACCTTTGAAGAAGTTATTTTTTGTCCTTTGATTCGAATGGGTGGATACCCTACTTCTTTTTCATAGGTGATTTTTGCTCCCAATTGTTCTAGTGCTTCCACCAAAACTTTTATTGGACGCTCAGTCATACGTTGCGAACCGGTCAAAACTACTTCTCGACCATTGTTTACCGCAAAGTAAGCCGTAAGAAAGCGCATGGCTGTTCCGGCATGATGGATATCTACTATTTCTTCATTTCCTTTCAATGCTTTTTGCATTACTTCGCTATCGTCAGAGTTAGATGTATTCGCTAAGCTGACATTAGGAAAAAGCGCTTGTAATAATAAGAGTCTATTTGTTTCGCTTTTTGATCCCGTAACGGCAATGTCGGCTTGTAAATTAGAATGGGCGGTTTGTAACAGTAAGTTCATCTTTGGTATGGTTGTTTGCTAATTTGTCTCAAATTTATTTTAAAAAAAGCACACACCAAAGCATTGCCTAGACTTATAACATTATTTTAGTTTATCGTTGTTTTTATGACGGTCTTTATCGCGAATCGATTTCAGATCCATCTTCTTGTCAAAAGCGGCTTGTAAATCAATTCCAGTTTGATTTGCCAAACACATCACCACAAAAACCACATCTGCTAATTCTTCGCCTAGGTCTTTATTTTTATCGCTTTCTTTTTCGGATTGCTCTCCGTAACGACGGGCAATAATTCGGGCTACTTCTCCTACTTCTTCAGTAAGTTGAGCCATATTCGTTAGTTCGTTGAAGTAGCGAACGCCGTGTTCTTTGATCCAGTTATCTACGTCCAATTGGGAGTTTTTCAAGTCCATTTTATTCTCTGTTTTTACTATCTATAATTATTGTGACTGGTCCATCATTTAGAAGGTTCACTTTCATATCTGCCCCAAAAACACCCGTTTGTATTTTCTTAGCTAACTCTTTTTCGAGCTGCTGAACAAAGCTTTCATATAACGGAATGGCAAAATCGGGCTTAGCTGCCTTAATGTAAGATGGTCGATTGCCTTTTTTTGTGGCGGCATGAAGTGTAAATTGACTAACCACAATGATGTCTCCATTTATATCTTTGACCGATAGATTCATAACTTGACTCTCGTCCTCAAAAATACGGATTTTGGTAATTTTCCCAACTAGCCAATCAATGTCCTTTTGCAAGTCAGCCGCTTCAATCCCTATCAAGATCAATAATCCTTTTTGAATATCGGCTACAATTTTATTTTCAATAGTTACGGATGCGGAGGAAACTCTTTGGAGGACAACTTTCAAAATAATGGTGAATTATACATTATGAATAGTGTATTACTACTTTCTATTTTCGTCACTGATTGCTCGATCCTCATTATGAATGTCAGTACGATAATTTTCATCATCCCCTTCTAACAGTTTGAGATAACTATTGTAACGTGACCAGGCTATTTCATCTCTTTCCAAAGCCTCTTTCACAGCACACTTTGGTTCGTCTTTATGCAAACAGTTGTTGAATTTACACTGCTCCTTCAATTTAAAAAATTCAGGGAAATAACCACTAATTTCTTCCTTTTCCATATCGACAATTCCAAAACCTTTAATTCCTGGTGTATCAATAATTTTAGCGTCAAAAGACAAATCATACATTTCTGCAAAAGTCGTAGTGTGTTGTCCTTGCTTGCTTGCTTCAGAAATTACTTTTGTTTTTAAATGCAAAGAAGGTTCCATGGCATTTACCAATGTTGATTTCCCAACTCCTGAATGTCCAGAGAACATGCTTACTTTACCAATCATCAGTTCTTTTAATTTATCAATTCCCTTCATCTCTGTCGAAGAAACACGCAAACATTGATAACCGATTTCCTGGTAAACGTGTTGCATATACAATTGTTCATCAAGTGTAGCTTCATCAAAAGTATCGATTTTATTAAAAACTAAAATAGTTTCTATACCATAAGCTTCGGCAGTAACCAGAAATCGATCAATAAAATTAAAAGTTGTTGGGGGGTTATTAATAGTCACCAATAAGAAAACCCGATCAATATTTGACGCAATAATATGCATTTGATGGGACAAGTTCACTGATTTACGAACGATATAATTCTTTCTCTCGTGAATATGGTGAATGGTTCCCGTAACTTTATCCGACGATTCTTCGAGTTCGTAGTCCACGACATCCCCTACAGCAATGGGATTGGTACTTTTGATTCCTTTCATGCGGAATTTACCTTTCATGCGGCATTCAATAAAATCTCCTTGTTCGGATTTTACAGTGTACCAACTTCCTGTAGATTTATATACGAGTCCTGTCATGCTGCAAAGATAAAATATTGTTTCAAGTTTAAAGTTTAAAGTTTAAAGTTTTTGAGACAACCACAAATAAAAAATCCCCACAACTTTCAAGCAAAAGCTGTGGAGATTCCTGTTTTTGATATTGGTCTAATTATCCGTTGATCACTTTTTCTTGGTGAACGATACTTTCTTGATGAATTGCTTTAAACATTCTAAGTACAAACTCCTCAGAAAGCCCCTTTTGTTCTCCATCCAGAATCATTTTTCCTAGAATTTCATTCCAGCGTGTATTTTGAAGAACTGCAACGTTAGATCCTTTTTTCACCTGACCTATTTCGTCAGCCACTTTCATTCTTTTACCTAATGTTTCTAAAAGTGAAGCATCAAGAACATCAATATTTGCTCTTAACTTACCCATCCTTTTAGTGTACTCATCAGACACATCATTTAATTCTCTAACTTTTAAGTCAACGAAAATTTTCTTCAAAGCTGTTGGCGTCACTTGTTGTGCCGCATCGCTCCATGCATTATCTGGATCAAAATGTGTTTCGATAATCATTCCGTCATAATTCAAATCTAAGGCTTGTTGCGTTACCTCAAGAATCATCTCACGGTCCCCAGTAATGTGAGACGGGTCAATAATTAATGGTAAATCAGGAAATCTATTTTGTAATTCAATAGCAATCTGCCATTCTGGAATGTTTCTGTATTTTGTTTTTTCGTAAGTAGAAAAACCTCTGTGAATTACTCCTAGTTTTTCTATTCCTGCGTTGTACAAACGCTCTACTCCACCTAACCACAGAGATAAATCTGGGTTAACAGGATTTTTTACCAACACAATTTTTTTAGTCCCTTGTAAAGCATCTGCCAGTTCTTGCATAGCGAAAGGATTTACCGTTGTTCTGGCTCCTATCCATAATACATCGATGTCATATTCTAAAGCTAGTTTCACGTGAGTTGTGTTAGCAACCTCAGTTCCCATCAACAATCCTGTCTCTTCTTTGGCTTTTTTCAACCATTTCAATCCTATTTCTCCAACACCTTCAAATCCTCCTGGACGTGTTCTTGGTTTCCAAATTCCTGCTCTAAAAACACTTACGTCAGAATCTTTCAATTCATGCGCTATTTTCAATACTTGTTCTTCAGTTTCAGCACTACAAGGTCCCGCAATCACAAATGGGTGAGATAAATTGAAATCGGTCAACCACGTTCTCATTTCTTTCTTGTTTTCCATCTTATTTTTAGTTTAGTTTTTATTATTATTTCTCCCCTACCTATGGGGCGGGGAATCTTAATGTTTCATTATCTTTTTTAACCAATGCTTATTTTAGCATTCCGTTTAATATCTCTTTTATTTTATTCACACTTTTCATTTCCTCATATATAGCATCGTAGTCTTCACTAATCAGCAAGTCTTTAAAATGAGTCAGGTTTGAAATATATTCTTCCAATGTTTCTATTACCTGATCTTTATTTTGCTTAAAAATGGGCGTCCACATAGCCGGTGAACTTTTGGCTAAACGAACTGTACTCTCAAATCCACTTCCCGCCATGTCAAAGATATCTTGCTCATCTTTTTCTTTGTTTATTACTGTTTTTCCAAGCATAAAAGCACTGATGTGAGACAAATGAGACATATAAGCAATGTGCTTGTCATGCGATTTAGGCTCCATATACCGGATTCTCATCCCGATGGCTTTAAAAAGATCCAATGCTTTTTCCTGTAGCTTGAAAGCGGTTCGCTCCACCTCACAAATAATATTCGTTTTCCCCTGAAACAAGCCTGATATTGCCGCTGACGGTCCTGAAAATTCTGTACCTGCAATTGGATGCGTAGCGATAAAATTTCTTCTTTTCGGATGGTTTGTTACTGCTTCGCATATTAGCGTTTTCGTAGAACCCACTTCAAAAACAATAGTGTTTTCACCAATCAAATCAAGTACCTCAGGCAAGACAGTTACCGCTACATCCACAGGAACAGAAACAATTACAAAATCTGCATCTGACACATTCTCTAATACCGAAGTCTCATCAATTACACCCAATGCTAGTGCTTCCTGCAAATGATTTTCATTGCTGTCAACTCCGTAAACGGTAGATTCCGGATACAGTATTTTGATGTCCAATCCCATTGATCCACCAATCAATCCAATTCCTATTATATAAACTTTCATTTAATTAAATCTATCAATTGCTTCTTGTACCTTTTCTTCCTTTACACATAATGCAAATCGAACATATCCTTCTCCATTGCTTCCAAAAATTGTTCCAGGTGCTATAAAGAGATGTTTCTCATGTAAAATCTGGTCTATAAACTTTTCAGAAGAAGTTATCCCTTCTGGCAGTTTGGCCCAAACAAACAATCCGACGCCTTCTTTATGCACTTTACAGTTTAATTTCTCGGCTAATTTTTCCGTCAAAACTCGGCGTTTCTTATAAATCTCATTCATCGAGTCAAACCAAGACTTGTCGCTGTTCAAAGCGGCTATTGCTCCTTTTTGGATCCCAAAAAACATTCCGCTGTCCATGTTACTTTTTACTTTCAATATAGAATCAATACAGGCCGCATTCCCCAAAACCATTCCAACTCTCCAACCAGCCATATTAAAGGTTTTACTCAAAGAGTTAAGCTCCAGAGCCACATCCTTAGCTCCAGCAACCTGCAGCAAACTCATTGGATTATCATTCAAAACAAAACTATATGGATTGTCATTAATCAATAATATTTGGTGCCTTTTGGCGAAAGCCACTAACTTTTCAAATAAGGCAATACTTCCTCTAGCTCCGGTAGGCATATGCGGATATCCAATCCACATTATCTTCACTTTAGTTAAATCTAACTTTTCCAAGGCTGCAAAGTCAGGTGCCCAATTGTTTTCCTCTTTCAAATCGTAATAAACAGGAACTGCCCCTACTAAATTAGTCACAGAAGTATAGGTAGGATAACCTGGATTTGGAATCAAAACCTGATCTCCTTCATTTAGGAAAGCAAGAGATATGTGCATGATTCCTTCCTTAGAACCCATTAAAGGCAAGATTTCAGTATTGGGATTCAATGCCACATCGTAGTTATTTTCATAAAAATCAGCCATTCCTTTTCTTAATTCTGGCAATCCTTGATAACTTTGATAACCATGAGCATTTTCATCTTGCATTGCAAGAACCACTGCATCAATAACTTCTTGTGAAGGTTGTAAATCAGGACTTCCGATTCCCATATTTATAATTGGCTTCCCTTCTGACGCCAATTGTCTGACTTCTCTCAACTTAGATGAGAAGTAATATTCTTCGACAGTATCTAACCTCTTTGCGGTTGTAATCATGGTTTTGTGTTTTTATATTCACCTAATACCTTAAAGTATTCTGCCATTATCTCTAATAATGATTTTGCTTTTGAATAATCAGCATATCTTTCGAAAGTAACATCTACAAAAAAAGAATATTTCCAAGGAGTTTCAATTTTTGGCAAGGACTGTATTTTGGTTAAATTCATTTTACAGTCGCTCATCACATTCAAAATAGTTGCTAAACTCCCCCTTTTATGATCGAGTTCAAATTTTAAAGAAGCCCTGTTTATCTCATCTTCTGCCACAAATGAATTCTCCTTCTTAATTATAACAAAACGAGTCATATTATTTTTTATCGTCTGAATTTCTGGAGCTAAAATTTCTAAACCATACATTTCAGAGGCTGTTTTACTTGCGATTGCAGCGATCCCTTTTAATTGTTTCTCCTGAATTCTACGGGCCGTTTCTGCCGTATCCTTGTCTTCAACCAATTTTATGTTTGGATACTTTTTTAAGAAATCCATACATTGCAATAAAGCCATCGGATGAGAATGCACCTCTATTATATCTTCTATTTTTTGTCCCTTTAGCGCCATCAAGTTCTGATGAATTCTTAAATAATGTTCTCCTATTATATGCAAATCATTTTTATCAATTAATGCATAATTAGGTATAATAGGTCCCGCTATAGAGTTTTCGATTGCCATAACTGCCTGGTCTGATTTTCCTGAAAGCAAACTATCAACGAGTTCTTCAAAAGATAGACATTCATCAATAGTCACCTCTTCTTTATAATATTCTTGCACCACCTGATGGTGAAATGAACCTTTTATACCCTGTATTGCAATTTTCGCACTCATATGACCACTTTTAAGCAAAAAAAAAATCCCGATTCGCATCGGGATTGTATATTTATAATTATCAATTTAATTTTTTAATTAAATAACCATACGACAATCCCTAGCTTCTTTCCAGAAGAAATAGTAAGTATTGCTAAAATAAAATCGGTTATTCAACATTGTCTTATAGTTTTTGTAATAATTTCTATGCGAATTTATAAATAATTTTTAGCTATCCAAATAAAACAAAGAATTTTATCAAACAAAAAAAGAATTGTCGATAAAACTCGTTTTTAATTACATAATAGTCAAAAAAAAGCCCTCTAAACTATTATATAAGCAGCTGCGCCTAAGTGGCTTCCGTAACAAAAAGCCCTTGTTTTGTTAAAAATTATAAAACTTGACTACACAGTTAAGGATTTTGAAAGCCATTTTTTACCTTCCGTAATTCGGGTAATCAGCATTGCTGAAACTACATCTCCATTAGCATTCAACAAAGTAGCCATTGGATCAACCAAAGTACCAACAATCATCGCAGCCGGCAAGGCTTGCTCCATTGGAAAACCATAAATAGTAATAGCCAGAATTTCGCCTATATAGCCTCCATTTGGTATTCCGCCTTCAACCACTGAAACGATAACGGTAATTCCTATAGCAACAATCAATGTACTAGGATCGGTGAAGTCTTTCCCAAACATCGCAAAAATAACAGCTATTTTAATAATTGATGACATACTAGAACCGTCTTTATGCAAAGGCGCTCCAAGTGGGATTGCAATGTTTCGTATATGTGCTGGTACCTTCATCTTTTCGGTCGCTTCAAGATTCGCAGGAATCGTAGCTATACTGCTACAAGTGCCTAAAGCAGTTAATGCAGGGGTTATATTGTTACGCCAGAAAACTTTAAGACCATTTTTTCCTCCGGCCAAAAGGGCGTATAAACTAAAGAATACAACGAAATAGAATGCACCAGCTGCGTAATATAGGCCCAATGGTTTTGCATACGCTCCAAATAATTGTGGTCCAAATATTCCTACTTGATAAGCAAAATAAGCACCTAATCCTATTGGTGCTGCTTTCATTATGATGTGTAGCAATTGCTTCATCACTTCATTTCCTGAATTTAAAAAAGTTCTAAAACCTTCCCCTTTTTCCGCAGACCGCAAACTAGCAAAACCTATCAGAAAAGAAAATATAATTAATGCCAACATACTTTTTCTTGAAAGTAATTCATAAAAATCGTTGGCTGTAAGCAATTGAGTAATTTGCGAACCTCCACTTGCACTCTGCATACTTTCCAATGATATTTTTGAAATAATGATATCTTGATGGATTGGAAAAAGTAACACACCTATTATCATTATTATCGCAGAGACAAGGACTGTACCCAAAAATACTCCAATCACAACTACAAACAACTTGCCTAATTTCTCTGACTTCTCTAAACTCGCGATCGAAGAAGCGATAGTAAAGAAAACTAACGGGATGATGGCTGTAAAAAGCAAATTCAAAAATATATCTCCAAGCGGCTTTATAACTTCAACCTCTTTTCCAAAAAGCAATCCTAATATACTTCCTGCTGTTATCCCGCATAGTAACCAAATAATACCACTATACGTTTTAAACAAACTCTTTCTTTCTTCCATTTTTACAATTTTTTGCCTAATTTTTCGCTAAATGTATCATTCTATTTCTAAAATACCAATCATTTTAATAATTAAAGGACCGATAAAAACTGCTATCTGATATTACTTAATAAAAACAATATATCAGCATTTTCTTTTTACTTTTGACATAAATAACACAACATGTCACTAGAAGTAAAAAACATATCCAAAAGCTATGGTGCACAAAAAGCACTAGACAACATTTCGTTCTCAATAAAAAAAGGCGAAATAGTTGGTTTTCTTGGCCCAAATGGTGCCGGAAAATCTACTTTGATGAAAATATTGACTACCTATATCCACCCGGATGAAGGTTCTGCACTGGTTAATGGATACGATATCACTAGTGAACAAAAAGCTGTCCAACTTTCTATAGGTTATTTGCCAGAGCACAATCCTTTGTATCTGGACTTATACGTGCGAGAATATCTAGCTTTCAATGCTGACGTGTATAAAGCACCCAAGTCCCGCGTAGAAGAAGTGATTCAGTTGACTGGTTTAAGCACCGCAAGTCATAAAAAAATAGGGGCGTTATCAAAAGGATACCGACAACGTGTGGGGCTTGCCAACGCGTTATTACACAATCCTGATGTTTTGATCCTTGATGAACCCACAACTGGTCTAGACCCGAACCAATTGACTGAAATTCGTAATGTGATTAAAAATGTCGGCAAAGACAAAACCGTGTTTCTTTCTACACACATCATGCAGGAGGTGGAAGCGATTTGCGACCGTGTGATTATTATCAATAATGGCAAAATTGTGGCCGATAAAAAACTAGATAGCTTATTTTCTGAAAATAAGGAGCAAGTTATAGAAGTGGAGTTTGATTATAAGATAGAAGAACAAGTAATTGCCAAAATTGAAAACCTTACTTCTTATAAAAATAAGCACGACATGACTTGGGAGTTGACTTTTACAACTGACAAAGACATGCGCCCTACAGTCTTTGATTTTGCTACTGCAAATGGTTTAAAAACATTGCAACTCAATCAGAAAAACAAAAATCTAGAGGACGTTTTTAAGGAAATCACCAAATAAAACATTAGTAGTCAGATTTATAGTGATCATCATTCTCGGTTTACGGATAAAAAGAAAGCTCGTTTAAATGAATTTTAAACGAGCTTTTTAATAACTATTAACTTTAGCTTATGATTTTGGCAAAGCCACGCCAACAGCAATATCACAACGATGCCCCGTTTTTCCGTGAGCTGGATTAATTCCTGCAGCAGCATCCGTATCAGTTGACAATAAAGCGGGAACCGCTTGTTGCACAGAATATTCATTTGTTTCTTGAACCGAATTTGTCACAGCAGTTGTAGCGCTTACTGCCGGTTTTGAATTTAAAGGAGCTCCAACCGCTATATCGCAACGATGGCCACTGTCTCCATGTGGTGGATTCATTCCTTTTAGTGTAACTGTTTTGGCGGTTACATTCTGCGGAGAAGCTACTGCTTGCGTTGATTGAATTGAAGTTACTCCGTTTACAGCTGCATTTAAGGGCGCTCCAATAGCAATATCACAACGATGATTCGCCTGTCCATGAGGGGGGTTTATTCCAGCTAAATTAGGGCCTTGTGTTCCGGAAGCCTGAGTCGATTGACCTGGAGCTACTGGAGTTGATTGCTGCCAAAAGGGTACTACATTAGTAGGCCTAGCTTGTACTGTAGTCGTCTCATTATTTTTACAGGATGTAATTGTTATGGCGGTTACTAAGAGTGTATAGTATAAGTATTTCATATATAAATTGTTACGGACTTAATTTCAAATGTAAGAATTAAAAACTAAGTAGCCTATGGTGACATGCAGTTTTTAGGCTCCCCTTGCGTCTGCAACTTAACATAGATTAATCACAATTTAATTTCTCTTGGCTTTTAGGAAAAAAGCTTAGGAGCGGTCGTTGTCCAAAATTATGTATTCAGCTACCTAAGACAATAAGAAAATGTCATTTCAACAAATAAAGAACCACAACATGGGATTCATTATTCGTTGAAACGACAACTAACTGAGAAGCTATTATAATTAACAACTAGTATTCTATTAAACGGCATAACCCGTACAACTATAATTTAACTTTGAGCTCAGAAAATCCTATATGATATGAAAATCTATTTCTTAACCCTAAATTTTGAAACCTAAAAAACCCTGCCAATAGTTAAATGAGCTTCTAAAAAACCTTAGATGCGATTTCTTTAATATTCTCTGATTTTCCCATAGAATAATAGTGCAGCACAGGAACTCCGGCAGCTTTAAGTTCCAACGACTGCTGGATAGCCCATTCGATTCCTACTTGCTTAATCTCTGCATTGTTTTTACAACTATCTACGGCCTGAATTAAATCTTCAGGTAGATCAATTCGGAAAATTTGTGGTAATATCTGTAAGTGCCTTTGCAACGCGAGTGGCTTTATTCCAGGAATAATTGGAACCATTATTCCCATTGCTCTGGCCTTATCAACAAACTCAAAGTATTTAGCGTTATCAAAGAACATTTGGGTAACCACATAATCGGCTCCCGCGTCCACTTTTTCTTTCAGTCTTTTTAAGTCGGAGATTAATGATGGCGATTCCAAGTGTTTTTCTGGATAACCCGCCACACCAATACAAAAATCGGCTTTATTATCGATATGCATTACATCATGTAAATACTTGCCTTGATTCAATAGATTAATCTGTCCAACCAAGTCCACTGCAAAATTATTACCCCCGTCCTTAGCAACAAAAGACTGTTCGTCTTTCATAGCATCACCACGTAATGCCATCACATTATTAATTCCTAAGTAGTGACAATCAACAAGTAAATACTCTGTTTCTTCTTTTGTAAATCCGCCACACAGTACGTGCGGAACGGTATCTACATTATATTTATGTTTAATCGAAGCACAAATTCCTAAAGTTCCAGGACGCATTCTAGTCAGTTTTTTGTCCAATAAACCGTTGCCTTTATCTACATAAATAAACTCTTCACGAGAAGTTGTCACATCTATAAATGGTGGTTTAAACTCCATCAACGGATCAATATTATCGTATAATTCCTGAATACCTTTCCCTTTTTGAGGTGGAATGATTTCGAAAGAGAATAATGTTTCTCCCTTTGCGTCTTCTATATGTTGTGTTACTTTCATTATTATGTCTTAAAATTTGAAGGTCGAAGGTCGAAAGTCAAATCCATTACAGACTTCATGACTTTTGACTTTCAGACTAAATTAATCTGCTATATTGGGGCTCAACCATTTCGTGGCTACTTCTTTTGGAATACTTCTACGTTTTGCATAATCAATAACTTGGTCTTCTTTTATTTTACCAAGTCCAAAATACTTACTTTCCGGATTTCCGAAATAATACCCTGAGACAGATGATGCTGGCCACATTGCCATACTCTCTGTCAATGTTACTCCTATTTCTTGTTCCACATTTAATAATTTCCATATTGTTGGTTTTTCTAAATGGTCAGGACAGGCGGGATAGCCAGGAGCAGGACGGATTCCCTTATATTCTTCGGAAATCATTCCTTCCGCTGTCAAGACTTCATCTGCTGAGTAACCCCAAATTTCCTTACGTATTTTTTCGTGCAAATATTCTGCAAACGCTTCCGCAAAACGGTCAGCCAATGCTTTGACCATTATCGAATTGTAATCATCTAAGTCTTTTTGGAATTCGTCCGCCCACTCATCAACACCAAAACCAGTAGTCACACAAAAAGCACCCATATAATCCTTTTTACCAGAATCTTTTGGAGCAATAAAGTCAGACAAGGCAATATTTGGCGCCCCCTTTGTTTTTTGCGATTGCTGCCGTAGCGTCAAAAATGTTTGTAGTGCTTTTCCGTTTTCATCCGTTAGCTCAATATCATCGTCGTTGACTTGATTCGCAGGAAAAATTCCGTAGATTCCTTTGGCTGTCAGTTTCTTTTCTTTCAAAATAATAACCAACATTTCCTGCGCATCTTTAAAGACGGACTTTGCCTGCTCGCCAACAACCTCATCCGTCAAAATTGCTGGATATTTTCCGAACAATTGCCAAGTTCTAAAAAACGGCGTCCAGTCGATGTAAGGAACCAAAATATCCAGATCAACTTCGATTACTTGTTCGCCTATTACATTTGGTTTCACCGCAGTAAAATTATCCCAATCCAATTGTAATTTATTTTTACGTGCTTGCTCAATAGTCAAGAAATTTTTGTCTCGGGAACGATTCAAAAATGTTTCTCTAAACGCATCATACTCCGCCCGAATATCACTTGCATATATTTTTTTATCCTTGTTTAATAAACTTCCAGCCACCGTTACGGCTCTAGAAGCGTCATTTACATGAATTACTGTTTCTCTATATTGAGGCGCAATTTTCACTGCCGTATGTGCCCTAGAAGTAGTCGCACCACCAATCATTATTGGAATTTTCATCCCCTTCTTATCTAATTCCTTAGCGAGATGTACCATTTCATCAAGTGAAGGAGTAATCAAACCGCTTAAGCCAATAATATCTACATTGTGCTCTATCGCAGCTGCAATTATTTTTTCGGGTGGTACCATAACCCCTAAATCTACAATCTCATAGTTATTACAAGCTAACACTACCGAAACAATGTTTTTACCTATATCATGTACATCTCCTTTTACCGTTGCCATTAGGATTTTACCATTTCCCTGCTTGTCACCAGCCTGTTTGCTCGCTTCTATATAAGGCAAAAGGTAAGCCACGGCCTTTTTCATTACCCGTGCTGATTTTACTACCTGCGGCAAAAACATTTTACCTGAACCAAATAAATCCCCAACGACATTCATTCCAGTCATCAGATTAATTTCAATAACTTCGATAGGCTTCGCAGCCGCCAGTCGGGCTTCTTCAATATCTAAAAGAATAAATTCGTCAACCCCTTTTACTAAAGAATGTGTCAATCGTTCTTGAATAGTTCCTGAACGCCATTCCTGAATCGCTTTTTCATTACTTTTCGCATCTCCTTTTACATTTTCCGCAAAATCTAGTAATCTTTCGGTGGCGTCTTCTCTTCTATTTAGAATTACATCTTCAACGCGTTCTAAAAGATCTTTTGGAATTTCATCATAAATAGAAAGCATTTCTGGATTTACGATTCCCATCGTCATTCCGTTTTGAATCGCATGATACAAGAAAACCGAATGCATCGCTTCCCTGACCGTATCATTTCCTCTAAATGAGAACGAAACATTACTTACTCCACCACTAATATGTGCGTGAGGCAAATTTTCTCGAACCCATTTTGTCCCTCTAAAGAAATCCAATGCATTCAGGCGGTGTTCTTCCATTCCAGTTGCCACTGGAAATACATTCAAATCAAAAATAATATCCTGTGGCGGAAAACCAACTTTGTCTACAAGAATATTATAAGAACGCTGGCAGATTTCTACTCGGCGATCATAATTATCTGCTTGACCTGTTTCATCAAAAGCCATAATAATTGCTGCAGCTCCATATCGCTTGATCAATTTAGCATGATGAATAAATTGCTCTTCTCCTTCTTTCAAAGAAATTGAGTTCACAACACTTTTCCCTTGCACTACTTTAAGTCCTGCCTCGATAATATCCCATTTTGAGCTATCAATCATGATAGGCACACGAGAAATATCTGGCTCGGCAGCAATCAGATTCAGGAATTTGGTCATGGCGTATTCGCCATCCAGCATTCCCTCGTCCATATTAATATCTATGATTTGTGCTCCACCTTCTACTTGCTCTTTGGCAATACTGAGTGCTTCTTCGTATTTTTCTTCCTTAATTAATCGAAGAAATTTTCTAGAACCTGTAACATTGGTACGTTCCCCAATATTCACAAATACGCTGTCCGGAGTAATGATTAAAGGCTCTAATCCCGATAATACAAGGTTTCTTCTAGTTTCTGCTTGTGCCATTTTATATTTTTATTTGTCCTGCAAGGTTTTTTTAAAACGGTGTAGGTTTAACTTTTTAATTCTTAATATTTTGGGCGTGTCCCAAAAAAGGGTTGGACTATTCGCTTCAAGTCCTCGCTACGTTTCGCTATCGCTACACTTCACTGTTGGCTTTTCACTGCTATCCATTACGCCAGCATTGTTATTTATCTGTCATTGCGAGGAACGAAGCAATCTCATCTAGTAACTACTCCAACATCATCCTCATTTTTGTCAATCCTCCTTAGCATGAATGACAAAATCACACTTTATATTTTTATTTGCTTTGTGTGCACGGATTACAAATCCGCGATATCGAGATTTTAACCTCTATTCATACTTATGATACTCAAAGAAACACCAATAATCAAAAAAAGTATATTAACAATGTATCTAATACTCTCCTCTTTCTGCAACCAATGTTTATTTTGTAACCAAAGAAACTTATGATTTTGCCACTTAGTTAACCCCACATGGATTCCCCTTGCAGGAGGTTTATTGCTACCGTGAAAATTTAAATAATAAATATGTTTTTTTTTATATTCCAAACAATATACTTTCGAAAAATATTTTTTCCCCTCTGTAAAAAGCGGATGAGAAATATTGTTTTTGATATACCTACCACGTTTAATTTCTATTGTTTCTGCAGGAAGTGAAGTTGTCAAATGACCTGTATTTACTTCATTAGATCTCAATACTTCTATTTTCATATTTTAAATTTTAAATATCACTTCCAAGTTGATAATTATTCTTTAATTCTAGAAAGACTATCAATTATTAATTCTACCTCTCCCTTTCATAACAACAAATCAAAAAGTCTTATCAAGAGTTCTAATTATTATTTCTAGAACAAACCTAAAAATTTCTTCCTTCTATGTTCAACATTTAAATCATTCTTAATTCCAAAATCATAGTTGTATTCAGGATAACAAATTTTAAAAGCTCCAATTAAATACAAGTTTTCAAAACCACTTCTATCTTTTACAGGTGTAAATCCTAATTCTATCGATTTCTTTTTTACAACACTCCATTTTATTTCTGGATTTACAATTTTATTTAATTCAATAACTTCAGCTATAGTTACAATTTCTTTATTTTCATGCATTTGTCGATGTTCCGATTTTATATAGTAATTACCATCTTTAAAATTTATATCTAAGTCACCATTCTTGACTTCAGTAAGCCAACCGGCAATACTTATAGAATACAATAGTCCTTTTGGCAAAGCTTCAATTAGATCCTTAATTACCGATTGAATCAGTTCAATATTATCCTCTGGCTTTCCATCAGGATGTAGACAGACAGATAATTTATCATTATTAAAACTGTAAGTCAACAACTTACCATACAGTCCACCATCCTTGTACTCTCCATATATCTTCGATGAATACTTTGTTTCTAACTTTCTTAATATTGCAGAATATTCTTCTTTCATAGTAACTTTCTCTATTTAACTCTTTAGTTCAATTTCAATAAACTATTTTTTACATTTAATTGTTAATATAATATTGTTCTCAGACGCGATAAATAGCCTCTACGAATTACATCACCGCTGTTGATACTCTTGGTTTATAATCCTTAGCTATATCAGCAATCAACCTGATATGTTCTGGCGTTGTACCACAACATCCACCTATGATGTTTACCAAGTTATCGTCTAAATACTCTTTAATGAACGCCTGCATTTGTTCTGGTGTTTCATCGTATTCTCCAAAAGCATTTGGTAGCCCTGCATTAGGATGTGCCGATACGTTGAACGAAGTGTTTTGCGACAAAGTCTGCAAATAAGGTTTCAATAAATCGGCCCCAAGTGCACAATTAAAGCCTACACTCAATAACGGAATATGCGAAACCGAAACTAAAAAGGCTTCGACTGTTTGCCCAGAAAGTGTTCTTCCTGAAGCATCCGTAATTGTTCCAGAAACCATTATTGGAATATCTATATTGCGTTCGTCTTTGACTTCTTCGATCGCAAAAAGTGCCGCTTTAGCATTTAAGGTGTCAAAAATAGTTTCTACTAGCAATAAATCACTTCCTCCATCAATTAATGCTTCTACTTGTTGTTTGTATGCAATGCGCAAATCATCAAAGGTTACGGCTCTGTATCCTGGATCATTTACATCCGGAGACATGCTCGCCGTTCTATTTGTTGGCCCTACTGAACCGGCTACAAAACGGGGTTTGGCCGGATTCTTAGCAGTAAATTCATCCGCTACTTCACGAGCTATTTTTGCCGATTCGAAGTTCAGCTCATAAACAATGTCTTCGAGATGATAATCGGCCATACCGATCGTCGTACTCGAAAAAGTATTGGTTTCAACAATATCTGCGCCCGCTTCAAAATAGGCGGTATGAACTGCCTTGATGGCTTGAGGTTGTGTGAGTGACAATAAATCGTTGTTTCCTTTTAGAGAATGTGGAAAGTCTTTGAAACGTTCTCCGCGAAAATCCTCTTCGGAGAAATTGTATCGTTGCAACATGGTTCCCATTGCTCCATCGAGCACGAGTATGTTTTTTTTAATTGCTTCTTTAATTGATGCCATTTTTCTGTTTTATTCTCGCAAAGACACTATAGCGCCAAGCTTAGATTAATTCTTTCAAATGTTCACAATTGTTACTGCTTAGCCTTGATGGTAGCGGCATCCTTTTTTTACTGAATTTAGTTCAGTATAAAAAGATATAGCGTACAGCAGGAAGTATAATGGCAAAAATGCGCCAATCATTCGCTTCTAATACAGAAATGAATTCAGTAACTTAAAATTTCGATAAAATTGTCAGGAAAGGGTCTTAGGAAATACTAGAAAAGTATTTTTTGTGTTATCTATCTTAGATACTGAAACTAGTTCAGTATAAAGTAGAATGTAGCACCTTCTTTATAGATAAAGGGTTGCTAAGGTTTCATCGGGTCATTCCCTCCGCCTTTCGTGATAACTATCAATAAATTTATGAACACTGCAAAGTAACTACATAGCGTTAATACTTGCAAGTATTAACGCTACATTTTTTCATTACTTTTTATGCAACTTGTTAAATTATAGCTTTTACTACAGCTTTTGGTGCTTCTTTACGAGTTCCATCAAATCCGTCTACACCTGCAACTGTGGTATATTTCAACACATAGCGTTTTCCAGGATTGATGATTTGGTAAGCTGCCTGACACATTAATGTCGCTTCGTGAAAACCACAAAGAATTAATTTTAATTTACCTGGGTAGGTATTCACATCACCAATGGCAAAAATTCCCGGTATATTAGTTTGGTAATCCAGTGCATTATCCACTTTGATTGCATTTTTTTCTATCTCTAATCCCCAGTTTCCAATAGGCCCTAACTTTGGAGTAAGACCAAAGAGAGGAATAAAGTAATCTGTATCAATAGTTCTATTTGCTCCATTTTCATCAAGAACGACCGATTCAATATGTTCGGCTCCATTTAACCCTACAACTTCAGCTGGAGTAATCATGCGGATTTTTCCTGAGTCTTTTAATTCTTGTACTTTTTCAACAGAATCTAAAGCTCCACGGAATTCGTTTCTACGGTGAATCAAAGTCACCTCAGAAGCAACATCAGCGAGGAAAATACTCCAGTCTAGTGCTGAATCTCCTCCACCAGCAATCACCACTCTTTTATCTCTGAACTCTTCTGGATCTTTGATAAAGTACTTAATCCCTTTATTTTCATAGAAATTAATTCCATCAATAAGTGGTTTTCTAGGTTCAAAACTTCCTAAACCTCCAGCAATTGCAACTACTTTAGAATGAAATTGCGTTCCTTCGTTTGAAGTTACAATAAAACTTCCGTCCTCTTGTTTTTCAATTGTTTCAGCACGTTCTCCCAAGGTGAAACCCGGTTCGAATTGCTTGATTTGTTCCATTAAATTACTTACTAAATCTCCCGCTAGCACTTCAGGAAATCCTGGAATATCGTAGATTGGTTTTTTTGGGTATAACTCTGATAACTGACCACCTGCTTGTGGTAAAGCATCTAATATATGACATTTTAATTTTAATAATCCTGCCTCAAAAACTGCAAATAAACCAGTTGGGCCGGCTCCTATTATAAGGATATCTGTTTCAATCATCTATTTATTCTGTATTATTAAGTTTAATTGTATTTGGCAAAATTAACGAATGATTTTCATTTTTTCAATGATAATTATCATAAGTCCCTTTGTGTGTTTTTTCTATTTTCTCTTTATTCTGTTCTCTGAACACTGAATACTGCTAATTGAACACTGCTCACTTCTTCAACGTCTCGGTAATCTCATTCATTTTTCGGACTTTCTCTTCAAAATCACCTTTCAGTGTTTTTCGATATTCATTAAGATTCCCCACCATTTCATTAATATCCTCTGGGATAACTTCTTCAAAAAACTCTCTCAGTCTTTTCGCTGTTGTTGGCGATTTCCCATTGGTCGAAATGGCTATTTTTACGTTTCCTTTAGTTACGATTCCTCCCAAATAATAATCACATAACGGCGGTGTATCCGCAATGTTACAAATCAAATATCTTTTTCGAGACAAATCATAAATCCTTTTATTCACCTTAAGATCATCAGTACAGGCAATAACCATGTGGCGCTTGCGAAGCATCCAGCGATTAAACTTGCTGTAAGTCAGTTTTACTGACGCGTGGCTTCCTGCTAAGGCTTCCAATTCTGGCAAAAACCGAGGTGCAACTACCTCAACAATTGCATTTGGACTTGATTTCAACAAGAAAGACAATTTTTCTAAGCCTACATTCCCTCCGCCCACAATAAGTACGCTTAAGTTGTGTAGTTTTAAAAATACTGGATACAATTCATTCCTTTCCATACACCAATACCTTATTGTGGGTTGATTTTAATTCTTTATAAAAGCGTTTACTTTTCTTGCTGTCTCCCACAACTTCTCCTATTACAATAATCGCCGGTGAGCTTAATTTATTATCTGCCACTACCTCTCGAATCGTGTTTATTGTTCCAATACCCACTTTTTCCTGAGGAGTCGTCCCGTTTTGAATAATCGCCACTGGTATTTCACCCTTAGATTCACTTTGAAAAATAGCTACAATTTCTTCCAGCTTACTCATTCCCATTAATATAACAACGGTTGCTGTAGATTTGGCAGCTAGTGCCACATCAGTTGATAACTTTCTGGCAGAAGTTGTCCCTGTAATTACCCAGAAACTCTCTGAAACCCCTCTTTTTGTCAATGAAATTCCTTGAGAAGCGGGAACCGCTATAGAAGATGAGATTCCAGGAACTACAAATGTAGGAATTCCAAAGCTTTCTACGAATTCTATTTCTTCACTCCCTCTTCCAAAGATAAACGGATCTCCTCCTTTTAGTCGAACGACATGTCCGTAGGTAAGTGCATTGTCTACGATCAATTGATTGATTTGATCTTGAGAATATGCGTGACTTCCTTTTCTTTTTCCAACGAATATTTTTAGTGCTTTTTTAGGAGCGTACTCCAATAATTCCTCATTAGCCAAAGCATCGTATAAAACCACATCGGCTTCAGCAAGTGCTTTTGCTCCTTTAATAGTCAGCAAGTCTGGATCTCCTGGACCTGCTCCCACTAAGGTTACTTTTGGTTGTTTTTTATTTTTCATCTGCTAAATCTTTTGCTCTATATGATTCGATATTTTCAAAAAAGCCTATCGCTTCTTGGATGTATTTTTGTGCAAATTTCTCAGAAGGTTCATTCTGGTTAATTTGGAAAACCAACTCTTTTAAAGTCGACTTTAGATCGATTTTGTGAGTCTCTACAAAAACGCTGTCAAATAAGTCTATTATTCCAGCTTGGTTATTTGTCTTTTGATTTTCAGAGAGCAATAGCGCTTTGGCGCCGTTTACGTAGCCCGCATAGGCATGATAAATGGCATCAGACCATTTTTTATCTTTGAATGCTTCCTGTGCAAAAGTCAATTTATCCTTGGCTTCCAATAATAAGGTTGCCACCAAGTCAATCACTACACCTGCACATTCGCCAACACCGACAGCTTTTACATAGTTATCTGCATTTCCCCAGTCTACAAAATCTGCCTCTTTAAGATTTGTTGTGTCAGCCAAGGGTTTCAACATTTCGTAAAAATATTTCTCTCCTTTAGCATCGTAATAATTCAGAAAAGATAAGCCGTTTGCATTAGCTTCAAAATCATTTAAAACATATCGCAAGGCATCAGGTCCTCTTCTACTTGGTATTTTTATCACTTTAGCCGAGAATCTTCCGCTTCCGTTTCCTAATATTCCACCACCTAATAATACCTGCAGCGCAGGAGCAACTAATTTCCCAGCGTTTATTGACATTCCTTGAAAACCAATTTCGGACATATTGTGTTGTCCACAGGCATTCATACAGCCACTAATTTTGATGGTGATTCCTTTATTATTACTATATTGAGGGTATTCTGTTTTTAAAACTCTTTCCAGTTCGACAGCTATACCTGTGCTGCTGGCAATACCAAGATTACAAGTGTCCGTTCCGGGACAAGCGGTAATGTCTAATGTTGTGTCGTAGCCTAATTCTACAAAACCTAGCTTTGCTAATTCTTGATAGAAAAACGCTAAGCTTTCTTCCTTTATATGGCGAAGGACGATGTTTTGTCTTAGCGAAAAACGCAATTCGTTGGCCCCGTAATTTTTAATTAAATCGGCTAATAACCTCGCTTTGTCCGTATAAAAGTCCCCCAGTACGACTTTGATCCCGATGGCTACATATCCTGCTTGCTTTTGTGGAATTACATTTGATTTTTTCCAAGCATCGAAAGCAGCTTTGTCATCAATATTGACTTTTGGTGCAACTAACAAAGGTTCTGGAATTTCAACCTCAAATGCAGTAGTGTCGATTTCGAAAGTTTTATAGGACAAGGCTTTTTTCTCTTCATCAACTAACCTCAAGAATTCCTCACCACCGATATCTTTTATTAAGAATTTCATACGTGCTTTTAACCTTTTAGCTCTTTCACCAAAACGATCAAATATTCTTAATACTCCTTCAGTTGTTGGAATAATTTGGTTTACAGGAATAAATTCCGAAAGCAATACGGCATGACTTGGTTGAGAACCTAATCCACCACCCAACATCACTTTAAATCCTTTCTCACCATCTACAATCTTTGGGATAAATCCTAAATCATGCAAGTAACTCAAGGCACTATCTTTGTCAGAAGAAGAAAATGATATTTTGACTTTTCGTCCCATTTCCTGACATACAGGATTTCTCAACAAAAATTGAAACAGGGCGTGTGCATAAGGCGACACATCAAAAGGCTCATCAGCATCAACTCCAGATAATTCACTTGCCGTAATATTTCTAACAGTATTCCCACAGGCCTCACGAAGTGTAACATCATCTTTCTCCAGTTCTGCCCAAAGTTCCGGAGTTCTGTCCAGACTCACATAATGAATTTGGATATCCTGACGAGTTGTAATATGCAAACGTCCCGTCGAATATTCATCGGAAACTTTGGATATACGCATTAACTGTTCCCCTGTCACTTTTCCGAAAGGCAACTTGATACGTATCATTTGAACACCTTCTTGACGCTGACCATAAACGCCACGTGCCAAACGAAGGCTGCGAAAACGCTCCTCATCAATCTTACCTTCTTTGAATAAATGGATTTTTCTCTCTAAATCAATGATGTCTTTTTGGACAATCGGATCTTCTATTTCGGTTCTAAAACTTTCCATAATTTCTTTTTATTTGTCTTCCCATCCAGGGAAGGTTGGTCTCGGGCTTCTTATCGGATAAATCCAGCTCCCGCAGTTGTATTTGTCGCTGCATCGATTAAGATAAAAGCACCATTTGATTTATTGTCATTGTAAGCATCGAAGTATAAGGCTTTACTTAACTTGATATTTACCTCACCTATTTCATTAATCGCCAATTGAGATGCTTCCTTTGTTCCTGAAAAATCAGTTGCAATTACGTTTTTCACGCTGTCAATTTTAGCTAAGACTCTATTTGTATTGTGCTGTACAAAGTATTTTGCTCCTGGAACTAGTTTTTTGCTATCCATCCAGCAAACTGTAGTGTTAATGTCTTTTTCTACTTGAGGTAGTTCAGATGATTTTACTATCATATCTCCTCTAGTCACATTGATATCATTTTCTAATTCGATAGTGATTGAGGAACCAACAGCTGCCTCATCAAATTCCTTATCAAAAAAATGAATCTTACTCACTTTGGATTCAGTCAAAGAAGGAAGCACAGTTACGGAATCTCCCACTTTTATGTTATTCCCATATAATTTCCCGGCATATCCCCTGAAATCATGGTATTCTGCCATTTTTGGTCTAACCACAGTTTGAATGGGAAAACGCGCTTGTCCTTTTTCATACACATCAGCTGGCTCTAAAGCTTCCAAATGTTCTAGCACTGTTTGTCCATCATACCAAGGCATATCTACCGATTTATCAACAACATTTCCGCCGTTTATTGCAGCCAAAGGAATATAACTTACGTTTTGTTCCTTGAACGTACTTTTTGCATTTAATGCCTGAAAATCAGCTTTGATTTGGTTGAACACTTCCTCCGAGTAATCAACCAAATCCATTTTGTTGATAGCAACCACTATCTCTTTTACGCGCAATAAATTATTGATGAAAAAGTGACGGTAGGTTTGTTCAATCACTCCCTTTCTTGCATCAATCAAAATAATAGATACTTGTGAAGTAGAAGCGCCAGTAACCATATTACGGGTATATTCTACATGGCCTGGAGTATCGGCTATGATGTAACTTTTCTTAGCCGTAGAAAAATAAATATGCGCCACGTCAATTGTGATTCCCTGTTCTCTCTCAGCAACCAAACCGTCAGTAGCCAATGAGAAGTCCAGATAATCATATCCTTTTTGTTTGCTACTTTTTTCTATCGCTTCTAGTTTATCTGTTGTCAATGATTTTGTATCATACAATAACCTTCCGATTAAAGTGCTTTTCCCGTCATCTACGCTTCCTGCTGTTGCAATTTTTAAAACTTCCATTCTTATTTTTGTTTAAAGTTTAAAAGTTTAGGGTTTCAAGTTCCGTTGAATGCCTCTATGTAAACTTCTAAATTTGAATATTATATTTCTTATTCTCTTTACAGAATTCCACTCTGTATTATATCTTAACCTTATGAATGAAACTGAACCTAATAACGTCTCTATTAAAATAATCTACTCCATTTGCTCTTTCTTGAAAACTATTTAAATAGCCTAATTCTAATGCAACCGCTGGACTCACTCCCAGTTGCACTGCTGCATAAACCCGGTTTTGATCGAATGTGTTTTTGATAATTTTGTCCCCGCCATTAATCATTATTTCATCGTACAAAATTCCTTTTAAATACTTCTTATCCATTTTCCAAAAAGTATAATCTCCTTGAATTCGGTATCTAAATCTCAAGTAAAACGTGGTCCCATCTTCGAGCATTAATTTACTTGCATTATGAACAAACCGTTCTTCTACTTGATATCTGTGCGTCAAATTCAATTTCCCTAACGACTGCCTTACTGTTATATCTTGCTGTCCTCGATACTCTGTAATATGAAAGCCCGTTTTAATCTCAGGATCTTGTCTAGCTACCGAGAAATAAGCAAAACCTACTCCTAACTCTAGCTTATCTGTCACTTTATCTCTAAGTTGAACGCGACTTACAAATGTATTTTGCGTTATGGGATTTATAAAAATCCTATTATCAATCTCAGTATGAACAGACCACTTTGAATTTAATTCCAACTGATTGTAATATCGTGCCCAGAGTAAACTTTGTTTGTCAACGTTTTTCTCCGTTTGTGCATTTATACCAGTATTTAAAAGAAATAGACCGAAAATAATTTTCAACAACTTCATCCTAAAAGTATCCTTGTTGTTTTCTTTTCTCCATGGCCGCCTCTGAACGTTTGTCATCAATTCTAGCCCCTCTTTCAGAAATAGTAGACAACCTAATTTCGCCCACTACTTCTTTGATTGTTGCTGCATAAGAATCAACTGCTGCAGTACAACTCATATCACCAACCGTTCTGAAACGAACAATTCGCTCTTCGATTTCTTCATTTTCTTCTTGGTAAACAAAAGGAGAGTGTGACCAAATCATTCCGTCTCTCAAGAATACTTTACGTTTATGAGAAAAATATATTGAAGGGATTTCGATTTGTTCCTCTTCTATATAACTCCACACGTCTAGTTCCGTCCAATTTGAAATTGGAAAAACGCGAACGTTTTGTCCATTTTCAATTTTACCATTCAAAATATCAAACAATTCAGGACGCTGGTTCTTCTCATCCCACTGACCAAAATCATCCCGAACAGAGAAAATACGTTCTTTTGCTCTTGCTTTTTCCTCATCCCTACGCGCACCTCCAATGCAGGCATCAAACTTAAACTCATCAATAGCATCCAAAAGCGTAGTGGTTTGCAGACTATTTCTGCTAGAGTACTTACCTGACTCTTCTACTACCTTGCCTTCATCGATGGCATCTTGAACATTACGAACGATTAGTTCTAATCCTAATTCTTTAACTAATCGATCTCTAAATTCAATCGTTTCAGGGAAATTATGTCCTGTATCAACATGCAGTAAAGGGAAAGGAATTTTAGCAGGGAAGAATGCTTTTTGAGCCAAACGAACCAAAGTAATAGAATCTTTCCCACCAGAGAAAAGCAATACTGGTTTGTCAAACTGGGCTATCACTTCTCTAAATATGTATATCGCTTCACTTTCTAAAGCATTTGTTTTTAATATTGTACTCATCTTTTTAATTTAAAGATTTAAATGATTGAAGAATTTAAAGATTCAGACAATCATTTATTATTTATAATTCATAATTTAAAATCACTTCTGATGTAACCCACATTCTTTGTGACTCGATTCCCACCACCATCTACCGGCCCTTATGTCTTCGCCAGCGGTAATTGCCCTAGTGCATGGCGCGCAACCTATACTCACAAATCCTTGCTTATGCATTGCATTTTGAGGGACATTATTTTTTTCTAAATAATCTTCAACCTCTTTTAAAGTCCATTTTAATAATGGATTGAATTTGATGATTTCGAACTTTCCATCGTATTCAAAAAGATGTAAATCATTCCTGTTTTCTGATTGCTCTGCTCTTAAACCCGTAATCCAAATAGAATCTCTCTTTAAAGCTTTGGTTAATGGCGCTACTTTTCGAATAAAACAACACTCTTTTCTATTTTCAACCGACTCGTAAAAGCTATTTGGTCCTTTTGCATTCAATAAGTTTTGAACATCTTTCGCTTCAGGAAAATAAACTTCAATGTGTTTTTTATACTTCTTTAATGTTTTGTGAAAAACATCATAGGTTTCTTGAAACAAACGACCTGTATCTAAAGTAAAAATTTTAATTTCCGCATCACTTTTAGCAATTAAAGCTGTTATCACTTGGTCCTCTTGTCCGAATGAAGTTGAAAAAACAACTTTGTCCTTATACTCATTTGCCAAAAAAGTAAAAGTTTCCTCAATTGAGAGGTCTTTCGTTTTTTCTATTAATACTTGAACTATCGTTGTACTCATTTTTTTCTTTTTATAATAAAATCTATTACCCTATCGACTTAGTAGATTACGATGCAAAAGTAGTCCTTATTTTGAGATAACAAAATAATATTTAATATTTTTATTTCGAATTCATCAACAGTTTAATGACTCAACAAAAGCAGCTTAGCCTAATCGTAAACAGAATTATTGAATCAACTAATAATCTATTACTTTTAATTTTATTCCTAAAGAAAACCCGCTATTTATACTTAATCTTTAATTTTTAAGATATATTTTACATAGCCTACTCTGCCTATAGGATAATTATAAATAAATTGTACTTTTGTCCAAAAAACTCATAGATGGATTTTCAATTGGGATTTGTAGTTGCAGGTTTGCTGGTGGGTTTTGTGGTAGGATTGACAGGAGTAGGAGGCGGTTCCTTGATGACTCCTATTTTATTGTGGTTTGGTATTCCACCCACAACAGCTGTAGGCACCGATTTATTATATGCTGCCTTCACTAAAATGGGTGGCGTCTTTGTTCACCATAAAAAAAACAATATTAATTGGACTATCACGGGTTGGCTTTCCTTAGGTAGTGTTCCGGCAGCGTTACTAACGTTATGGATTCTCCATAGGGTTAAAACAGATATTACAGCTATAAATGATATCATAAAGTACAGTTTGGGATGGGCACTACTTTTTACTTCGGTGGCCGTTTTGTTCAAAAAGAAACTCTTGGTCTTTTCTCAAAAACATGCTGGTGATAAATTTCATAGTGAGAGTAAAACCCAAAACACATTAACTGTCGGTATTGGAGTACTACTTGGAGCGACCGTAACACTTACTTCGATAGGAGCTGGCGCTTTAGGCACAGTTACTCTATTTTTCCTTTATCCTCTTTTAGCAACTCCTAGATTAGTTGGCACTGAGATTGCGCACGCGGTCCCTTTAACTCTTATCGCAGGACTAGGTCATGCAACGATGGGAAATTTGGATTTAGGATTACTAGGACAATTATTAATGGGATCACTTCCTGGAATTTTTATAGGAAGTATACTGAGTGAAAAAGTCCCTGATTTATTTCTTAGAAATGCCATTGCAGGAATGTTATTTTTCGTTGGCTACAAATTAATTTTTATAGGCTAAAACAAAAGATTGCTTTAAACAGAAAAGCCAATTTCATTGTAGATACTATGAAATTGGCTTTTCTATTATTACAGTTTTAAGTACCGCCAAAATGACTAAAAAGCAATGTCAGCTAGGGAATTGTTTTCCAATATTTGCAAGGTGTTGTCCCGGACTTCGGTCATTAATTTACGCACAGCGCAGGCAGCTTCATTCGTACAATCATCACATTTTTCATAAAAGTTATGGCTGGCACAAGGCAACAAAGCTATAGGCCCTTCGAGAATACGATAGACTTTGGCCATATTAATGTCTTTGGGTTCTTTTATCAAATAATAACCACCGCCCTTTCCTTTTTTGGCACCTAAAAATCCCGAATGGCGCAAAAGCAACAAAATACTTTCTAAAAACTTAATCGAAATATTTTCGCTTTTAGCAATATCAGCAATGGCGACAGGTGTTTGATCTTCTCGGCGGGCCAAAAAGGTCAATGCTTTGATTCCGTATTTTGTTTTCCTTGAAAGCATGGTTTATAAATATTTAATGTCAGATTTACAACTTCTGCAAACCTAACACCAAATATCGTAATTTTTTAAGATAAAGCTTGCTCTAAATCGGCAATTACATCTTTAACCGTCTCCAGTCCTATTGAAACACGAACTAAACCATCAGTTATACTTACTGCCAATCTTTCATCAACAGATAATTTACTATGTGTTGTTGATGCTGGATGCGTAACAATCGTTCTCGTATCTCCTAAGTTTGGTGACAACGAACATAGTTTTATTTTATCTAAAAAGGTTCTTCCTGCCTCAATACCGCCTTTTATTTCAAAAGCTACAATGCTGCCTCCCAACTTCATTTGTTTTTTGGCAATTTCATATTGTGGATGCGATTTTAAGAACGGGTATTTTACCTTATTTACATTAGGATGCTGTTCTAAAAACTCAGCCACCTTCAGGGCATTTTCACAGTGTCTATCTAAACGAACCGCTAAAGTCTCTAAGCTTTTTGACAATACCCAAGCATTAAAAGGGGATAAAGAAGGTCCCGTAAGTCTAGAAAATAAATAAATTTTTTGAATCAATTCAGGGTCACCAACAGTTATTCCGCCCAAAACGCGACCTTGACCATCCATTAACTTTGTAGCAGAATGCACTACCAAGTGCGCACCCCATTTCATAGGTTGCTGCAAATAAGGCGTCGCAAAACAATTGTCTATTATCAATATCAAGTTGTGCTTTTTGGCAATCGCTCCTAACAATTCCAAATCTATAATATCGACTGCTGGGTTTGTAGGCGATTCTGCAAAAAGAATCTTTGTATTAGGCGTGATGAAACTTTCAATAGTTTCTGGCTTATTGATATCAAAATAGGAAGTCTCTATATTCCACTTTGGAAAATAGTTGATAAATAATGAATGTGTCGCTCCAAAAACACTGCTAGAAGAAACAATATGATCTCCAGACTTCAATAAAGCAGCCATTGTAGAATACACTGCAGCCATTCCTGAGGCAAAGGCAAAACCAGCAGTTGCGCCTTCCATCTTGCACACTTTATCAACAAACTCGTTGGTGTTTGGGTTACTATAACGACTATAGATGTTTCTGGATTTCTCCTCGGCAAATGAAGCTCGCATATCTTCGGCATCTTCAAATACAAAACTAGATGTTAAGTATAAAGGAACCGAATGTTCTAAGTATTGCGTACGTTCTAATTGGGTACGGATGGCTTCGGTTTCAAAACCAAATTCTTCTTCGTTCATTTTTTTATTTTTAAAGAAGTGTTTCACAAAGCTTCACAAAGGAAACTGAGAGATTCACGAAATATTTTTAACGTTTAATTAAATTTTAAAGCTCAACGAATTAGATTTTAGCTAATTCCAGCCCATTCAAAACAACTTTATAGTGAATTGTTGCTGTAGGTTCTAATGTTTTAGAAACGGAACAGTATTTCTCGAAAGAAAGTTGTGCTGCTCTGGCTGCTTTTTCTTCATTTATAGGCCCTTCTAAATAAAACACAACATGGATATCTTTGAATGGTTTTGCCTCTCCAACTTGGACACGGTCACCTTCTACCTCAGCCTTAAAAGAGCTAATCTCTTGACGTTGTTTTTTTAGAATTGAAATCATGTCTATGGCGCTGCATCCCGCAACACCCATCAAAACTAACTCCATGGGACTGGCTCCTAAATCATCGCCGCCAAATTCAGAACGGTTATCTACATTTACTATATGTCCACGTTCGTTTTTTAATTCAAAATGGTAATTCTCGTTTACTCTGTCTAATGTTATTTTCATTATTTATGTTTTTTTGAAAGTTAATACCACGGTTTTTAAACGTGATTCTAACGAGTTTTAATTTAATTCACTAGCAGCCATAGCTGAACACTTTTACTAGCTTTTATCAGATAATCTTAAGATATCTCCAAAAACACCTCTTGCCGTAACTGCTGATCCGGCTCCTGCTCCTTGTATCACTATTGGTCGGTCTCCATAGGATTCTGTATAAATTTCGAAGAAAGAATCAGATCCTTTTAAGCCTCCCAAAGCAGTATCCGAAGGTACGGAAACCAATTTGACTTCCAAAATCCCTTTGTCATTTTGTAAATCACCCGATAATTCCCCTATGTATCTCAAAACGTGATTTGGTTTTTGATCCCTTTTTATCTTATCATATATAGGATCAAATTCCTTAAGCTTGGTCAGAAAATCAGCAGCACTTCCTTCGCGCAGATGTTCTGGTATTAAATTCTGAATGTCAATTTCTTCAAATTCATTTTGCAAATCCAGTTCCCTAGCTAAAATTAACAATTTTCTACCCACGTCATTTCCTCCTAAATCCTCTCTTGGGTCCGGTTCTGTGAAACCATTGTCGATTGCTTCTTTTAATATTTCACTAAAAGAAACATCCTTAGCAGAAAAATTGTTGAATAAATAACTTAGGGTTCCTGAAAACACTCCCTTAATCTTGGTGATGTTTTCGCCTGAAAGATGCAGTAATTTTATAGTGTCAATCAAAGGTAATCCCGCACCAACGTTAGTTTCATACAGATAACTCTTTTGATTGTCAGTCAAGACTTTTCTCAACTCTTTATAGAAACCATAACTCAAAGTATTGGCCACTTTATTCGAAGAGATTAAATCAAAACTACTTTCGGCAAGGAGAATATAATTCTCCACAAATGTAGCACTTGCAGTATTATCAATCGCAATAAGATTCTCCAAGTGGTGTTCATTAGCGTAAGCGATAACGTCATCAATCGTGTAAGAAGAGCCATTTGTCTGAATTTCATTTTTCCAGTTAGCCGAAACTCCGTTTTTATTCAAAAGAACATTTCTAGAATTGGCAATTGCAAAAACATTCAGCTTGATGTCTTTCCTCTTTTCGATCATAGTTGCTGACTCCAATATTTGGTTAATCAAAGTTCCACCAACCAATCCATGTCCAAAAATGGCGATATTAATTTTCTTTGCAACCCCAAATATCTCTCCATGAATTACATTTAATGCTTTGTTTAGTTCTGATTTTTTTACTACCAAACTTACATTTTTACCAGTAACAGTGTTATTGAAAAGAATAGGGACAATTTTATTTTTAATCAAAGCGGTGTATGGCTTATGAAATGTGCTAAGATCTTGACCGATGATTGAAATAACAGAAACATTATCAGTCACAGTTATTTTAGTGACATCCTTAGAATAGAAATCATTTTCGAATTCCTTCTCCAACTCAATCATTGCTTTTGTCGCTTTATCAGCAGCGACCACAAGTCCAATTCCTCTTTCTGATGAACCTTGCGAAATGATACTCACACTAATATCATTGTCGCCCATCACCCTAAAAATACGGGCATCAACTCCCGTTTTACCTAGTAGCCCTCTTCCTTCTAAGTTTACCAAAGACACATTCTCTAAGACAGACAATGTTTTTATACCTGCAGCATTTGAGTTGGAAGTGATTAAAGTCCCTTTGTTTTCGTGGTTGAATGCGTTCAGAATACGAAGTGGGATGTTTTTTTCCAACAATGGAATAATCGTTTTAGCATGCAAAATAGTAGCTCCAAAATTAGCCATTTCATTCGCCTCACTATAGGACAAAGATTCAATTTTCTTGGCATCTAAAACCAATTCAGGATTAGCGGTATAGATTCCGTCAACATGGGTAAAGTTTTGTAATTCTTCGGCATTAATATAATTAGCAACCAAAGATGCTGTATAATTACTTCCGTTTCTACCCAAAGTTGTAGTTTCGTTTTTAGCATTGGAACCAATAAAACCGGTAATTACCAAAACGGAATCTTTGTTTTCTTTAAAAACCTGAATGATGTTCTTCTTAGAAATAGCTTCTAAAGGTTGCGCATCGCCAAAATTAGAGTCAGTAATAATTAATTCTCTTGTGTCCGCTAATTTTGCAGGAATGCCTTTTTGATTCAACAAAAACACTAATAACTTAGCCGAAAGCAATTCGCCATGTGCTAAAATTTGGTCTTGAATCTTAACGCTAAAATCCCCAATCAAGCTAACTCCTTCAAAGAGTTTATCTAATTTATCAAATTCTATCGAAAAATCAACGGCATCAAAACCATCTTTTTGATAGGTTTTAAAACTTTCTAGTAGCGGCTTGTAATTTCCGTTTTTGGCTGCTATAGTAAGAATATCGTCTAACTCATCTGTTGCATTTTCTCTTGCCGAAACTACGATTGCAATTTTTTCTTGTTGCTTTATTTTAGACTCAATAATATCTAAAACTTTATTGATCCCTTCCCCGTTAGCTAAAGATTTCCCTCCAAACTTTACTATTTTCATCTGCTTTTTATTTTTAAAAACAACTTCTAATAAATTGTCTAATTGCTCATGCTCTATCAAAAAGGCATCATGCCCATGTTGTGAGTCAATCTCACTATAGAATACATTATTTTTAAATTTTTTAATTTCGTTGTAAGTTTCTCTATTCTCTTTTGCTGTAAAAAACAAATCTGAATTAATTCCTACAATGTATATGTTTGCTTCTACTTTTGAAATAACTGCTTCTAAAGACTCTCGATTTCGCGTAATATCGATGGTTTTCAACAATTGGTTCATCATTTTATAAGCCGAAAGCTGAAACCTTTTTTCTAATTTTTCTCCATGGTAATTCAACCAACTCTCTACTTTAAATGTTTCTAGTTGTTCATTAAGATATCTATTAAATTTGACTTTGAAAGACTCAGGTGTTCTGTAGCACAACATAGCGTGAATACGCGCATCTTCAATAGGTTTCGAAGAATTATTAAGGATTTGCTCTTGCAAATAACAATTAGCTATCAACCAGTCAGTCGCTTTCCAATCTGTGGCAATTGGAATGAAGTTTTGAGCCAGCTTAGGTTCCAAAGCCAAAATCTCCCAAGCGATTCCACCACCAACAGAACCACCAATGAGCGCAAACAAATTATCAATCTTTAAGACCCGAAGACCCTCTATGAAAATTCTAGCGATGTCTCTTGTTATAAAGTCTCTATAATTTTCGATAGTAGCTGAATTAAAACCATTACCTGGCACATCAAAAGAGACAATTGTATACTTTCTAACATCAATGGTCTTATCTACTCCTACTATATCATTCCACCAGCCTGATTCACCAATAACTTGTGAGTTTCCAGTCAAAGCATGATTAATTAAAATAATTGGTGCTGTATGCAACGGAGCTCCAAAAACTTGAAAACTTAAGTTTAGGCTAGCATAAAAAGCACCGTTATAAGTGGTGAAGTTTTCTAAGGTAATATGTGTTGGTTTATTTTCCAATGTCAAATCTTTTATTGATTTTGATTTGTATTTGGAAATATTAGAAAGAAAAGACTAGGTAAATACTAGAAAATTTCTTGTTGTTATCTTTCCACTTTTAGTAGTGGTAGAATGCAGCACCTTCTCCGATTTCTCAAAGGGTTGCTAAGGCTTCATCGGGTCTAATCCCTCGTCCTTTCTTTATAACATCTCAATACGTTAATGAACTTATGAGTGCAAATTAACTACTATTTTTTTAAACAACCAAATATTAAATTAATTTGAGTATTGTTTTACGAAAAACACATTTGGAATAACTATAAAAAATGATATCCCAAAAACAATTTCGTTTTCAGGGTATTAGTTCAAAACTTACAGACATTTTAGAGCAATTATTTTTCATCTAAAAATATATTTTTTTTTAACATTGCTTAAATAATACTTTCGAAAAACATCTGTATTAGTTAAGTAAAAAGGATCTCGTTTTCTTGAGAATACATTAGAAATAACAATGAGTTTGCAGCTTTTTTTGGTTTAAAGCTAACGCTTGATCTTATTTCGAACCTAGGACTAATTAATTCGCTATGGAATTGGTAATCATAGTTTTTTTTCTCCGTAGACTTAATATTTTGGATCGATCGTTTAATTCCGGATGTTTTCATATGATTGTTTTTAAGTTATCAATTTTAAAACGAATGCAGTTTATAATATCCAAGTAGAAAAGCTGATATTAGCGATAATCAATTTTATTCCAATAACTGACTAGAGCTAATGTCCTATTTTTGTTGTCTTATATATGTAATTTGAAATTTATTCCTAATGAATATTGTTGCCATTAAAGGTTTGGCATACTAGTTCACTATATTTCATTAAAATCAAGCTGAACTGTTTTCACAATTATCTTATCACCCTTTTTAGCTTGTGCCTGCGTTAGGCAGTTATTATCTTTAGCCCCTATCATGCGTCCTTTTAAAGCTTTCCATCTATCCCTCATATAAGGATACTGCGATAAAGCAACTTGATCTCCATTCTGAGCATTCTTATACTGTCTTTTATATTCATTGAAATAATTCTTGTAATCAGCAAGATATTTATCCCATTTCTTACTTTTATTTTTGCTATTTGCATTTTCTGCGGTATCCAATACCAAACCTTTTTCAACTGCTTTCATAATTAAATTATTTTTACGTTAAAAATTTGCTTTAAGGCTCTATAATCTAGAAATTTTGAGTAAAATTAAAACTCCCGCTTTAACATTGTTAATTTTAACTCTTATCAAAACTAACAAAATCAGATCTTTTAATAAAAAATACTCGATTAACTTACATAATATCTGATATAAGGTATTTTTACTAAGGATTTGTTTAACAGAAAGCTCCAAAACAAGATTATAATTCAATAAAAGTAAAATGATCAAAGCATCGATTTGACAAAAGGTTTTAAAACAAACAAACCTGTAAACTTAAAATAAAAAACTAGTAGCGCGCATTTACCAGTCTTAATAATAATGTTAGGCGAAAACTCAGAACGCTACTGAACAGTGCTTAAAAAAAAAGAGAAGATTAATCTACAGTTCAAAATCGTTTCATATATTTGCATGAAAATACAAGAGGAAAAATTTGAACTGATTGCAACCTCTTCATAATGAGCAAAATTCATTATGGATGCTGAATATTTTCAGTAGAAAAAATGCTAAAGCAGAAACTCTCCTTTAGTATTTCCAGCAATTATTTTTCCTCACCTAATTTTAAATTTATATTTATTATGGCATATTTATTTACGTCGGAATCTGTGAGTGAAGGACATCCCGACAAAATTGCAGATCAAATTTCGGATGCATTAATTGATAATTTTTTGGCATTTGACGCCAATTCAAAAGTTGCGTGTGAAACATTAGTAACTACAGGTCAGGTAATTCTGGCTGGTGAAGTAAAGTCAAATACCTACTTAGACGTACAACAGATCACACGTGATGTAATCAAGAAAATTGGTTATACAAAAAGTGCATATATGTTTGAAGCAGATTCATGTGGTATTTTATCTGCCATACACGAGCAATCGGCTGATATAAACCAAGGAGTTGACAGAGCCAATCCTGAAGACCAGGGAGCTGGAGACCAAGGAATGATGTTTGGTTACGCTACCAATGAAACTGAAAACTACATGCCATTAGCACTTGATTTATCTCATAAATTATTGCAAGAACTAGCACTTCTAAGACGTGAAAATAATGAACTTACTTATTTACGTCCAGATGCAAAGTCACAGGTAACATTAGAATATAGCGACGATAACAGACCAACTCGCATCGAAGCGATTGTTATTTCAACGCAACATGATGATTTTGATGAAGAAGCAACTATGCTAGCAAAAATCAAAAAAGATATTATTGAAGTTCTGATTCCAAGAATCATTGCAAAAAACCCAACAACTGCCCATTTATTTAATGATCAAATTAAATACCATATTAACCCAACTGGGAAGTTCGTAATTGGCGGACCTCATGGAGATAGTGGCTTAACAGGAAGAAAGATTATTGTGGATACTTACGGTGGAAAAGGAGCTCACGGTGGCGGTGCTTTCTCCGGTAAAGACCCAAGTAAAGTAGATAGAAGTGCAGCTTATGCGACTCGTCATATCGCTAAAAACCTTGTTGCCGCGGGAGTTGCCGAGGAATTATTAGTTCAAGTTTCTTACGCCATTGGTGTAGCTAAACCTATGGGAATCTTTATTGAAACTTACGGAACTTCAAAAGTAAAATTAACTGACGGTGAAATTGCTAAAAAAGTAGAGGCTATATTTGATATGCGTCCATACTTTATTGAGCAACGCTTAAAGTTAAGAAATCCAATCTATAGCGAAACTGCTGCGTACGGCCACATGGGACGTACTCCTGAAACCGTTACAAAAACCTTCACCGCACCGGGAGGATTAACAAAAACAGTTGTTGTTGAGTTGTTTACATGGGAAAAATTAGATTTCATTGACCAAGTTAAAACTGCTTTTGATTTGTAATACAATATTTATGGTAAAGAAAAAGGGGAGTTTGCGTAGGCAAAATTCCCTTTTTTAATCTACAAACCTTCTATTATAAATTGTACTTTACAATAAAAGTTACAAATCGTGGCAGGATAATATTTTCATTGGCATTAAAACCATTTACACTAAAGGAATTATTCAATCTAGATCTTGTATTTAGTAAATTATTGGCCTGAATTCGGTATTCAAATTTGGCGTCTTTTTTAATATAATTCATACTAGCCGTCATGATTTTAAAATCATTAGCAATTCCGGTCGCTTCATTTTTAAAACGGTTAAAGGCATAATCCCAATTGACATTCAAACCATTTAGGAAATAATAATTCAGTTTTACAGTAGGAGTTTGAGTAGTAAATCGATTGGCTGCTTGCTCCGAAAAATTTATACGATAGCCTAAATCTATATTAGGATATTTTTTGAACTGTGTTGCAAAAGCCAAGTTGTACCCGTGATTGACATTTTCAATGCCTTGAATAAATTCCTGAGTATTTCCATTCACTAGTCGCCTGTTTAGTACAAAATTCCGATTCCAATTCGCGTTGATCCCCGCTGTTAATTTATAATACTTCTGGAAGCTTTTCGAATAAAACACATTCCCATTCAGACTTTCATTTTCAGCATCTAAATTCAAACGATCCGATGTAGAGTAAATACTTTGGAACAGAATCCCATTTACGACTGGGTTTTTTGTAGTAGTGTAACCTATACCTCCAAAAATCGTAGTGAAATTATACAAATTATACTTTGAATAATTCAGTCTATGACTAGTTATGAGTGAGTTTTCCAATTGTGAATTTCCACGTGCAATGCTATTAAAATTCGTAAAAACATACCCTTCGACCAACGCATTTACGTCATTAAAACCGTTTCTAACGTTGAAGTTATACGTCAAATTTTCTGATTTTTTCAAATCCCAACGTGCAAACATATCCGGCAATAATCGGCTAAAATTAAGTTGAAAAGGATTCCCAAATTGCTCATTGGTCGTATTGTATTGATGAACAGAGAAACCAGGATTAAATGTAAACTTGCCTACAATAAATTTATAATGCAATCCCAAAAACACATCATTAAAACGGTAACGCACATCGTTATTATATGCCGCTTGCTCTATGGGATTAACGGTTTGGTCTTGTAATATTTGTAAAATACTGGAATTATACGACTGAAAAGCATTCGTGTTTCCTGCCGTTACATTCAATATACTTTTGTTCGAAATTTGATAAAAGTAATCGATTTTTGCATCGAACTTATTTGTTTTTACAAATCTAGATTGTTCGATATTAAAGGAATTTTCATTAACAAAAACTGCACTAGGATCATTTGGGTTTTGCGAAGTAGCGTTTTGATAAGGATTGACTGAAAGTTGTGGATTGTAAAATGGATCTTCGTCTTCGTATTGATGTTGTATTTCGAGTACCCAAGTAGACTTTGGATTTTGTGTGAAAAACATATTTAAACTCTGGTTGAATGAGGCTGGTGCTTGCTTTTGAAAAGCAATAACCGTATTGGAATTAGATACTATTGAACCATTGTTCATCGAGCTAAAATTAGTCTGGCTGTTGTCTACATCTTGTTGATCATTTTTTCTAAAGAACGCGTCATAATCCAATTGAAACTTATCATTGGCTTTGTACTTAGAACCAAATTTCGCAATAAATGCATTGTTTTTAGAGTCTGTTTTGTTTTTTCTGTTTTCTAAGGTTGCTATATTTGTAGTATTAGGTTCAAAAATCCCTCTTTCTGAATTGGTAATAGACTGATTGAAGGTAGATGAATAAGCCGCAAAACCGGATAGTATCCATTTTTTTGAAACCGAATGATTCAAATTGAGTGCCCCAAACTTGTCACTTGCTTTGGCCACATTATCGCCGCCAGACAAACCAAAAAAGTTTCGATTAAGCGCAAGTATTGTCCCGCTGCGACCAATGGTATTTCGGGCGCCACCTGTTATTCTGAAAAAATCTGCAGAAGTCAAAGATACCTCGCCTATATTATTCAAATTAACGATAGAGTTGATACTGGTTTTTGGGGAATAATAAAATATTTTTGGATTAAAAATATAGCCTTTGTCATTTGCTAAACCAGCACTTACATCCCCAAACCAAAATTTATCTTTTCCTTTTTTGAGTTTGATGTTAATCGCAATATCATCGTTATTGTTTTCTAGGCCTTTGATTTGCGACACCTCATTAAAATTACGAAGTACTTGCACTTTATCAACAGCATCCGAAGGAATGTTTTTGGAGCCTAACTTAGTATCCCCTTCCATAAAGGGCTTACCGTTTACAAATAATTTTGTTACTTTTTTCCCTTCTACTTGCACCTGACCGTCAGCCATTACCTCAAACCCAGGCAGTTTTTTAAACACATCTTCAAGCTTGCGCTCTTCACCAGTTTTAAACGAATCAGTATTGTACACAATTGTATCTCCTTTTATCGACACTGGCATTTCACGTACAATTTCTACGCCATCAAGCTCAATCCCACCGGATTCCATAGTAATATTTTGCACCATGTTTTCGGCTAGGGTTGTCAGGGTAACTTCTTTATTTTGCATCCCCAAATAACTAAGTTTGATGACATAAGTAGTATTGCTTTTAAGATTCAAGGTAAACTTCCCTTTATCAGTAGTTATAGCATAAGCATCCATGGCTTTAGTAGTTTGATTAACGGCCATGACATTGGCCATTTCTAAAGTCAGATTTGCTTTGTCTTGAACCACTCCTTCCAAACGAATATTTTGTGCATAGGAAATGGAAACCACCACGAAGGCGATCAATACTAGAATTTTTCTCATTTTAATTGGGTGTATAACTGTAATAGTGGGTATTAATTTCCAAAACGAATTTGCATGCCTCCATTTCCTCCGCGACCTTGATTCATTTCTCTCCACTCTTCCATTTTTTTCATAACCGTTTCATCATATTCCTTTTGGGAGATTACTTTTCCTTTTGAAGGCGCTTTTATTTCCGCTTTGACTTTGGGATTCAACACCACCTTAGAACACAAAAGAACCGTTTTACCGTCATTTACCTCCAATATCAGCCCTGGCAAGCCCCAATATCCTTCTGGACCTTGACTCACTGGTATTTCTGGGGTATACCATGCAGTAATTACTATTTCTTTCGGTACTTCAACCGCATCTAAAAAATTTGTTTTTTTATCAGCAGCCGGTTTTTCTCCCTCTTTTTTATCTGCATCCTCTTTTCGCGGTCTCAAATTTCTAAAATCAGTTGCGCTAGGTTTTTTTACAGCTGTGGCTTTGTAACAAGTATACCCTCCAATTACTCTTGTTTCAGCTTCCATCTTCCAGGCTAGACTCGTAAGCGAATCTTTGACCAAGAATTCTTTTCCCATATACTCTTTGTCGTTACTGTATTGTTTGTCTTTTACATTTTTATAATAGGTACCGCCGCCGCCCATCATAGAGCTCCAGATTCTCATTCCGCCTCCCCCTTGTGCCGACGCTTCTAACTTTTCTTCTTCCTTATAAATAGAGGCCGTTTTATTGAAGTTTAGGATAAATGTTTTTTCGAACATATTCTTCATACTTTCCTCAATCCTCTTCTGCATATCCGGAGTCATATTTTTGTTTCTTTCCATTCGTGCTTTAAAATCAGAAGTACTGGTTTTGGACTCATAAATGGCCATCCCCTGGAATTCCTGGGCATAAAGCCCCAAATACGAAACAACAGCAAATGCTAGGGTAAAAATGGTTTTATTCATAATAGTTATGTTTTAATTTTCAGATACTCAATTGGACAGCAAATATGCTTTATTGTTACATCTACTTACTTAAATAATTTAGTTAAGACATTAGTAATTATGAAAGGTTTAACTGTAAATTAGCTTTCTGTGAAAAAAACATTAACATTTATATTATCAATATCGTTTTCAATTGCATTTGGACAAAGCAACAGCCTAATTACTGCAAAAATCAGTGACATTAATTTTGAGGCTGATCTCTTTTTAGGCTTTGATCAATTTGGTTTTCAGTATTTCATAAGCAATGAAGTTTTACACAAAATAAAAAACAGCGAAACTTTTGTAATACTAAAACCCTTCTTTGGGAAAAATAGCCAAGGTCGATCTGCAAAATCCACTAAAAATTGTCATATTCTACGAAAGCTACAATGCAGTAATCCTACTTGACAACCAATTGAATGAAGTACAAAGAATACAGTTTTCTCTAAACTCAACCCCTATAGTTATTACAGCGACTGGAATAGCTTCACAAAATCAACTTTGGGTCTATGATAGTTTGAATCAGCAAATTGGTCTTTATGACTATTTAAATAATAATTACAAAGCCATATCTACGTCTTTTCCAGCAAGCATAAAACAGTATCAATCAGATTTCAATACTTTTTACTGGATCGACGATAAAAACAATTGGTTTTCATGCGATATTTTTGGAAAAATCACAACCAAAGGAAAAGTCGCCAATTCTGATTCTATCGAAATTATTAATGATCACCAGTATATCTTCTCTAAAAATAACGATTTGATTTTTGAAGATATTAAAAAAAAGGAAAAGTATAAAATTAAAATTTCGGAAAAAACGTTTAAAAAATTCTCCTACAAAGGCCAAATTTTATCTATTTTTACATCGCAGGGAATTATAAATTATAAAATCACAATACCGTAATGCACATAGCAGTAGCAGGAAATATAGGATCAGGTAAAACAACTCTAACACGATTATTGGCAAAGCACTTTAAGTGGGAACCTCATTTCGAGGATGTAGTTGACAACCCCTATTTGGATGATTTTTATCATCAGATGGAACGTTGGTCCTTTAATTTACAGATTTATTTCTTGAACAGTCGTTTTCGTCAGGTGATGCAAATTCGCGAAAGTGGTAAAAAAATTATTCAGGACAGAACCATTTACGAAGATGCCCATATATTTGCTCCCAATCTTTATTCTATGGGATTGATGACCAACCGTGATTTTCAAAACTATTCTAGTCTTTTTGAATTGATGGAATCGACAGTTAAGGCACCAGATTTATTAATCTATTTAAGAAGCTCTATTCCTAATTTAGTTGGACAAATTCACAAACGTGGTCGCGAGTATGAATCCACAATTTCCATTGACTATTTAAGTCGTTTGAACGAACGTTATGAAGCATGGGTTCACACTTATGACAGAGGAAAAATACTAATCATAGACGTAGACAACATTAATTTTGTTGATAAACCCGAAGACTTGGGCACCATCATCACCCGCATAGATGCGGAGATAAACGGATTGTTTTAGTTCTCTGCCTGTCTTAATAAAGCTGACCAAAATTGGCTTCAAATATTTTATAAAACGAAAAAATGCCTCGCAATCGCGAAGCATTTTTATTTGTAAACTATCGTCAAATTTAAAAATTTAACCATGTTTTTAAAGTCTATTTCAATTCATCAATTTTTGCCTGAACCTCAGCATCAGTTCCTTCAAAAACTTGCGTTTCAACCTCTCCATTAACTGTTGTAGTTACTGTACCTACAACAGTTCCGTTGACACTAGATTTTTCAATCATTATTTGTTTCGATACTTCTCCGTGGATCACTGCGTTATCAGAAATAGTGTGGCTTCCACTTCCTAAAATAGGTGCCATCACTAATCCGATCAAGCAAGTTAGTTTAATTAAAATATTCATAGAAGGCCCTGAAGTATCTTTGAACGGATCTCCAACCGTATCTCCAGTTACGGCAGCTTTATGTGCTTCTGACCCTTTATAAGTCATCTCACCGTTAATCATAACCCCTGCTTCAAAAGATTTCTTGGCATTGTCCCAAGCACCTCCTGCATTGTTTTGAAAAACAGCCCAAAGAACTCCCGAAACAGTAACCCCTGCCATATATCCTCCAAGCATTTCTGCAATTAATTGGTTGTTATCTCCGTATACTAACTTTCCAAGCAAAACAATTGCAATTGGAAAACCGATTGTCAAAACGCCCGGTAACATCATTTCACGTAAAGCTGCTTTGGTAGAAATGTCAACACATTTTGCATATTCAGGTTTTCCGGTTCCTTCCATAATTCCTGGAATTTCCTTGAACTGGCGGCGCACTTCGTAAACCATGTCCATCGCGGCTTTCCCAACAGAATTCATCGCCAAAGCAGAGAAAACTACTGGTATCATTCCACCCACAAATAGCATTGCTAAAACGGGAGCTTTGAATATATTGATTCCGTCAATTCCCGTAAAAGTTACATAAGCGGCAAATAAAGCTAATGATGTTAATGCTGCTGAAGCGATAGCAAAACCTTTTCCAGTTGCTGCAGTAGTGTTGCCCACAGCATCCAAAATATCAGTTCTTGTGCGAACTTCTTTTGGTAATTCACTCATTTCGGCAATTCCTCCAGCATTATCAGCAATCGGTCCAAATGCATCAATAGCCAATTGCATTGCGGTTGTAGCCATCATAGCCGAGGCCGCTAAAGCAACACCGTAAAATCCTGCAAGTGCATATGAAGTCCAAATGGCTGCAGCAAATAATAAAACGGTCGGAAAAGTAGAAATCATACCTGTCGCCAAACCTGCAATTACATTTGTTCCCGCACCTGTACTTGATTTTTGAACAATTGCCATAACTGGTTTTGTACCCAAACCTGTGTAGTATTCAGTTACTGATGAAATAACAGCTCCCACCACTAATCCTACTATAGTTGCATAGAAAACTCTCATCGATGAAATGTCTTGCATTCCTTCTCCAAAGAACTCCATTTTCATCGTTGCAGGCAACATGTATCTTACCAGAAAGAAACAGGCAATAGCCGTTAAGACAATAGAAACCCAATTTCCAATATTTAAAGCTTTTTGCACTTGTTGTTCCTTTGCATCAGGATCTGAAATTTTAACCAAAAGGGTTCCAATGATGGAAAATAAAATTCCAAAACCGGCGATGGCCATCGGTAATAATATAGGACCTATTCCTCCGAAAGCGTCTTCTATACTTCCTCCCATATCTTTAATCACATAGTTACCTAGAACCATAGCAGCCAAAACGGTTGCCACATAAGAGCCAAATAAATCGGCACCCATTCCCGCTACGTCGCCCACATTGTCTCCTACGTTATCTGCAATTGTAGCAGGGTTACGCGGGTCATCCTCTGGAATACCAGCTTCTACTTTACCCACTAAATCAGCCCCTACATCGGCCGCTTTCGTATAAATTCCACCACCAACTCTAGCAAACAAAGCGATAGATTCAGCCCCAAGAGAAAAACCTGTCAATGTTTCCAAAACGATGGTCATGTCTTCATTAGTAGTCCACACACCATTCATAAAAAAGTAGTAAAAGAAAATAAAGAACGAAGTCAAACCTAAAACGGCTAAACCTGCAACACCTAGCCCCATAACAGTTCCGCCTCCGAAAGAAACCTTCAGTGCTTGCGGCAAACTCGTACGAGCAGCTTGCGTTGTTCTAACATTTGTTTTTGTAGCAATTCTCATTCCCATATTCCCAGCCAAAGCTGAAAAAAAAGCTCCAATCACAAAAGCCACCACGATGAATAAATGCGTTGAAGTTCCAGGTATGAATGTAATTGCGGCTAAAACAAAACTTGCAGCAATTACGAAAAAAGTCAATAACCTATATTCTGCTTTAAGGAATGCAAGTGCTCCTTCATAAATATAATCTGAGATCTCTTTCATCTTGCCGTCCCCAGGGTCCTGTTTCAGTACCCAAGTTCTCTTAACCGACATAAATATAAGTCCTATAATCGCCATAACAATTGGCAAATAAATCATAATTGAATTCATAAATTTCGTTTTTGGTTGTTGGTTAATTTTTTAATTTTTCAAGCGTAACATGACGAATTTAAACAAAAAAGCAACACTCTTGGTAGAATGTTGCTTTTTTTATAAAATATGTTGAGAAAAATTACTTAATACTAAATAATCCTACTGGTTTGTTTTCTATCGCGTCAAAACGTTCTGTACATTTTTTTATGATATCGTAAGCTTCGCCTACATCTCCCCATCCACCTACGTCAACTGTTTTGTTTTCAAGATCTTTATACACCTGGAAGAAATGTTCGATCTCTTTAAGCAAATGCGGATTCATATCAGATAAGTCATTTAATGAATTCCAAATTGGATCAGAAACTGGTACACAAATTACTTTTTCGTCCGGTCCCTTGTCATCTGCCATATGGAATACACCGATAGGTTTAACTTCCATTACACAACCAGGGAAAGTTGGTTCGTTTACTAAAACCAGAACATCTAATGGATCTCCATCAAGAGCCAATGTTTCAGGAATAAATCCGTAATCCGCAGGATACATCATTGAAGAGAATAACATTCTATCAAAACGCATTCTTTTTATTTCGAAATCGTACTCGTATTTATTTCTACTTCCTCTTGGAATTTCGATTAACACATCGAAAGTTTTTATTTTGTCTGCAGTCATTTTATTTTATATCTTAAATCTATTATGCTCTCGCAAAAGTAGTCTAAAAACCTATTTATTACAAGTATAATTTCCTTAAAATACAAGAAAACAAAAGGCTTGACTTTTATAAAAATGTAATCTTCCTCCCTCTTTTCTCCAAATAATAATGCCACAAAAGAAATGTGGCAACGGATCGACAGGGACTCCATCTTAAAGTATAAATCTCGATTTCTTCTTTACTTTCAATCTGAAGCAATTCTTTAATGGTATTTAATACCGCAATATCTCCCAAGGGCAACAAATCTGGCTCCTGTAGACAAACCATCAAATAAATATCAACGGTCCAGTTTCCTATTCCCTTGATTTTGATGAGTTCCTCACGGACTTGCTGAGCTGTTTTGGCTCCCAAAGATGCTAAATCAATCTCATTATTTAATATTGCTGTTGATAAAGCTTTTATATAAGACGTTTTTTGTCGGCTTACGCCAAGATTCCTAAATTCCTCATCCAATAAATTTAAAAGTGCTTGTGGCTGGAAGTTTTTCTCTCTTGCTTTTAATTTCAAAAATGTCGCCTTGGCTGAATCGATAGACACTTGTTGTTCCAGTATCAGTAACACCAGCGTCTCAAAACCTTCAGGCCTTTTGGGGATTTTTGGAATCCCGTACTTTTCAATTATCATTTTAAAAATGACATCTTGTTCAGAAAGGAAATCTAAAGCGTGTTTCATCATCGATTGTTTTTTAGCCCAGATAGCAGTGGAAATCCTTTTCTTTTTTAAAGAAAAAAAGAAAAGATTGAAACGAATAGCTGGAACTAGCTCCTAGAAATAAAAACCGAATGAACCTTTTACAGCAAAACGATTAGTATCCGGCGTATTTAGATAATTGCCTCTCCAAGAAAAATCGATACGTAACACCTTGAATATATTTCCAATTCCAGCGCTGTATTCCCAATACACTTTTTCCGGAGCACTGTAAACCAAGCCTGAGGCATTAATCCCTCTATTTTCATCTGAAATGGTTCCGTAAACTCCTTTTACCCCAATAATTTCTCTCCAATTAAGTTTTCTCATAAAAGGGATTCTAGCAAAAAGTCTTCCGCTGAAGTTGTGATTCCACTCCAAAGTGGCATATTGATCGGTCACAAATTCATAGAAATTAAGGTTGCTGAACGTATTCTCAATGGTGAAATAGGTTTGATTTCCAGGGATAACACTCATTAGCCCCAAAGGAATCGTTCCAAAAGTTTTCCCCACTTCAACAATTACATTCGTCCGTCCTATTGGACCTATGATTATGGGCTGTTTATAATACAGTTGTATTTTTTCATACTGGAAATCACTATTCAAAAGTCCTTTAAAACCATGACTGTAATTCAGGTAAAAACGACTGAACGGACTGTCTACATTATCCCTTTCTACACCATATCCAATTGTTTTTCTATTGGGCGTATATTCTACCTGGAAATTAACTTCTGATTGTTTTAGGTCACTTTTTGTCACCGTACGTGCCGCATCTGTGTAATAATCCAAACTGAAAGCATCAGAAGCAGCTTGCAAGGTCCTGTAAGAGAATCCAGATTGAAAAGTTAAATTCTTGACAGGTTCCATCTCGACACCAACATTGGTAAGGTTGATGTTCGTAAGCTTTCCGTTGCTTCCCGACGAAAAAACGGACGATGAGGCAAAGCTTCTACCCAAAACATCATTTGTAGTGGTCAAACTTGCTCCTATTTGTTCAACATCACGTCTATTACCTCCAGACAAAATAATTCGCTTTTTCTTATCAACCATCCACTTACCAGAAAGTCCGTATTTGAATTTATCATCTTTAAAACCATAAGCAGTATACCCTTGTAGACGCCAAGTATCATTTGGTCCAAAATAAGTTCTTCCACCGGTCCTTAATCGAACACCTTCTACTTCATTATAACCAAATGACGAGAAAATGGGGCCGTAATCAAAATGTCCAACTTGTATATAACCACTACCCAGAATTTGAACCAAATTATATATTTGTTGAAACTTCTTTACCGTTTTCAAAGTGTCAAGCATTTTGTAAACACCCAATTCATCTTTAGTCAACTTTTCGTAACGGTTTTCCCGCCAATATTCTTCTGATTTATTATAGACTTCATTATCTATAAAGCTTACCTCTTCTCTATAAAAAGCTGCCGGTTTCTCTTTATTAAATACGTGGTTATCATAAAGTGTCGTTCGCTTACCATAAACCCCTTTGGACTCTTCTTTTTTATTTAATGCGAAGTCGGACATCATGTAATCTCGCGTCAGCAAAAATATCGAGTCGTTCTGCACATCAAATTCCTGTTCGATATAAATTTCCTTTACCCAGTTGATATTAGCACTTTTTGTAACGGCCATATTAATTTTCTTGATGGCAAACGTGCTATCATTTACCCAAAAATCACCTTTAAAAGTCAATTCGTTTTTTCTTCTAGGATAGAACACAATATTGTAGCACCATTTCTCACCAATATAAGCACTGTCTTTAAGAACATAATTATACACATCAATCCCTGTTTTTGACAACGGGCTAGTGAAACTTTTATCAAAAAATGTCAAGTAATTATTATAGATATCATAATCTGAGTACAAATCTTTCACGAAAGACATGATTTGTTGATTATTACTAAAGCCGGAATTTTTATTTGCTTTTAATTTTTCTTTTACTTTATTCAACTTGTTGCTGCCGTAAACATCCGATAAAGATTCGTTTATAAATATAGGCAAATAGGTTTTCCCAGTGACTCTAGATGTATCTACGTGATCGAATATAAATTCCATCCCCTTGAAAAGTTTGTTTTTCATGTAAGCACTATCAATTGTGTTCATGTCAAACTCAATTTTTTCATACTTTTCCATCTGATACTGATCAAACTGACTCAAGCCATTTTTACGTTTTCTTTCCCAGATTTTCCTGAGAATATCAAGAGCCGGATTGTCTTTTTTCGAAGTTTATTCCAGTAAAAATAACGACTTCTTGCAGGTTTTCGGCTTCGTTTAACTGAATCCTGAAGTTATAATTAACTGCCTTTGCCAAAGTGATTTCTCGATCAGAAAAACCAACGGA
>CALJVL010000034.1 GCA_937773775.1 uncultured Flavobacterium sp.
TACTACGCCATTTTGCCTACTGCAACACAATATGCCAGAAACGCAATTTTCTCTGGTTTAACGCCACTTGAAATGGAGAAGCAGTTTCCTCAATATTGGAAAAATGATCCAGAAGAAGGTGGTAAAAACCTATATGAAGCAGAGTTTTTGTTGGCGCAATTAAAACGATTGGGGCTTAATCTAAAGCAAGATTATTTTAAAATAACCAACTTAACAGCAGGAAAAAAACTGGTTGACAACTTCAAAGGACTAAAGGACAATGACCTAGTGACGGTAGTTTATAACTTTGTGGATATGCTCTCACACGCCAAAACCGAAATGGATGTGGTGAAAGAATTGGCTTCGGACGACAAGGCATATCGCTCGTTGACGTTGAGTTGGTTTAAGAACTCTCCTCTTTTGGAGATTATCCAACAAGCACAAAAACTAGGTTTCAAGATGATATTAACGACTGACCACGGCACCATCAGTGTAAAGAACCCCTCAAAAGTGGTAGGCGATAAAAATACGAGTCTGAATCTGAGATACAAGACTGGACGCAGTCTTACTTATGAGCAAAAAGATGTTTATGCAGTAAAAGAACCCAAAAAAATTGGTTTGCCTACTATTAATATGAGTAGTTCTTATATTTTTGCGAAAAAATGATTTATTTTTGGCCTATGTGAACAATTACAACCATTATGTGAGTTATTTTAGAAACACCTACCAGCACGGGGGTATTTCACTAGAAGAAATGATCATTCCTTGTTTGATTTTTAAACCGAAGTGATTTTATGATGAAAAGTGCGTCGTTATTGGTTTTTACAAGTAAACTACAATAATACATTTCACTATTCACGAACTCAAAATTTATAATTAGAATTTAAAATAATACTAAAAAATGGAATTTATTTTTTCATTAGATGAAATCGCAGATGTGGCTCGGAGTGTGGTTGCTAAAAATCCTAAAAAAGTTATCCTTTTTTACGGAGAAATGGGTGCGGGAAAGACCACTTTCATAAAACAATTAGCCAAAGAACTGGGTGTGACAGAAGCCACAAGTAGCCCAACTTTTTCTTTAGTTAACGAATACCAAGCAATTAATAATCAAATAGTTTATCATTTTGATTTTTATAGATTAAAGAAGGAAACTGAAGCTATGGACATGGGAGTTGAAGAGTACTTATATTCAGGTAATTGGTGTTTTATAGAATGGGCGGAACAAATTCCAAATCTTATCCCCGAATTACATTCGATTATCTCCATCAAAGAGCTTCCTGACGGAAGACGTGCTTTAAAATTAAGTTAAATTATAGCTGTTTATTTTATGAAATCAGAAAATATTGTCACTATTATCCCCTTCTCATCGGAGTTGACAGAGCCCATAAAAACCCTAAATATTGAATGGCTTAAGAAATACTTTAGAATTGAGCCCAAAGATGAAAGAGTTCTTTCTAATCCAAAAGAGGAGATCATCGATAAAGGCGGAATGATTTTTTATGCCAAATATAAAGAAGAAATTGTAGGAACTATTTCCTTGATAAAAATGAATGATGGCACATTTGAGCTTAGTAAAATGGCAGTTACTGATGGTGTTCAGGGACTAGGAATAGGTCATGAACTAATGCAACACTGCATTGTAGCCGCTCATGAATCTGGTATTCAAAAAATTATTCTGTACTCCAACAGAAGACTAAAGTCAGCTATCCATTTGTATGAGAAATTTGGCTTTGAAGAAGTTCTTTTAGAAGATGGCATTTATGAACGAGCAGATATTAAAATGGAAAAGATTATTTCCTAATTAATATTATTTCCTTGTTTGTATTTCTATACATAAAAAGCATTATTTTTTAATATTTTTGCTTAATTTTACCTTTAAATTTTCACTTTAACAATGTCAATATCATTCACGCCTTTCACAAAACAGCAGTTACTGCCTCAAGAAGAAAAATTGGAGGTAGCGAGAAAAAAAAGCGATCTTTTTATTGGTATCCCTAATGAGACCAGCTACCAAGAACGCCGTATTTGCCTTACTCCAGACGCTGTAAATTCATTAAGCTTTAATGGGCACCGGGTGATGATTGAATCGGGAGCTGGCGAAAATTCCAGTTATTCAGACAAAGAATACAGTGAAGCAGGTGCAGAAATAACCAATGATACTGCAAAAGTTTTTAGCTGTCCGATGATTTTAAAAGTGGGACCTCCCACTCTTGCTGAAATAGCGATGATGAACAGTCACACCATCTTGATTTCATCCATTCAATTAAAAACGACACGAAAAGCATATTTTGAAGCCCTGAGCAAAAAGAAAATTACTGCCTTGGCCTTTGAATACATAAAAGATGAAGATGGTACCTACCCAGCAGTGCGCTCATCTAGTGAAATTGCAGGTACGGCTTCCATATTGATTGCAGCTGAATTGATGATTACTAATGAATTCGGAAAAGGATTGCTTTTTGGCAATATTACCGGTGTCCCCCCTACTGATGTGGTTATTTTAGGCGCTGGAACGGTGGGTGAATTTGCAGCAAAAACCGCTCTCGGACTAGGTGCAAACGTTAAGGTTTTCGACAATTCTATTACCAAGCTGCGTCATTTACAAAATAGTCTGAATCAACGAATCTTCACTTCTACAATTCAACCCAAATCGTTATTAAAAGCCTTAAGACGCTGTGATGTTGCCATAGGAGCACTGAGCGGCGTAGATCGCTGTCCAGTGGTTGTCACAGAAACAATGGTGGAGCATATGAAAGGTGGAGCGGTAATCGTCGACGTGAGTATTGATACTGGCGGCTGCTTTGAAACTTCAGAAGTAACCTCGCATGAAAAGCCAACATTCATAAAAAACAACGTAGTCCATTATTGCGTTCCTAATATCCCTTCCCGTTATTCAAAAACAGCTTCTCTTGCTATTAGCAACATTATCAGTCCTTATCTTATGCAAGTGGCTGAAGACGGTGGCCTAGAAAGCGCTATCCGATGTGATATTGGATTAAAAAACGGGGTTTACCTCTATCATGGAATTTTGACAAGTAAAGTCATTGGTGATTGGTTCGATTTACCAAATAACGATATCAATTTAATTGTATTTTAAGTAAACTTTCATTTACCTTTGCAAAAAAAAATCATGAAGTTTGCACAACGTTTCGCCTACTATTTAGTAGGATTAGTAATTGGACTGTTTTTTGTAGCTATGGTTTTTAGCGGAAAAGATACTCGATGTAATTATTTTCCAAATTCCAGAGTTTTAAACGATTTAAGAAACAAACCTTTTTATTATTCTGAAAAAGCCTCTAAAGTCTTGGCAGAAAAATGGATTGACACAATTGACATAAAAAACACCTTACAGTTTGGAGACGTTGACTTTGACAAAAGTAACACCGAGTTCAAAAAAGCCAAAATGTATGTAATTGAAGGCAAAACAATAAATAACCAAAAAATTATCCTTAAGGTCAGCAATAGATCCGACAAGGCAACTTTAGAAGAGATTATCAAAAAATAACACTATTTTAATAAGGGCGTGCCTGCAATAAAAAAAGGGTCTAATTATCTATATAGTAATTAGACCCTTTTTTTATTGCCGTCGGGCTATCCGCGCTACTTCGGTAGCAAGCTACTATCCCATACGCAAAACTAGACAACTAAAAGACTTTTAAAACCAAGAAATCTCCGTTTTCCCCCTGTTCTTTTAGATATTCGTTTGCTTTGCTAAAATGCTTATTGCCAAACCATTTTCCTTGATTGGCACTCATAGGAGAAGGATGACCTGATTCTAAAACCAAATGTTTGTTTCGGTCAATTTTACTCCCCTTTTTTATGCGCAAAAGCACCCCAAAGCAAGAAAACCACTCCTTTATTTTCGTCTGAAATCTTTTGAATAACGGTATCGGTAAAAAGATTCCATTTCAGGTGTTTATGACTGTTGGGACTATCTTTTCTTACGCTAAGCGAAGCATTCAGCAGCAAAACGCCTTGTTTTGCCCAAGCCTGCAAATTACCTGAAGTAGGTAAAAATATAGAATCTAAATCCTCATTAACTTCCCTAAAAATGTTTCGTAAGGAGGGAGGAATCTTAACGCCATCATTTACTGAAAAACAGAGGCCATTCGCCTCCCCTTCCCCATGATAGGGATCCTGGCCGATGATTACCAACTTCAAATTAGAAAAATCACAATTATTGAAAGCTGAAAAAATCAAGTCCATGGGTGGGAAACACTTGCTTTCCTGATACTCGCTCTCCAAACTTTCCATTAGGTCAAGGAAATAAGGCTTTTGTATCTCATCTGATAAAATGGACTTCCACTTGGAGTTAAGGTTGATTTGCATACTAAAAAGTTATACCGCAAATATAAGTTAAGATATCCAAGGGTTTCCCACAGCATTAAACAAACTATAAAAAAATTAGCATTATGAAGACAATTTTTTTATGAATTGAAACGAAATAGAACAGGTCCTAAAAGACACTATATTATCCCTGTTTTAACACGGATTCTTCGTAACTTTGTTGTCTTACAATTTACGATAAAGAATGATATCCATCACCGAAAAAAACATTACAAGATTTACAATTTCCTACCGTACTCGAAACCATTTCGACAATATGTAATACGGATATTGGAAAACAGAAAGCCTTAGAAATAACTCCTTATAAAGATAAAGAAACTTTGATGCAAGCCCTAATGCAGACATCTGAATATGTTTCCTCTTTTCAAAATAACAATGCTATCCCCAATCATGGGTTTGAAGCAATCACCCACGAAATAAAGTTTCTAGCTATAGAGGACAGTTTTCTTGAGGTGGGTAGTTTTAGAAAAATTGCAACCCTTTCGTCAACGGTTAATTTTATGTTGAATTATTTGAAAAAATTCGATGACTATTATCCGCATTTAAACACTAGAGCTAACGAAGTTGAACTAACCAAAGAAATAATTACAGCCGTCGACCAGATAGTTGATAAATATGGTGAAATCAAAGACAACGCTTCGCCAGTGCTATTGGATGTTCGAAGAAGTATGAATTCAGTTCGAGGCAAAGTAAATCAAAGCTTTGGTACGGCATTGACACAATACAACAGTCTAGGATATCTTGATGACATTAAAGAAAGTTTTGTTCAAAATCGTCGCGTATTAGCCGTTTTGGCGATGTACCGCCGTAAAGTAAAAGGATCTATAATGGGAAGCTCGAAAACCGGAAGCATCGCCTATATCGAACCAGAGGCTACTTTGCAATATTCTCGGGAACTTAGCAATTTAGAGTACGAAGAATCAGAAGAAATTATGCGTATTTTGAAGCAACTTTCAAATGATATCCGCCCTTTTCTCCCTTTGCTTAAACAATATCAGCATTTTCTGAGTGATATTGATGTCATTGCGGCCAAAGCTAAATATGCAAACCGTATTAACGGTATTCTGCCACATATTACAGAGAATCGCCGACTCTACTTTAGAGACGCCTATCATCCTATTCTGTATCTTAATAACAAACAGAAAAATGAAATTACGCATCCGCAGACCATTGAATTAGAACAAGAGAACAGAATTATTGTAATTTCAGGACCTAATGCTGGAGGGAAAACGATATCCTTAAAAACGGTTGGTTTACTACAATTGATGTTGCAATCAGGGATGCTAATTCCAGTTCACGAACGTTCTGAAACATTTTTATTCGACAGAATACTGACAGACATCGGAGACAATCAATCCATTGAAAATCATCTTAGTACATACAGTTACCGACTTAAGAATATGAACTATTTTCTCAAGAAATGTAATCGCAGAACGATGTTCCTGATTGACGAATTTGGTACAGGTTCTGATCCTGAGTTGGGTGGTGCGTTAGCTGAAATTTTTCTTGAAGAATTCTATCACAGAGAAGCCTTTGGGATTATCACCACGCATTATTCAAATTTGAAAATACTAGCGAACGAATTACCATTCGCAACCAACGCCAATATGATGTTTGACGAAAAATCATTAGAACCGATGTATAAATTGGCCTTGGGTCAAGCAGGAAGTTCTTTTACCTTTGAGGTTGCATTGAAAAATGGAATCCCATATAGCTTAATTAATCGAGCCAAAAAGAAAATTGAAGTTGGAAAAGTTCGTTTCGACAAGACCATTGCAACACTTCAGAAAGAGCGTTCCAAAATGGAAAAAACTTCCCAAACATTAAAGGAAGAGGAAACCAAAGCGCGCGAAGAAGGAAAGAAAATGGAAACCATTAATGTCAAGATAAAGCAGAAGCTAGAGAGCTATCAGGAATTGTACGACAGCAATCAAAAGACGATTTACATAGGACATAAAATTGAAGATATAGCGGAGAGATATTTCAATAATAAAAGCAAAAAAGACCTTATCAGAGACTTTTTAAAAATTATCGAAATTGAAAATTCAAAGCGTATTAAAGCTACACCAAAAGAAGCTAAAGCCATTGTAGCAAAGAAAAAAAAAGTGATTGAAGAAGTCACCGTACATGTAGAAGAGATCAGAAAAGAGAAGAAAGAAAAGAAAATAAAACCGGTCATTGAGATACCTAAGGCAATTATACGATTAGGAGATCGTGTTCGGATGCTAGACGGAAAAGCCGTAGGAACAGTTGACGCTATCGAAAAGAACAAAGCGACAGTAAATTACGGTGTATTCACCTCCAAAGTCAATTTGGATTCCTTAGAACTAGTAGAGTCGGTTAAGAAGAAAAAGTAGTCAGGAGTGAGTACTTAGTGAGACAGAAAATGATAAATAAAAACAAAAATGCAAAATCTACCCAAAAACAAAAAAATTATTCTGTTTGATGGAGTGTGTAATTTGTGCAATACAGCAGTACAATTTGTAATTAAACACGATAAAAAAGACCTTTTCCGATTTGTAGCCTTACAATCTGATTTAGCTCCAAGTATTATTAAACACATTGGTATTGATACTCAAAATATAGACAGTATTATTCTTTATGAGCCAGGAGTTGCATATTACGTGAAGTCTGAAGCGGCTTTAGAAATAGCAAAGCATCTCAGCGGTGGACTAGCGTTGCTAAGCGTTTTTAAGGTTCTGCCAAGCTCATTATCAAATAGTATATACGATTACGTTGCCAAAAACCGGTACAAATGGTTTGGCAAAAAGGAACATTGTATGATTCCGACCCCTGAATTGAAATCAAAATTTTTAGAATAAAATATTTTTCTCACTTTTATCATGATAGACCAAACGCAAAACTATTTTAATAAAAAAAGACTATCGTACTAATTAGCTGACATATCGAGTACATTGGTTATACAGCAGCGGGTCTATTAACCACAGTGTTTTTTAGTAGTTAACAACGACAAGAAAAACAAAAAAAGGGATGTCTAAATAAGAGATCCCTTTTTTATTAGATCATTAAGTTTAGAATTAGCTTCTGATTAATTTTCTATATTTCAATCGTTTAGGAGTTAAGTCACCGCCTAAACGTTTCTTTTTATTTTCTTCATATTCAGAGAAACCACCTTCAAAATAGTACACTTCTGAGTTTCCTTCAAAAGCTAGAATGTGAGTACAAATCCTATCCAAGAACCATCTATCGTGAGAAATTACTACCGCACAACCTGCAAAGCTCTCTAAACCTTCTTCCAAAGCGCGTAGCGTATTAATATCCAAATCATTTGTAGGTTCATCTAGTAACAACACATTTCCTTCTTCTTTTAATGTCATTGCAAGGTGCAAACGGTTACGTTCACCTCCGGAAAGAGTAGATACTTTTTTGTTCTGATCACTTCCTCCAAAATTGAAACGGCTTAAATAAGCACGTGAATTCACTTGGCGTCCGCCCATCATAATCAATTCTTGACCATCACAGAAGTTTTCCCAGATTGATTTATTAGGGTCGATATCGGAATGTGCTTGATCTACGTATGCGATCTTTACAGTTTCTCCAATTATAAACTCTCCCGCATCTGGTTTTTCTTCTCCCATTATCATTCTGAAAATAGTAGATTTACCAGCTCCATTGGGTCCAATGATTCCTACAATTCCCGCTTGTGGCAAAGTAAAATTCAAGTTGTCATAAAGTAACTTATCACCATATGCTTTGGCAACACCTTTCGCTTCAATAACATTTGTACCTAAACGAGGACCGTTCGGGATATAAATTTCTAGATTTTCATCTAATGCTTTCTGATCTTCGTTCAACAATTTATCGTAGTTCTGTAAACGCGCTTTTTGTTTGGTTTGACGCCCTTTGGCTCCTTGACGAACCCAGTCCAACTCACGCTCCAAGTTTTTTCTGCGTTTTGAAGCTGTTTTCTCTTCCAATGCCATACGTCCCGATTTTTGTTCTAGCCAAGAAGAATAATTTCCTTTCCAAGGAATACCTTCTCCTCTATCCAACTCTAAAATCCAGCCAGCCACATTATCCAAGAAGTATCTATCGTGCGTTACAGCGATAACTGTCCCTGAGTATTGTGCCAAATGTTGTTCCAACCAAAGTACACTTTCCGCATCCAAGTGATTTGTAGGTTCATCCAGCAGCAATACGTCCGGTTGTTGCAATAACAAACGACATAAAGCAACACGACGGCGCTCACCACCAGAAAGGTTCTTAATAGGAGTATCAGCGTCTGGAGTACGCAGCGCATCCATTGCTATTTCTAATTTGGTATCAATTTCCCAAGCGCCTAATGCATCAATTTTATCTTGTAAAAGAGCTTGACGATCCATCAATTTGTCCATCTTGTCAGCATCTTCATAAACTTCAGGAAGACCAAAACTATCATTTATCTGATTGAACTCTTCTAATACTGCCATTGTTTCGGCAACACCTTCTCGAACAATTTCGATAACTGTTTTACTGTCGTCAATAATTGGCTCTTGTTCTAAGTAACCAACCGTATAGCCTGGTGCAAAAACCACGTCTCCTTGATAATTCTTGTCTACTCCAGCAATAATTTTTAATAAAGATGATTTTCCTGATCCGTTAAGACCCAAAATACCAATTTTAGCCCCGTAGAAGAAGCTTAAATAAATGTTTTTTAACACTTGTTTGTCACTACTTGAGTAAGTTTTACTCAATTTAGACATGGAGAATATTACTTTCTTATCGTCTGCCATTTTATTTATTTTTTTTTATCATTCAACAATTAAAGTACAGCTTAAAGCCTACCCTTAAGGGAGCTAAAAACCCAAGCATTAGCCAAGAATCCAACCCCGACAGCAGCAAATCCCCATCCGGAAACCTCACTATATCTGAAAGCACCAAGTCCTATTAGGAGTAATCCCATTAAAATCATTATTAAAGTAGCCCATCCCAAGACGGTATTCTTATTCATTCCCATGATTATGCGCTGTTTTTTGAAATGCAAATATCGTGAATTTTAACCGCTAATTGAAAATATTATAGAGCATTTCTCGTAACAAATCGGAATTGGACATCGCATTTGCCCCGACTCCTTTGCTTTTAACGTCTATATCCCTTAAGGAAGCTACTATCTGGCTTACCTTTTTCATAGGGTAATTCTTTAGTGCTACGTCATATTCTTTCATAAAAAAAGGATTAACGCCTATAACGGAGGCAACATTTTTGGGGTTTCTGTCTTTTAGACCGTGGTATTTAAGCAATTGAATAAAGAATCCAAAAACCAAACTAGTAGTAACAACCATTGGGTTTTCTTTTGGGTTATTCGCAAAATTCTGCGCAATAGTATATGCTTTAAGTTGGTTCCGTTCCCCTATGGCCTTTCTCAACTCAAATACATTAAAATCCTTGCTGAAACCTATATTTTCTTCTATATCTTTTGGAGTAATTACACTTCCTTTAGGCAGTACAATTTGCAGTTTTTCGAGTTCATTGTTTATTTTTCCCAAATTATTTCCTAAAAATTCTACCAGCATAGCATTAGCTTTAGGCTCAATAGCATATTTTTTGCTAGCTAAAATGCGTTTTATCCAATCCCCAACTTGATTTTCATAAAGCTTTTTACTTTCGTAAACAACACCTGCCTTTGCTAACAATTTAGTTATTTTTTTACGTTTGTCCAGAGTTTTGTATTTATAACAAATGACCAAAACAGTAGTCTGCATCGGATTTTCAGCATAACTTTCAAGTTTATCAATAGTACGGATAAGATCTTGTGCTTCTTTGATAATTACAACCTGACGCTCCGCCATCATCGGATATCGCTTGGCTGTTGAAACTATATCTTCAATTGACACATCTCTACCATACAGCACAGTTTGATTGAAGCCTTTTTCTTCCTCAGACAATAAATTTTTTTCAATATAATCAGATATAATATCGATATAATAAGCTTCTTCTCCCATCAAAAAATAAATAGGTTTGATGTTTCCGCCTTTTATGTCATTTAAAATTTTTATAACCTCCTCCATATTTTTGGTTTAAAGTATATAGTTTAAAGTTTGTCCCAACTTGTGAGACTTTACAGTTTAAACTTTAAACTAAATAACTATTTTTGCTTTATGCAAAAACTGAATTTCTCTTCCTATTCTTTTCGATTCAAAAATAGCGAAAATAAAGTGTCTATTTTTGATGAAATCAGGAAAAAATTTATTATTCTAACACCAGAGGAATGGGTTCGTCAGCATGTCATACAGTTTTTATTGGAAGAAAAAAAGTACCCGATATCTCATATAAATGTAGAAAAAGTTCTAAAAGTCAACGGATTACGCAAAAGATATGATGTAGTGGTTTATAACGCAGACGGCTCCATTTATATCTTAATCGAATGTAAAGCACCCGCCATAAAAATAGCACAAACCGCATTTGATCAGATTGCACGTTATAACATGACCATGAATGCCCAGTTTTTGATGGTGACCAACGGCTTAAATCATTATTTTTGCAAAATGGATTTTGAAAATGAAAAATATCAGTTTCTTGCTGAGCTTCCAAATTATACCCTCTAAACAAACAGAATGAAAATAGCAGTCGTTATCCTCAATTGGAATGGAGTTACCTTATTGGAACAGTTTTTACCCTCAATACTGCGGTTTTCGGCTGATGCAACCGTATATGTTGCCGACAACGCTTCAACAGACGATTCCATTGCGTTTGTGACGGATAATTTTCCGATGGTACATATTGTGAAAAACGAGAGTAATTTAGGCTTTGCAAAGGGATATAACGAGGCCCTCAAACATGTAGATGCCGAAATATATGCTTTGGTTAATTCAGACATTGAAGTAACCGAAAACTGGCTGCTACCGATAATGCAAACTTTCGAAAAAGAGCCGCAAACAGCTATCATACAGCCAAAAATTCTAGATTTCAAAAACAAGGAGTATTTTGAATATGCTGGAGCTGCTGGGGGCTTCATTGATAAGTATGGATATCCATATTGTCGTGGACGCATTTTTGACACTTTAGAAAAAGACAAAGGCCAATATGATAATGATTGCGAGATTTTTTGGGCATCTGGCGCTTGCTTTTTTATAAGAAGTTCTGTTTACAGGGAATTGAAAGGTTTTGATGATGATTTCTTTGCCCATCAGGAAGAGATCGATTTATGCTGGCGCGCATTAAACAAAGGACAAAAAATAAAATACAATCATAAATCAGTAGTCTATCATGTGGGAGGGGCAACCTTAAAACAAGGCAATCCGGAAAAAACTTTCTTGAATTTCAGAAACTCACTGTTAATGTTAACTAAAAATTTACCAAAGAAAACGTTATATTCTGTCTTAGCTTACCGCATGATACTGGACGGAATCGCAGGAATTCACTTTATTTTTAAAGGAAGTTTTTCTCATTTTTTTGCTATTCTAAAAGCTCATGCTTCGTTTTATCGTTTGTTTTCAAATACTTACAAAAAAAGAGAACTTATTCAGCTAAAAAAATACTATAGTATCAAAAGTATCGTTATGAAGTACTACATCAATAACGATAAGCTATTTGTAAAATAATTTTATAATAAATTATATCAAATATTTAATCATTAAAAACTAACTTCGCGTTTGAACCTAACAAAAAAATCTATGAAAAAAATTGCAATTGCATTATCGGTCTTAGTCCTTTTGACCTCTTGTGTTTCTAAAAAGAAATATACTGATTTAGAAGCCAGAAACAAGGAAACTCAAGATTTACTAAATTCTTGTACAGTAAAATTAAACTCCTGTTTAGAGGAAAAAGCAGGGCTTACAGCTACTGTATCTGGTTTAAAAGAATATAACCAGACTCTTATCAGCACTTCTAAAGACATGACTATATTGACTTCAAAAGGAGCAGACAATATAGAGAAAGCATTAGAATCGATGAAAGAGAAAGATTTAAAAATTACCAGAATGCAAGATGCCTTAACTAAGAAAGACAGTGTTACACTTGCTCTAGTTACTAGCTTGAAAAGATCAGTTGGAATAAACGATCCAGATATTCAAATAAATGTTGAAAAAGGGGTTGTATTTATCTCAATTGCTGATAAATTATTATTTAAAACTGGAAGCTACGTTGTGTCTGAAAGAGCAAAAGAAGTTTTAGCTAAAGTAGCAAAAGTAGTTAACGACAAACCGGATTTTGAATGTATGGTTGAAGGACATACTGACAATGTTCCCTTAACTGGAAATGGAGTGTTATTAGACAACTGGGATTTAAGTGTAAAACGTTCTACTTCTATCATTCGCGTATTAACAGGCGAATTGAATGTTAATCCAGCGCAATTGATTGCCGCAGGTAGAAGTTCTTATGTGCCATTAGTTGATAATGATTCTGCTGAAAACAGAGCTCGTAATAGAAGAACTCGTATCGTTGTATTACCAAAAATTGATCAATTTTACGATATGATAGAAAAAGAAATGAAAAAACAAAAACAATAGTTTAATTTCATTTTGATATAAATAAAAACGTCTCGATATTCGAGACGTTTTTTTTATGTATTTTTCCTAAACTTTTTCTGTAAAAAACTAATCTAAAGAATATCCAAAGTTCCTTTCCCTTCCCTTATCACTTCTGGTTCATCTCCAGATAAATCTATGATAGTAGAACCTACATTATCACCGTAACCACCATCTATAACCATATCAACAAGATTCTGCCATTTCTCAAAAATGAGCTCCGGATCTGTTGTATACTCTATTACATCATCCTCATCATGTATCGATGTCGAAACAATTGGATTTCCTAATTGGCGTACAATCTCCAAGGCAATGGAGTTGTCAGGTATACGTATCCCGACTGTCGTCTTTTTCTTGAATTCTTTAGGCAAACTGTTGTTTCCTGGTAAAATAAAAGTGTAAGGCCCTGGCAAGGCTCTTTTAAGGATTTTAAAAGTGGCTGTGTCAATCTGCTTAACATAATCGGATAAATTGCTTAAGTCGTAACAAACAAACGAAAAATTGGCTTTATCCAGCTTTATGCCCTTTATCCTTGCAATACGCTCCAAAGCTTTAGTATTCGTAATGTCACATCCCAATCCGTAAACGGTATCTGTTGGGTAAATAATTAACCCCCCATCTTTCAAAACCTTTACGACCTTTGCAATAGCAGCCTCGCTTGGTTTATCGGGGTATATTTTTATAAATTGAGCCATGTTTTTTTAGTATAAAGTTAAATGTTTAAAGCTTAAAGTTCTTGTAAAAGGCGACTTTAGACCCCCAACTTAAAACAACTTTTTATCCGATGATATCTAGTTTTGCAAAACGCAATAATAATTTTTTGATTCCGCCAACTTCAAATTTTATTTCCGCTTTTTTATCAGCTCCTCCTCCTTCTAGGTTTAGCACTTGTCCTTTGCCAAAGCGTTCATGCATAACTACATTTCCGGCAACCAGCTTATTATCAAACAAGTTGGCACTTCCAGAACCTCCTTTATCCGACATAGGCTTTAATCTACGAACGCTTACATCTTGTCTGGATTCACCGTTAGTGCTGTGCGTAGGTGGTGTCCCATTTGCAGGTTTTGCCAAACGTAATTTTGATTTATCAACATCACCGAAAATGTCGCTATCAATCATCGGTTTATAGCGGTAATTATTTTCTGCGGGCGTAAGGTACTCTAGATACTGTGAGTCAATTTCCTCTATAAAACGGGAAGGTTCGCTATCCGTCAATTTACCCCAGCGGTAACGAGATTGCGCATACGTCAAATAGGCCTGATGCTCGGCACGGGTCAATGCCACATAGAACAATCGTCTTTCTTCCTCTAACTCACTTCTTGTACTCATACTCATGGCACTAGGAAACAAATCCTCTTCCATGCCAACCACAAAAACGTGAGGAAATTCGAGTCCTTTGGCCAAGTGGATCGTCATCAAAGCCACGCGATCTTCATCACTTGTGTCATTATCCAAGTCCGTTGCCAATGCAACATCTTCCATAAATTCAGATAAGGCGCCACGCGCTCCATCAATTTCCTTTTGACCTTCAGTAAAATCCTTGATTCCGTTTAGTAACTCTTCAATATTTTGAACTTTAGCCATTCCCTCGGGAGTGGCATCTTTTTTTAATTCTTGCACCAATCCCGTTTTCTTAGAAACGTGATCCGTGATATAAAAAGCATCTTGATTTTCGTTTATCACCTGAAAACTTTGAATCATAGTAACAAAATCAAGTAGTTTTTGTTTAGTTCCAGAATTCAATTTCAGATCAATTTTGTCTATGTTTTGCATTACCTCAAAGATAGAGCGCTTGTAATGATTGGCGGCAACCAATAATTTTTCGATTGTCGTATTACCGATGCCTCGAGCAGGGTAGTTAATCACCCGCATCAATGCTTCCTCGTCTTTTGGATTGATCACCAATCGCAAATAACACAATACATCCTTAATTTCTTTCCTTTGATAAAAGGACAAACCACCGTAAATTCGATACGGAATATCACGCTTTCTCAACGCATCTTCCATCGAACGGGATTGTGCGTTGGTACGGTACAAAATTGCAAATTCACCATTATTCATTTGGTTTTGCATCTTTTGTTCAAAAATAGTACTAGCAACAAAACGACCCTCTTCGGCATCTGTCATGCTGCGATGCACTTTTATCTTTGGACCAAAATCATTAGCGGTCCAAACAATTTTATCCAGTTTTGTTTTGTTTTTATCAATAATAGTATTTGCCGCTTCAACGATATTTTTTGTCGATCGATAATTTTGCTCGAGTCTAAAAGTTTTCACCCCTTCATAATCCTTCTGGAAATTCAGGATATTATTGATATTGGCACCCCGAAAGGCATAGATACTTTGCGCATCATCCCCCACCACGCAGATGTTCTGAAACTTATCAGAAAGGGCGCGCACAATCAAATATTGTGAGTGATTCGTATCCTGGTACTCATCCACCAAAATATAACGAAAACGATTTTGGTATTTGGCCAAAACTTCTGGGAAACGGGTCAATAATTCGTTAGTCTTTAATAATAAATCATCAAAATCCATCGCGCCGGACTTGAAACATTTCTCTACATAATTCTGATACAGTTCCCCCATACGAGGCTTTTTGGACATAGCATCAGCCTCTTGAAGATCACGATCATTAAAGTAAGCTTTAACAGTAATCAAACTATTTTTGAAATTCGAAATTCTGCTTAATACCTGCTTAGGCTTGTAGACATCTCTATCCAGTTGCATTTCTTTGATAATTCCAGAAATAGCGCGCAAGGAATCCTGTGAATCATAAATAGTAAAATTAGACGGATACCCCAATAGAGAAGCTTCGGAACGCAAAATTCTTGCAAAAACAGAATGGAAGGTTCCCATCCAAAGATTTTTAGCCTCACTAGACCCTACAATATCCGAAATTCGCTTTTTCATTTCACGCGCTGCCTTATTGGTAAAAGTAAGCGACAAAATGTTGAACGCATCGACGCCCAAGTTCATTAAATAGGCAATTCGTATGGTCAACACACGTGTTTTTCCAGAACCTGCACCAGCTATAATAATCATGGGACCGTCTTTCTGCAATACGGGTTCGCGTTGTGCTTCGTTAAGTTGGGCAATATATTTTTGCATTGAAAGTTTCTATTTATGCAAAAATAAGAATTTAAGAGTTAATAAAGTTGGAACTCGTAAAGTTTTAAAAGCTTAAAGCATCAGAATAATTAATGAATCTCAGCATCTAACATTTTAAGTTTTGAGTAAACAAAAACTGGAGTCTAAAAGAATTAGTATACAGTTGCTATGTGGAAATACCTGCTTTACCAAATAGGAGATTAACTCTTTGGCCAAGTCACTAAATTATTTAAAAAGACGTCATAAACAAATCGAAGTAAGGTTCCCACAACTGCTGCCAAAAAGAAAAATCGAATAAAACCATTTCCCTTATGAATCACTAATTTGGCACCCAACCATACTCTCTTTGCGTTACTGGCAGCCATAGGCAAACCGATTGCCCAAATGATTTTTCCTTTTATAACAAAGAGAAATATTACTTTTTATTTGTTGCTTCCATAATTTTTTTGCCGTAGCTGTAAATGGTAAAAACAAAAAAGCAATGGCAACCTTTTTATTTGCCATACTAATTTTAGTTCCTAATTATTCCTTTATAAACTAGCTTATTAGTTCTACTGATCCAACTCCGAATACTAACGTTTCCTTTAAAAACACAAACAATATTTTCTTTGCACAGTTTTTTACTATTTTGATTATTGTAGATCTAATTTTTTACTATTTTCTTCTTTTCATACAAATCAACTTCACAAACTTATCCGAAATTCGTGCTTCATTATTTCTACTATTTTTAATTCGTTTATCCTTGCTTATAATTAATTATTAAACGGTACATTAATTCTATCTGCCGTTATTGTAAGACTATTGAGTAATCTTTTTGAGTTAACTTACCATAGTACGTTTCCTCATGTTTTTCCATTGGTATATTTTTTATGTATCGCTATTTCAAGATAGAGCTTATAATTAATATAAAATTAACGTAGGTTGTATCGACTAGCTTTATATTTGACCAAAATTAAAATTCATGAACAGATCATCCTTTTTCTTCGCTTTTTTATTGACACTATTGATTCTTCTACCTAACAAAACATGGGCTTGGGGCAAAAAAGGGCATGCTTTAGTGGCCGAAGTAGCTTTTAATTACTTGGACGAAAATACTAAAAAAACAGTTTTACACTATTTGGACGGAATGAGCATTCAAGAGGCTGCCAACTGGATGGATAATATAAAAAGTGATCATTCCTTTGATTTTATGAAACCTTATCATTATATAAATTTTGAAAAAGGAGCTCCTGTTGTAGCTGTAAATGGTGCGAATATTATGTACCAATTAGAGCTTACGATCAAAGAGTTAAAAAATCATTCTAAGTTTTCGGATGCGGAAATGAAAACTAAAATAGCCGTTCTTTTTCATCCCATCGGAGACTTACATCAACCTTTACATGTGGGCTATGGTTTTGACAAAGGAGGAAATGATATGGACGTGAATTACAATGATAAAAAAACAAATTTACATTCTTTGTGGGATTCTAGAATAATAGAATCAAAGGGAGTTTCACTTCAAGATTGTCTGAATTCAAATACTTTCTCTAAAAAAGAATTGCGCAAAATGAAAAAGATCAATGTTATTCAATGGTCAAAAGAATCCAGAAACCTTTTAGATCCAATATATAAAACCGGAGGAAATACTATCAGCGACGAATATGCTACTACCAATGCTAAACTTATAGAAACCCAAATACACAAAGCCGGAATTCGATTAGCAGCTGTATTACAACAAGCATTTAAAAGTTAGAGTTTTCTATTCGAAATTACCAGAAAAACTTGAGGCGCAAATTATACTTAATTTACGCCTATTTTATAAGTAGGATCTTTCATAATATTGATGTCAATTATAGCATCGGAATTTGTGAATGAAGGAAAACCCACACCTATACTTTGACCTGTTTTTAATGTATAAACCACAGTCATGGTATAGATTTCGAAGCTTATGACAGTCAACGCTACAACCAGAATCGCTATCAGTGTAGAAAGTATAGCTTTCGTTATTTTTGGTAATCTCCTAATGAATGCGGCGTACCTTGCTGTCAAAGGGGAAAATCCAGCAATTATAAAAGAGCCAATATCCTCCGGATCTAAGGCTAAAAACCACCGTTCTTCCAGATAAAATTTCAGTTTTATAATTTACCTTTTGCTATAAATTAATTACTTTTTTCATGTAATACCATAAATAAAGTGAGAGTCCATTTTTGTTTTAATAAGAGATTGTGAATTATTAAATAAATAATAGACTAATACTAGTATTTAAACATCTTAAATTGAATTGGAGTAACTTTAATAAGTTAGGGGATTGAAGAAAAAATTCATAATAAGAGCATAAAATACAATAGGCAAAACCAAAATAGCCTTTTTCATAGTCAGCAAAATTTATTTTTACTTTTCTTATTATTAAAAAAATTAATTATTAAACCCCAAAAACCCGATCGTGAGATTGGGCTTTTCAATTTATATTATAAATATGATTGTATTAATTCAGGGAATCCATCACTTCTTTTAGAAGGCTTAAACTTTTTAATTTATCCTGATGATCATAAATAGCACTACTGATCATGATTTCATCCGCTTTGGAGTACTCAATAAATTCCTTTAAATCAATCGCTAATTTTTCTTTACTACCTACAAATGAGCAAGCCGTCATTTGATTGACATGAAATCGAGCTTCTTCGCTCATATCATTCATAAAATCTGTTAAGGAGTCAACTGGCGGTTGCAGGGGTACTCGATTGTTAGTGATCAAGTTCTTAAACATTTGGTACAAACTAGTCGACAATATTTCAGCTTCTTTATCGGTATCAGCAGCAATGGCGTTGATGCATGCAATAGTTTTAGGTTGCTTTAAAAACGCAGAAGGTATAAAGTTTTCCCTATAAAATTCGAATGCCTGAATCATTTGTCTGGGTGCAAAATGCCCAGCAAAAGCGTAGGGTAGTCCTTTGGCTGCTGCCAAACCCGCACTGTCCATACTCGACCCTAAAATCCAAAGGGGAACATTTGTTCCTTCGGCGGGGAAAGCACGTACACTTGCTCTTGCATTATCTATCGAAAAATAGCCTTGTAAGGGCGCTACATTTTGAGGAAATCGTTGTGATTGTTCTATAAAATCTTTACGAATGGCTTGAGCTGTTTGCCCATCTGTTCCTGGTGCTCTTCCTAAACCCAAATCAATCCTATTGGGATATAGGGTTTCTAGAGTTCCAAATTGTTCTGCAACGACCAATGGCGAGTGATTAGGCAACATAATTCCACCAGATCCAACTCGG
>CALJVL010000035.1 GCA_937773775.1 uncultured Flavobacterium sp.
GTTAAGTTAGAACAGCAAAAAGAGAGTCCAGGATCAGTTATAGGTCCTTATTTTGATACCCTTCTATACGGTAATCATGCATATGGGAATGTGATTAATGGAAATAAGGCTACGGTAAGTAAACTGACAATTAGCGATTTAAAAGGTTTTTATAGAGCAAATTATAATCCGAACGGTTCGGCGATCAGCGTTGTCGGAGATTTTGATAGCAATGATATGAAAGCAGCATTAACCAAGTTATTCTCGGGTTGGGAAAAGTCAGCTGTAGAAAAAGATAACCCCGCAGCCAAATCATTCAACACACCCACTGAGAACAGAGTGCTTTTAGTAAATAAAGCAGACGCAAAGGAAACTACATTTTATATTGGATCAGCCGGAATTAGTCGAAACAATCCTGATTATGTAGCTATTGAAGTTGTCAATACCCTTTTTGGAGGCCGTTTTACGTCAATGCTTAATGATGAGCTCAGGGTTAATTCAGGTTTAACATATGGCGCTAGCAGCAGGTTTAATGCTTTAAAGACTGGTGGTTCATTTGTCATCAGCACCTTTACCGCGGTTAAAACAACTGAAGCTGCTATTGATAAGACCTTGGAAGTTCTTGACAAATTACATCGCAATGGTCTCGACGAAAAGTCGTTGAGTTCGGCAAAGAATTATGTAAAAGGACAGTTTCCTCCACGTTATGAAACAACTGGACAATTATCCAGTTTATTATCACAAATGTTTTGGTATAATTTTGACAAATCATTTATAGATAACTTCGAAAACAATGTCGATGGTCTAAACTTAGATAAAGCTAATCAAATTATTGCTAAATATTTCCCCAAGGATAAATTGCAATTTGTTTTAGTGGGTAAATCTGAAGAGATAAAGAAAATAGCTGAAAAATACGGCAAAGTATCAGAAGTTGAAATAGATAGCGATATCAAAAACAGAAATTAAAAATGTAAGCTGACAAAAAAAAGAGAGGACTAGTCCTCTCTTTTTTTTTGAATAATCCTATGTTCCAAAAAAACTTTTTAGACTAAAATAGGGGGTGCTATGCCTAATTATCTTGGTCAAAATAGCCCTTTGATTTAATTTTGGTAGAGAAAAAGTTTAAAAACAACACCACATAAAGTAGAACCAACACGGATTGAATGCTAACTAAAAATTTACCAAAGGTCTTAACGGGATATAAGTCTCCAAATCCTATGGTTGATGAAATAACAGTGCTGAAATAAACTGCATCAAACCAATGAGTAAAAGGTCTGTTTAAATAATCATTGCAGCTATACAAAACACCAAAAGCGAATACCATTTCGATATAGTTAAAAAACAACAAAAGCATTGATCTTTTATAAGACCGCGGTTTAGAAAACAAATCGGATGCGAAAATTAAGGTTGGAATATATAAAACGGTTTCCAGCATCACATAAACCATTACCATGAGAATAAAAAAGTTGTTTTGCCAATGGTTGATCAAAATTAATAAAGGAAGTGCCACCTTTAGAAGGACATAACAATCTAGAGCTAAATCCTCATATTCAGTCCCTTTTTTTGCAGCCAAATATTTAATGTAAATACCGGGCTAAAATAATAGCGACGAGGATAGAAATAAACGAACAATCTTTTCGATGCCGTTGCCATCTTGATGGTCATTATTCCATATTGCTTTTATGTTTTCTATGGACTTTTCCATAGGATTTAATTTTGGGCGTTCTGCCTTTGTGATATTTCCCAAGAGAAGCTTTCGTATGCTTTTTTTCATATGTTTAAGCTAAAATTCCCTATATTTCAAAACTATTTATCCGTAATCTAAAAGTAATATCGCCTTAATGTTTTTTTTCAATCACTATTAATTCATTATGCTTTTCTACCCTTGGAATTGATTTAACTACATAATCAGCATCATTAAGCCCCTTGATGTACTGTGAATTTCTTTTATTGTGGTTTTCATTTAAAAGCATGGTGTTAAATAAGATAGCACCCTTACTCTTCAATAGAAAACAAATTTGATCAGTAAAAAAAGTTTCAAATAAAAAGTTAGGCATCGTTGTGTCCTGGAAAACATCAATAATAATTAAATCGTACTTATCTTGTGTTTTTAAAACAAATTCAAAAGCATCATCAATTATGATTTCAAGTTGTTCAATTTCGTCTAAACTAAAATATTGATTGGCAATTTTTATTATTTCCGGGTCAATTTCTACTCCCGTTATTTTACCTTGGAATTTGATTTCATCAACTAATGTTTTTATAACGCTGCCCCCGGCTACTCCAAGAACCAAAACATGCTGCATAGCTACTATTTTATCAAAGCCAATTGTTTTCAAGCCTAATTTTAAAATACGTTGTAAACTGCCATAAGAATAGTTAGCATTTTCGGAATCCATAACCAATTCTCCTTTTGACCAAATCACTTCAATAGATTTACTTATTGCAGAATTTACGGTATGAATTTTAATAGGAATAAAATAACTTAATATTTTGTTGATCATCAATAGTAGTTTTAAGTAAAAATAAGTTTTATATTATATATTTTTGTACTAAATACTGCACAATGAAGAAACAATTATATAAATGGATATTTTTCAAGCTTATGGGCTGGAAGATCGTGGGAACTATTCATGCAGATATTAAAAAATGCGTCATGATGGTGATGCCGCACACTAGCGCGCATGATTTTTACCTAGGTGTTTTTACAAGAGGGATAACAGGTATAGAAATGAATTTTGTGGCCAAAAAGGAGTTGTTTGCTTTTCCTTTGGGTTATTATTTTAAATATATGGGCGGAGAACCATTGGATCGATCTGGCGGAAGGAACAAAGTAGATTCGGTTGCCGCCATTTTTAATAAAAAGCAAATTTTTCGTCTGGCAGTTCTGCCGGAAGGAACTCGGAACAAAGTAGCAGAAATTAAAACGGGATTTTATTACATCGCTTTAAAAGCAAAAGTGCCCATAGTTCCGGTTGCATTTGATTTTGGAAAAAAAGAAGTGAATTTGGGCAGCCCATTAATTCCATCAGGAAATATAGAAAAAGACCTGCCTATTCTTATGGCACATTTTAAAGGGGTAGAAGGTAAAATTCCCGAAAAAGGATTTAAAGGCTGATTTTTTATTGAAACAAATCGCAAAATTGATCAAGCAGCTAATTCGGCTTGAATTCCTTGAATGTTCCATTTTTATAGAAAAACACGATTTTTTCTACTTCCTCCGAAATAGATTCGTTAACAATATTTTGAACCTCCTCTTTCTTCGGGTTCTTTATACCTTCCTTACTAGTATTATTTTCTTTTGCAAACAAATGTTCAGGTACTGCAGATTCACTGATTGGATAAGCAGACTCGGCTGTAATTTCGTTATCGCGTTTGCTTTCCTGTTTTGGCGTTGCTTCATTAATTTTAGGAAAACTTCCCTTGCCATTTAGAATCCAATATAAATCTACATCAGGAAAGACCTCCAAAATTTTAAGTATAAAGTCTAGGCTCGGTTTGTTTCTTCCAGATAGAAGGTGAGACAAACTAGAGCGCTGTACCCCAATTTTATCTGCAAATGCAGACGCATTCAAACTGTAATATTCCAGTATGATTTCAAGACGTTTAATAAATTCCTCAGTGTTTACCATTGTAAATTATAATTAGAAACAAACTAATTACAAATGTAACTAAAATAGAAGCTGATACCAAATTTACAAGTGTAAATAGTAAAACAATAGTAATTATAATTAAAGTTAAATATGATATAAAAACATACAAATTACTGATAAATAGATATTTAATATTAATAATTTAAATTGTTAACATTTGTTAATTAAGCACCCGTAAGGCCTGCCGATATGTGATACAAACTTGATTACATTTCTAAATTAGTGTGCTTTTAGTTTGTTTACAATTGTTAAATTAAAGTTGTTTACTTTTGTAAATCAAATAATACAACATGGATTTAGAACAATTATTTATTGATAATAAAGAGAAAACTGTCTCTGGCAGATACCTTACTTTGGAATCAATTGAACCTTTATTAGAGAAAATGAATACCAATAATCAACTTTCGATTATTGGAAAATCGGTTCTTGAAAAGCCAATTTATAAATATCAAATTGGTGAAGGAAAAATTAAAATTCTGCTTTGGTCCCAGATGCATGGAAATGAAAGTACCACAACAAAAGGATTAATTGACTTTCTGAACCTCCTAAACAGCGGGTCTGATTTTGCAGAGAATTTACTTAATCGGTTTACTTTTTATTGTATTCCGATGTTAAACCCAGACGGCGCCAAGTTATACACCCGTTTAAACGCGAATGAAATCGACTTAAATAGAGACTCACAAAATCTTACTCAGCCAGAAAGTAACGTGTTGAGAAGGTCTTATGAAAGCTTTAAGCCGGACTATTGTTATAACCTGCATGATCAACGCACTATTTTTGGGGCTGGAGATACTGGTAAACCAGCTACAATGTCTTTTCTCGCTCCTTCTTATAACCAAGAAAGAGAGGTTAACGAGTCGAGACTTAAAGCAATTACTCTTATTTCAGGTATTAATGCCGTTTTGCAAAGGTGTATTCCAAATCAAGTGGGTCGGTTTGATGACTCTTTCAATATAAATTGTATTGGAGACACTTTTCAAGCGCTTGGAGCTACCACTTTACTATTTGAGGCGGGGCATTTTGCAGGAGATTATCAAAGGGAAGAAACTAGAAAATACGTGTTTATGTCATTAGCTTCTAGTTTTATGATACTAAGCGAAAACGATATAGTTAATAATGGAATTGACAATTATATGAATATTCCTCAAAATATAGTCGTTTTTTATGATTTTATATACAAAAATGTCAAATTAAATTATGATGGTGTGGAAAAAATCACGAATTTTGCTGCGCAATACAAAGAAGAGTTAGTTGAAAATGAAATATGTTTTAATGCTTACATTGTAGAAATTGGAGAATTGGAGGGCCATTACGGTCATTTTGAGTATGATGCGAAAGAAGCAAAGTATAAAGATGATTTTGGTGAATTTCCACAATTAAATCAAAAAGCCACTTTTTATTTAGAAAATAGCATTAGATTTGTTAATGGATTGATAAAAAAATAATTTTTGGAGTCATTTTGTTGTTTTTTTATTTGCATCTTTTATCCTTTGTTATCGCAATTAATAATATTAATTAGAGAAATATGAGTAAGTTCCGTTTAGATGAAGTAGATCACCAGATTTTAGATATGTTGATAGACAATACGAGAGTTCCGTTTACGGATATTGCAAAAAAATTATTAATTTCTGCAGGAACTGTTCATGTTAGAGTTAAGAAAATGGAAGATGCCGGTATAATAATGGGTTCTTCGTTAGTGCTTGATTATGATAAGTTGGGCTATTCTTTTATCGCTTATGTAGGTGTTTTTCTTAATAACACTTCCCAAACTAAATTTGTTTTGCAACGCATCAATGAGATTCCTTTTGTTACAGTAGCTTCTGTCACGACAGGTAAGTTTAATGTTTTTTGCAAGATTAGAGCAAAAGACACTAAACATGCTAAGGATGTTATTTTTATGATCGATGATATCGATGGTGTGTATAGAACAGAAACGATGATTTCACTTGAAGAAAGTATCAACGATAAAAAACGCTTAATGCATACGATTTTTAAGAATATGTAATAAACTTGATTTATATATATATATATATAATATAGCCTCAAGTTATTTCTTGGGGCTATTTTTTTACAACTATTTTTCGCTAAACCAAACCAACTGTAACAAAATCATGTATACTCTCCCTAAAATAGAACGTTTTAATCAAAACGTGCTCTCAAAATATAATATATACAATAGCGTTTTTATTACTTTGCCCTTTCAGTCTATCGATAATACCGGAGTTTTACTTCCTTTATTTACAGATGTTTGTGAAAGTGGGTTCAAAAAGCTAGAAACGCCTAAAGAGATTATCGAATCTTTCTCTAAAAAATATTTGCATAGCGATGTTGAGGCTGATAAAATTGATTTAATGTTCCGTTTTATACAGTATATTGAACGTCAGATTGTCTTATTTGATGCAGTTGAAGATGCAGCTTTCCCTATTGTTAATAACATGGAAGGTAGAGGCTCTTTAAGGGATATCAAAGAAAAAGCGGATGCAAAAGGCAAAAGAGAGGAGTTGATTGGGTTCCTGGAAGACTTTAACGTTAGAACAGTTCTAACGGCTCATCCTACCCAATTTTATCCAGGCTCTGTTTTGGGAATTATCAATGATTTGACAGATGCCATTAGAGAGAATAATTTACTGGACATTAAGGAACTTTTGGCTCAATTGGGAAAAACTCCTTTTATAAAACAAGAAAAGCCTAATCCCTTTGATGAGGCGGTAAGCTTAATATGGTATCTTGAAAATGTTTTTTATAGCACTTCTGGAGACATGGTGCATTATCTTCAGAAAAATGTTTTTCACGGCAATTCGATTCAGAATTCATTAATCAAACTTGGTTTTTGGCCAGGAGGGGATCGCGATGGTAATCCGTTTGTTACAACAGAGATCACTTTGAATGTGGCGGAGCGTTTAAGGACTTCTATTTTGAAATGTTATTACATAGAAATAAGAGGCCTGAAGAGGAAGTTAACGTTTTCAGGTGTTGATGTTTTGATATCTGAACTTGAACATAAGCTTTACCGTTCTGTTTTTTATTCAAAAGGTGAAATCTATATTACTCTAGAGGAGTTTATCGGGCAATTAAATAAAATTAAAACCATTATAATTGAGCAGCATCAATCGCTTTACCTAGACGATTTGGAGGCGCTTTTAATAAAAGTTAATTTGTTTGGTTTTCATTTTGCAACTTTAGATATTCGTCAGAATAGCAAAATACATGATGCGGTTTTTAAAGACGTGTATGAGTTTTATTTAAATTCAGATACAGCTGTTTTTCCAAAAAACTATTATAGTCTAACAGAAGATGAGAAGTTCGAGGTTCTATCTAATGTCAAGGGAGACCTTAATCCAAGTGATTTTGAAAATGAAATAACAAAATCAACTATTGAATCTATCCAAGCGATAAAGATTATCCAGGAAAATAATGGGGAGCTTGGAGCAAATCGCTACATCATTAGCAATAACGAAAGCGCTCTTAACGTAATGGAAACCTTTGCTTTAATCCGTTTAAGTAATTGGGAAAAACCGACGGTTGATGTGGTTCCTTTATTTGAGTCGGTAGATGACTTGCGTAATGCGCACAACATTATGGAGCAATTGTACACAAATCCAATGTACGCGAATCATTTGGTCAATAGAGAGATGAAGCAAACCATTATGTTAGGTTTCAGTGACGGAACAAAAGATGGAGGCTACTTAATGGCGAATTGGAGCATTTATAAAGCTAAAGAGGAGCTTACCGCTATTTCAAGGAAATATGGAGTTAAAGTTATCTTTTTTGATGGTCGTGGTGGGCCGCCAGCAAGAGGAGGTGGTAAAACACATAAGTTTTACGCTTCGTTAGGGCCAACTATCGAGAACAAAGAGATTCAAATTACTGTTCAAGGGCAAACCATCAGTTCTAATTTTGGAACGCTGAATTCTTGTCGTTATAATTTGGAGAATTTATTAAGTTCAGGAGTAACAAATCAGGTCTTTAGTAAAAATAAAAATGAATTGTCAGACCGCGAGAAAGATGTGATGGAACAATTAGCTGACGTAGGCTATCAAAAATACCTTAGCTTCAAGAATCATCCGAAATTTATTCCATATTTGGAGCAAATGAGCACATTGAAATATTATGCTAAAACTAATATAGGAAGCCGACCTTCCAAAAGAAGTAAATCAGCAGAATTGGACTTTAAAGATCTAAGAGCAATTCCTTTTGTGGGTTCTTGGAGTCAATTAAAGCAAAATGTTCCCGGATTTTTTGGCGTTGGTACTGCTCTCAAGCATTTTGAAGATGCGGGACAATGGGACAAAGTCCAGGATCTATATGATAACTCTTTATTTTTTAAAACACTGCTAGAAAACAGTATGATGTCGTTGGCAAAATCCTTTTTTCCACTAACTGCCTACATGAAAAAAGATCCTGAATTCGGTGCTTTTTGGCAAATTATATATGATGAGTTCTTAGAGTCTAAGAGATTATTATTGAAAATTGCAGGTCATAAAGAACTAATGCAAAATTATCCAGATGGTAAAGCATCAATTCAAGTTAGAGAACGTATTGTATTGCCATTGTTAACTATACAGCAATATGCTTTATTGAGAATAAACGAACTTAATAAAGAAACTATACCTGATGAAGACTTAATTAAAGTATATGAAAAAATAGTAATGCGTTCCCTTTTTGGAAATACAAACGCAAGTAGAAACTCAGCATAAAACAAATAAAAATGAAATCAAGCCAATTGCCTGCTAGTGAATATTCTCCTTTTTACAAGGACTATCTGCAAACATTAGAGAATGTAGAATTGATGGAGGAGTTAGAGATTTGCGTGCATGAGTTCATCAGGTTTGTGCAGAACATCCCTATGGACAAATTTGATTACCGCTACGCTGAAGGCAAGTGGACTATAAAAGAAATCATTCAGCACCTTATAGATACGGAGCGAGTATTTAGTTATCGTGCAATGCGAATATCTAGAAATGATAAGACAGCTTTGCCTGGTTACGACGAAAACCAGTATGTTGATAACACAAACGCAAACGAGAGAAGCCTCCAGGAATTATTGACTGAAATGGCTGTTGTCAGACAGTCTACTTTGTCTTTATTTAAAAGTTTTTCAGAGGAACAGTTACAACGAATAGGTACTGCTTCCAATAGTGCGGTTTCTGTGCGTGCGATTGGTTTTATCCTCATTGGGCACCAAAAACACCACCAAAATATTTTTCAGGAAAGGTATTTGTAAATTAGAAGAAACAGCTTGACCAGATTTTAAACTTGTTTTCAAAGGACATAGTATTTGCGGGACTTGTGGAAGGCATTACATAATAGGTAATGCCTTCTATTTGTCCAAATTTCTTACTGAAATAGTGATAACTTACTTTACCGTTAAAAACTATTTTAGTAATGCCCGGAAATTCCAGAAACAAACTTTCAAAATCATTTTCAGTTTGATTTTTGATATGAACGTCCAAACTTCCTTGTCTGTCACAATTTTCCAAAACGTCCCATAATCCAATTCTATTGTCTTGCAAAAAACTTATTTTTTCATTAAAAACTCCCGAAACGGGCATATTGTCAAATAAGGTATATATTATTTTCCAAAAATGATTTCTTGGGTGCGCATAATATTCCTGCTTCTCAAGTGATGCAATTCCTGGCATTGTACCTAAAATCAGAATTTCGGTATGCGAACTGACGAATGGGGGAAACGAACGAATCATATAACTGTCTTAAGTAGGTCTGTTTTCTTTTTCTATAATTGCCAGTGCTAATCTTATTTTATCATATCCTATCTTCTCTTCAAGGTAATCAAAATAAGGCTTTAGGGCAGTTGTTTTTTTCAGTATAACATAAGCGTCATAAATTAGTTTCACTTCCTGTTTAGAGACAAACTGATGCAAATCTACGGTCTCCCCATCCAAATATAACTTTGCTAAATGAGAGATTATGGTTCCTAAGCCTAATTTTCTTTTTAAAGCGATTTTATCAACCGTTAATCCACTTTGAAAAAGAAGCAGTGTTTCTTTGTAGGTGCCTGCTTCTTTTTTGGGCTTTACCGTTTTATTCTTTTGGAAGTCGATAATAGTATTTATGAAAGCATCACCATATTTTTCCAGTTTTGCTTTTCCGACACCATCAATGGCAATCATTTCCGCATCACTCATAGGTCTTTTGTTTTCCATTTGACGCAAAGCTGCATCACTAAAAATTACATATGCTGGAACATTTTCCTCTTTGGAGATTTCGTAGCGTAATTTTCTTAATTTTTCAAAAAGAGAGTTAGCTGCTTGTTTAGTTTTCAGATCTTTGCCTCCTGTTTTTTCAAGAATATTTTTTTGAACTGTTGTAAGCTGTACTTTCTCTCCTTCAAATAAGACTTCGCGCGCTAGACTCGTGAGTCTTATATTGTTTTGCTGGTGGAAAGCAATTTCGCAATATCCCTGATTAATGAGTTGAATTATGTATTGATTGCAATCATACCAGGATATATCCGCTGCTGCTCCATATGTTTTTAGATTCTGATATTCTTTTTCGAAAATATAGGAATTCTTGGAACCTCTTAGAAAGTCTACAATTACCGGTAATGGTTCTGATTCCTTTAAACGGATAATGGCAGATAATACTTTTTGGGCAATTATGGTGCCGTCAAAAAAGTCTGGAGGACTTTTACAGATGTCGCAATTCCCACAATTTTCAGTGACTAATTCACCAAAATAGGAAAGCAAAATTTTCCTGCGACAACTCAAAGCATCTGCATATTGCTTCATCCTTTCGAGCTTTGCCAGCTGCACTTCTGCATTCAAGCCTTGAGAGGCAAATTTTTGCAGTTGGATTACATCACCATAACTTTCAAACAGGATAGTCTCAGACGGTAATCCATCACGACCCGCACGACCAATTTCCTGGTAGTATCCTTCAATATTTTTTGGTAAGTTGTAATGTATGACCCATCGCACATTCGATTTATCAATTCCCATTCCAAAAGCAATAGTAGCACAAACTACCTGGCAGTCATCATTTATGAAATCATCTTGTGTTTTAGAGCGGATTGAGTTATCAAAACCAGCGTGATAAGCTTTAGCTTTGATTCCCGCTTTCTGAAGCTTTTCCGCAAGCTCTTCGGTTGTTTTTCTGCTTAAGCAATAAATGATTCCCGATTCGGATGGTTTATTACTGATAAAATCAATAATTTGTTTCACTCTGTCTAGTGCCGGGCGAACTTCTAAACTTAGGTTTTTCCTATCGAAAGAAGAGATAAATGACAGAGGTTTTTTTAAACTTAACTGTTTGCTAATGTCCTTACGAGTAGCTTTATCGGCTGTTGCAGTTAAAGCCAAAACTGGAGTAGAAGGGAAGCGTTTTTTTAGGTAACCTAAATTGGTGTACGCAGGACGGAAATCATGGCCCCAAGACGAAATGCAATGCGCTTCGTCAATTGCAATGAGACTGATAGTTATCTGGGTAAATAGATTTTCTAAATAGGACAAACTTTCTGGCGCCACATAAACAAGCTTCACTTTATTCTCTCTTAAAGTATCAAAATGTGATTGCCGTTCAGTCTCTGTTTGAGTACTGTTTATAAAACAGGCTGCGATCCCGTTTGCCTTCAAACTGTCCACTTGATCTTTCATTAAAGCAATCAATGGAGAAATCACTAGCGTTATTCCTGATAGTAGTAATGCCGGTAGTTGAAAACAAATCGATTTTCCTCCGCCTGTAGGCATAATTGCTAAAGCATCTTGACCTGATAAAATGGTGTTTATTACTTGCTCTTGATTGACTCTAAATTTTTCAAAACCAAAATTATCCTTAAGCGTTTTATGTAATATTTGAGATGTAATCATTAGGAACTATTGCAGAATTAGGTAAATACTAATTATGATTGTTTTTAAGCTATATTAAAAAAAGGAACCCGCTTGTGAGTTCCTTTTTTTATTTAATTGTCTTTAATCTTCATCTTTCTCGTCATCATCATCGTCTTCTTGAGAATTAGGGGAATCTTCATCATCATCATCATCAAAATCTGGTCTGTCAAGATTATCCTCTTCGTCGTCGTCGTCCATATCATCATCATCCATACCATTACCCTTCATAGGAATTACAGGCTCAATAACGTCATCCATTTCTTCATCCTCATCGTAGTTTTCAATTCGATCCGCTAGTTTAGTACTTACCTTTACTAAATAAATGGTATCATCGGTTCGAACTTCAACGGCTTCGATTAATTCGTTTTTTGCATTTCTAAAACGCACAATGTTTGAATCGTCATAACCTTCAGGAAATTTTTCTACCAGAAGGTTTAAGATTTCATTGGTAAGTTTTGCATAATCAACAATTACTCTTTTCATAAGGATATTCTATAAATCTAATAAATAAGCAAAAATTAGAGGTGCCACAATAGTAGCATCGGATTCGATAATAAACTTGGGAGTTTTAATGTCTAACTTACCCCAAGTGATTTTTTCGTTTGGCACTGCCCCAGAATATGAGCCGTAACTGGTAGTTGAATCTGAAATTTGACAGAAATAACTCCAAAAAGGTGTTTCTGGCATTTCCATATCTTGGTACAACATAGGTACTACACAAATCGGGAAATCTCCTGCTATACCACCACCAATTTGGAAAAATCCAACACCATTAGCGCAATTTTTAGGATACCAATCTGCTAAAAAAGTCATGTATTCTATTCCAGATTTCATCGTAGAAACTTTTAAATCCCCTTTAATCACATATGAAGCAAAAATATTTCCCATGGTACTGTCTTCCCAGCCTGGGCAGATAATTGGTAAGTTTTTTTCTGCTGCTGCATACATCCAGCTGTCTTTTAAATCAATTTCGTAATATTCTTCTAAAACACCGGATAAAAGCATTTTATACATAAATTCATGCGGTAAATAACGTTCTCCTTTGTTATCTGCATCTTTCCAAATTTTGTAAATGTGCTTTTGTAAACGACGGAAAGCTTCATGCTCAGGAATACAAGTGTCAGTTACTCGATTCAAGCCTTTTTCTAGCAAATCCCACTCATCTTGTGGAGTCAAATCACGGTAGTTTGGTACTCTTTCATAGTGAGAATGAGCTACCAAATTCATGATGTCTTCTTCTAAATTTGCACCTGTACAAGATATAATTTGCACTTTGTCTTGGCGAATCATTTCCGCAAAAATCTTTCCGATTTCGGCAGTACTCATCGCTCCAGCAAGAGTCACCATCATTTTAGCTCCATTCGCCAATTGTTGCTCGTATGCTTTTGCAGCATCCACTAAAGCTGCAGAATTGAAATGCAAATAATGCTTTTCTATAAACTGACTTATAGGTCCTTTACTCATTTTTTTGGGTTTAATGATTTAAAAATCAATTAAGTGAATACATATAAATACAATGAATTTTTAAATTGACTAACTGTATATTTATTGTTTATTTTTTGTCGTAACCTAGAATTTTTAATACATCATCAGAAGTTTGTTGTTCTGAAAACACCTCAGTAGCTAATATTCCATTTTCATCTCGATCAATCAAAATGTGTTTGGGTTGCGGAATTAAGCAATGGTGTAAACCTCCATATCCGCCTATTGTTTCCTGATATGCCCCAGTATTGAAAAAACCAATATACAGTGGTTTTTCCTTGTTGTATTTAGGCAAATAGATGGCATTCATGTTTTGTTCAGAGTTGTAATAGTCGTCACTGTCGCAAGTTAAACCTCCAAGCAATACTCTCTCGTAGGTCTCGTTCCAGCGATTGATAGCCAGCATGATGAAACGTTTGTTGATTGCCCAAGTATCTGGTAACGTAGTAATAAATGAAGAGTCAATCATATTCCATTTCTCTCTGTCATTTTGCTGTTTTTGATACAAAATCTGGTAAATGGCGCCACCACTTTCACCTACAGTAAATGAACCGAATTCAGTAAAAATATTTGGAACTTCTACTTCAGCTTCGTCACAAGCAATTTTTATTTGATTGATAATCTCATCAATCATGTATTGATAATCATATTCGAACGCCAATGAGTTTTTGATTGGAAATCCACCACCAATGTTTAAACTTTCAAGTGTTGAGCATTCTTTCTTCAGCGCAATGTAAACTTTTATACACTTTACCAATTCATTCCAATAGTAAGCGGTATCGTTGATACCAGTATTGATAAAAAAGTGCAACATTTTCAGTTCCAGCCTATTGTTTTCCTGAATTTGTTTTTTGTAAAAACTTACTATGTTTTTATACCCGATTCCTAATCTGGAAGTATAGAACTCAAATTTTGGTTCTTCTTCTGCAGCAATACGAATTCCAATCTTGAACTTTCCTTTTATTTCAGCTTGAAGTAAATCTAATTCTTCAAAGTTGTCAATCATTGGAATAGTATTTTTGTGGCCATTATTAATTAATCTCGCGATATTTTCAATATATTGATCTCTTTTGAAGCCATTACAAATCACATAAGTGCTTTTGTTAATTTTACCGGTAGCCATCAAATTTTCAACAATATTGATGTCAAATGCGGAAGAGGTTTCAACATGAATATTATTCTTGAAAGCTTCGTTCATTACGTATTCGAAGTGTGAACTTTTCGTACAGTAGCAGTAATAGTATTTTGCATCGTATTTGTTTTTCTCCATCGATTTACGAAACCAGCTTTTGGCTTTGTTGATGTTATTGGAAATTTGAGGTAGGTAGGTAAATTTTAAAGGTGTGCCATATTGTTCCACTAATTTCATCAAATCAATATTGTGAAACTGAAGATTGTCTTTGTTTAATTTAAATTCTTCTTGAGGAAAATAATAGGTTTGATTTATTAAATCGGAATATTTAGTATTCATTTAGATTTTAGTGTTTTAGATTAATTAAGTTCAAATAAAATAAACTAAAATTCAAACCCTAATATTTGCATATCTAATCTGTAGCTTTTCGTGGTCTACTTTTAAGTATCGAGTTAGATCAAAACTGAAGTTCTCTATAGCCCCATGCAAACGCTTAAAGATTCTTAAAAAAGAGGTCTTGTGGCGGTTCTCAAATGAGCGATAATTACTTTGGTTTCGACGATTTTTCATTGCGGCAAATGTAAAAAATAATTGGTACGTAATGCAACCCTTTTCACTAAAAAATAATTATGATTTATAATCATTAAATGCTCTAAGAATTAATTCATTTTCAACAGATTGATTAATTTTTATTTTCCCTATACCTTCTATCAAGGCAAACTGAATTGTACCGTACTCATTTTTTTTATCATGAATTAGTAACTCAAGGATAGGTTCAATATCGTTTTCAAAAAACTTAACATCGCTAAAGATAGATTTTATAGTTTTCTTTATAAGCTCATATTCTTCAGCGCTAATCAATTTTTTGTCTAATGAAATATAACTTTCCAAAATCATGCCTACAGCAATCGCCTCCCCATGTAATAATGTAGTTTTATTTTCATTTTCCAAAAAATAACTTTCAATGGCATGGCCAAGGGTATGGCCAAAGTTTAATGATTTTCTAATATTTTTTTCCGTTGGATCTTGAGAGACAATTTCATTTTTGATAGCTACGGATCTATATATCAGTTCATCAAAATCAGCAAAATCAATAGCTTTTAAATCCAAAAATTGTTGCCAATATTCTTTGTCATAGATTAAGCCATGTTTTAGCATTTCGGCAAGTCCGGAGCGCATTTCGTTTTGCGGCAGCGTTTCAAGATATTGATTATCTATAAGGACCATTGTAGGAGTATTGATAACTCCAATCTGGTTTTTTAAATTCCCTAAATCAACTCCATTCTTACCGCCTACAGATGCATCTACCATCGAGAGTAGAGTGGTAGGAATATGAATAAAGTCCACTCCTCGTTTAAATGTTGAGGCTACAAAACCACCTAAGTCAGTTACCACGCCACCTCCAAGGTTGATTATCAATGTTTTCCTGTCTGCACCAAGTTCGGTCAAGACAGTCCAAATTTGAACACATGTTTCAATGTTTTTATTCTCTTCCCCATTTTCAAATTCAACTATCTCGATGGCCAAGTTAGTCTCTATAAAAGGTAGGAATTTTGGCAAACAAAACTCGTTTGTATTACTGTCAACTATGATAAATAAATTAGAATACTTATTTTCTTTTAAATGAAGGTTTAGTGCTTTATAGCCTTCTTCATTAAAATGAATAGAATAATTGTTGGCTTTGATTGATTGCATCATTGTCTATTAATTTAATCCGCAAAATAAGGTAATTTTTACTAAAAAATAATGAAAAGTCTCTCTATATTTGTTCAAAAATATCATAATAGATGGAAAAATTATTCAATAATACACAAGTTGCTTTCGAATTAAAAAGTGATACAGAACTCGACCGAGCTTATTTTCTTTTTAAAATGATATCAAACCAACCCTTAGTAAGAATTGGAGCTGCAGTTACTAATTTTGCATTGAATGCAAATCTTCCTGTTGAAGGCCTAATACGTGCTACTGTTTTCGATCATTTTTGCGGAGGTATAAATGAGAATGACTGTCTTTCGGTTGTTGATAAGATGCATACAAAAGGAGTTTCTGCGGTTTTAGATTATTCTGTCGAAGGTAAAGAAGAGGAAGAGCAGTTTGATCTTGCATTAAAAATGACTCTTAAAACAATTGATTTTGCCAAGGAACGCAATGCAATTCCATTTGCAGTATTTAAACCAACTGGGTTTGGACGTTTTGAACTATATCAAAAACGAGGAGAAAACCAAGCATTGACAGCAATGGAACAATTAGAATGGGATAGAGTGGTAGCTCGTTTCGATTTGGTTTGCAGTGAGGCTCACAAGAAAGACGTCGCCTTACTTATTGATGGAGAAGAAAGTTGGATGCAAGATGCTGCTGATGATTTGGTGACGGAAATGATGCGGAAATACAACAAAGAAAAAGCTATTGTTTTTAACACGCTTCAAATGTATCGATGGGACCGTTTAGATTATTTAAAAAAAATACATGAACAAGCTAAAAAAGAAGGATTTTTTATAGGAATGAAATTAGTTCGAGGGGCATATATGGAAAAAGAAAATGTACGTGCCATAGATAAAGGATATCCTTCACCGATTTGCTCTTCCAAAACGTCTACTGATGTCAATTATGATGCAGCAATAACTTACATGATTGATCATTCAGCTGATATGTCAATTTTTGCTGGAACACATAACGAGGAAAGTACTTATTTTATGATGAACTTGATGGAAGAAAAAGGAATCAAAACAAATGATAACAGAGTCTGGTTCGGTCAATTATATGGAATGAGTGATAATATTAGCTATAACTTAGCAAACCATGGTTACAATATTGCTAAATACTTGCCCTTTGGACCAGTAAAAGACGTTATGCCTTATTTAATACGTCGCGCCGAAGAAAACACATCTGTAGCAGGACAAACTAGCAGAGAGTTAGGATTGATAAAATCCGAAAGAAAAAGAAGAAAAGATAATTAGATTGCTTGCAATATGATTTATGAAACAAATCATTTTTTCATTAAATAACGAAGCTCCAATTGTACTGATTGGAGCTTTTTTTATTATCTGTTTTATCAAGTTTTAAGAGTTGCTAAACTGCAGATTACTTAGGTTTTTATAGATTCCATTTTTCAAGATGATGAGTTCTTGATGTGTTCCCTGTTCGGAGATAATTCCGTTATCAAGGACTAAAATTTGATCTGCACTGCGAATGGTAGAAAGTCGATGGGCGATAATGATACTGGTTCTTCCTTGCATTAATATTTCAAGGGCTTCTTGAACTAGTTTTTCACTTTCACTATCTAATGAAGAGGTAGCTTCGTCAAGGATCAAAATGCTTGGATTTTTAAGTAATGCTCTAGCTATAGCAATACGTTGTCTCTGACCTCCGGAAAGTTTTACGCCTCTTTCTCCTACCAATGTTTCAAATTTCTCTGGGAAACTTTCGATAAAATTGAACGCATTGGCTTGTTTTGCAGCTAGTATTAATTCCTCTTCTGTTGCATCTGGTTTCCCGTAAGCAATATTTTCTTTTATGGTTCCACCAAATAAAATAACATCTTGCGGAACAATTGCCATATTTCCGCGAAGATTTTCCAAATCGTAATCATAAATGTTTTTTCCGTCAATTATTATTTCGCCGCCATCAATATCATAAAAGCGCAATAATAATGATGCAATAGTTGATTTTCCGGTTCCACTTGGACCAACAATGGCAATTTTTTGTCCGAAACTCGCCGTAAAATTCACGTCTTTTAAAACTTTTACTTCTTTTCTGGAAGGATAGCTGAAACTTACATTTTTGAATGTAACATTTCCTTTTATTTTTTCAATTGCCGCTGCATTTTGTTCCGAGTTTATTTTTTCAGGAGTTTCCTCCAATAATTCAAAAACGCGTTCGGTTGCTCCAATCGCTTTTTGGATTTGGGCATACAATTCTGCAATACCTCCAAACGAGGCACCTACAAAAGTAGAGTAGAGAACAAAGGATATTAATTGTCCAACACTCATTTCGCCACTAATGCTTAGTCGCACACCAAACCAAACCACGGCGACGATGGCTCCAAAAAGACAAAAAATGATAAAAGAAGCAAAATACCCTCTATATTTTCCTCCCTTAATAGCTATTTTAACGACTTCTTTAATTTTTCCGTTGTAGCGGGCAATTTCGTACCATTCATTTGCGAAAGCCTTAACCACACTAATGCCTTGCATGGTTTCTTCAACAATTACTTGACTTTCGGCCACCTTGTCCTGCACGGTTTTCGAATATTTGCGAATGAAGCGGCCAAAGATTACAGCAGCCACTGCTACTAAAGGAACAACAGACAGCATTAATAGCGTTAGTTTGAAACTTTCGGTGGCCAATAAAGCTACACCACCAATAATTAATATGAATTGTCTTAAAAACTCGGCAATTGTAGACGTTAAAGTATCTTGAATCTGTGTAATATCAGAACTAATCCTACTATTAAGTTCACCCACCCGCTTTTGCGAAAAGAATGACATAGGAAGTTTCACTAGATTACTGTAGAGTGATAATCTCAGATTAGCTAATGTGTGTTCTGTAAAGTTGATAAATAATGACAACCTAAAAAACGAAAAAATGGATTGCATAAAAAGAATACCAATTAAAAGTAAGGCAATATTATTCGCCTGGGTGTAACTTTTATTTTTTACGCAATCAATTAACATTCCCATTAATTTAGGAAAAGCTAAAGCAGTGGCTCCAGTCAGTAATAAAAAGACCAAGCCAACATAAAACTTCCAACGGTGATTGTCAGCATATTTAAATATAAGGGTTGCTTTTGTTAGTGAACTTGCTGTAATTTTTGATTTTGGTAAATCATTTTCTTTGAACCTTGCCATTAGATGTTGTTTATGATACAAATGTAATACTATAGTGAATGATTACAAAAAAATAGTAGATATAGAAAATAGTATTAACGCGTTGTAATAGAGTACCAAAGGAATTAGTACTGATTTTTTATTAATTTATTTTAAAATTTTGCTTGTAAATACCAATTCTAAATGTATATTTGCAACAGCAATAAAGAGTAACAAATTATTCTAATTGTGAAAAAGGGCAATTAGCTCAGCTGGTTCAGAGCACCTCGTTTACACCGAGGGGGTCGGGGGTTCGAACCCCTCATTGCCCACAGTAGTACCAAAAACCTCTAAAGAAATTTAGAGGTTTTTTTTATGGCATTTTTTCAATCAAATTTTCGATAAATTCTAAGATTTGATTTGAAAATAAATCAATACCGTTTACCAAATACTTATATGTGTCTATCATGGGTATGTAATATTTTTAATTCAAATATATTTTGATATAAACTTTTATTAAGATAAATAAGGTAAAATATTATTTTAAAAACAATAAAGTGAATTGTTTTATGATGATTTAGAAACGTGCTGAAAGGAAATAAATTTTATGAAATTACACAAAAATTAAATTTTAATACTATTCATGTTTTTTAATATAGTAGTCTACTCACGTGACGTCTTCGGATATGAAAAAAAAATCACTTATAACGAAAAATATAATTTTGAAGAAATAGATTTTCAACAAACTGAAGAAAATATTATACTTTCAGGAACTTTAATTAGTCCTAAAATTGAATTTGATAGAATTGTTATTATTATTCCTGGTTCTGGAAAAGACAGAAGAAGTAGTCTTGTTATTTTATCAGAAGAACTATTAAAAAACAATATTGCCGTTTTTAGATATGATGAGAGAGGTGTAGGAAAATCCGAAGGTAAATTTAATAATATTACTTATGGTATATCTAATAAAATAAATGATGTTTTTTTTCGCTATTAATCAAATAAAAGATATATTGTGGTTAAAAAATAAAAAAACTGGTCTAATTGGTCATAGTGAAGATGGACTTGCAACTATTGGAGCAATTGACAAAGGAGTAAATGTTGATTTTATGATTCAAAGGGCAACACCTGGCGAAAAACATGGAACTTTGTTGTGAATCGTGATTTAATAACCAAGGTCATTTTTGTCAGTTGTTTCATAAAGAATTCGATACATCCCCACTCAAATTCAGGCAAAAAACACCTGAATTGAATTAACGCAAAACAATATTACAGTAATAAAATATACATAGGTCTCTTCACTTTTTTACGCTAAAAGCGTATGTACGAGAACTGCATTATCTCTAAAATTTATTAAAATTCCTTCTGCCTAAAATCATGGGACAGGAAACTTATTGCCAAAAATTTTCAACTCAATTAAATATTAAACTTAAAAAAAAAATTATGAAACGATTTTTTAACGATTCCGAAAAAGTAGTTACACAAGCCATTGATGGCATTTTAAGATTAACAGATACTCCAGAACTAGCCCGTGCGGATGGATATCCATCAAGAAAAATTGTAGTAAGGGCAGACTGGGATAAATCAAAAGTAGCTATAATATCAGGTGGTGGTGCTGGGCATGAACCTACTCACATTGGTTTTATTGGAAAAGGTATGCTAACCGCAGCAGTATCAGGTGAAGTGTTTGCTTCTCCAAGTGTAGAAGCTGTGTTAGCATGTATCCTGCAAGTTACTGGCGATGCTGGATGCCTTCTTATTGTAAAAAACTATACAGGCGACCGTTTGAACTTTGGTCTAGCAGCAGAGAGGGCAAAAAAAATGGGCAAAAAAGTTGAAATGGTAATAGTTTCAGATGATATTGCAATTCCAGATGCACCCCAACCAAGAGGAGTTGCAGGAACACTTTTTGTTCACAAGGTTGCAGGCTATCTTTCAGAGGCTGGGAAATCTCTTGAATTAATAAAAATAAAAGCTGAT
>CALJVL010000036.1 GCA_937773775.1 uncultured Flavobacterium sp.
TTGTAGATAATTTAAAAATTGAACTATGAAACAAAAATTACTATTAGCATTATTATTGATTTTATCAATAAAATCTTTTTCGCAGGATTCAAAACTTAGTGTTGAAATGCATTACCCAATACCAATTGATCAAAATTTTATCGGAAAAAGTTACAATGGTATTATTGATATTGGAGCTAAATATAGCTTTTCGGAAATAACAAATATCAATATTGGAGCATCAATCAATGGTGGAATTTTAGTAAATAACACTAATGATAATAACGGAAATCAAGACTTTACAGTTAAATCATATCTCATTCAACCAAAAATTTTTGCTGAACTTAAAATAGAATCAATTTCTAAATTACACCCATTTGTAGGATTTGGGTATAGTTTTATGGTTTTTGATGCTTCAGGAACAAATAACGGATTTGATGTTTCGGGTTCAGATGAAACAGAAAGTGGAATTAATGCAAATTTTGGAATCGCTTATGATATAACTAAAAAAATATTCATAGATATTCAATATGACTATGTAAAATTGAAAGTTGACAAAGAAACTCCAAATACTACATTTAATACAAACGTAAATTTATTAAAAGTTGGATTAGGTTTCCGAATATAAAAAACTATCTACAACAGCCATTCCTATGTAAAGCATCATTAAGTTTTCAACAACTTTTAAGAGGGTTATATGTAAGGTGTTTTTCGAATATAGAATTCCGTTTCAGCGGCTTGTTGGAAAATTTGGAAACAACTTTTTGTCCGCTGAAAGCTTTGGACTGAAAAAGTTATTCTAACTTTTTCAATGATGCCAAGAATTAATTCCTCTTTTACTTCATACTATTTCTTTTTATAATCTTAAAGCTCACACTCCTATATGTGGTCTGCTTATGGCAGCCACCAGCATCGGTATGATTGTAAGAATAATAAAATAGCTACCGACTTTGAGATGTAGCTTCATTTTATGGAACCACCATGGCTGTTTTGTAGTCTATTTTTCTTGTATTGTTGAGCTTGTTAAGAAGGTTATTTTTATTGTTCTACTAACTCTATATTTCTATTAATTTGATATGCGGTTTCGGTTTTAATAACTGATAAAATTCTGCGTGCCATTTTATGGGCTACTTTTATAATGACACTTTTTACGTTTTTACCTTGATGTTTCCGGTAATAATTTTGCATTTCGGTATCTTTTCTAATGGCTATCCAAGCCGCTTCAACTAAATAACTTCGCAATTGAGACCGACTTCTCGGCGTGATTCCTAAACACTTCTCTGACTCTCCACTGTTATACATTCCAGGAACTAAGCCGATGTAGGAACTAAACTGTCCTTCGTTATTGAACCGACGTAAATCTCCACATTCGGCCAAGATTACACTAGCTAGATATCCTCCTATTCCTGGTATACTTTTCAAAAGATTGTAATCTTTCTTATTGTTTTTTCTACAATAAGCACGCATTTGATTAGCAATTTCTAAATATTCTGATTTGATAAACTTGAACATGCGTATTTTTCCTTGCAATGCTAAATCGCCACAAGAAGTGCTGAATTTTATTTCTTCTAACCACGCAATAAAAGCTATAGTCCAATTTGAATTATCAAACTCGTCTGGAACTTTTATTCCATGAAACAGTAACATACTTTTGATATGTGATTTGGTTTGTCGCAGTTTCTTAGTCACTTGCGTTCTATGGCGAGCCAAGGTCGTAAATTGTTCATGCTCTTCTGTGGGAATAAAAACACCCCTTAGAACACCTGATTTTAATTGATTGGACAAGTTTTTAGAATCTAAGGCATCTGTTTTTTGATAGCGTTCTTTATCTCCTCTCTTCACGTCTGAGGGATTAACAACTAGAACATTCCAACCCAAGTTTAAAAAATAGCGTGCCGCGGAGAATCCGCAACAACCCGCTTCATAAACTAAATCGACGGCGTGATTTGGAAATGTTCGCTCCACATATTGGTACAAATCTTCAGCATTAGAAGGCATCGAATAGGTCTTGTGAAAAAATAAATCTGTTTGAATAGAAACTGTCCAGCTTTTTTTGTGAATATCTAAACCAATGAATATCTTTGGAATAGAAAAGGTGTCTTGTAATTTCATAATCTTCGTTTTTAGTACTCTCAAAGTTATGCTTTTACATAGATGCTTTGAGCTAGCTGGAAATTAGTGGAATTACCGTTTCGCATCAAGTTTTCATAAAGCCGGAAGCTGAAAGGTTGCGAATTTCCAGCCATCTCAAAGTGGCATAACGTTGTATGAAATTTTTTGAATACTCTCGGTAAAAAGAAAATATATGAATTTAAAAAAAATATTAGAAAAAGGATATTTACCGAAAGAGCTTCCTCCTCCATTTGAGTCAAAACTATTTGCTGAAAAATATAGATATATTCAAACTAAATGGCAAAAACAAATTGATGAGGAGAAACAACCTAAAACGGGTGAAAGTAGAAACGATGCCAATAGACGTTTTAAAGATAAGTACAGTAAATACAATAGTTCTCAATTAGCGGTATTTAGTTTAGCAAAAGGAATTTATTCTCGCAGAAAACTTGGAATTCCAAATCCCAAACAATTCTTAGATTTATCAAATGCAATTATAGAAAATTGGAGTTTAATAAGGGAAACTCATAAATTAAGTGTTTATTCTGAAAGTACTCCTGTAGAATCAAAAGCAACAAGAGCAGTAAGAACAAAAAGTATTTCGTGGAATAAATTTAAATTTCAATTAATTGAAAAATCATTTGATAAAAAATTTGAACTTAAATTAGATATATCACAATTCTACCCAACAATCTATACCCACTCAATTCCTTGGGCAATTTTAGGTAGAGAAAAATCAAAAGACTTATTTAAAATTGCAATATCTGACAAAGCTCAATGGGATATTTTATTAAGAAGAAGCAAAGATGCTCAAAAATATAGAGCTGCAGATTTTATTGACACTTTAGTTAGGAATTGTAACGACAGACAAAGTATAGGTCTATGTATTGGTCCAGATACATCATTAATTCTAGCAGAAGTTATAGCAAATCGAATAGACTTTGAAATTAATAAAAGGTTAGAAAAAATAATTCACACTGGAACACGATATTATGATGATTATTATTTTTATTTTAATAATCGAAATGAAGCAGAAAATGCATTAAAAATTATTCAACAAATTCTTTATGAGTTTCAGCTAGAAACAAATGAAAATAAAGTCAGCATAAATAAGCTACCCTTTAAATATATTGAGGACTGGACAGAAAAATTTGACCATTTTAATTTTGAAAAAATAGATAAATTTGAGTTAAGAAACTTTTTTTCTCTCTTAAATGATTCAATAACTAATCACCAAAAAAAATCATCTTGGATAATACATTATGCTTTAAAAAGGTTTAAAAGCGGTGACGTAGAAATAAAAAAAGAAGATTGGCATCTCTTTTTATCATTTTTATTACAAACACTAATAATTGACTCAAGTACAATTGATTTAATTTTTGAGATAATTTTAATATATGAAGTTTATTTAGATAACAAGTCAAAACTTAAAATTAAGAATGTTTTAAAGGAAATAATCAAAGAGCATTTAATTTTAAATCATTCATTTGAAGTTTCGTGGGCATTGTGGATTTTATACTCTTTCAATATTAAATGTGAAACATCAATAATTGAACTTATTTTTGAAAGTAAGGATTCATTTTCAAAAATAATTTGTCTTGACATTGTTAGATACAAGCTTTACGAAGGCAAAACTCCTAAAATAACGCAAGTAAAAAAACAAATTGAAAATTCAAGTACACTTGGTGAAAATTGGCTACTTATTTATGAAACAATAAAGCAGAAATGGATTAATTTCGATGATGCCGACGAAACAATATTAGATAATGATTATTTTAGTGTAATGCTGAACTACGAGGTTTCTTTTTACAATAATCAAAATCAAGTAATTCCAAAAGTAATAATGGTTTATGATCCATTTTTAGAAGAGTATACTTTAGAAGAAAATGTTGAAGTAGAAGATTACGGAGGTATGTCGGGTTATTAAAACTTCATACAACAGCCATTCCTATGTAAAGCATCATTAAGTTTTCAACAACTTTTAAGAGGGTTATATGTAAGGTGTTTTTCGAATATAGAATTCCGTTTCAGCGGCTTGTTGGAAAATTTGGAAACAACTTTTTGTCCGCTGAAAGCTTTGGACTGAAAAAGTTATTCTAACTTTTTCAATGATGCCAAGAATTAATTCCTCTTTTACTTCATACTATTTCTTTTTATAATCTTAAAGCTCACACTCCTATATGTGGTCTGCTTATGGCAGCCACCAGCATCGGTATGATTGTAAGAATAATAAAATAGCTACCGACTTTGAGATGTGGCTTCATTTTATGGAACCACCATGGCTGTTTTGTAGTCTATTTTCTTGTATTGTTGAGCTTGTTAAGAAGGTTATTTTTATTGTTCTACTAACTCTATATTTCTATTAATTTGATGGGCGGTTTCGGTTTTAATAACTGATAAAATTCTGCGTGCCATTTTATGGGCTACTTTTATAATGACACTTTTTACGTTTTTACCTTGATGTTTCCGGTAATAATTTTGCATTTCGGTATCTTTTCTAATGGCTATCCAAGCCGCTTCTACTAAATAACTTCGTAACTGTGAACGACTCCTCGGAGTAATTCCTAAACACTTTTCTGACTCTCCACTATTATACATTCCAGGGACTAATCCGATGTAAGAACTAAACTGCCCTTCGTTATTGAACCGTCGTAAATCTCCACATTCGGCTAAGATTACACTAGCTAGATATCCTCCTATTCCTGGAATACTTTTCAAAAGATTGTAATCTTTCTTATTATTTTTTCTACAATAAGCACGCATTTGATTGGCAATTTCTAAATATTCTGATTTGATAAACTTGAACATGCGTATTTTTCCTTGCAAGGCTAAATCACCACAAGAGCTACTGAATTTAATATCCTCTAACCACGCAATAAAAGCTATACTCCAATTTGGATTATCAAACTCTTCAGGAACTTTAATTCCATGAAACAACAACATACTTTTGATATGTGATTTGGTTTGTCGCAGTTTCTTGGTCACTTGCGTTCTATGGCGCGCCAAGGTCGTAAACTGTTCATGCTCTTCTGTGGGAATAAAAAACGCCTCTTAGAACACCTGATTTTAATTGATTGGACAAGTTTTTAGAATCTAAGGCATCTGTTTTTTGATAGCGCTCTTTATCTCCTCTCTTTATGTCTGAGGGATTAACAACTAGAACGTTCCATCCTAAGTTTAAAAAATAACGTGCTACGGAGAAGCCACAGCAACCCGCTTCATAAACTAAATCAACGGCATGATCTGGAAATGTTCGCTCCACATATTGATACAAATCCTCTGCATTAGAAGGCATAGAATAAGTCTTGTGAAAAAATAAATCTGTTTGGATAGAAACTGTCCAGCTTTTTTTGTGAATATCTAAACCAATGAATATCTTTGGAATAGAAAAGGCGTCTTGTAATTGCATAATCTTCGTTTTTAGTACTCTCAAAGTTATGCTTTTACATTGATGCTTTGAGCTAGCTGGAGTTTAGTGGAATTACCGTTTCGCATCAAGTTTTCGTTAAGCCGAAAACTGAAAGGTTACGAATTTCCAGCCATCTCAAAGTGGCGAAACGTTACAGGATAGTTTAAACCGAAAAGCGAAACATAACCAACAAATATCTTCACTTAAAATGGCTGAATATCGTCCAAAAATATCTGAAAGACTAACTGACGAACTAATTGAAATTGCAAACACGTCAACTGAAGTTTGGCAACAAGACGCTATTGATCAAGCAAAAATTGAATTAGTAAAAAGGAATATTTCAGAAAAACAACAAGATGATTTTTTTGACCAAAAAGCTGAAGAAATTAGTGATTATTATGAAAATGAAGACCTAAAAAGAAAAGCAAACGAAACTGAAAAGTATAATGTTTTTGAAATGATTGTAATTGTAATTATTTCTCCTTTTATACTTATAAGACAATGGAGCGTTCTTTACCAATTAAAACAACAAAATTACAACTTGAAATTTAAACAACGAGTTATCTTGTTGACATTAGGAATGATTATTTGGTTTGGATATTTTTACTACGAATTTGACAAATGGCAAAAAGCAGAATTTAATAAAGAATCAAGGTATTAATTAATCAAATCTGAAAAGAAAACCATCCTGTAACAGCCATTCCTATGTAAAGCATCATTAAGTTTTCAACAACTTTTAAGAGGGTTATATGTAAGGTGTTTTTCGAATATAGAATTCCGTTTCAGCGGCTTGTTGGAAAATTTGGAAACAACTTTTTGTCCGCTGAAAGCTTTGGACTGAAAAAGTTATTCTAACTTTTTCAATGATGCCAAGAATTAATTCCTCTTTTACTTCATAATATTTCTTTTTATAATCTTAAAGCTCACACTCCTATATGTGGTCTGCTTATGGCAGCCACCAGCATCGGTATGATTGTAAGAATAATAAAATAGCTACCGACTTTGAGATGTAGCTTCATTTTATGGAACCACCATGGCTGTTTTGTAGTCTATTTTTCTTGTATTGTTGAGCTTGTTAAGAAGGTTATTTTTATTGTTCTACTAACTCTATATTTCTATTAATTTGATATGCGGTTTCGGTTTTAATAACTGATAAAATTCTGCGTGCCATTTTATGGGCTACTTTTATAATGACACTTTTTACGTTTTTACCTTGATGTTTCCGGTAATAATTTTGCATTTCGGTATCTTTTCTAATGGCTATCCAAGCCGCTTCAACTAAATAACTTCGCAATTGAGACCGACTTCTCGGCGTGATTCCTAAACACTTCTCTGACTCTCCACTGTTATACATTCCAGGAACTAAGCCGATGTAGGAACTAAACTGTCCTTCGTTATTGAACCGACGTAAATCTCCACATTCGGCCAAGATTACACTAGCTAGATATCCTCCTATTCCTGGTATACTTTTCAAAAGATTGTAATCTTTCTTATTGTTTTTTCTACAATAAGCACGCATTTGATTGGCAATTTCTAAATATTCTGATTTGATAAACTTGAACATGCGTATTTTTCCTTGCAATGCTAAATCGCCACAAGAAGTGCTGAATTTTATTTCTTCTAACCACGCAATAAAAGCTATAGTCCAATTTGAATTATCAAACTCGTCTGGAACTTTTATTCCATGAAACAGTAACATACTTTTGATATGTGATTTGGTTTGTCGCAGTTTCTTAGTCACTTGCGTTCTATGGCGAGCCAAGGTCGTAAATTGTTCATGCTCTTCTGTGGGAATAAAAACACCCCTTAGAACACCTGATTTTAATTGATTGGACAAGTTTTTAGAATCTAAGGCATCTGTTTTTTGATAGCGTTCTTTATCTCCTCTCTTCACGTCTGAGGGATTAACAACTAGAACATTCCAACCCAAGTTTAAAAAATAGCGTGCCGCGGAGAATCCGCAACAACCCGCTTCATAAACTAAATCGACGGCGTGATTTGGAAATGTTCGCTCCACATATTGGTACAAATCTTCAGCATTAGAAGGCATCGAATAGGTCTTGTGAAAAAATAAATCTGTTTGAATAGAAACTGTCCAGCTTTTTTTGTGAATATCTAAACCAATGAATATCTTTGGAATAGAAAAGGTGTCTTGTAATTTCATAATCTTGGTTTTTTGTACTCTCAAAGTTATGCTTTTACATAGATGCTTTGAGCTAGCTGGAATTTAGTGGAATTATCGTTTCGCATCAAGTTCTCGTTTAGCCGATAATTGAGCGGTTACGAACTTCCAGCCATCTCAAAGTGGCAAAACGTTGGCAGTAATGTTAAAAAATAGAAAACAAATTGAAATACAGAATACTAAATAAAAATAAAAAGTTTTATTGGACGGCAAATAGTATATTTTCCTCCATTATTTTTATTACAGCTTTACCAGTTTTTATCAAAATTTTGATATTCGAAAGCTCAAAATTAACAACGCTTGATGAAATATTAATGGTCATATTGTGTATTTCATTTATTATAGGAATTGTTGTCGGTTTTTCTAAAATTGGTAAATTTGTAACCTTGAAAGGAGAATTAAATTCAGAATTGGAATTCCTATTTAATAGCGTAAAAATAAATGAAAGAGAGATTCTGCTCGAGAAAGTTCAGAAAATTGAAATAAATGCTTTCGATTTTAAAGGCGCTTATGCTAGTTCTAAAAATTTAGACGGAACTTTTTCAAACGGAGTAAATAATACTATAAAAATCTATTTAATTGATGGCACAAAAACCGAAGTATTTTTTCAACAAATTATTGAAAATCAAATCCGAAATGAAAAACAAAACTTAATAAATTATTGCAATCAGGGTAAATTACACTATTTAAATTTATTGGAAATGCTTGGAATCAATAATTATGAAGAAATTCAAAACTTTAAAAAGGAATATCTGACAATAATCAATTAAAGAAAACACTACTGCCAACAGCTAAGGGTTCGTTGGGCTTGAAAAGCCCACAATGAACCCGCGGTTGAACGGAACCGTTTCCACTTCTGCCACTATGGGGATATCGATAAATAAGTTAGGAGGATTTCAAGAGGATTTAATGTCCTCTTTTTTTTGGAGTAGTTTCTACTTCGTTTTTGAGTGTTTTCGGTCACTTTTGGGCATAAAATCCCTTACCCATAAATTAGTTAATAGAGGAACTTAAACTTTGGCTACCGCCAAGATACCAAGCAGGCGGACCACGCTGATCAAATACTGCTATTCGATGTAAATTCCCTGTTTTGCAACAAGGACATTTGGGTAAAGAAGGCTTCTTTTCTACTCTTTCCAAGACTTTCACTCGAAGTTTCTCCTGCAAAAGCTTTAGCTTTTTACGCTTCCAAGTGCTACTCAAAAAACCATAATGACGCATTTTTACAAAGCGTTTGGGTAATATATGCAAGGAAAACCGCCTGATAAACTCTTCGTGTGTGAGTGTCATTTGCTTCTTTGCTCCTGCCACCCGATAATCCTTATAATCAAAAGTCACATTTTGACTATCGATGCTTTTTATTCGATGGTTGCTTATGGCTATTTTATGGGTGTATCTGCCCAAATATTCTACCACTGACTTTGTGTTTCCAAATGGTTTCTTGGCAAAAACCACCCAAGGCTTCTTCCATAAATCTTGTCTTATTTGCTCGTATTTTATAGGCTCTTTTGCCTTGAGTTTTTCGCAAAACTTCGCTCTAAAAACTTTCGATAAAGCCTTTACTGGAAATAGAAATTTACCATCACTTCTACTATTTTTCCATTGCTCCTCTTTGTCCACTCCTCCACCCGGGACAATGCAGTGCAAGTGCGGATGCAAGCTCAATTGCTGCCCCCAAGTGTGCAAAACGGCTATCATTCCCATTTGTACTTCCTTGTTTTTGCCAAATTGTTGTAGCGTTTCCCAAGTCGCCGCAAACAGAGTATCGTACACTATTTTTGGCTGATCTATAGCCAAAGAATTAATACTCGCTGGCAAGGTAAAAACTACATGGAAGTATGGCACAGGCAAAAGTTCAGTCATTCGAGCCTGAATCCAATCTTCTCGTTTATTCCCCTGACACTTGGGACAATGTCGATTCCTACAGGAATTATAACTTATAGTCAGGTTTCCACATTCATCACAAGCATCTATATGACCACCCAATTCAGCCGTTCTGCATCGTTTTATAGCTGATAGGGTACGTAATTGCCAGGTGTTTAATCCTAAAGTTTCAATTCTTTTTCCAAGCTTTCTCAGTACATCGGCTACTTGGGGCCGCACTTGGCAAAAAGTGTGTCAAGTGGGCTGAATTTTTGTTGAGTCTCGAGTTGGGCTATTTGCAAATATTCCAACGTAGTTTCAAGGTTTTGGTGGCCCAAAAGATCTTTGAGCGTGATAATATCCATACCGTCTTCGAGCAAATGCGTGGCATAGGTATGACGTAGACTGTGTACATGAACATCTTTGGTTATTCCCACAGATTTAGCTACGGTTTTCACTGCCCATTGCACGCCTCGTTGGCTGTAACGACTGTCAAAATCGCCTCCAGATCGCGCTATGGGCTGACCATTAAAAAGATAATCTTTGGGTTTTTCGGCTGCAATGTATTTTTTTAATCCTCGTATCAAATGAACCGAAAGGGGGAGGTAACGGTCTTTCTTTCCTTTACCTTGTACAACTTTGAGTTGTTTTCTATCGAAATCTAAATCTTGCAAACGCACCGAACGGGCTTCCATACAACGAAGTCCGCAGCCATAAAGTAAACCAATAAGGATTTTATGTTTGAGTAACTTTGCACCTTGGAGCATGGCCCAGACTTCGGCTTTACTCAAAACCACAGGGAATTTCTTCTCGTGTTTTATCGAAGGCAAACGCAAGTATTCATAAGGCAAGCCCTCAGATTTAAGCAGAAATCGAAGGCCGTAAACAGTGTGTTTAAAATACGTTTGTGAGGGCGTTTTGGACTTTTTTTGAAGATAAAACAAGTAATCATACACTTGTTCAAGATCTAATTCAGTAGGAATCTTGCCAAAATATAAGGCTATAGAAGCGACATGCAGCGCATAATTTCTAAAGGTACTCTGGCTTCTTCCTAAAACCGAAATCGTACGCTCAAATCGATCAATTAACTCCTCAAACCCTGGAACTTCTCGTTTGGCTTGGCCTAGAATGGTGTTTACTTTTAATTCTTCTGGATACTTTTTTTTATAGTCATAATACCATATTTTAGTTATCTTAGTAAGATAATCTAATCGACAATACAGCTACCGAAGGTTTAGTTCAACAACACCTGCAAGAAATTTGGGTTTTGGGCCTAATTTGAAGTTGGTTTTGTATTTGGAAGATTTGGCAAATCCGAATAATGGGCTTAATTTAGTATCAAACTGCTTGTTGCGCGAGAACGTTGTGCATCAATAAAACCAAATCCAATTGAAAATTAAAACGAAATTAATCAAAATCTCAAAAATCATAGGGATTATTCTAGTATTCCTCTATGTGGGCTTATGTAGTATTTTATACTTCTATCAAGAAAAATTAATTTTCATTCCGACCAAATTGACTGCTGATTATAAATTTGACTTTAAAGGAAATTTTGAGGAAATCAACCTTAAAACCATAGACGGTGTTAGTTTAAATAATCTACTATTCAAAGCAGATAGCACTAAGGGTATTATTTTTTACTTACATGGTAATGGAGGTTCCCTTGAAAGGTATGGGAAACTTGCCGATTTTTATACTAATCTAGGCTATGATATTTTTATGACCGATTTTAGGGGTTATGGCAAAAGCGAAGGTTCCATAAAAAGTGAAGGTCAATTGTATCAAGATAATCAGATGTTATATGATGAATTAAAAAAGACCTATTCAGAAGATAATACAATTATCGTTGGGTATTCTTTGGGAGGTTCTATGGCTGCAAAATTAGCATCCGATAACAATCCAAAATATCTGATATTACAAGCCCCGTATTGTGGTGGTGAAGATTATGATACACGTCCAAAAGAATCAAGTGACATACCTTTGGAAATCAAAATTGCCAAACTTTTACCTTTAAATCTCTTAATAAGATATACATTTAAGACAAATGAATTTATTGAAAATTGCAATATGCCCGTTTTAATATTCCATGGCGATACTGATGAAGAGGTACATTATGGAAGTTCCATAAAACTCAAAGAGAATTTTAAACCAGAAGATAGGCTACTAATTCTTGAAGGTGAAAACCATAGTGCAATTACTAATAATCCTATATACCAAAAAGAACTAAAAAAACTTTTAGAAAATTAAAAACGAACGCACAATAACATGTGTAGTTACTTGCTTGGTCAATGCCGACTTACGAACATTCCTGTTGAATAGTCTATCTGCGGTTTATTTGCTGAATTAGGTGCTTAAACGCGCAACTAACCATACACAAACAGGTTGTGCGTAATAACAAAAAATATGCTTGAAAGAATTATAAAATACCAAAATGAATCCGAACGAAATTTCGAAAAGACAAAAAGTTTTAAAACTATTGTGAATTATTTTTTTGCATTCATTCTTTTTATGTTATCAACCCTATTTGCTAGCTTCACTTTTCCTATAAGATTTTTACATAAAAAATTATTTAATAAAAATTCTGATTCAAAAATCATACAACTTAATGAAAAAAATATAGATTCAGTTTTGAAAAAAGAAAAATTAATTTTAATAGATTTTTGGGCTGAATGGTGTGGTCCTTGTATAATGATGAATTCTACAATAGATAAATTTGCAACTGAATCAAAGAATATTCGAATAGGGAAAATTAACGCTGATTTAAATGGGAAATTAATAGATAGATTTAGAATAAAAGGTTTGCCACAATTTATTCTAATTAAAAATGGAATTGAAGTAAAAAGATATGCAGGAGTAATGACAATTTTTGATTTGAATAAATTTTGTGATGAAAATGAATAATAAACTACACACAACACCGTGTATATTTAATTGCTTGGTGCAATTCTATTTGGAAACCAAGAAACAAAAACATAAAAAAACAAATTTTCAGAATATTAAAAAAACGGTACTCAGAATTAAAAATGACAAAAAAAGAAATATTAATTGAACAAATAGTATCAATGCAAACCATTTACCTTGCAGGAGGCTGCCTTTGGGGCGTACAAGAGTTCTTAAAACACCTGCCTGGCGTACTTGAGACCCAAGCAGGCAGAGCTAACGGCTTTACGAATTCCACTAAAACAGCCTATGATGGTTATGCAGAATGTGTCAAAACAAGCTTTGACTCTAAGGTTGTTTCAATTGAAGATTTAATTCACTACTTTTTAGAAATCATTGACCCTTATAGCATTAACCAGCAAGGAAACGATATCGGAGAAAAATATCGCACCGGTATCTACAGCACTGATCAAAATCAGCTGTTAAAGGCACAAAAATATATTAAGAAAATAGAACAGACACTAAACAATAAAAATAAAACAATAAAAAAAATAGCTATTGAAGTGCTTCCTTTAACAAATTTTATCCCAAGTGATGCTGAACATCAAGATAGATTAACCCTGCACCCAAATGACTACTCTTATTGCCACATTCCTTTAGACTTACTACATAAGTATAAAAAAAGTAACAACTAATATTTAGCTAGCTGAGAAGAATTGCGTTAGAGCTGTAATTTAAACTATGAATAGAAAAGCCAATCATAAGCTGCCTTTCCATTCTTAATTAACGAGAACTTAGCTAGTCTTATATGAATTGCTTTTATTTACGTATTCATTAAGCGCAAGAGAAGCGAAAATAAGACTACCACCAATTAAAATCTTCTTAATATCTGCCTCTTTATTCCATATAACAAGGTTGACAATCAATCCTACTGGAATTAACGCATTATTCATAATAGCTAATGAGCCTGTATCTACCTTAATAACACCTTGGTTCCAAAAAAAATAACCTGCACCTGAAGCCACAGCGCCCAGGTATATTATTATTCCCCATTGAACTGATGTAGTTGGCATCTTTTCTGTTGAGCCAAAAATGAAAAAAGCAATTAGTGCTACTAAAAATGCACCAATAAAAAACAATCCAAAAATAGTATGCTTAGCTGTACTTTCTAATTCAGGTGTAGATTTTAAAAAATACTTGTAAGCAACTTGACCAACAGCAAAGCATAGATTAGCACCTTGCGTGATCAAAAAACCTAAAAACACATTTTCACTTATGCTTGAGTATTGAATATAGGCCGCTCCTAAAACAGCTATTAAAGCAGTAAGTAGATGTCCTTTATGAAATCGCTTACTTAGAATGTCATTTAATAAAGTAATGTAAATTGGTGTCAATACACTAAAAAGTAACACTTCAGGCACAGTAAGAAATCGAAACGACTGAAAGTAAAAACAATACATCAAACCTAATTGAACCGCACCAACTGCGATAAGTCTGAAAATTGTTTCTGCTTTAATTCCCTTCAGCCTTAAAAAAGGCAAAAATATTATTGTAGCGATACCTATACGCATCAATACTGAAAACCATGCATCAACATACCCAGAAAGATATACACCAATTAAGCTAAACGAAAAAGCCCAGATAATAGTAACGCCAAATAAATACCTCATAAATTAATCATTCATCACTTAAAACAAAAATTCTTTACTTAAAAACGAATGTATAAAATTATCTAAATAAAGACAATGAATTTTAATTAATACTGCAGCTACAATTAACAAAGCGCTCAAACAAGACTCACTTTTATATATAATGATAGAACAAATAAAATAAAATTTTTTTGGAGGCACTCATAAGTCACATTTTGTTCAAATACCTAATTGTCGTAATAAACTGTTTTACTAAAAATATAACACCTAATTTCATAGGCAAAAACTTCTTCCAACAAAAGAGATAATTAATATAGGTTTTGGTGTTTTATCCAAAGGTTAGTCTGTTTTTATAATGTCCGTCAAATCTTTTGATTTGGCTTTAGAACAAAAAACATAAAACAAAATAAAAAGTTTGGCTAAGTGCTTCATCGGAAATTCAGTAAAGTTAATTTGCTTGCTAACCATAGCCTATGCGTTAGCAACCATGCCTGAAATACGAATAGGACAAGTGATCAATTTGGACAATATTACTGGAGAAGCTTCTTTTTCATGTTTGCCCTATTTTTCGGATCGTTCTTGGCAGACCAATTAACCTCTGGTTTTAAACAGGACATTGGGGAACTGCTGGAATATTATTTCGATCAACAGCAGTTGCAATCTTTCTTGGGATGAAGTAGATACCCTTCAAATTGCAAGCTTAAAAAATCTACCGATTTATATTCTAAAACTAAAAAGGATTAAAAGGCGAGTCGCGATTTTAAAATTTGTTGAAATAACATTTAACAACACTCGTTTTGTGTCAAATATTGAACTTATCATAGACATAGTAAAAGGGCTTTCCTTCAACATATTTCTATTGAAATTTGAAGGAAAGCCCCTTTGAGGTTTATGGTATCAAAAACTTAAATTGCTCCTAATAACGGGAAGGTTCTATAAAGCCATCTACTATAAAAATCACTCCGTTTTTAGATTTGATATCTCCTTGAATGACTCTTGCTCCACCAAAAGACAAATAATAAGAATCCTTATAAATTTCAATCTCGGTGTTATTTCCTGTAGTGATTACATCAGCTTGCTTAAACTCATAACTACTATATTTTTTTGATAAAAAATGGTCGTTCATGAATTTGATCAGTTCTGTCTTGTTTTTTGGATTAGTCAATTCCACAAAACGTTTTATGGACATCTTAGAAAAAGCTGCATTGGTAGGAACTAACAGTGTATGGGGTTCTGTGGTCAACGCCAAAGAGAGATTGAGCCCAGAAAGCGTCAGCAAGTTTGCAAAGGTCGAGAGGTCTTTGTCCATATTTATTAACTCGATTGTTTTATAATCGCTAGTGTTGTCTACTCCGTTTAGGATAGGTCCATCCATCTGGGCAAAAGCGCTTGAACTGAAGATAAATGCTGTCACGATAGTGATGATTTTAAAGAAATTATTTTTCATAATATTTATTTTAGTATTAATTATTTGTTTTCGTATTTCTATTTAAAGGATATAATGTTTGTATTTCCAAAGAATAAGTCTGTTGGATTAGCGATTTTTCGGGTATTTAGCGAACATATCATCAACGAATTTTGCAATAGCTTTAGATTCATTTTCGCTTTTATAAATACTGTTGGAGGCCGTGCCTTTCCAAACAATATTTTTTGTCTCGCTATCCACTAAACTGAACCTCAAAGTGCCTTCCTTATAAGTATTAACATCTGTATCGTAACCAATCAATTGATTATAGCCAGAATACCCATTATAATAATAATTCTGATAATATGGGCTCACACCGTATCTACGTCCATAATGATTGGGGTAAGTTGCATACACAGGTTCTTTTATTACGTTTGTGTCCAAATCTGTTGAGGTGCTCAATAGTACTAATAAATCTGGATTGGTTCGATCTAACGTATATCCTAATTGCTGCATGTTGGTATTGACACTTTCAATAACAGTTGTTCCGATGTTATTGTTGCCGTATCCCTTATCCAAATCCTCAAAATTGCTATTTGGTAAATATGCAAATGTTTTGTAACTACTCAAATCATTACTTGTAGTTTTAGTCGTATTTACTGCAGGTCCACAAGCAGTTAGGCTCAAGGTGATAACTGAAAAAAATAAGTTTCTTAAATTCATAATAATGTTTTTTGTTAATAATTAAGTCAAAGGTATCATCAATCTGCTTCAATAACTTACATAATATTGAAGCATTGTTACACAATTCGCAGATTACGATAATCATTGGATAGTTTAACCCTTGTTGATGAGCAAGTTTTGTTTTTTATGCTTGGTCGGAAACAGATTTGAAAAATCAACCTTATACTGTTTGCCTTTATTCCGAATGTTCAGGACCTACCAAATACCTTGCTCGTCTTCACCAACCAATCAAAATTAAGAAAGTAAGCTCTTCGAAATGTTCTGAAAGTCATGTCGAAGCCAGATAAAATAGAATCGCCAGATTCCATTACCTAATCTTCACCACAGAAAATTCAAATGATCATTAGTATTGGTAGAAGGTCGACACCATATTATTCGAATCGAAGAAATTTGAATAATTGCATAAAGAAATAAACGTCCCCAACACGCGTTATAAGTAAGCCGGGGGATTACGGGTAATATTAAGTTTAGTACATTTACTCTAAATCGTAACGGCTTGATAGTTTGGAGCTTCAAAATCCCGTCCTCCGCATACCGCAATACGTTGTTAGAAATTATATCCGAAAATAAAGAAATAATATAGTAGTGAAAAAATATAAAATACAAATTATACTTATATTGATTTTGAGCTCAAATCTCATTAGAGCTCAAGAATTATATTCCTACGAAAAAAAAGTGTCAAACATCGAAAATTATATTTCAACAGAGATAGAATCAAAGAACACTGATGCTAATATAATTATAAAAGGGACTTTAATTGAACCAAAAAAAAATTATAATAAAATCATTATTATTGTTCCTGGTTCAGGAAAGGATACTAGAAATTCTCATTACAAACTAACAGAACAACTTCTTAAAAATAACATCGCAGTATTTAGATACGACGAAAGAGGATGTGGTTTATCATCTGGAACTTACAGTACTGTTTCATATAGTATAATCGACATGACAAATGATCTAAAGTTTGTTTTCCAAAATCTAAAAAATGAAGAAAAACTTCGTGATAAAAAAATTGGAATATTAGGTCATAGCTTAGGGGGAATGGTAAGTATTTCACTTTTAGAAAAAAATATAAATCCCGATTTTTTAATTTAATGGGCAACTCCTGTTCAGAATAAAGGAGCCTTTTTAAAGTATCAACTTTTGACTGGAGTAAATAAATTCGAGGACGAACTAATTTTCAAAACAATAGAAGAAAAAATTAACGTAATTGATAAAATTAATAATACAATCTTCGAAAATAGAAATGATGAAAATTCAACTCTTTTTAAAAAAATAAGGAAGGTTTCAAAAGAAATAGGGTATAAAAAGAAAAATTATAAGAGATTTACTTACGCGAATTTTCCACCAGTAAAAGCAATAATAAAAAAGGATTTTGAAGCAATCTATAAAAAGTCTCCAATCGCCATATTATACATTATTGGAACTGAAGATAAATATGTTGATTCAGAAAAAGAAACTGAACTGCTTACAAGTTTTAACAATTCAAACATAATAATTAAAAAAATAGAACGCTTAAATCATTATTTAAATATTGGAAGTGAGAATATTGAAAGTATGTATGAAATAGATAGTAAAGCAGTAACCGAAATAATCAGCTGGACACAAAAACAATAACATCTGCCAGCGGCAGTTTTACTGAATTTGAGTATTAGGTTTAATTTAAAGTTCGTTTTGTACTTAAAATAAAAGTGATAATGAGCAAGAAAACTCTTAACTTCGTGTCTTAAAAAAAGTAAAAACAAAAGAGCATCCTGTGTATTGGCTACAGTTGCAAACCTAAACAACAGCAACCATTAAAACGGTAAAATTCAACTCAAATAACAATTGTAATACAACACTATAGAAATCATTCCTCATGAAAAAAACAATGCTAATCTTATTGCTTATTACAGTGGCTTGTGCAAGGAAACCGCAAACGACAATAGCTCCTTGGGTTCCCTACGATGAATCCAAAGAATTAGCAGAAACTGCCGATAATGAATCAGTAAAATTGCGTTTCAAACTTATTCAATCAAGAGTTTTGGATAAAAACATAATATGGAAAAACGTTGCTGATCAAATAAGAAGTTTTACAGAAGAGGATTATCAAAACTTGAAGCCTTTAATTCTAGAACAAAACATCCCTACTATCCAATCACATATTGAAGATGGCAGCCTTACTTATGAAACACTCACACAATGGTATTTGTACCGAATTGTAAAATATGAGAATAACAAAAATGAATACCTAAATAACATCATATCCATTAATCCGGAGGCATTTAATGAGGCCCGAAAAAGAGATAAGAACAAATCAAGTAATGATCACCCTATCTATGGAATGCCAATTCTATTAAAAGACAACATTAATTTTGAGGGATTAGCCACCACGGCTGGAACTGAGCTTTTAAGAAATAATGAAGCAACAGATGCATTTATAGTAAAACGGATCAAAGAAAAAGGCGGCATTATATTAGGCAAGACTAATCTAAGTGAGTGGGCAAATTTTCTTTGTTTAGAATGCCCTAATGGTTATAGTGCAGTGGGCGGTCAAACACTAAACCCCTACGGACGCAAAAAATTCGACACCGGAGGCTCAAGCTCTGGTAGCGGTTCATCGATAGCTGCAAACTATGCAGCAGCAGCAGTGGGTACTGAGACTTCGGGATCTATACTTTCTCCTTCAAGTTCTAATTCTATTGTAGGCCTTAAGCCAACAACTGGTTTACTAAGCCGCAGCGGTATCGTCCCACTATCTAGCACATTAGATACTCCAGGCCCTATGACAAAAAATGTTATCGACAGCGCCATATTAGTTTCAGCAATGACTGGAGAAGACAGTGCCGATATAGTTACTAGAAACAGTCCTAAAAACAATAAAAAATATTGGGAAGAGCTACAAAATGGAAGTCTAAAAGCTCTGCGTTTTGGTGTAAACAAAGGTTTTTTAGAGGATTCAATTTATAAGCTAAATGTAGAAAAAATAGTAGCATTAGGGGGTATTGCGATTGAATTTGAACCTGGACAAATAGATTTCGAAGGATTTGGAACTTTACTTGACGCTGACATGAGAATTGATCTTCCAAATTATTTAAAAAAATATGCATCCAAAGAATTGACTGAACGAACCGTATCTGATATTGTAGCTTATAACAGGCAAGATAGTTTAGATAAGATTCCTTACGGTCAAGGTCGTTTTGAAAAAATTCTTGACACCAATCTTAGCGCGAAAGAGTTAGCTGAATTGAGAGTGAAGTTACATGACGCAGGTGTTAGCCTTTTTGAAAAGACTATGACAGAGCACCAACTAGATGTCATCTTATCTATCAATAATTGGAACGCAGGCGAAGCTGCAGCTGCGAACTATCCATGCCTAACTGTCCCGATGGGCTATACTAAAACCGGAGCACCGATTGGCATAACATTTATTAGCCGACCTTATGAAGAAGATAAACTACTGAAAATAGGATATGCCTTTGAACAGGCCACGAAAGCCAGAAAGTTACCTAAACAATATAAGTAAAACAGCATCTAATAAAGATACAATATGAGCTACTAGATAAGTATATGCTAATTTTAATATTTGTCACCAGACATAGGTACACTGAGAACTCTTAATGAATTGCCGCTAGATTTAATAGGAACGAAATACCAAATTGCTAAAAAAACCGAATCAACTATCCTCGAAAAGTGAACTTGATTTTAGTTTCTAGCTTATATTTTGGGGAATAGTGAAGTTAATCTTGAGTACAATCATTTTTTTTTTAAACATCAGCTCGACTTCTACAATGACTACCATTTATTATAAGCATTGGGGAAATGAAAACATAATTTAAGCCAGTTTGCAGAAAGAGAAAGTCTCTCCTCTAGAAGAAGCTGTTTTATTTTGTATTTTTGTTTAGCCAAAAATACTCGCTTTGCACACTACCAGAGCTAAAGTACCGCTTGTTCTAAACTAGTATCTAAACTCAAAAAGCATTATGGAAAAATATTTGCGCCAATTAATTTCAATAGTATTTGAAGATAAAAAAGAAATCTTTACCGGTTTTCTAATTGACTGGACTGAAGATTGGATATTGCTAAAAAATAACCCCTATGATTTTATAGTCGATGGCTACACCATTTTGAAAAATACAAATGTTAAGTCAATTATTCAAGATGAAGATTACGAATTTACAGAACGAATAATTAAGCTTAAAGGACTAAAAACAAGTGCTGAAGAAATAATTCCTCTTAAAGATTTACCCTCTATTATAAATTTTCTCGCAATGAAGCACGAGATTTTCCAGATTGCAAAAAAATCAGATAAAGCAGTTTATCTTGGTAAACTTATTGAAGTAAATGAAGAAGAATTGATTATCGATTTTTTGGGAACAGAAGGACAATTTGATGGTGAAATGAGTTTTAATCTAAACAAAATAAGAGTTATAGAATTTGACACTGATTATATCAACTCTTTGAAATTAATCATCCCTGAAGCCAATAAACAATAAGTGACTGACAGTAAAAGCTTACTCATCCTAAAATAAAAAAATAGTGCTTTTTACAACTTCGTTTTTGTGGCGTAAAAACTTGACTAAGAGAATCTGCAATTCGTCCCCATAAATTACAAGCACTAAATGTGATTGCTCTTACAACATGGGGCAGATGCTTACTTCCAATGTCTTAGACAATATTAAAAAGATAAACCTAGGAGGTATAAACAGTTACGCTATTTGGGGTTTTCCTCAAAATAACGAGCTTCAATACGTTTAATGTCTTTGATTGAATTCTTGGCCCAAGCCAGGCGCTTGATTAAAATTTCTTCTTCAGATAACTGCCAGTCGATATCGGAGTTCCGCAATCTATTAGTTAAGTTTTGAATGATAATCGCAGCTGAAACGGAGATGTTTAAACTTTCAGTAAAACCTACCATCGGAATTTTTAGAAATCCATCAGCTCGCTGTAAAATCTCTTCAGACAAACCGTCTCTCTCTGTGCCAAAAAATAAAGCGCTCGGTTTAGAAATATCGAAGTCCTCCAGTAGACAATCATTATCATGTGGTGTAGTAGCGATGATTTGATAGCCTTTGTTTTTTAAAGTGTCGACACAATTAGAAATACTGTCAAAGGAATTAATATCGACCCATTTCTGGGCTCCCATCGCTATTTCCTTATCAATACTTTTCCCATCGCGTTGCTCAATGACATTCAATTCTTGTATCCCGAAAACCTCACAGCTTCGCATTACTGCACTGGTATTGTGCATCTGAAAAATATCTTCCACGGCGATAGTAAAATGATTGGTTCTGTTCTCCAATACTTTCAGGAATTTCTCTTTGCGATTATCAGTAAGAATGTTTTCTAGGAAATTAAGGTAATCGATGTCAATCATTGCAAACTTTTTTTTGCAAAAATAGTAAAAAAGACTAGCTTTAAATAAATATAGTAAGTTTGTCACTTCTCCCAGCTCGAAATTACTAGATACCGAAAATAAAACATGAAAAAGAAATTAGTCGTCCTTACAGGAGCAGGAATAAGTGCCGAAAGTGGCATCAAAACTTTTAGGGACTCTGACGGACTTTGGGAAGGACATAATGTAATGGATGTCGCCACCCCAGAAGGCTGGTATAGAAATCCCGAACTAGTTCTCGACTTCTACAATCAAAGACGTAGACAGCTCAAGGAAGTACAGCCTAATTTAGGTCATCAGATTCTAGTAGAATTAGAATCTCATTTTGATGTTTTTGTAATCACACAGAATGTAGATGATTTGCATGAACGGGCCGGAAGTACTAATGTGTTGCACCTGCATGGTGAATTATTAAAAGTAAGAAGTAACGCAAATCCAGACTACATCCTAGATTGGCAGGACGATTTGAATATGGGCCACTTCGATAATAATGAGAATCAACTAAGACCACATATCGTATGGTTTGGCGAAGAAGTCCCTGCACTTGAAGAGGCAGTCGCTATTACTGAAATTGCGGACTATTTTGCCGTAATTGGAACTTCACTTCAGGTATATCCTGCCGCTGGATTGATTGATTTTACCAATTCAAAAACCACTATATATTACATTGACCCAAAACCCATTAAAATACCGAATCTGCGAAATCCGTTGCAGGTTTTTCCAGAAGTCGCTTCCGAAGGAATGAAACTATTAAAAAAGGAGCTTCTTCGGTTTATTTAAAAAACATTCCTTTTCGAAATTGCATCTAAAGGTTTATATTTGTGCCTTTCGAACAAATAACACAACAATGACTACTTTAAACGAATTGAATGCTATTTCTCCAATTGACGGAAGATATAGAAACAAGACTCTTTCTTTGGCTCCTTTTTTCTCGGAAGAAGCCTTAATCAAATACCGCGTATTGGTTGAAATTGAATATTTCATTGCTTTGTTGCGAGGTTCCTTTGCCACAGCTTAAAGCTGTAAATCCAGATTTATTCGAAAGTTTACGTAATATTTACAGGAATTTCTCAACTGAAGACGCGCTTTGGATTAAAGAAACCGAAAAAGTGACCAATCACGATGTTAAAGCGGTTGAATACTTCATTAAGGATGCTTTTGAAAAACTAGGACTATCTCAATACAAAGAGTTCATCCATTTTGGATTGACTTCACAAGATATAAATAACACAGCGATTCCACTTTCGACAAAAGAAGCTTTCGAGAGAGTGTATATGCCTTCATTGATCACTCTAACATCTAAATTGAAAGATTTAAGTGTGCAGTGGAAAGATATTCCAATGTTAGCAAGAACCCACGGTCAACCGGCATCCCCTACTCGTTTGGGTAAAGAAATCGGTGTTTTTGTGGAACGCTTAGAAGAGCAAATGCGTTTGTTGTTCAATATTCCTTTTGCAGCTAAATTTGGTGGAGCAACAGGAAATTACAATGCACACCATGTGGCTTACCCACAAATTGATTGGAAAAAATTTGGTGGAAATTTTGTCGAGGAGAACTTAGGCTTGCACCACTCGTTCCCGACAACACAAATTGAGCATTATGATCATTTTGCAGCATTTTTTGATGCTTTAAAAAGAATCAACACCATTATTATTGATTTGGACAGAGACATTTGGACCTACGTTTCGATGGAGTATTTCAAGCAAAAAATCAAAGCAGGAGAGATTGGATCTTCAGCGATGCCGCACAAAGTAAACCCTATTGATTTTGAAAACTCAGAAGGAAACTTAGGTATAGCTAATGCCATTTTCGAACATCTTTCTGCGAAGTTACCATTGTCAAGATTACAGCGTGATTTAACTGACAGTACCGTTTTGAGAAATATTGGAGTACCGATTGGACATACTATAATCGCTTTTGAAGCTACTTTAAAAGGGTTGAATAAGTTACTATTGAATGAGCCTAAGTTTCACGAAGATCTAGAGAAAAACTGGGCAGTTGTTGCTGAAGCCATCCAAACAATTTTAAGACGTGAAGCCTATCCAAATCCTTACGAAGCATTGAAAGGCTTAACAAGAACTAATGAAGCTATTGAT
>CALJVL010000037.1 GCA_937773775.1 uncultured Flavobacterium sp.
GGTCTTTTCCCTGAAAGGAAGGATGATACCCTACACCATTTGAAGGACTATAAGCATTTGCGTTTACAGCATAATCTCCTTCAGGATATAATCCTGAAGTTACAGTTCCGGTATAGTAAGCTTGATGTTGATTGTATTCCGTGAAAAAAGATGGACTGGCTGGATTAAAGTTTGTAAAATCACCATCTGTAACCAATTCTTGAGCAACTTGTAAAGAAGCAACATAAGAACAACCGTCAGGAGTGGTGCCTACAACTTCAACATATTGAGAAGTATCTACTGTGATACTTGCTCCTGTTTGTCCGGTACTCCATACTAAATTTCCTATTGGACTTAAAGAACTAGCATATAATTTTACCTGATTTGGCCCAAAACAATAATCAGCAGTAATTTTCAATTTTGGGTCAGGATAAACGGTTATAGTTATATTTTTTGAGTTTGTACAACCGTCGGTATTTGTAGCGGTAACAATATAATTTGTAGTTACTGTAGGATAAACTGGAATAGTTTTATTACTCACTGAAGGTACAGCAGCATTAGCGGGAAGACCAGCCGTTGCATCAGGGGAAGCTGCCCATGAGTATAGATATGTAGCTCCTAATTTTGTTCCTTGAACTTGAAAATTATCGATTCCTACATCATTATTACCACTACCTGTAATGGATAAAGTAATTTCTAGAGTATTAGAATTAGCTACTCCTGGAGGTAATGTAAATGTTCCTACATACCATGTGTTGTCACTATTTAAGGATACAGAACCAATATCTACAGAAGTAGTACCTCCATTTTTCGTATAGGAGACTGTGACTGTTTTGATATTACGAGTGTTTTGTCTTTGAGCTTGAAAGTATATTTTGAATGAAGTGTAGTTTGGTAAATCAGTGCCTCCTAGACTAAATATCCAAGATTTACCTGGGGCATCTGCATTTAAATAATTACCAGCCGTATTAGGAACAAATGCAGTTCCAGTTGTGACAACTCCACCGTTATTAAGGTCAAAAGGAATGGTTAGACTAGTAACCGAACTCGTAATGCCTGCTACAGCATTTGAGACTAAGGCTCCATAGTTGTTTCCAGAATTAAAATTATAATTCACAAGAGTTGTTGAGGTACTAGTAGCACCTTGAACAACAGCATCTAAAGTACTTTGTTCTCCACTGCAAACCGTGGATGGAGTTGCACTAGCAGATAAAATTACAGGAATTGCTTTTACTGATACTGAAGTTGTTGTACGACTACAGCCTGAAATACCATCTGTAAATGTAAAAGTTGCATTTCCTACAGCAACTCCACTTATAACACCAGCATTATTAACAGTAGCTACAGAAGTATTGCTACTAGTCCAAGTTCCTCCTGTTGTAGGAGAAAGAACTTTTGTTTCGTTAACACAAACTTGTGTTGGAGAGCTTACAATGGGTAGAGCATAAATAGTAACTGGAATCGTTGTACTACTACAAGTAGTTGAGGTTTTGGTGTATCTAAAAGTCGTTGTACCAGGTGCAACTGCTGTGATAACTCCGCCATTGGTAACAGTAGCAATTGATGTATTGTTGCTGACCCAAGTTCCACCAGTTGTAGGTGATAGAGTACCTGTAGAGCCCATGCATATTTTTGAAGGGGCACTAACAATTGGTAAATCATTAACTACAGCTGTAAATGTATTACTGGTAACATAGGTGGAACATGGGCCAGATCTTAATTCGACATATATTGTTTCTCCATTTGACAAAGTAGTATTAGAGTATGTAGCGCTATCAGTTCCAACTGGAGTTCCGTTTTTGTACCATTGGTAATGCGGGTTAATTCCAGCATTAGTAGGAGAAGCAGTGAATGTAATATTCGTTCCTACGCATATAGCGGTATTAGGTGAAGCAGAGATACTAATAGTTGCATTTGCTGCAGGATTTGTAATTGTCACTGTTGCTATGCAGCTAGCTTTATTACCACTGTTATCTGTAACGGTTAGTGTTACCGAATTGTTGCCTAGGTTTCCACAATTGAATAGTAATTTTGAAGCTATTACAGAAGAGATTCCGCAGTTATCAGAAGAATTATTATTAATTTGATCTACAGTAATTGAAGCGTTACCGGTATTATCTAAGACAATAGAAATGTTTTTGCAACGTGCAATTGGAAGAATGTTATCTGTTACGGTTACCAATTGAGTAGCTGTTTTTGTATTTCCACTTCCATCCGTTGCTGTCCACGTCACGGTGGTGTTACCTATTGGAAAAGCAGTCGGGGCATCATTGGTCACAGAAGCAACGGAGCAATTGTCTCCAGTTGTTGGAGTTCCAAGTACTACACCAGTGGCTGTACAAGCTGTGTTAGTTGTTGCGCTTATGTTTGTGGGAGCAGAAATAGTTGGTGTAATATTGTCAATTACCGTTACAGTATAGGAACAGGTAGCAAAATTACCTGCAGCATCTTCAACTCTATAATTTACAGTTGTGATACCTAAATTAAAGACTTTAGTGCCCAAATTATTAATACCTGTAAGAGCAGAAGCTCCAGTAGTTGCGCCAGTAAGTGTCCACGTTAATTTTGTTACGGTGCAGTTATCTGCCGTTGCAGGACTTGAAGTTGCTACCGAAGCAGTACAAGTTCCAATACCTACATTAGGGGTTAAATTACCTGGACAAGAAATAGTAGGTGCAATATTATCAATTACCGTTACAGTATACGAACAAGTAGCAAAATTGCCTGCAGCATCTTCAACTCTATAATTTACAGTTGTGATACCTAAATTAAAGACTTTAGTGCCCAAATTATTAATACCAGTTGCGGCAGAAGCTCCAGTAGTTGCCCCTGAAAGTGTCCAAGTTAATTTAGTTACGGTACAATTATCTGCCGTTGTAGGACTTGAAGTTGCTACCGTAGCAGTACAAGTTCCAATACCTACATTAGGGGTTAAATTACCTGGACAAGAAATAGTAGGTGCAATATTATCAATTACCGTTACAGTATACGAACAAGTAGCAAAATTACCTGCAGCATCTTCAACTCTATAATTTACAGTTGTGATACCTAAATTAAAGACTTTAGTGCCCAAATTATTAATACCGGTTGCGGCAGAAGCTCCAGTAGTTACGCCAGTAAGTGTCCAAGTTAATTTTGTTACGGTACAATTATCTGCCGTTGTAGGACTTGAAGTTGCTACCGAAGCAGTACAAGTTCCAATACCTACATTAGGGGTTAAATTACCTGGACAAGAAATAGTAGGTGCAATATTATCAATTACCGTTACAGTATACGAACAAGTAGCAAAATTGCCTGCAGCATCTTCAACTCTATAATTTACAGTTGTGATACCTAAATTAAAGACTTTAGTGCCCAAATTATTAATACCACTTGCGGCAGAAGCTCCAGTAGTTGCGCCAGTAAGTGTCCAAGTTAATTTAGTTACGGTGCAGTTATCTGCCGTTGTAGGACTTGAAGTTGCTACCGAAGCAGTACAAGTTCCAATACCTACATTAGGGGTTAAATTACCTGGACAAGAAATAGTAGGTGCAATATTATCAATTACCGTTACAGTATACGAACAAGTAGCAAAATTGCCTGCAGCATCTTCAACTCTATAATTTACAGTTGTGATACCTAAATTGAATATTTGAGTTCCCAAATTATTAATACCGGTTGCGGCAGAAGCTCCAGTAGTTGCGCCAGTAAGTGTCCAAGTTAATTTTGTTACGGTACAATTATCTGCCGTTGTAGGACTTGAAGTTGCTACCGAAGCAGTGCAAGTTCCAATACCTACATTAGGGGTTAAATTACCTGGACAAGAAATAGTAGGTGCAATATTATCAATTACCGTTACAGTATACGAACAAGTAGCAAAATTGCTTGCAGCATCTTCAACTCTATAATTTACAGTTGTGATACCTAAATTGAATATTTGAGTTCCCAAATTATTAATACCAGTTGCGGCAGAAGCTCCAGTAGTTGCGCCAGTAAGTGTCCAAGTTAATTTTGTTACGGTACAATTATCTGCCGTTGTAGGACTTGAAGTTGCTACCGAAGCAGTACAACTTCCAGCACTTACATAAGGGATTAAATTACCTGAGCAAGAAATAGTTGGTTTTACATTATCGGTTACTGTTACGATTTGAGAAGCTGTTTGGGTATTTCCACTTCCGTCAGTTACTTTCCAAATCACGGTAGTGCTTCCTAACGGATAGGTTGTTGACGGATGATCGTTGGTTACGTTTGCAACGCTACAATTATCTGCTGTTACTGGAGTTCCAAGGACAACAGCAGTGGCGGTACAGGCCGTATTGGTTGTCGTATTTACATTTGCAGGAGCAGTTATCGTTGGTTTTTCATTATCGGTTACCGTTACTATTTGATTACATGGTAGGGAAATATTTCCATTCTGGTCTGTCGCAGTCCAAATTACAGTAGAGTTTCCAATACTAAATAAATAAGTTGATGGGTTTATGATAATACCACCAACTTTAGCAGTAAAAATTAAGTTTCCAGTAGTCGTACAATTATCAGTTGCGGTAGGTGTTCCCAAAGAAACTGTTGTTGTGCAATTTCCTGCGCCATCATCATTGGTCTTTGCTGTTGCAGGTAGTGGGCAGGTTATAGTTGGGATTTCCTTGTCAGTTACTGTTACATTTTGATTACAAGAAGCCGATACATTTCCTGCTTGGTCAGTTGCAGTCCATGTAACAATTGTGGTTCCTGTTTTGAATAGATAAGTAAGCGGGTTTATTGTAATATCGTTTTCTGTAATAGCATCTCTTACTTTAGCAATAAAAGTAAAGTTTCCAGCAGTCGTACAATTATCAGTTGCGGTAGGTGTTCCCAAAGAAACTGTTGTTGTGCAATTTCCTGCGCCATCTCTATCGGTATTTGCTGTTGCAGGTGCTGGGCAGCTAATGACGGGAGCCTGATTATCAGCTACTGTTACCTGAACGGTTACAGCTGACACATCAGTACACGGACCCGATGTTACGGTTCTTCTGTACCAAGTGGTTTGTGTCAATGCTCCTGGCGTATAGTTAATATCACTGTTTGTCCCTGTTGCTGCAACAAAAGTTGAATTATTTGTACTACTCTCCCATAAATAAGCATAAGTGGTATTGCCACCTGTTGGTGTTGTGCCTGTTAATGCCGCAGGACTATATCCACTACAAATAGTTTGTACGGCTGAAACCGTATTATTTACAATTACAGGGTTCACTGTAATCTCTATTACAGCTGACACATCAGTACACGGACCCGATGTTACGGTTCTTCTGTACCAAGTGGTTTGTGTCAATGCTCCTGGCGTATAGTTAATATCACTGTTTGTCCCTGTTGCTGCAACAAAAGTTGAATTATTTGTACTACTCTCCCATAAATAAGCATAAGTGGTATTGCCACCTGTTGGTGTTGTGCCTGTTAATGCCGCAGGACTATATCCACTACAAATAGTTTGTACGGCTGAAACCGTATTATTTACAATTACAGGGTTCACTGTAATCTCTATTACAGCTGACACATCAGTACACGGACCCGATGTTACGGTTCTTCTGTACCAAGTGGTTTGTGTCAATGCTCCTGGCGTATAGTTAATATCACTGTTTGTCCCTGTTGCTGCAACAAAAGTTGAATTATTTGTACTATTCTCCCATAAATAAGCATAAGTGGTATTGCCACCTGTTGGTGTTGTGCCTGTTAATGCCGCAGGACTATATCCACTACAAATAGTTTGTACGGCTGAAACCGTATTATTTACAATTACAGGGTTCACCACGAAATCATAGTAACTAGGTGTAGGACTTGCTGAATTAGCAACTGTGATTCTTCCAGTAGTGGCTGATGCTGGTAAAATAACTCTTAATTCAGTTGGGGTGTTAATTCTAATAGAGGCATTCTCGCCATTAAAGGCGACTGTTGTCGTGCTGTCAAAACCAGTACCATTTATTGTAATCTCAGCATCTGAGCCAGCGCAAGCGCTGGTTGGCGAAAAACTTGTTATGGTTTGGGCAAAACTAGTAGTGCCTATTAAGCAGCTAATAATAGTAAAAAGAGTCAAAAAGTATTGTTTCGACTCGATTTTAAGTAATGATGTATATGCCGCGCGGTTAAAGTATTTTTGTTTCATAAGGGGGGCGCTTTTGAAATATAAAAAACGAGTAATTTCTTGTAATAGTCGTATAGAAAGCCAGTAAAACTTTCGTTAGTAAAAACAACTTTGATTGTAGATACTGTATTTCCATAAAGAAAAAGAAACAGTGTAAATTCTTTTTTTGAGTAAAAAAGCAAGAACTTTTCTGTTTTTCAAATCGTTTTTGTCCTGTTTTTAAATTAAAAATATAAGGTTTGTCCGCGAAAAAGGTAGGTTTTTAAATTATTTTTTTAGCATTTTGTTTTATCTTTTCGTTAAACGGAGGTTATTCTCGACAAACTACTCTATATAGTCAGATTGTTTTTGGATTAAGCGTTTTTTCTTTTTAAAATCAGGCCTAAAAAACTTCCTTTTGGGGCAGTTTTTTTATTTTACAGACTTTTATTTAGAATTTAGGAAGTGATTATTTTTTAGCTAAAATTCCCTTCTGTAGTTTTGAATTTAGTAAAGTAAAATTCTGGATGTATGTTTTTTAGAATAATATAAATGTTGTTTCGCTTGCTGTCTTCAATGTGCCAACTTGCTATATTTTGGCCCAAAACATTAAAAAAATTATTTGCTCTACTGTTGCATCAATAAAATTATCCTAGATGTTTAACATTTCGTTATTGTTGGTGTAAAATACCGATATTCCTTTATCTAAACTCAGTTTATCAATACCATATAATTTATTAACAAACTGTAAAGAAAAACGATTTTTATATTCACCAAAAGCAAGTGAAATGGGAAGGCATTATTTTTAAGGTCTTGATAAATTCCAGTTTCGTTGTGACGGACTGTTTTTTTTAATCTGTCGATTGGTTTTTTCTCTACAATTAGGTTCGGTTAATAGTAAAAAAAAACTGCCTATTATGGCAGTTTTTTTTATCGGAATTTTAAGTGTCAACTTTTATGGGATAATAATTTTTTTGCTGGGTTCTCCGTCTGGGGTGTAAACTTTTGCAATGTATATTCCAGAAGTTAGATTTGTAATGGGTAACTGGATGTTTAGTTGCAATTGATCGACGATATCCCAATTCCCAACGGGTAATCCATCCATATTAAACAAAGTTACTTTGTAAATGTTAGTTTGTAGGTTTTCTTTTTTTATTTCAATGATGTTTTTTTTCTGAAAATAAGTTATTTTTATTCCCTCTGACTTTATATTTTGTTCCTCTTTTTCTCCTTTTGTTTTTTGTTTAAAACATAACGAAAAGCGATCCTTTTTTTCTCCGCTAGTAATCAAAACTTCATAGTCGTTTTTTTGGAGATCATTATAGCTGTCATTTTCCGAGTCATAAATAAATATTTTTTCGTTTTTGTCGAAATTTTCAAGCCCATCAATCATGAATTTTACCATCCCTTCTTTATCCGCTTTCACTCCGATCGGGAAGACGTCATTTTTGTCAAAGTGGCCCACTCCTTGAATTATTAATCTATCCGTTGCATTCAGGAAATACATGTCATTAGTAAAGTTATCAAAATTAAAACCGTCGTAGCCGTTATCAATGCCGGATGTTGCTTTTTCTTCCATAAATCCTAACAATACTTGACGGTGATAATTATTACTAGAATTATAACCCAGGCGAATTCTTTTATAAGTATCCTTTTCTAAAATGTCATTATTATTGTTGTCTAAAGTCGTTTGATTCTTAGTATTTGGCGCTGATTTATACATGATATTAGAAACGTCAACTTCATCTTCTTTATGGAAACCTCTTTGAGAATTTTTATAAACGATAGGACCTCCTTGATTTGTGTTTCCGGATATAAAAAAGCTTTGCCCTACAGGTATAAATTGGTTTGGAATACCGCGGGTGCTGGATCCTAAGCCACTTATGAAGTCCACCCCTAATGAAGTTGGCGGAACCCCGCCGGTTAGATTTCTTTGTGCGTAACCGCCTTGATAGCCTCTAAGTATATGTGTGTCGTTAGTGGTATAGTGTTCCCAAAAATACAAAGTACCATCCATAACGCTTAAGTTGTCATTAATGAATGCATTCGCATCTAATGCAGACGGATAAGGGTTCCCTGCTAAAAGTAACTGATGAGCACTAATAGTATTGGAATCAATTGTTCCATTATTTGGTTTCCCGACGAAGCTGTAGTTTTGAGTTGTTCCCGCCGCTCCACTGCCTTTTAATGTATATCCTTGCCCTACACGTATGGATCCAGTTTCTCTTACTTGAACCCAATTTGCATAAGCATTTGCATAATTATCAAATTTAAATATCCAATAACGTGCTAGGCTGATTGGAATTGTAGGCGAGCCGTTATACCCACCAACCCAATTGATTGCTGAAGGTAATGAGGGGTTAGTTCCATCTTTCATTACACCTGCAACAGTATAATTAGTATTATTCGAAGTTGTGTTTATAGAACTCACGGGAGAGCTCCAGTAGTTATAATTAAACTTGTTTGATTGACCCTGTTGGTCTCTTTCTATAGATCCGGCGCTATTTACGTCTAATATACTTCCTTCAGTTTGTATTAATTGTGATTTTCCTACTAAGTCTATTTTCCCATCTAGTTTTAGATAATTTGAAACTTGAATTTTCGAATCGTTTATCGCACTTAAGATATTACTACTGACCAATAAACCCAAAACTGTTTTGTTTCCAGTGGAGGTTATGTAGTGATCCGTTTTAACGATATTCCAATCTATCCTAGTTGATCCATCAATGGCTAAACCGTTAGGGGCGTCCCACACAGGATAATTAGTCCAAGTGTCGTCTGTTGACCAATTTTGATTGCTAATTCTTGATGTATAAGGTAAGGGAGCTGTGTCTGGTTGTTGCGTACTAATGTTTCTTAATTTTCCGTCTTTAGCTGATGTGGCTTTGCCTAATACATACCCATTTACGATGTCATCTGTAGGATTCATTTGGTAATAGCCATCGAGATTAGTCCAGTTTAAACCGGGGATGTCTAATGGTACGATGGCTCCTTTGACATTTCCGCCATTGTTTTGTATTTCTTGGTTCATCATTTGTCGAATTTGGTCTACTGTCAATTCTACTTTCCAGATACGTAGCTCGTCTATCCATCCATTAAAATAGTTAAAAGGGATTCCGTTACTTTGATCCATTGCTCCGACAATGCAATTTGCACTATTGTTGAGGATGGGGTTAACTCCTGAGACAGCTGATTTTACTTGTATTCCATCGATATACAAATTATAGTTTGTACCATTGAATGTAACTGCAACATGATACCATCTATCTGTATTTATCGGATGTAAAGATTCAATATTATTTCCATTATTCCAGTTAAAAGAGATAATGTTGTTTGTCAATTTTAGATCATAACCATCTGCTGTGCTGGTACCAAATCGTTTAGAAATTATTGTTTGTTTATTTCCATTTGTTGCATTCGATTTTACCCAGGTTTCTATGCTGAATGATCCAGAACTCAAACTGTAGTTGTTTTTAAAAGTAATGTTATCGTCAATTCCATCAAAATCTAGAATAGCACAGTTAACAAACGTTATTGATACATCATCTTTAGTACCAGCGCAACTGGTTGTCCATCTTAATAAATAATTTCCTGCATTAGGACTATAAAAGCTCGAGCTAGAACTTGTACTATCTGAAAATATTTCTCCACCGGCTACAGGAGGACCACTGACAATAGTCCAGAGACCGCTTGTTCCCGATGTGGCAGTTAGGTTAACAGTTTCTCCACCACAGGAAAGAATTTGATCAGGACCAGCCAAAGCAGCAAAACAAGGGCTTCCTGAAGTATCTAAAGCTACTGTTGTAGGCGCAGTAATTGGAATCTGACAACCTGTCGAGTTGTCAAAACCTTTAAAAATAGCCTCGCTAGCTACTATCCCAGATATCGCACCTGTTCCATTTATTGTCCCGCTAACTGAAATTACTGAGTTGCAACTATTATTAATAATTGCAGCACAATCCTCTGTTGCGATTACTTTGAAGGTGATTGACCCTAATAAAGTATTAGGATCAGTTGGAAGTGGTAGTGTTTCCATATTCCAAATAATAGAATGGCTAGTGTCATCATAATAAGGAAGATTTACTGTTGATACCGTTGCATCTTTCGAACTAGTAATACTGCCTACTTCAAAACTTATGATGTTCGATATCGGAATTGTTACTATGTTGTTGTTGATGGCTTCTGTTCCCTTATTTTTAATATTAAGCGTATATGATATCTCTTGGCCTGGTAATATGGTATAAGGTTGTGGAGGATTGGTAACAGAGTTGATTGAATTGATTGCTAGAAAACCTTCTGGTTCGGGTATATATGTATCTACAGACATTGCGAAACCGAATATGGTGTATACTTCATAATTGGAACCAAATCTAAATGTAGTAGAGGTTTGATTGTTTCCTATTACAGAATTACCTGGATTCGGAATTGTAAACATACTGAAATCAACTCCGGTGTTGTTTTGTAAAATAGGGCTGCTTTTACCGGCAGCTGGTACTGGAAATATGGAAGAATTAAAGAAATTGTCAATAGTATTCCTCGCATGGTTTAATGTCAAATAGTTCGTGCTGTTGTAAACAGCTGGGTTTGCATTGCGTTTCTGAACAGCTAAATAATCACTTCCTGAGTTGGTGGCAACATCCCCTTCGGCCGCCATCATTCCTAGTTTCATGTTTACTTGTCCAGAAGCAACTGTTGTAAATCCTGAAATAGGGATTGTTCCATATTCTCCGCCACCAGATTGCTGTCCGTTTACATAAGCATATCCATCAAAAAGAGTTACGGCTCTACTTTTCATGATAGGGTTTTCGTAGATGACAACCATAACCCAACCGCCTGATAATCCAGGGTTGCTATTTGTTCCTTCTGTTAAAGCGATGTCTGCAACAGTATAAGCTCCTGGACCATGTGTTTTTACATAATCAGTGACTTCTTGATAACCAATAAAAATGCCACTTTGAGCAGAGCCAGGAAAACGGATTTCAAAATTGGGACCTTTTGGCTTCGCTGTTATTGACGTATAAGCAGTTGCTCCAGGTCCCTTTAAGGAAACGATTTTTTTATCGTAATTTTTTGTAACAGAACCTTTAGTAACTGAAAAGGTCTCACTAGCATCAATTGACTTCCCAGTCCAGTATAGCGCTGCAAAAATAACTGTTGAGCAATTTGGGTTAGCCCCGTTTTCTCCTGAATTAGAGAGCTCAAGTGTCGCCATCGAAGAATTTAAAGTAGAAGAATTACCGTCAATATCGACATATTTCATCGAATTACCTTCGTTATTAGTTGTGGTACTATAATTATTGAGAGTTAAGTTCGTGTTGCCTAGCATAGTAAAATCTCCCTTTACATTATATATCGTTTGTGAAGGCGCAGTGGACGAAGTTCTTTGTAAAAAATTAACTTGTGGCGATGTTTCTGTTTGCGCGTTAATATCATATGATAGTACCAAAAATAGTAGTGGCATTAGTAAAAAGCACAATTTTGAAATTGAGTTCTTAGAGTCGATTTTTCTAATATTTATTTGGAACTGAAACATTTTGTATAATCGTTTGATTTTGAGCAGTAAAGATAGTTAAATGTCTGTGTAAAATCGATTAAAGACAAATAAAACAGATGAACGCATTGTATTATTAATAAATGTGAGGTAAATTTTACAGGATTATACTAAGTTGTGTTTAGTAATATACACAGATGCGGAGCTTATAATTTAGTAACAAATAATGTCTAAAAACACTTTAGCGAATTATTTTGTGTATTAGTCCAAATGGGATATCATAAAACAAAGGAAGTGAGTATGCTTTATTTCTAAAAATAATAGCAGTTAAGTATTGTTTATAATCTTTCCAGTCTATTCTACTCATTATAAAAAAAGTCCTAGCGTAGAAAAAAAATGGTTTGATGCCCTTAAGTACGCTCTATATTTCTGCGATTCGCAGACTAATAAAAAAAATAGGAATACGTTAGTTATATTTTGCATGTTAGCAATTAGAAATTTTAAAAATAAAATAAATATAACAGACAAGATGTTTAGTCTCGACAACTCGTCTCAATTAATTATTTCTGAAAAAAAAATTCGTTATTTGAGAGTGATATAAAACTAAAAAACCCTTAAACAATGGCTGCTTAAGGGTTTGTTTTTGTAGCGAGGACGGGATTTGAACCCGTGACCTCAGGGTTATGAATTTGATATTTTTATCAAGAAACCCCCCGTTTATTAGCTGTTACAGGACATGAAAATTAAGTAATCGTGTACGGAATCGTGCACGGTTAGTATTAATATTTAAAGCTAAATTAATGAAAATTAATGAAAGTTGATAATCTAATTAGCAAGTAATTGTAAAGTTGTGTGGGGAAAAAATATTTCAGTTTTATTTCGTTCGATTAAGGCTTGTTTTACAAATGAGCAAGTCCGCATATTAATTAAACTATTAGTAGAAAAAAGCAGAAAGATGTGTTTTAATATTTGCTAAAAGTTGTCCAATAGTAAAGACAGATATGGTAAAAGTTTTTTTAATTCATATATTCTCGAATAGTCAAAATTTGATTTACGTATCAAGGAAAAAAAGGCGGTCATTACTATTGCGGTTTTCTTTACGAATATAATCAGTACCAGAACTTGTAAGGTTAAAAACAAAACTTCAATTAAATAACATAAAATTAAAAATAATACGCCAGAATAATTTAAATTAAGCGGCTGTTTACTAGCCCTTTGAAATCCACTGATCTTCAACTCCCCATTTTTTATTAGGTAGTGTAGCAGTTTCTATAATTAGGCTACCGCCGTTAGTTATTTCTTCTTGCGTTAACCAATTTCTAAATAAAGGCTGGCCGTTTAAAAGAGCCGATTGAATATAAAATTGGTCTTTATTATAATTCCGCACTTCGATATTAAATGATTTTCCATTTTCCCAATTTAATTTTACGTTTTCAAAGATAGGAGCAGTCAAATAATAAATGGGGCTACCTATATTTGCAGGAGAGAGTCCCATACTTCGCATCACAAACCAAGAGGACATTGTACCAGCATCGTCATCCATGGTGCGAACATAAGCTTTGGGCTCGTTGTTATAGATTCTTCCGATGTAGGAATCAATTCCTTTGCTATTGTCATTAAAATAAGCTTGAACTACCGTATCCAACATAATATTGCGAAACAGTTTTTGTGATTTCCAAGGTTGCGAACTTGCATTATACAGGCCTGGAACTTGTAAGTCTGGTTGATTCGCATGATTGTAATTGTCCTCTCCAAAAAATTGATCCAGTTGGTTTAAAAATGAAGCTTCTCCTCCAATTAGTTTTTTTAGACCCATCACATCAAAAGGAACAAACCAGCGGTACTGCCAAACGGTACCCTGATACATTCCGCGGGCAGGCATTTTGTCGATATCATTCTTGGATAAATCGGCGAAATCTTTTTCCCAATAACTTTTGTATGTCAAAGCCTTATTCAAGTATTGAGTACTCAACAAAGAATCTTTGGTGATTTTTAGTATTTCAGAAAGAGCCCAACAGTCATAAGAGGATTCCAAAGCCTTGTCAGGCGAATTGTATTCCAAGCGGTCTACTTCTGCAATTAGAGAGTCCTTTATCCTATTGAAATCTACTGGAAATCCTTTTTTATAGCCGTCCAATAAAACCACAATCGAATGTTCAGTGCGTACTGTAGGGGAGGATTCATGTTTCGTTGCCCAATTATTCTTTCCATACGGATACAAATTAGCAATAGACTTCACTATGGGACCAAAACGTTCTGGATAAGCCAACGAAAGCATGGGTAATTGCTCGCGATAATTATCCCAAATTGCCCAACCGTTGTATACAGGACTACTTGATTTTTGAATAGAACCGTCTATAGCTTTATAACTACTATCTAATTCCGAAACCAAAAATGGCGCTTGCAATCCTCTGTATAAAAGCGAATAAAATAAATCCTCCCTGTCTTTTTCGCCATCTACTTGTATTCTGTTCAGTAGACGATTCCAGCTTGTTGTGGTTTGCGCAGTTAGCACTTCTAAGGGAATCGATTCTATTTTAGCTTTGGCGTAAGCCATACTCACTGAGGAAAAACCAACACGGACCTCAATTTCTGTAGCGTTTGCAAAGGCAGCAATGCGATACTGATGCTCTGTTGTGTTTGTGATCGTTCCCAAATTAGAGAACTCCAAAACATAATAAATACGATAAATCCCCTTATCACAAGTCGTTTGGGTGTCAATCCAACCGCTGATAGTATTGGTTTTAATTTCATGTTCTTCGGCAACGAATCGATTGACAAATGCATGGGATAAATCAATAAAAAGACCTGCTCCTTTTCTTGGGAATTTATAACGATGGATGCCGAAATTATGTTTTACACTCATTTCAGCCTGAATCCCATTATCAAATGTGACCTCATAAAAGCCAGGAGAAGCTGATTCTTCTTTTTTAATTAACGATGTAGCTATGTCACCATCTAAAATAGGCTTGATAAGTAGATTCCCTCCAGTTCCCAAACAGCCCACTCCTTCAATACGGCTGTGGGTAAATCCCAAAAATTCCTTTGCCAAATGCTCATATCCAGAATGAATATGAGGGTAGGTTTGTGGTCCAATACTCATCATATTGAACGGAGAAGAAGCGGATGGCGACATTTGCCCGTGATCTCCTGATGTACCTAAAAAAACGTTGACCTTTTCAACTGGGGATGCTAATTTGGCGTCATTCTTTTGTAAAGATTGGCAAGCTACTGTAAAGATTGCAAGTCCTAAAACTAGTATTTTTTTCATATTATAAATTTACGGATCTAAAGGATCAATTGGGTTTTGATGTAAAGATTCTATTTTCGGCATAAATTCTATTGCAGTTGAATTTAGTCTTTTTAAAATAATAGCAGGTATATAACCAAGCTCTTCCAAGCAACGCGCATTAAAATTTGGATCTCCTACATATTTACTATGGCTAACATTCGTAACTACTATACTTTTTTTATCAACAGGTATTTGATAACTGATCATCATCCTAACGGAATTGCGCAAATTAGTTGTGGTGTGTCTAGCAAAAGGATCAATAAGAATGTTTTCTTCAGGAATATTATATACATCAATTAATTCTTTTTTCATTTCTATAGCCTCGCAGAAAGTTGCTCTGAAAGGATGAGCGTGACCTCCCGAAACGATAATTAGTGGGGCTTTATTAGCTACGTACTCTAATACTCCCAATTGTATGTTTAGCTTTCCAATGGCAGACAATCGGTCCTGATAATTTTCTGGACCATTACCCAAAATTAAAATAGAGCCATAGTCAAAAGCATTAAAGTTAATTTGCTTTATATGTGCAATTGCTTTCCTGTTTTCCTTTTCCTCTAAAGGTTCATAACGGGCCACTTCATCACGATGGTTCATATACAAAAGAGACAAGCTGAAATCAAGACTTTCTTGAAAAAATAAAGTATTTGCTTTAGGTTTTTTATTGTGAATCATGTCAGACCACATAAAAACAGATCCTTTGTAAAAATGTGACTGTACGTCATAAGATACAGAGTCTATTTTTGCATATTGAGGAGCCTCACCAACACCATAAACTTTTATGATTCGATTCATAGCTTGAGCACAAACCTGCCATGCTTTTAATAATAATTGAGTATCCGTTTCGCTCTTGAAGTTTTCATATTTTCCTGAGGGACGAATATTGTTTTTTACAAAATCTTGCAGCTCTTTTTTCTCTTTCATCAAGTGCTGAAATTCCTCTTTAATACTTTTGAGGTCTTTATCATTAAATTGATAGCCACCAATCAAACAAGAAAGACTGGTTGTACAACTATCGATTTTGCTTCCAATTTCTCGTTGTTGTCTTTTGTAAATAGTATTAAAAACAGCACTATTTTCGAGTATTTCGCTAACAGCTTTATCGTTCTGAATGGCAGTCAGCAAATAAAAATTCTTGTCCTGGATCAACGAAGAAGATTCGGAAGATTTGTAATCTAAATCAAATCCTTTTCTTTCTTGGCTATAACCTGATAAACAAACAAGCGCAATTAGCATGTAAAATAATTTTCTCATATTTTTTTTTAATAAAAAATTGGGCAACCTTTACGATTGCCCAATTTTATTTAATTTTTAATAACCACTATTTTGGGTTACTGTACCTGCTGGCAGAGCATCAATATATCTTTGTGGTATTGGAAAATATTCGTTTTTTCCCTTGGTAAATAAAGCATTAGTCAAGTGTGTTCTTCTCTTTTTTTCAACTGTCAGATAGGTGTTTATAACAGAATCTGCTTCTCCCCATCGAACCAAATTAAAGAAACGGTGACCTTCCATGGCAGTCTCTAAACGAGTTTCTAGATGTACCGCCGTTCTAGCTGCTATTTTATCAGTCCAAACGATACTATAGGGCGAAATGGTATAGTTTGCAGCGTTTGCACTACCATCTAACGTCTTTACAAAAGCAGTATTAGCTGCACGATTGCGAATTTGATTTACTAGAGTTCTCGCTTCCTCTATTTTCCCTATTTCTATAGCAGCTTCTGCTCTCCATAAAACAACTTCCGCATATCTAATAATATAGTAATTTAGAGAATTTACATATGGCCAAACCTTAACGTAATAAGGTGACTTAGCTGAAACAATGCGTTTCTTAGGAGAAAATGCACCATAAGTTGCTAAATCTCTAGCCCAAGTATCCTGATATAAAATACCTAAATCTTTATAAGGTATACCCGGTCGACCAACAGTAATATCCAAACGCGGGTCTACATTGTCACTAGCAACGACATTCACATTGGTTCCTAAAGGTAAACCAAAAGTATCTGTTTTGAAAGCATTAACAAGATTCTGCGAAGGGCGATGAAAACCGTATTGAGAATAAAATGGGCCTCCTGGAGCAGTTAACCTATCTCCGATACTTCCATTATAATTACTTGGCTGTCCGTCATTAATCGAATGTTGAACGGCAAAAATAATTTCTTTATTATTATCATTTTCAGGTAAGAAAACTTGTTGAAAGTCATTCAATAAGCCATAATTACTGTTCATTACTTCAGTAGTTGCGTCATAAGCTAGTTGCCATTTACTTTCGAATAAATAACATTTTGCCAGATAAGCTTTGGCCGCTATTTTAGTTGGTCGTCCCAGTTCACTTTGAGTCTCTGGAAGATCAGTATAAGCTTGTTGAAAATCAGTTTCAATTTTATTCCAAATCTCTTCTGAACTAAAGGCTGTGTTAGATTTCGCATAATCAGCAACTGTCTCAGCAGTTTCATCGATGTAAGGAATATGATTGTATATTTTTTTTAATTCAAAATAAAAATGACCTCTCAAAAACCGTAATTCAGCCATTCGTTGGACTTTCAAAGTAGCTTCAAAATCAGAGGAAGAATTTAACAAACGCATAGCTTCATTAGAACGTTTGACACCTTCATAGAGGGCCATCCACTTACGCTCAATATCAATAGTTGTAGCATTTTCATTATAAATTTCCATTTGGTGAATGTTATTCTGGTCACCTGTTCCACCACCACCTTTATAACTGTCGTCAGAAGTTACATCACCAAAACTCCAATTAGAGTCTGGAGAATTAAAAGCATTACTGGCTTTATCCATTTGGCCATTTAAAACGCTATAAGCCGATATTATGGCACGCTCTACATTTGCAGGTTTCGTCATTTCAGAAGGATCAACTTCACCGTAGGTAACTTCTTCTAAAAATGTATCAGAACAAGAAGTCATCTGAAAGCTTAAAGCCACTATAAAAACTGTTTTTATTGTATTTTTTATTTGCATCATTTTAAAATTTAAAAGTTTAAAT